>JADJUP010000029.1 GCA_016716965.1 Sulfuritalea sp. | reverse complement strand
ACTGGAGAACTGAAACGAAGTGGATCCTGTTTGCCTGGGAGAACGTGATGCGCAACAAGCGCCGCTCGCTCACCGCGATGCTGATCACGGCCTGGCGGGCACCGCGGCGGTGCTGATCGGCGGCGGCTTCGCGCTGTTCACCCACGAATCGCTGGAGGAAATGACGGCGCGCGACAGCGGCCACGTGGTGCCGGCAGCAAAGCGCGGCTTCGACAACGACGATGACGCCGCTGCAGCACGGCCTCCGGCGCAGCGGCGCTGGTAGCGCACTACGCGGCGCTGCCCGGGGTGCGCGCGGTAGCGCCGCGCATCCAGTTTTCGGGCCTGGTTTCGAATGGCGACAAGTCGGCGGTATTCATCGGCAGCGGCGTCGATCCGGACGTGGATTTCCGCCCTGCGCGGGCTGCAGCTCGATTTCGTCAGCCGGCGAGGCGCCAGGGCCGCCGGAGGCGGTGCCCGGAAATCGTCATCGGCGACGAATTGGCGACGCTGATGAAGGTGAGGGCGGGCGGCCTGCTGACCCTGCTCGGCACCACCACCGAAGGCAACCTCAACGCGGTGGATGCGGTGGTGCGCGGTATCGTCAAGACCGGCGTGCCGGAGATCGACCGCCGCCTGGTGATGACCGACATCCGCGCCGTGCAGCGCCTGCTGCTGACGGACAAGGTCGGCATCCTCGCCATCTACCTCAAGGACACGGCGCAGACCGAGGCGATGGCGGCGCAGGTAAAGGCCACCCACCCGGAACTGGCGGTGCGCACCTGGCGCGACATGGCGGTCTTCTACCAGGCGGTGCGCGCGCTGTACAACCGCATCTTCGGTATCCTCGGCCTGATCATGGTGGTGATCGTCGCCTTCGCCATGAGCAACGCTGGGCGGGCGGTCGAGCGCACCCGCGAGATCGGCACCCTGCGCGCGATCGGCACCCAGCCCGGCGAAGTGGTGCGCAACTTCGTGCTCGAAGGTGCGGCCATCGGCGCGGCGGGCGCGGCGATCGGCATGCTGGCGGCGGGTGCCACCACGCTGGCGCTGCTCTTCGCCGGCCTCGAAATGCCGCCGCCGCCGGGACGCTCGATCGGTTACCCGCTGCTGCTGAGCTTTCCCACCGCTCTACCTTGGCGCCACGCTGGTCGTGGTGGCGCTGGCCGCGGCCGCCGCCTGGTTCGTCAGCCGTCGCGCCGCACACAAACCCATCACAGAGGCTCTCGCTCATGTTTAACAAAACACTCATTCAATCCGTGCTGCTTGCCATCGGCATTGCCGCAACCACGGCGACCTTCGCTGCCGACGCCAAGCTGCAGGCCCTGGTCAAGGACGCCGACGCCTACCGCCTGGCGATGGATGCCGGCCGCGTCGAGACCGAGATCCGCAGCTTCAAGGCCGGCCAGCTCGACAAGACGCGCAATTACACGGTGTACCCGAAGCCCGGCAATCGCCTGCTGGTGCTGTTCCGCAGCCCCGCCGAGCGCGGGCAGAAGCTGCTGATGCAGGGCGACGACTTCTGGCTGATGATGCCCAGCAGCCAGCGCCCGCTGCGCATCACGCCGATGCAGAAGCTGCTGGGCGAGGCATCGAGCGGCGACATCGCCACCATGACCTGGGGCGAGGACTACGCGGCCGCGTCGCTCGGCGAGGAAACCGTCGCCGGCCAGCCCTGCGTCAAGCTGGAACTCACGGCGACGCGCAAGGGCGTCAGCTATCCGCGCGTGGTGGCCTGGATTGCGAAGAAGGGCCACGCGCCGGTGCAGGCCGAGTTGTACGTGGCCTCGGACAAGCTGGCGAAGGTGGCGAGCTTCACGCTGGGCGAGGCCAGTGACGCAGGGGGCCGCCGCCAGGTGACAACCATGACCCTGACCGACCATCTGCAGAAGGAACGCAGCACCGAGGTTCACTACCTCTCGCGCACGCCGAAGACGCTGGGCGACGAGTGGTTCAACCCGGCTTTCCTGGTGCGTGCGGAGTCGCCGCAATGAAAACGCCGTATCGCCAGCGCCGACTTTTCGCGCTGCTGCTTACCGCCATCGCGGGGCCGGCGGCGGCGCAGGAGGCGCCGGGCATCGACATCGCCTGGACCACGCGCGCGATCGCCGAGGCGCGCAGCCTGCGCGACGACAGCATATTCGGCACCGGCCTGCCGCTGACCGGCTTCGGCCGCGACCGCGCGCGCATCGAGCAGGAGGCGCGCGGCAGGCTCGGCCCGCTGAACCTGCTGGCGACCGTTACGGCGAGCGGGCAGGAGGGCGCAAAGCCCGACACCCGATTCGTCGCCCACGAGGCCTACGTCGACTTCACGCTGGGCGGCGAGCGTTTCAGCGCCGGGCGCAAGGTGCTATCGGGCGACGTCGGCTACGCCTTCCGCCCGCTCGATGTGTTGCAGCGCGAGTCGCGCCTGCAACTGGCGCCGCCGCCGCTGACCGGCATTCCGATGATCGCCTGGGACAACTTCGACGCCGACAGCGCCTGGTCGCTGATCCTCGCCAATCCCGGCCACGGCCCGGGCAATGCAGGCAGCGCCCCGAAGGAAGTCCCCTTGGGGGACACGGCCGCCGCGCGCGACGACGCTTCGCTGGCGCTGCGCCTGTTTCGCCGTGTCGCCGGCGCCGACTTTCATGGCGTCGCCCGCGCTTCGGCGCGCAACGGCCTGGAACTGGGCGCCGGCTTCGCGGCGGTGCCGAGCGACGCGGTGGAACTGCATGGCTCGCTGCTGCTCCAGCAGCGCGGCGAGCGGCGCGTGCCGCTGGCGGCGGGGGCCGGCGTGGCGCAGTTGCTCGACGCGGCGCGGGCGCTGCAGGTGGAATCGCACGGCGGGGTCAGCAAGGCCCTGCTCGGCGCCACCTGGACCGCCGAGAGCGGCATCTCGGCGATGGGCGAGTTGTGGTGGGACGGCAGCGCGAACTCGGCCGACGACTGGCGGCGGCTGCGCACCAATGCCGTGGCAAGGGCCGCACTGCGCGGCCTGCCGGGCGTGCCGGAGATCGCCGTCGCCGGCGCCAACGCGGCCTCGACGCGCCTGTTCGAACAGGGCAACCTGGCGCGGCGCGGCCTGCTGGCACGCCTGGCCTGGACCGAGCCCGCCGGCAAATGGAGCGCGGCGGCCGACTGGATGGCCTCGCTCGACAACGGCGGCCGCAACCTGACGCTGTCCGCCGGCTATGCCGCAGACAAGTGGCGGCTGGATGCGGGGTTGCGCGCCTACGGCGGCAAGCCGGATTCGGCCTTCGGCCTGCTGCCGGAACGGCGCGCGGCCTTCGTCACGTTCTCGGTGTCGTACTGAGGCTCGGCCTGCGCGCTTTTGCTGAACTGGCCTGGGCGCTGGCCGCGTCGCCGTGTCGCCGGCGCCGACTTTTGAACAGGGGAATCATTTCGAGCTTGAGGTTTGCGAAGGATGGATGCCCACGCGACGCCGCCTATCGGGCGGTCAGAAAGTCAAATCACTCCGACCCCAATTGCACTCGTTATAAACTGCAACGAATTGTTAGTCGGCCTTCCGCGGACTCACTGCGGCACCCAGAAGCACGGGAACCTTATCCACCACGCGAAAGACATTCTTCGACACTTCCCACACCATTCCGGCGATCGATTTCGAGGCGCCCGCAATGCGGTACAGGCGTCGACGCTCCCAAAGGAGCTCGATCTCCGCGTCGGCGTGGGACAACGCGCGCGTCCGGGCATCGATCTGCTGCGGCCCCCGGAGCGCTGGGAACGGCTCATTTTTCGCCTGAAACAAGATACTCCCGCCCTCCTCAATGCTGACTGATTCGAGCCCCAGTTCTCCTAGGCGCAAGCCCACCTCCCCAACTCGAAGAACGATGGAATCGAACTCCGCCAACTCCTGTTCTGAAAGCGCATGGTGCTTGTTGAAGTTTGTCAGATCAGCGAAATCGGACAGCCAGCGCTCTCCTGCGAAGTGCTGAATTGACAGGAGATACTCGATAAGTGCGGGTGCCGTCGATTCCAAGCCAGGAAACCATCCCCCGAGCTTCTTGGAGAACGTCGTCGCATCATCATTTGGATGGGCAATCGGGAACTGCACCCGATCACGACTCGGGATAGGTGAGCAACGCTCCGCCATGAAGTGCGCTACATACTCGAGCGCCGACCGGTGATTCTCAAGAATGTTCTTTAGGTCAACCCTTAGGTCGTCGAGGTCCGGCGCCTCCTCATTCGCGCGCAGGTACCGATCGAGAAAAGCGGCCGTGTCACCATGGGTGCGTCGAAGCAACGCAGCCAACGCTTTCGCGCGGGAGCTGAGAATGCCATCTGTCGACTTTGGCTGAACATTGATTCTGAGCTCGGCGGGGAATCCATCTGAGTTTGTTATCGTGATGGCATGAGGAGCGACGATATGCACCTCGTCAGCTACTGTTGGTAAATACAGGCCGTCATGCCAGTTCGGGAACATTGTTAGTCCTAATGAGGTGCCAAATCTTGGCGTCGGGAGCTTCGTGCGCGCTAAGAGTATTTACACGCGCGCAGGGGGACAATGACCGCTTTGGAGATTCAAGGCCGCAGGTCCATTCTTGGCCGGAAGGCGTCTATTGAGATTGCTGTGAGCGACACATCCATAACCGTGCATCAGCTACTGCCTTGTTAGACCGCCGATAAACATCAAGGCAATCAATAGCCCGACGAAAACGACCAAGACAATCTTCTGTGATTTTGGCAGAGGCACTACTTCACTTGGCTTCAAGCGTGCCGCGGAGCAATTTGGGGTCAGCTTCGGATTGTGTTTCAAATCAAGCTGAATCGCCGTCTCACCAACGCCGACTTTCGATGAATCAAAGGGCGCGCCTTGTCGCTCATACGGGCAGCGCTTCGGCCAGCACGGCTTGGCGGAAGCGCTCGTGCAGCGACATTGGCGTGAGGACATCGGTGGCGACGCCGGTGATCGCCTCGATGTCGCGCTTGATGCGAACCAGACTGAGCAGCGTGGTGCGGCCTTCGATGGGATCGACCAGCAGGTCGAGGTCGCTGGAGTCTCCGTCCGTGCCATGGACGACGGAACCGAAGACGCGCGGGTTGCGCGCGCCGTGGCTTTCCACCACGCTTCGGATCCGGTCTCGATGTGCCTGCAGGGCCACGGAAGGCTTCATGAAATCACCTGAGTGCTGGTTGCTTCGCGCAATGCGAATTGCGTTGATTATATCGCCGCGCCTCAAATGACACTCCCGCGCCGGCTATTCCTGATTCGCCACCCCACTAACCACATGCCCCGTCGGCACCAGCCGTGACGCCGGCTCGCAGTGCCGGGTCTGGTCATCGAAGAAGAAGTCGGGTTCGAACTCGCTGAGGAAGTTGGTCTTCTCCAGGCCGCCGAGGAACATGGCTTCGTCGACTTCCACCTTCCATTCCATCAGGGTGCGAATCGCGCGTTCGTGGGCGGGGGCGCTGCGTGCGGTGACCAGCGCGGTGCGGATCTTCATCGGGCAGCCGGCGCTGTCGGCGCGCAGGCGGTGCAGGGCTTCCAGCAACGGCAGGAAGGGGCCGGGCGGCAGCGGGTGCAGCGCGTGGCTTTCTTCATGGTCCTGGAAGGCGGCGAGGCCCTGTTCCTGGAACACGCGCTCGGCCTCGTCGGAGAACAGCACGGCGTCGCCGTCGAAGGCGATGCGCACTTCCTGCGGGTGCTGCTCGGCTTCGGTCAGCGTCGTCGAATACACGCGCGCCGCGGGGAAGCCGCCTTCCAGCGCGGCGCGAACATCCATCTCGTTGGCGGAGAGGAAGAGGTTGGCGCCCAGCGGCTTGAGGTAGTGGAAGGGCGGCCGGCCGCGCGTGAACACGCCGCGCTCGAGTTGCATGCCGGCGGCCGTGGCGGAGCGGAAGATGCGCAGGCCCGAGACCGGGTCGTTGCGCGAGAGGATCACCACGGCTACGCGCTGGCGCTCGGGCGTGTTGAAGGCCAGCAGCTTTTGCACCAGGGGGAAGGCGACGCCCGGCCGCGCCGGCTGCTCCATGCGTGCCAGTTGCAGGCGCATGTAGGCGGAATCGTCCTGGTCCTCGAAGACGCGGTTTTCCTCTTCGAAATCGAACAGCGCGCGCGAGGAAAGCGCGACGACGAGCTGGCCTTCGAGGCTGGCGGGCATCAGGCTTGCTCCTGACAAAAGGAATTTGGCGTGGTGGTCATTGGCCTTGGCGGGGGATTGGAATCACGTGGCGGTGAGTGTACAATGAAACCATTACGGTTCCATTATGGTGTGAGGTTCCCATGCCGACTACGCTGACCCTGAAGAACATTCCCGACGATGTTTATGATCGCCTGAAGCTTGCTGCCGAGATGCATCGGCGCAGCTTGAACAGTGAGGCGATCGTGTGCCTGGAGTCCGTGCTTGCCCCTGCGCGGATCGCTACCGGCGAACGACTGGCTCGTGCCCGGGAATTGCGGGCAGGCTTGAGCGCGGCGAAGTTCAAGGCCAGGGACATCGATGCCATGAAGCGGCAAGGCCGCCCATGATCGTCGTCGATACCAACATCCTTGCCTATCTGTACCTGCCGGGCGAATTCACTCCGGCCGCCGAGTCCTTGCTGGAAAGGGATTCCGCCTGGGCGGCACCAATTCTGTGGCGCAGCGAATTTCGCAACATCCTTGCCGGCTACCTGCGGCGGGGAAGCCTGAGCTTCGAACAGGCTCATGGCATCCAGCGCGAAGCGGAAAATCTGCTCGCAGGTGCCGAATATGAAGTGGACTCGCTCGGCGTGCTGGAACTGGTGCGCGAAAGCGATTGCTCCGCCTATGACTGCGAGTTCGTTGCACTGGCGCGAACGCTGGGCATGAAACTCGTGACCATGGACGCCAAGCTGCTAAAGGCGTTTCCCGGAATCGCGGTCGCGCTCGCCGCCGTTTGATTCAGTGGGCGCGTTCCCGGCGCTCGCATTCAGTCTGCTTTTCCGGTCTGGCTTCGTCGTCACGGCATACATCCGCGTCATCCTCGCTGCCTCGTCGGCGACCCGCTTCCTCAGGTCGGCCGGGCCAAGCACTTCCACGTCGGCGCCGAACTTGAGGATGTCCATGATCAGCTCGCGGTGGTCGGCGTAGGGGAATTCCAGGCGCCAGGAACCGTCGGCGTCGAAGCTGCCCTTCTGCTTCGGGTGCCAGGTTCCTGTGCCACCCAGCGCGCACGCTCCGGCGTGAAGCGCAGCTTCGCGTGCTGCAGCGAGCGCCCGGAGAAGATGCCGTAGCCGGGGCCGAGCACTTCGTCCATGCTGCGATGGGAAACTTCGCGCGCCTTCTTTTCGAGGACATTGGCTTCGCGGATGGAATCGAGGGCGAAATTGCGGATGTCGCTGCGCAGGTGGCACCAGGCGTCGAGGTACCAGTTCTCGCGGTAGTACACCAAACGCTGCGGTGACACTTCGCGCTCGGTGGTGAGGCCGGTGCCGCGGGCGAAGTAGGTGATGGCCAGGCGCTTGCGGCGCAATAGCGCGGCGCCGACCTTCTCGAAATGCGCGAGCTTGAGGTCGCGCTTGCCGAGGCCGACGATCAGCACGCGGCGGCGGATTTCCTCGGCGGTGTTTTCGGCGCTGCCGAGCAGGCTGTTGAGGCGCGCGATCAGCGGCTGGATGTGCGGCGTGAGGATGCCGCCGGGATCGAGGTCGGTCAGCAGGTGCTGCATGGTCAGCAGCGCATGCACTTCGCCCGAGTTGAACCACAGGCCGGGCAGTTCGTACTGGGCGCCGGCCTCGGCGTGCGGGGTGTCGAAGCGGTAGCCGCCGGCATCGCGGTCCCAGATGATGGGCGCGTTGAGCCGGTTGCGCATGTATTCGAGGTCGCGCTTGAGCGTGGCGCGCGAGACCTCCAGCGCTGCCATCAGGTCGACGAAGGGCACGAGCTTGCGGTCGTGGATCATCTGGTCGATCTTGTAGAAGCGCTCAGTGCGATCCATGGCGGGATTCGGAAATGAATTGGCGGAAGTGATCCAGTCTGCGAGGATGAATTATGCCCTCGGCAAGGCCTTGCTTGATGGCGCATCCGGGTTCCGCATCGTGCTGGCAGTCGCGGAAGCGGCACTGGCCGAGGAAGGGGCGGAACTCGGCGAAGCCGTATTCGATCTCCTGGGCGGTGAGGTGCTTCAAGCCGAATTCCTGCAGGCCGGGGCTGTCGATCAGCGTGCCGCCGGGGCAGGTGTCATTGGGCAGCTTGTAGAGGCGGGCGTAGGTGGTGGTGTGCTTGCCGCTGTCCAGCGCAGTGGACAGCTCGCGCGTGGGTGCCGCGGCGCCGGGCACCAGGGCATTGGTCAGCGTCGATTTGCCCATGCCGGACTGCCCCACCAGTACCGAGCTTTCGCCGGCCAGCAGCGGCAGCAGCGGCGAGGGATCGAACTTGGCGGAGAGTTCGACGACGCGGCAGCCGAGCGCGATGTAGGGCGCCAGCAGCTTTCTGGCGGCGGGCAGCGCGGCGGTGAGGTCGCACTTGTTGAGCACGATGGTGGTGGTCAGGCCTTCATGTTCGGCGGCGACCAGTGCGCGGGAGAGCAGCATGTCGGAGAATGACGGATCGGTGGCGACCACCAGCAGCAATTGCGTGGCGTTGGCAGCGATCAGTTTCTGCCGGTAGGCGTCGCTGCGATAGAGCAGGCTGCGCCGCGTGGTGTGGCCCATGATCTGGCCATCGGGACTCAACTGGACTTCATCGCCGACCGCCAGCAGGCTTTTCTTGCCTTTCGGATAGCCGGTGGCGAGGCGGCCGTCGGCCAGTTCGATTTCGTAGTGCCGGCCGAAGGCGGCGACGATGGTGCCGGCGGCGTTCAACGAGGATTACAGGTCGAGCAGGGCATCGATCTTGGCCGCGCAGATGAAGTCGTTTTCCGACAGGCCGCCGATGGCGTGCGTGGTGTAGCTGACGGTGCACTGGCCCCAGCCGACGGCGAGGTCGGGATGGTGGTCCTCGCGGTGCGAGATCCAGGCCGTGGCGTTGACGAAGGCCATGGTTTCGTAATAGTTCTTGAATTTGTAGGTTTTGGAAATGATGGTGCCCTGGCGCTGCCAGCCTTCCAGCGTGGCCAGCAATGCGGCGGCCTCGAAGTCGGCAAGCGGCGGCACGCCGCCTTCGCAGGGCTTGCACTTGCCCTTGGAGAGATCGCAGACCATGGTCATGATGTTTTCCTCATGCGTGGTGCAGCCGCGCGATGCGCTGGCTGGCGGGGGGGTGGGAGTCGTGGAACAGCGAATGCAGCGGATCGGGCGTCAGGGTCGCGGCGTTGTCGCGATAGAGCTTGACCAGCGCGGCGATCAGGTCGGCGGCGGCGGTCTGCTTCGCGGCATAGGCATCGGCTTCGTACTCGTGCTTGCGCGACAGGGCGGAGGTCAGCGGCGCCAGCGGAAAGAGGAAGACCGGCAGCACCATGGAGAACAGCAACAGGCCGAGCGCCGTACTGCCGGCGCCGACTCCCAGGCCTTCGAAGAACCAGGGCTGACCGAGGAGTTGTCCGAGCAGCCAGAGGAAGGCAAGACTCATCACGCCCATCAGGGCGATGCGCTTGACCACGTGCTTGTGGCGGAAGTGGCCGAGTTCGTGCGCCAGCACGGCTTCGATTTCCTGCGGCGCGAGCTTTTCCAGCAGGGTGTCGAAGAAGACGATGCGCTTGGCGCGGCCGAAGCCGGTGAAGTAGGCGTTGCCGTGGGCCGAGCGCTTCGAGCCGTCCATCACGAACAGGCCGGAGCTGGCGAATCCGCAGCGCTCCAGCAGGGCCTCGATGCGCTGCTTGAGCGAGGCATCCTCGAGCGGGGTGAACTTGTTGAACAGCGGCGCGATGACGGTCGGGTAGAGGAAGAGCAGCAGCAAATTTGTGCCCAGCCACACCAGCCAGACATAGAACCACCAGTGGCGGCCCATGGCGTCCATCAGCCAGAGCACGGCGTAGAGCAACGAGCCGCCAACCAGCACCGTGAGCGTGGCGCCCTTGGCCAGGTCGGCGAACCATAGCGGCAGGGTCAGCTTGTTGAAACCGAATCGCGCCTCGATGCCGAAGGTACGGTACAAGCTGCCGGGCAGACCGACGACGAAGCCGATCACGGCCACCGTGGCGAACAGCGCCAGGCCCTGCAGATGGCCGCCTCCAAGCATGTCGCGCAGCGTCGCGTCGATCAGCGCCAGCCCGCCACCGAGGGTAAAGACGAGCAGCAGCAGGGTATCGATGGCGATCTCGATGAAGCCCAGGCGCAGCTTGGCGGCGGTGTAGTCGGCGGCCTTGCGATGGTCGACGAGTTCGATGCGGCCGAAGAAATCCGCCGGCACCCGGTCGCGATGGGCGGCGACGTGGCGCATGTGGCGCAGGTCGAGCCACAGGCGCAGGGCAGTCGACAGGGCGAGGGCGGCGAGGAAGACCAGCGTGAATTGGGACGGTGTCATGGGCGGGCGGGGGCTGTGCGAGAATGCCGCGATTCCGGCAACGGCATTGGAAAATTATGGCACAGGATCAGAACGCGCTCGTCTGGCTGGACATGGAAATGACCGGACTGCTTCCCGACAGCGACCGCATCATCGAGGTGGCGCTGGTGGTCACCAACTCCAACCTCGACATCGTCGCCGAGGCGCCGGTCTGGGTCGTGCATCAGCCGGACGAGGTGCTGGATCGCATGGATGAATGGAATCGCGGCACCCACGGCAAGTCCGGGCTGACGGCGCGGGTCAAGTCTTCGATCCTGACCGAGGCGCAGGTCGAGGAGCAGGCGCTGGAGTTCCTGCGCCGCCATGTGCCCAAGTCGACCACGCCGATGTGCGGCAACTCGATCTGCCAGGACCGGCGCTTCCTCGCCCGATACATGCCGAAGCTGGAGGACTGGTTCCACTATCGCAACCTCGACGTGTCCACGCTCAAGGAACTGTGCAAGCGCTGGAAACCCGAAATCGCGAAGGGCCTGAAAAAGCATGGCAAGCACGAGGCGCTGGCGGACATCCTCGAGTCGATCGAGGAGCTGAAGTATTACCGCGAGCATTTTCTGAAGCTTTGACTAGCCGGCGCGGCGGTACAGCCGCAGCCGTTCGCCCTTGTCGCCCGGGCGCGAAGCGTCCCGCAGCAGCGTCCAGCCCTCGATGTCCTTGTCGGCGCGCGGCGAGGTCTGCACGATCAGGTAGCGGCAGTCCCTGGCATGGCTGCTTCCGACGGTGCGAATGCCGTTGAAGTAATCGAGCGAGGCGCGCTGCGCCAGGCCGAGGCCGCGCCGCGCGATGCAGCCGGGGTGCTTGCCCAGCGTCTGGCGAAAGTCGGCGCTGACGCTACGGTAGGTCTTGCCGTAGTCGATCCACGGCAGCCAGAGCAGCGTCAGCAGCACCCACATCGTGGTCAGGCCCACGCTCCAGCGCGCGGCGGCGCGCCACGGCGAGCGCGGCGTGCGCAGCATGACGGCGATCCAGGCGACGCTGACGGCGATCGCCAGCAGGATCACCAGCGGCGAGGCGTCGGCGACGAAGCCGGGCGCGGGCTTGCTGAAATTCTTGGCCACGCGTTCCGGTTCGCCGGTCAGCATGGCGATGCCGCCCAGCCAGATCAGGCCGGCGACCAGGGTGAAGGTCATCATGCCGAACCAGTCGAAGGCGTTCGCCGCGCCGCGCCGCAGGCGTCCGGCGCAGGCGGCACCGAGCAGGGTCAGCGGCACCAGGCTCGGCAACAGTGCGGTCGGCTTGGGCGTGTCGATGGCATAGGTCGCCAGCCCCGCCAGCGTCGCCACCAGCAGCAGGAATGTATGCGCCGCGAAGGGCCGGCGGCGTTCCAGCCAGAGGCTCCAAAGCGCCAGCGGCAGCACCGGCCACGCGGCCCAGGCCAGGAGTTCGAGGTGGTTGCGGGAGAAGCCGCCGGGCGGCGTGAAACTCGCCAATTCGGCGGTCCACCAGATGTCGAAAAGGACCGGGCTTTGCTGCCAGAGCAGCAGTGGCCAGGGGACGCTCAGCGCGAGGACCGCGACGGCCGCCGCCGGCCAGGCCAGCAGGCTGTCGCGCGTGCGCCAGGCCGGATGCAGCAACAGCAGCAGGCCGGTGACGAGGCCGATCGCCATGCCGTTCACGCCGCTGCCGAGGAAACTCACGGCCAGCCCGAGGCCGAACAGCGCTCCCCCGGCCTGCGCCTGTCGTTGCCAGAGTGTCAGTCCCCACAGGCTGAGGGCGAAGCCGGTGAGGCCGGCCACTGCCGGCTGCGCTTCGTGCAGCGGCACCAGAAGGCCGAGCGTACCGATGGCCAGCAGCGGCGCGGCGAGCGCGGCGCTACCGCCATGCAGCGCTTGCGCGGTGCGCGACAGTGCCAGCAGCATGAGCGCGCCGAACAGCGCCGACGCGAGGCGCGCTCCGTCATGCCAGGGCAGCAGCCATCCCAGTGCCTTGCCGCAGATGGCGGCGACCCAGTGGTAGAGCGGTGGAGTGACCAGCCATGGATCGCCGGCGATGCGCGGCACCAGCCAGTCGCCGCCGGACATGCCGAAGGCGACGCCGAGGTGCAGCGCGTCATCGGTCTTCCAGGGGTCGTGGCCGACGGTTCCCGCCAGCAGCCAGATGGCGCACAGCAGCAGCGCGCCGTAGCGCGCCGGTTTCGGTGCGGAGCCGGGTTGGCGGTCGATCAGGTCAGGCACGATGGGAGCTTACCAGCACACGATTCTTGGATTCTGTCCCCGCATTGCATTCACAGAGACAAAAAAGGCAGCCCGGTGGGCTGCCTTTTTGGCGTAACGCAGGGCTGAGCGGGACTCAGGCCGCCTTCTTGCTGTATTTCTGGCGGAAGCGCTCGACGCGGCCCGCGGTGTCGACGATCTTCTGCTTGCCGGTATAGAACGGATGGCAGGCGGAGCAGACTTCGATGTGCAGCGGCTTGCCGCTGGTGGAACGGGTGCTGAATTTGTTGCCACAGCTGCAGGTGACTTCAATTTCGGCGTAATTCGGGTGGATGCCGGTTTTCATGGAGTTTTCCTTTCAGGATCAAGCGCGATTCGTGGGTTTGGCGAACCGACAGAGCCGCGCATTATCCGCTAATTTGCCGTGATGCGCAATCAGCGCTGGCGCATGGCGTCGAAGAATTCGCCGTTGTTCTTGGTGGCCTTGACCTTGTCCAGCAGGAACTCCATGGCTTCCATGTCATCCATGTTGTACAGCAACTTGCGCAGGACCCACATTTTTTGCAGCACGGCGGGGACGAGCAGCAGTTCCTCGCGGCGGGTGCCGGAGCGATTGACGTTGATCGCCGGATAGACCCGCTTCTCGGCCATCTTGCGGTCGAGGTGGATTTCCATGTTGCCGGTGCCCTTGAACTCTTCGTAGATCACGTCGTCCATGCGCGATCCGGTTTCGATCAGCGCCGTGGCGATGATGGTCAGCGAGCCGCCTTCCTCGACGTTGCGCGCGGCGCCGAAGAAGCGCTTGGGCTTTTGCAGGGCGTTGGCGTCCACGCCGCCGGTCAGCACTTTGCCGGAGGCCGGCTGCACGGTGTTGTAGGCGCGCGCCAGGCGGGTGATCGAGTCGAGCAGGATGACCACGTCGCGCTTGTGTTCGACCAGGCGCTTGGCCTTCTCGATGACCATTTCCGCGACCTGCACGTGGCGCGTGGCCGGTTCGTCGAAGGTCGAGGCGATGACCTCGCCCTTGACGGTGCGGGTCATTTCCGTGACTTCCTCGGGACGTTCGTCGATCAGCAGCACGATCAGCGTCACGTCGGGATGGTTGGTGGTGATGGCGTGGGCGACGTGCTGCATCAGCACGGTCTTGCCGGCCTTCGGCGGCGACACGATGAGTCCGCGCTGGCCCTTGCCGATGGGCGCGATCATGTCGATCACGCGGCTGGTGATGTTCTCCTCGCTGCGCGTCTCGCGTTCCAGCAGCATGTGCACCGTCGGGTGCAGCGGGGTGAGGTTTTCGAACAGGATCTTGTGCTTGGAGGCTTCCGGCGATTCGCCATTGACGCGGTCGACCTTGACCAGGGCGAAGTAGCGCTCGCCTTCCTTGGGCGAGCGGATCTCGCCTTCGATGGTGTCGCCGGAACGCAGGTTGAAGCGGCGTACCTGGCTGGGGCTGATATAGATGTCGTCGGTGCTGGCGAGGTAGGACTCCTCGGGCGCACGCAGGAAGCCAAAGCCGTCGGGCAGGATTTCGAGCACGCCATCGCCGAAGATGGTTTCGCCCTTCTTGCCCTGGTTTTTCAGCAGGGCGTAGATCAGTTCCTGCTTGCGCAGTCGATTGGCGCCTTCGATGTTGTTGGCTGCCGCCATCTCCAGCAACTGGCTGACATGATGGGCTTTGAGCTCGGATAGATGCATGGACTACCTGTGCAGGGATGCCGGCGTAATGCGCCGGAACAGGGGAATCTCGGGGGTGAATTCAGGAATGAATTCGGACAGGGGGAGAATCGATTCGGCGGTGGAACGGCTTGGGCGCCGGATGCAACTGCTGCAGCGGCCCGGAATCAGACTCCGGGCCGAAATGTAACGGGATCAGAGATTGCTGTCAATGAAGGCCGTAAGTTGCGATTTGGAGAGGGCGCCGACTTTTTGCGCCTCGACTGCGCCGCCCTTGAACAGCAGCAGGGTCGGAATGCCGCGGATGCCGAATTCGCCGGGGACCTTGGGGTTGTCGTCGATGTTGAGCTTGGCGACGCGCAGTTTGCCGGAGTAGTCCTTCGCGACCTCGTCGAGAATCGGGGCGATCATCTTGCAGGGGCCGCACCATTCGGCCCAGAAGTCGACCAGGGTCGGCACGGCGGAGTCGAGAACCTCGGCCTTGAAAGTACTGTCGGTAACGTGGTGAATGTGTTCGCTCATGGATTCCTCGGGGGGTTGCGCGCCGCGTGGGGCATTGGCAGCCGGATGGCGCGATGGGTTGCAAGGCCTGCTTCGCTTGCGGGTATGAATGCTAGCAAAAAAAACCCGTAATGGCGAACGCCGCCGTGCGCCAAGCGGGCACGGCAATGGTAAATTGTCCGACGAATACGGAGCCCGAACATGACCTACGTCGTCACCGAATCCTGCATCAAATGCAAATACACCGATTGCGTGGATGTTTGCCCCGTGGATTGCTTCCACGAGGGGCCGAACTTCCTTGTCATCGATCCCGAGGAATGCATCGACTGCACCCTGTGCGTAGCCGAATGTCCGGCCGAAGCCATCTTCGCCGAGGACGACGTGCCCAAGGGGCAGGAGCATTTCACTGCGCTGAATGCCGAACTGGCCAAGCAGTGGCCGGTGATCATCGAGCGCAAGGAGCCGCCGGCCGACGCCGACGAATGGCTCAAGAAGGAGGGCAAGCTAGCCCTTCTGGAGCGTTGATCCTTCGCTGATCCGCAGTTCTTTTCGTAGTCTGAATCTATTCCATGGCCGGCAATACCTTCGGTTCGCTGTTCTGCGTCACATCCTTTGGCGAATCCCACGGGCCGGCTATCGGCTGCGTGGTCGACGGCTGCCCGCCGGGCATGGAACTCACTGCCGCCGACATCCAGCATGAGCTCGACCGGCGCAAGCCGGGTACTTCGCGCCACGTCACGCAGCGTCGCGAATCCGACACCGTCGAGATCCTCTCCGGCGTCTTCGAGGGGCGCACCACCGGGACGCCGATCGCGCTGCTGATCCGCAACGAGGACCAGCGCAGCAAGGATTACGGCGACATCGCGCAGAAATTCCGCCCCGGCCATGCCGACTACACCTACTGGCAGAAGTACGGCATCCGCGACCATCGCGGCGGCGGCCGCTCCTCGGCGCGAGAGACGGCCGTGCGCGTCGCCGCCGGCGCCATCGCCCGCAAGTGGCTGAATGAGCGTTACGGCGTCACGGTGCGTGCCTGGATGAGCCGCCTGGGCGAAATCGACATTCCCTTCACCGACGAATCCGCGATCGACGGCAACCCCTTCTTCGCGCCGGATGCCGGCATCGTCGCCGAACTCGAAGCCTACATGGACGCCCTGCGCAAGTCGGGCGATTCGGTGGGTGCCGAGGTCACCGTCATCGCGCGCGGCGTGCCCGTGGGCTGGGGCGATCCGGTGTACGACCGGCTCGACGCAGACATCGCCTACGCCATGATGGGTATCAATGCCGTCAAGGGCGTCGAGATCGGCGCCGGTTTCCGCTCGGTGACGCAGAAGGGCAGCGAACACGGCGACGAACTGACGCCGCAGGGCTTCCTCGGCAACAACGCCGGCGGCGTGCTGGGCGGCATTTCCACCGGGCAGGACGTCGTCGCGCGGATCGCGGTCAAGCCGACCTCCAGCATCCGCCTGCCGCGGCGGACCATCAATGTCGCCGGCGACGCGACCGAGATCGCAACGCTGGGCCGTCACGATCCCTGCGTCGGCATACGCGCCACGCCGATCGCCGAGGCGATGCTGGCCCTGGTGCTGATCGACGCCGCCTTGCGCCATCGCGCCCAGTGCGCCGACGTCGATTGCCCGACGCCGAAGATTGCGGCCAGGGCGCCGGGCCAGGGCTGAGCATATTTTTCGAGCTTTTTCCAATAAATCATCCAGGGAAGAAATCATGCGCGTTGATCACCACGATCTCTATACCGAATTTCCCGACATGCGCGACGCCATCGACGCCTTGAAGGCCCAGGGCGGCTACATCGGCAGCCTGTTCGGGCGTTACAACCGGCTCACCGGCAAGGTTGAAGACCTCGAGGAACACGACATGCCGGTCGCCGACTTCACGCTCGAGGACATGAAGAAGGCGCGGGTCAAGCTCAAGGACGAGATCTTCCATTTGCTGGTGGCCTTCCGCGCCGGCCAGAAACACCCGGCTTGATCTTTCCCCCGCACGGCCGCCTGGCCGTCTGGTACTTCTGGTACTTCGCGTTCATCGGCGCCTTCCTGCCGTACTTCGCGCTGTACCTGCAATCCATAGGGCTGTCCGCCGGCCGCATTGCGGTACTGATGTCGCTCGGCCAGTTCATGCGGCTGCTGGCGCCCCTGCTCTGGAGCTGGCTGGCCGACAGCAGCGGCCGGCGGGTGCGCATCGTCGTCGCGTCGTCGGTGGCGTCGCTGGCGAGCTTTTCGGCCGTGTTCCTGACCCGGGATTTCGTCGGCCTGCTGCTCGGCCTGGCCCTGCTGCATTTTTTCTGGAGCGCCTCGCTGCCGCTGGTCGAAGCCCTGACCCTGGCGCACCTGGCACCCAATCCGGAACGCTACGGGCGCATCCGGCTGTGGGGCTCGGTCGGTTTCATCATCACCGTGCTTGGAGTCGGGCTGCTGCTCGACGTCGCGCCGATCAGCTCGCAGCTCTGGGTCAGCTGGGCGCTGCTGCTGGGCACGACGCTCAGTGCGCTGACCCTCACCGAGGTGAAGGGGGCGGCGGGGCAGGTCGCCGGCCCGATCATGGACGTGCTGCGCCAGCGCAAGGTGGTCTTCCTGCTGGCCGCCGGGATGTTCATGACCGCGGCGCACGGGGCGCTGTATGTCTTCTATTCGATCCACCTGGTGGCGCAGGGTTATGGAAAGACGCTGGTCGGACTGCTGTGGACCCTCGGCGTGGTGGCCGAGATCGCAGTATTCCTTGTAATGCCGCGCATCGCCCGGCGGGTTTCGCTGCGGCGGATCCTGATGGCGTGCTTCGCCCTGGCGGTGCTGCGCTTCCTGTTGATCGGCTGGGCCGTCGAGTTCGTCATGCTGCTGTTCATCGCGCAACTGTTGCACGGCGCCAGTTTCGGCGCGCACCATGCGGCCACCATGGCGGCGCTCAACCACTGGTTCGCCGCCGGCCAGCAGGCGCGGGCCCAGGCGCTCTATGGCAGCGTGGCCTACGGCGCGGGCGGACTGGGTGGCGCCTTGCTCGCCGGAGCGCTATGGGACGCCGCCGGATCGGCGATCACTTTCAGCGCGGCGTCCGGACTGGCGCTGATCGGCCTGCTTCTCGTCTGGCGCGGCGTTCCGGCGGATTCGGCGCAGGAGCCTGTGCGATAATCGCCGGTCCATTTCGCATCACCCCACATCATGGCAAGAACGCTTTACGAAAAACTCTGGGACAGTCACGTGGTCCACGTCGAGGACGATGGCACGGCGCTGCTCTACATCGATCGCCACCTGGTGCATGAAGTCACCAGCCCGCAGGCCTTCGAGGGCCTCAAGCTGGCCGGTCGCAAGCCCTGGCGCGTGAGTTCGATAGTCGCCACGGCCGACCACAACACGCCGACCTCGCATTGGGAACAGGGCATCACGGATCCGATATCGCGCCAGCAGGTCGAAACCCTGGACGCCAACATCCGCGAAGTCGGGGCGCTGGCCTACTTCCCCTTCAAGGACAAGCGCCAGGGCATCGTGCACGTCGTCGGTCCGGAGAACGGCGCCACGCTGCCCGGCATGACCGTGGTCTGCGGCGATTCGCATACTTCGACGCACGGTGCCTTCGCCTGCCTCGCGCACGGCATCGGCACATCCGAGGTCGAGCACGTCCTGGCGACGCAGTGCCTGCTGCAGAAGAAATCGAAGACCATGCTGGTCCGGGTCGATGGAGAAGTCGGCGCCGGCGTTACGGCGAAGGACATCGTGCTGGCGCTGATCGGACGCATCGGCACGGCGGGCGGCAACGGCTATGCCATCGAATTTGGCGGCGCGGCGATCCGCGCGCTGTCGATGGAAGGCCGCATGACGGTGTGCAACATGGCGATCGAGGCTGGCGCGCGGGTCGGCTTCGTCGCCGCTGACGACACCACCATCGCCTATCTCAAGGGCCTCAGCTTTTCGCCCAAGGGCGCTGACTGGGACAAGGCCGTCGCCCATTGGCGCGGCCTGGTGTCGGACCCCGATGCGCGCTTCGACGCGGTGATCGAGATGGATGCGAGCCGCATCGTGCCGCAGGTGACCTGGGGCACCTCGCCGGAAATGGTCACCGGCATCGACGGTACCGTGCCGGCGCCGGAGGATTTCAAGGATCCGGTCAAGAGCGAGGGCGTGGCCCGCGCGCTGCAGTACATGGGCCTGACGCCGCGCATGCGCATCGACCAGATTGCCATCGACAAGGTCTTCATCGGTTCCTGCACCAATTCCCGCATCGAGGACCTGCGCGCCGCCGCCGCCGTGGCCCGGGGTCGCCATGTCGCCGCGAATGTCAAGCTCGCGTTGGTGGTGCCGGGCTCCGGCCTGATCAAGGCACAGGCCGAGGCCGAAGGCCTGGACAAGATTTTCACCGCCGCCGGTTTCGAGTGGCGCCAGCCCGGCTGCTCGATGTGCCTTGCGATGAATGACGATCGCCTCAATCCGGGCGAGCGTTGCGCATCGACCTCGAACCGCAATTTCGAGGGACGTCAGGGAGCCGGCGGCCGCACCCACCTGGTCAGTCCTGCAATGGCGGCAGCGGCGGCGATCGCCGGCCGTTTTGCCGATGTTCGTCAGTTGTCGTAAGGAGATTGTCGTGAGCAATATGCCCATGTCCCGCATTCTGGTTGCTTTCGCATTGATGCTTGCCCTGTCCGCCTGCAATACGGTGTCCGGCATCGGCAAGGACCTCAAGAAGGGTGGCGAAGCCATCGAGAAGTCGGCCAAGTAATGGAAAAGTTCATCAAGCTCGACGGCCTGGTGGCGCCACTCGACCGTGCCAACGTCGATACCGATGCCATCATTCCAAAGCAGTTCCTCAAGTCGATCAAGCGTTCCGGCTTTGGTCCGAACGCGTTCGACGAGTGGCGCTACATGGATCATGGCGAACCCGGCCAGGACTGCGCGAAGCGGCCCAGGAACCCCAATTTCGTGCTCAATCAGGAGCGCTACCAGGGTGCGTCGATCCTCCTGGCGCGCAGCAACTTCGGTTGCGGCTCGTCGCGCGAGCATGCGCCCTGGGCGCTGCACGACTTCGGCTTTCGCGCCATCATCGGCGAATCCTTCGCCGACATCTTTTTCAACAATTCCTTCAAGAACGGCCTGCTGCCGGTGGTCCTGCCCAAGGCGGAAATCGATGCCCTGTTCGGTCTGACCGAGCACACGCCGGGCTATCGCCTGACGGTAGACCTTCCCGCGCAGGTGGTGTTGCGGCCCGACGGGTACGCGATCCCCTTCGAAGTCGACGCGTTTCGCAAGGAATGCATGCTCAACGGCTGGGACGATATCGGCCTGACCCTGCGTCATGCCGAAAAGATTCGTGAATTCGAGGCGCGGCGCCGCACCGAGCAACCCTGGCTCTTTGCCTAAGGATATTCGATGAAGATATGTGTTCTCCCCGGCGACGGCATCGGCCCGGAAATCATGGCGGAGGCGGTGCGGGTCTTGAAGGCGCTGGACCTAAAGCTGGAACTGGAAGAAGCCCAGCTCGGCGGCTGCGCGGTGGATGCCACCGGCAGCCCTTATCCGGATGCCACGCAAAGGCTTGCCCAGGCGGCGGACGCCGTGCTGCTGGGCGCCGTGGGTGGTCCGCAATGGGACAACAATCCGCGCGAACAACGACCGGAACGTGGCCTGCTGGGCATTCGCAAGCAACTCGGGCTGTTCGCCAACCTGCGCCCGGCGATCCTGTATCCGGAACTCGCCAATGCCTCGACGCTCAAGCCCGAAGTCGTCGCCGGCCTCGACATCCTGATCGTGCGCGAACTGACCGGCGACATCTATTTCGGCCAGCCGCGCGGCATCGAGGTACGTGATGTTGACGGCCAGAAGCAGCGCTTCGGCTTCAACACCATGCATTACACCGAGAGCGAGATCCGCCGCATCGTGCGCGTCGCCTTCGAGGCGGCGCGCAAGCGCAGCAAGAAGCTCTGTTCGGTGGACAAGATGAACGTGCTCGAATGCACCCAGCTTTGGCGCGATGTGGCGACCGAGACGGCGAAGGAATACCCGGACGTCGAACTCACCCACATGCTGGTGGACAACGCCGCCATGCAACTGGTGAAGAACCCCAAGCAGTTCGACGTCATGGTCACCGGCAACATGTTCGGCGACATCCTGTCCGACGAAGCCTCGATGCTGACCGGCTCGATCGGCATGCTGCCCTCGGCGTCGCTTGATGCGAATAACAAGGGTCTCTACGAGCCCTCGCACGGGTCGGCGCCCGACATCGCGGGCAAGGGCGTGGCCAATCCTCTGGCGACCATCCTTTCCGCCGCCATGATGCTGCGCTACACTTTTGCCAACGAGGCTGCGGCCGGGCGCATCGAGGCCGCCGTGAAGAAGGTCCTTGCACAGGGTTTTCGCACCGGCGACATTTTCGAACCCGGCACGAGGAAGGTCGGCACCCGGGAAATGGGCGATGCCGTGGTCGCGGCGCTGTAATCCGATAACGAAAGATTGAACATGAAGCGAGTAGGTTTGGTGGGTTGGCGTGGCATGGTGGGTTCGGTCCTGATGCAGCGCATGCGTGAGGAGGGCGATTTCGCCCTCATCGAGCCGGTATTTTTCACGACTTCGAATCCCGGCGGCAAGGCCCCGGCATTCGCCGATGGCGCCCCTCCGCTCAAGGATGCAAAGGATATCGATGCGCTGCGCCAGCTCGACATCATCATCAGTTGCCAGGGCGGCGATTACACCACCGAGGTGTTTCCCAAGCTGCGCTCGGCGGGCTGGAACGGCCACTGGATCGACGCCGCGTCGAGCCTGCGCATGAAGGACGACTGCGTGATCATCCTTGATCCGGTCAACATGGACGTGATCAAGGACGCGCTGGCCAGGGGCGGCCGCAACTGGATCGGCGGCAACTGTACGGTCAGCCTGATGATGATGGCGCTGGGCGGCCTGTTCAAGGCCGGGCTCATCGAATGGATGACCTCGATGACTTACCAGGCGGCATCCGGTGCCGGTGCCCAGAACATGCGCGAACTGCTGTCGCAGATGGGCGAAGCTCATCGCGTGGTGAAGGATCTGCTTGATGACCCGGCCTCGGCGATTCTCGACATAGACCGTGAAGTGGCAGGCATCCTGCGTGATGACGGCTTTCCGACCGCCAACTTTGGCGTGCCGCTGGCCGGTTCGCTGATTCCCTGGATCGACAAGGACCTCGGCAACGGTCAGAGCCGCGAGGAATGGAAGGGGCAGGCCGAAACCAACAAGATCCTCGGCCGCAGCGCCACGCCGATTCCGGTGGACGGCCTGTGCGTTCGTATCGGCGCGATGCGCTGCCACTCGCAGGCGATGACCATCAAGCTTGCCCGCGATGTTCCGCTGGACGAGATCAACGGCATGCTGGCGGCCCACAACGACTGGGTCAAGGTCATTCCCAACCAGCGTGATGTCACCCTGAAGGAACTGACCCCGACAGCGGTGACCGGAACGCTGGGTGTTCCGGTCGGTCGCCTGCGCAAGCTCAGCATGGGGCCGCAGTACCTTTCGGCATTTACCGTGGGTGATCAGTTGTTGTGGGGGGCTGCGGAGCCCTTGCGACGCATGTTGCGCATCCTGTTGCATTGATGCCGTGGCTGATGTGTCGTTGGTATGTAATGGGAAGGTTGAGCTTGCATCGCTAACATCATGATGTTATTTTAGTTACGGTTGCCGGGGTTGGCTCCGGGAGCCGAGAGGTCAAGCCGCTAGCGGGTTATCGGCATTGGCCATTGCGCGAAGCGCCGACAAGGCTGGCGTTAGCCCTCATTGAAGCAGGAGGTTTTGGTTCTGGCATAGGCGCCAATGAAGTCGGCGTTAGCCTCAGTTGAAACTTCGTTTTGATAACATGACAAAAAGCCCGTCGGGAGTCACAGTGCCCAATACTGCCAAGCGAAATCATTTCAAGGCCACCGTCATAGCGGCAGCCATTGCCGTCCTGCCGCTGGTGACACATGCGGCTGGTCTGGGAAAGATCACCGTGCTCTCCGCGCTGGGACAGCCACTCAAGGCCGAGTTGGAAGTCACGGCGAGCCGCGAAGAAGCCACCTCGCTGGTCGCCAAACTGGCGGCAGCAGAGGCTTTTCGTCAGGCGGGCATCGAATACACCCCCATCCTGTCCAGTTTGCGATTTTCGCGGGATATCAAGGAGCGTGGCGGGCGGCGGTATCTTGAGATAAGTACCGATCGCCCCCTCAATGAGCCGTTCATCGACATGCTGGTCGAATTGAGCTGGGCCTCTGGGCGCTTGGTTCGTGAATACACATTCCTTTTGGACCCTCCAGATCTGGCCTCGAAGGCTCCGCCGGTACCCGTTGCGGCTCCGGAGGTTCGGGCTGTTGCGCCCGCGGTCAAGCCCACGGAAAAAGCTGCGCCGGTTCCGGTTGAAGCCAAGGCGGTGGCCGAGAGTCGCGCACCGGCGCGACCTGCGGCAGCAACTGCAGTGAAGCCTGCTGCCGGTGCGACCCGCGAAGTCGTCCCTGGAGATACGCTGGGCAAGATTGCCGCGCAGACGGTTCCACAGGGCGTCAGCCTTGACCAGATGCTCGTTGCGTTGTTCCGTAACAACCGGGATGCGTTCATCGGCGACAACATGAACCGGCTGAAGGCTGGCAAGATCCTTTCGATTCCGGATGCCGAGACCGCGAGTCAAGTCTCGACTGGTGATGCACGCAAGGAAATCGTGGCCCAGGCGGCCGATTTCAACGCCTATCGGCAACGGCTCGCATCGGTGGCGGCGGCGGAACCGGCGCGTGACCAGGCAGCGAAGCAGTCGGCCAGCGGCAAGATTGCACCCAAAGTGGAAGACAAGGCGCCAGCGACGACAGGCAAGGACAAACTGGAGGTGTCGCGTACCGAAGCCGCCCGGGATGCCAAGGGCAGGCCATTGCAGGGACGCATCGCTGCGCTGGAAGAAGACCTGGTGACGCGCGACCGTGCGCTGAAAGAAGCCGGTAGCCGAATCGCCGAACTGGAAAAGAACCTGACCGATCTTAAGAAGCTGGCGGAACTCAAGACTCAGGCCGGTGCAGACCTGCAAAAGTCGGCGCAGGCTGCCAAGCCCGCGGCGACAGAAGCCAAGAAGCCGGAAACACCGGCCCCGGCCCCCGCAATTGCGGCGAAGCCCGCGGAGGTAGCCAAGCCCGCCGAGACGGCAACGCCCGCGGACGCTCCAAAGCCGGCTGAGGCAGCGGTTGCGGCCAAACCGGCCGAAGCCGCCAAGCCGGCGGTGGCACCGAAGCCTCCGCCGAAGAAAGTCCTTCCGCCTCCGGAGCCGGAACCTGACTTCATTGAAGAGAACGGTCCCCTGGTATTTGGAGGAGGCGCGTTGCTGGCGGCCCTCTTCGGTTGGCTCGGATTCTCCGCCTACCGCAAGAAGAAAGCGGCGGCGAGCAGCGCCAACGCGCTGGTCGCCGAGGCTGATCTTTCGGCGCATTCGGTATTCAGCACTACCACGGTTGCACCGCCCCCAAGCGAGCAGGAGGCCAGCCAGTTCAGCACCACCGGCGTCGGGATGGTAGCCAGCAACGAAACCGTTGATCCGGTGGTTGAAGCGGATACTTTCCTCGCCTTTGGTCGGGAAGCCCAAGCCGAGGAAATTCTGCTCGAAGCGCTGAAGACCGAGCCTAATCGCCAGGCGATCCACCTCAAGCTGCTCGATATTTACTCGGCGCAGAAGAACGCTGGCCGATTTGGTGAAGTTGCGCAGGACATGCATGCTTTGACCGGCGGCAGCGGTGAGGTCTGGGAAAAGATCGCCACGATGGGTATTGCCATCGATCCGGAGAATTCGCTGTACTCGTCCGCCAAGCCGGTCGATCACGATGCAACCGTGATTCGTGAGCCCGACATGGAGGCGACGACGATTCTGCGAGGACCGCTACCCGACGTTGAATCGGTAGCCGAGGTGTCCGCTCCGGTCGCGGAAGTTGCCGAAAGTCCCGTGGTTGATTTCGACCTTGATATCGGTACCACCCCCGCCGACGACGCACCCGCAGCACCCGCCGCTTCGGATCTTGGTGCAGGCCTGGATTTCGACCTTGATCTTGGCACCCCCGAGGCAGCGCCTGCTGCTGCTGCCGTCGCCGAGGTTAAGAGCGACGACGTGGTGCTGGATATCGATTTCGACATGCCGACGCCAGTGGCGGCGCCATCCGCGGTCGATTTCCCGCTCGAAACTCCCGCTGCCGCCGCGGTACCGGAAACGCCCGCCGTCGCCGCCGATTCCGGCAGCATCGATTTCGAGTTTGACCTTGGATCGGGTGGCGGGGCAATTGCGACCCCGGCGCCGGAGTTGACCTTGGACGTTCCGGTCGCACCCGCCGTCACTGAGCCAACGCCGCTCGATCTTGGCGACATCAGCCTCGACCTCGATGCGCCGGCAGCGGCAGATGTCGGCGCGGACATTCCGGATAATCCTGAAGTCGCCACCAAGCTCGAACTGGCGGCGGCGTATGCCGAGATGGGCGACCGGGATGGCGCTCGCGAATTGTTCCAGGAAGCCATTGCGGAAGGCAGCCCGGCGCAGCAGCAGGTGGCACGCGCCAAACTTGACAGTCTCGGCTGACCGACATCCTCCCGGCACGAGTGTGCCGGGAGAAAATGTTTCCGTGAATTCCGGGGGTAAGGGGCAGTCGCCATCAGCGATGTCCTCCCCGGCCCCGTGGGCCGCAAACCGGACGCCTCACCCCGCGAGCCTGATCCTGTTCTGTACCGCACTGCTTGTAGCCGCCTCGTCGCGTGAAGGCGGGCAACTCGCCTTTGCATGTTCGATCCTTATGATGCTGGCGCTGGTTGCGGCTCGGGAGCACTTCCTCAAGTTGGTCCGACGCAGCCGCTGGCTGCTGCTGACCATCGTGATCCTGTTCGGATGGCTGACGCCGGGAACACTGTTGACGCCGCTGCCCGGGGCCACGCAGGAGGGCCTCCAACTCGCGGCAAAGAACCTGGCTTACCTGCTCGTGGCAATTTCGGTGGTGGCGGGCCTGCTGACGTCCCTCTCGCCTCCGCAACTTGTTGCCGGCCTGCGTTCCTTGCTTGCTCCGTTTGGTTGCTTCAAGCGGTCGCCGGACCGGATTGCGGTTCGACTCGCGCTGACCCTGGAGCAGGTCGAGGCGTCGCGTCGGGGCCCAGTCAGTGGCGCCGACGGTGCGGTATCCACGCTCTCCCTTCCGGCGGCTTCCTGGGGACCGGCCGATGCCGTGCTGGGTTGTTTGACCGGGGCCTTGTTCGTGCTCGCGTGGTTTGCATGAGGATCGCGCTCGGGCTCGAATACGAGGGCTCTCGCTTTTGCGGATGGCAGTCGCAGGCCCGCGGTGGTGCGGTGCAGGATGCCGTGGAGGCAGCGATTTCGCGGATTGCGGACGCCACAACGCGCGTGGTCTGCGCCGGGCGTACCGATGCCGGCGTGCATGCATTGGCCCAGGTGGTTCACTTCGATACTCAGGCCCCTCGCCCGAATAGCGCCTGGGTTCGAGGCGTCAATGCGCTTTTGCCGGAGGGAGTTGCGGTGCGCTGGGCGCAACCGGTGCCGGATGAATTCCACGCGAGGTTCTCCGCACGCGGCCGGCACTATCGGTACTTCCTGCTCAATCGCCCGGAGCGTCCGGGCCTCATGGCGCGGCGCGTCGGCTGGTTTCACCGCCACCTCGCGGAGGATGCCATGTGCGAGGCGGCGGCATTGCTGCTCGGCGAACACGACTTTTCTGCATTTCGTGCCGTCGAATGCCAGGCAAAGACGCCGATCAAGACGCTGCGCCGTGCTGCGGTGGTCCGTCGCGGCGATATGCTGGTGTTCGATTTCGAAGCCAGCGCCTTCCTGCACCACATGGTGCGCAACCTGGTCGGGGCGCTGGTCTATGTGGGCAAGGGAGCGCATCCGCCGTCATGGGTCGGCGAACTCCTGGCCGGCCGCGACCGGGCTCGCGCGGCGCCGACCTTCGAGGCCTGCGGGCTTTATTTCGCCGGAGTCGACTATGATCCGGCCTGGAAGTTGAAAGTCGGCGCCGGCGATACGGCGCTGGTCCTGCCCTGAAGCCGGATCCCATGACGCGTACCCGAATCAAGATTTGCGGCATCACCCGCGAGGAAGACCTTGCCGTGGCCATCGCCGCAGGCGCCGACGCACTCGGGTTCGTCTTTTATGCGCCCAGCCCGCGCCATGTCACCACGCAGCGCGCGTCACAACTGGCGGCAAAGTTGCCTGCCTTTGTGACGCGGGTCGGCCTTTTCGTCAATGAAACGGAGCAGGTGGTGCGCGATGTCCTCGCCAGGGTCCCGCTCGACCTGTTGCAGTTCCATGGCGACGAGGATGCCAGGTATTGCGCGCAATTTGGCCGACCGTGGATCAAGGCGGCGCGGGTCAGGGCAGGGTTCGATTTGTTAGAATACGCGGCCGCGTTCGCTGGCGCCGAAGGCAACGCCGGACTGCTGCTGGATGCCCATGTCGACGGCTACGGCGGGGGTGGCAAGACCTTCGACTGGTCGCTGATTCCGCGGTCCCTGCCGCTGCCGGTAATCCTGTCCGGAGGCCTGCATCCGGGCAACGTTGCCGAGGCGGTTCGCGTCGTGCAGCCGTGGGCAGTGGATGTCAGCAGCGGCGTGGAATCCGCCCGGGGCATCAAGGACGCGCAGAAGATCATCGATTTTGTTGCCGGAGTGCGAAATGCAGATGCAGGACCTTCCCTATAGCATGCCCGACGCCGCGGGCCACTTCGGCCCCTACGGCGGCATCTTCGTCGCCGAAACGCTGATGCCGGCGCTGGCCGAGCTGCGCGAGGCCTACGCCGCGGCGCAGGCTGATCCCGAGTTTCGCGCCGAGTACGAATACGATCTCAAGCACTATGTCGGCCGTCCCAGTCCGATCTACCACGCCAAGCGCTGGTCCGGCTTGCTGGGCGGCGCGCAGATCTACCTCAAGCGCGAAGACCTCAACCACACCGGCGCGCACAAGATCAACAACTGCATCGGCCAGGCCCTGCTGGCGCGGCGCATGGGCAAGCCGCGCGTGATCGCGGAAACCGGTGCGGGCCAGCACGGCGTCGCGACGGCCACCGTGGCCGCGCGCTACGGCATGGAATGCGTGGTCTACATGGGCTCCGAGGATGTCAGGCGCCAGGCGGCGAACGTCTATCGCATGAAGCTGCTCGGCGCCACCGTGGTGCCGGTCGAATCGGGATCGAAGACCCTGAAGGACGCCCTGAACGAGGCCATGCGCGACTGGGTGACCAACATCGGCAACACCTTCTACATCATCGGCACCGTCGCCGGTCCGCATCCGTATCCGATGATGGTGCGCGATTTCCAGGCGGTGATCGGCGAGGAATGCAAGACCCAGATGCCGCAGCTCGCCGGCCGCCAGCCGGACGCGGTGATCGCCTGCGTCGGCGGCGGCTCCAATGCAATGGGCATCTTCTATCCCTACATCCCGGTTCCCGGCGTCAAGCTGATCGGCGTCGAAGCGGCCGGCCATGGGCTCGACACCGGCAAGCATTCGGCATCGCTGACGGCCGGCCGCTCGGGCGTGCTGCACGGCAACCGCACCTACCTGCTGCAGGATGCCGACGGCCAGGTGGTCGAGACGCACTCGATTTCGGCGGGCCTCGATTATCCCGGGGTCGGTCCGGAACACGCCTGGCTCAAGGATTCGGGACGCGCCGAATATGCCACCATCACCGATGCCGAGGCCTTGCAGGCCTTCCATGACCTGTGCCATTTCGAAGGCATCATCCCGGCGCTGGAATCCAGCCACGCGCTGGCCCATGCCGCAAAACTGGCGCCGACGCTGTCGTCCGACAAGATCCTGCTGGTCAACCTTTCCGGACGCGGCGACAAGGACATGCACACCGTCGCCGAAAAATCCGGCATCCAGTTCTGACATGTCACGCATCTCCACTACGTTTGCGGCACTGGCCGCCCAAGGCCGCAAGGCGCTGATTCCCTTCATCACCGCCGGCGATCCGCATCCCGACCAGACCCTGCCGCTGATGCGCGCGCTGGTTGCCGGCGGCGCCGACATCATCGAGCTCGGCGTGCCGTTTTCGGATCCGATGGCCGATGGGCCCACGATACAGCGCGCCTCGGAGCGCGCGCTAGCGCATGGCATGAGCCTGCGCCGGGTGCTGGGTCTGGTGCGGGATTTCCGCCGCGAGAACGCCGCGACGCCGATCGTGCTGATGGGCTACGCCAATCCGGTGGAAGCCTACGGTGTCGACGCCTTCGCGGCCGACGCGCACGAGGCCGGCGTCGACGGCGTGCTGGTGGTCGACTATCCGCCAGAAGAGTGCGCCGGATTCGCCGCGGCGATGAAGCGCGTGCAGATCGATCCGATCTTCCTGCTGGCACCGACATCCACCGCGAAGCGCTTCGGCGAGGTGGCGCAGTTCGGCGCCGGCTACATCTATTACGTGTCGATCAAGGGCGTCACGGGTTCCGCCACGCTCGACCTCGACGAGGTGGCGGCACGCATTCCGCTGATTCGTGCGCAGGTCGGCATGCCGGTCGGCGTCGGTTTCGGCATCCGCGATGGCGCCACGGCGGCACGCATCGCGACGGTGGCCGACGCCGTGGTGATCGGCAGCCGCATCATCGAAGAAATCGAGAATTCCCCGGCAGGCGAGGCCGCGGCGCGCGTGCAGGGATTCCTTTCGGGCATACGCGCGGCGATGGATGCCGCCACCAAACAAGGAGTTGCAGTATGAGGACCTTTCCCCCCTCCCCCTTCCCACGGAAGGGGGTGATACGGGTTCGCTGCGCTCCGTATCCTTTGGCTGTCCCTCCTTGGGGCGGCCCTGCGGAGGGACCATGAGCTGGCTCCAGAAACTATTGCCGCCGAAGATCAAGCGCTCGGAAGGCGTACGCAAGTCCATTCCCGAGGGCCTGTGGGCCAAGTGCCCGGCCTGCGAAGCGGTGCTCTACAGTTCCGACCTTGAAAACAACCAGAACGTCTGCCCCAAGTGCTCGCACCACCTGCGCTTGCGCGCACGCGTCCGGCTCGATGCGCTGCTCGATCCCGAGGGGCGTTTCGAGATCGGCGCCGAAGTGCTGCCGATGGACCCGCTCAAGTTCAAGGACAGCCGGCGCTATGTCGATCGCCTGGCGGCGGCGAACGAAGATACGGACGAGGCCGATGCCATGGTGGTCATGCAGGGCGCGATCAAGACCGTGCCGGTGGTGATCGCCTGCTTCGAATTCGAGTTCCTCGGCGGTTCTATGGGGGCGGTGGTCGGCGAGCGCTTCGTGCGCGGGGTCAAGGCGGCGATCGAGTTGCAGGCGCCCTTCATCTGCATCACGGCTTCGGGCGGCGCGCGCATGCAGGAAGGCCTGTTCTCCCTGATGCAAATGGCCAAGACCACGGCGGCCGTGACGCAACTGGCGCACCACCAGTTGCCGTTCATCACGCTGCTGACCGATCCGACGATGGGCGGTGTTTCGGCGTCCTTCGCCTTCGTCGGTGACGTCGTCATCGCCGAGCCGGGCGCCCTGATCGGCTTCGCCGGTCCGCGCGTGATCGAACAGACGGTGAGGGAAACCCTGCCTGAAGGCTTTCAGCGTGCCGAGTTCCTGCTGGAAAAGGGCGCGATCGACATGATCGTCGATCGCCGCGAACTGAGGGATCGACTGGCCTCGCTGCTGACCCTGCTGCAACGCGTTCCCGCGGTCTGATGCCATTGGGGCTCGATGGCTGGCTGGCGCGGATCGAGGCGCTGCATCCGCGCGGCAGCGCGGGCATCGAGTTGGGCCTCGAGCGGGTCGCCGCCGTCAAGGCGCGGCTGGGCCAGCGCGAATCCAGTCCGGTAATCCTGGTCGGCGGCACCAATGGCAAGGGCTCGACCTGCGCCATGCTGGAGCACATCCTGCTCGCCGCCGGCTACCGCGTCGGGCTCTACACCTCGCCCCACCTGTTGCATTACAACGAACGCGTGCGCCTCAATGGCGTCGCGGCGTCTGACGCCAGCCTGTGCAGCGCCTTCGAGCGTGTCGAGAGTGCCCGTGGTGACGCTGCCCTGACCTACTTCGAGTTCGGCACGCTGGCGGCATGGGAGGTGTTCGCCGCGGCCGCCGTCGATGTCGTGATCCTCGAAGTAGGCCTTGGCGGCCGGCTTGATGCCACCAACATTTACGAACCGGCCTGCACCATCGTCACCGGCATCGATCTCGACCACATGGAGTTCCTCGGCGCGGATCGCGAGGCCATCGGTCGGGAAAAGGCGGGGATTTTTCGCACGCGCGTTGCTGCGATCTGCGGCGATGCGCGGCCGCCGCAGTCCCTGCTGGATCATGCCGCCACGGTCGGCGCCGGGCTGCAGGTGATGGGGCGGGAATTCGGCTATCAGCGCCAGGAGCAGCAATGGCTGTACTGGGGGCCGGCGGCTGGCGGCAGTGGTGTCACGCGCCGCGGCGGGCTTGCCTTTCCGGCACTGCGCGGAGAACGCCAGTTGGCCAACGCTGCTTGCGCGCTGGCGGCGCTCGATGCGCTGCATCAGGTGTTGCCGGTGGCGATGAAGGACATCCGTCAGGGTCTGGGCGAAGTCGAACTGGCGGGGCGCTTCCAGGTATTGCCGGGACGGCCGTTGGTGGTGCTCGATGTCGCACACAATCCGCAGGCCGCGCGCGTGCTGGCCGCAAATCTGGGCGACCAGGGCTTCCACCGCAATACCTGGGCAGTGTTCGGCATGCTTGCCGACAAGGACATCGAGGGCGTGATCGACGCGCTGGGCGAGCGGGTCACGCATTGGCTGCCCTGCGCACTTGATGGGCGCCGTGCGGCCAGCGCCGACTCTTTGTCGGCGCGGCTGGAATCCCGCGGGATGAAGGTTGCCGCGAGCTTCGCGACGCCGGCGGCAGCGTTGGCTTACGCGCAAGAGAACGCAGGCGAAGATGATAGAATTCTTGCCTTCGGATCCTTCCTCACTGTCGCTGCGGCCCTGCATGCGCTTGGCCGCTCGAGGTAAAACGCCTAACCACGATGGCGGAAAAAGACACATCGCCTGATGCAGATCTGCAGCTGAAAAAGCGCGCTCGCCGTCGCCTCGTCGGCGCCGTCGCGCTGGCGCTGCTGGCCGTGATCGTGCTGCCGATGGTCATGGATCGCGAACCTCGTCCCGCGAGCCAGGACATTCAAGTGCGCATCCCGAGCCAGGACGCGACGGGATTGGCCTCGAAGGTGTTGCCCGGCAAGCCTGCCGCGTCGCCAATGCCGGCACCCGAACCCCGCCCTGCCGCAGATCCGGCGCCCAAAATCAATGCTACCGGCCCGGCCGCGGTCGTTGCTGCGCCGGCGGCAAAGCCTTCTGCCGCACCTGCGGCACCTCCTGACAAGGTTTCCGCAAAGCCAGCGACGCCTGCCAAGGCATCCGAACCTGCGCCCAGACCATCGGCTGATACTTCCGGCCAGTGGATCGTGCAACTCGGCGCATACAAGGAGGCCGGCAACGTCAAGCTCCTGCTGGGCAAGCTGAAGGGGATCGGCGTTCCGGCATATTCCGAAAAGTATGAATCGCCGCAGGGACAGCGCACCCGCGTTCGTGCCGGCCCCTTTCCCAGCCAGGAAGCGGCCGAGAAGGCTCGCACGAGGATCAAGATCATCGGCGTCGACGGGCCGGTAGCGCAAAAGTAGGGCAATGACTGCGTTTGATTACGCCGTGCTGGCGCTTGTCATTGCGTCGGCGCTGCTCGGGTTGTGGCGCGGTGTGGTGAGCGAAATGCTGGCCCTGGTGGCCTGGGTGGTGGCCTTCCTGGTGGCGCGTGCGCAAGCGCCGCTGGTGTCGGACTGGCTGGCGGGGCAAGTGGCCGAACCGGGGTTGCGCCTGGCGGCGGCGTATGTGCTGGTGTTTCTCGGCGTGTTGCTTGCCTTTGCCATTGCACGCCTGGTGATTTCGCTGATGGTCAAGGCGGTCGGCCTCGGATTGCTGGATCGTCTGCTTGGCTTGGCTTTTGGTGTTTTGCGCGGCGTAGTGGTGGTATTGTTGGCAGTTCTGGTTGCGGGCATGACGCCGTTGCCAAAAGCGGACTGGTGGCGCAATGCAATGCTGGCGCAACCGCTGGAAACGGCGGTGATCGCGGCAAAGCCCTGGCTACCGCCGGAAGCGGCAAAACGGATTCGGTTTCGATAGAGGACAACCATGTGCGGAATTCTGGGTGTGGTGGCGACCACGCCGGTGAATCAGTTGCTCTACGACGGCCTGCAGGTGCTGCAGCACCGCGGCCAGGATGCCGCCGGCATCGCCACTGCCGATGGCGGGCGCTTTCACATGCACAAGGGCTCGGGGCTGGTGCGCGACGTCTTCCGCACCCGCAACATGCGCAGCCTGTTGGGCAACTGGGGTATCGGCCACTGCCGCTACCCGACCGCGGGTTCGGCCGACAACGCCGCCGAGGCGCAGCCCTTCTACGTGAATTCGCCCTTCGGCCTGATGCTGGCGCACAACGGCAACCTGACCAACGCCGACCAGTTGAAGCAGGACATGTTCCTCCAGGACCTGCGCCACATGAACACCAACTCCGATTCGGAGGTGTTGCTCAACGTGCTGGCGCACGAACTGCAGGCCGCGTCGACCAAGTACCAGGTCGATGCCGAGACCATCTTCAAGGCGGTGGCCGGCGTGCATCGTCGCGTGCGCGGGGCCTATGCCGTGGTGGCGATGATCGCCGGCTACGGCCTGCTCGCCTTCCGCGATCCCTGGGGCATTCGCCCGCTGGTGATCGGCAAGAACGAGACGGCCGAGGGCACCGAGTACCTGGTGGCTTCCGAGAGCGTGGCAATCGACACGCTCGGCTTCAGGATGCTGCGCGACGTCGAGCCCGGAGAAGCGGTGCTGGTCGACATGCGCGGCAACTTCGTCAGCCGCCAGTGCGCAGAGGCCACCCTCCATGCGCCCTGCATGTTCGAGTTCGTTTATCTGGCGCGTCCCGATTCCGTGATGGACGGGATATCGGTGTATGAGACGCGCGCCAAGATGGGCGATTACCTGGCCGACAAGATCCGCCTGACCATGCCGCACCTGGCGATCGACGCGGTGATCCCGATTCCCGATTCCAGCCGGCATTCGGCGATGGAACTGGCGGCCAGGCTGAACCTTCCGTATCGCGAGGGCTTCGTCAAGAACCGCTACATCGGCCGCACATTCATCATGCCGGGCCAGGCGACGCGGCGCAAATCCGTGCGCCAGAAGCTCAATGCGATCAGCCAGGAGTTCAAGGGGCGCAACGTGCTGCTGGTCGACGACTCCATCGTGCGCGGTACCACCAGCCGCGAGATCATCATGATGGCGCGCGAAGCCGGCGCGAAGAAGGTCTACTTCGCCTCCGCCTCGCCGCCGGTGCGCTTCGCCAACGTTTACGGCATCGATATGCCGACGCGCAGCGAACTGATCGCCGCCTACCGCAGCGACGAGGAGATTTGCCGCGAGATCGGCGCCGATGCGCTGATCTACCAGGACCTCGACGCGCTCAAGGCCGCGGTGCGTTCGGTCAATCCCACCGTGACGCAGTTCGAGACCTCGTGTTTCGATGGCCAGTACATCACCGGCGACGTCTCGGCGATCTACCTGCAAAGCATGGAAGACAGGCGCAATCTGCCTCCTTCGGACAAGCCCGAGGATAACGACGGTTTCGACGGCGCCGATGGCGAGCAGTTGGACCTCAACCTGGTGCAGGCTGGATGAGCGTGGTTGAAGGCGGTTCGGACGCAGCCTGGTCCTTCGATACGCTCGCGGTGCGCGCCGGCCAGGAGCGCAGCCAGTTCAACGAACACTCCGAGGCGCTCTACCTCACGTCGAGCTTCGTATTCGAAAATGCGGCACAGGCCGCCGCGCGTTTTTCGGGAACCGAACCGGGCAATGTCTACGCACGTTTCTCGAATCCCACGGTAAGCACCATGCAGGAGCGCCTGGCGGCCCTCGAAGGCGCCGAAGCCTGCATCGCCACCGCGACCGGCATGGCGGCGATCCTGTCGACCGTGATGGCGCTGATGAAGTCCGGCGAGCACATCGTTTCGTCGCGAAGCATCTTCGGCGCCACGCAGCAACTGTTCGGCACCATCCTGCCGCGCTTCGGCGTCGACACCAGTTTCGTGGACCAGGGCACGGTGGAGGCTTTTCGCGCCGCGATGCGACCGACCACCCGAATGGTGTTCATCGAGACGCCGTCCAATCCGCTGACCGAAGTCTTCGACATCGCAGCGCTGGCCCGGGTTGCACATGAAGGCGGAGCCCTGCTGGCGGTGGATAACTGCTTCTGCTCGCCGGCCCTGCAGCGGCCGCTGCAAATGGGTGCCGACCTGGTGATCCATTCTGCGACCAAGTACCTTGATGGGCAGGGGCGGGTGCTCGGCGGCGCCGTCTGCGGCGCGAAGGCGCTGACCGAGGAAGTCTTCAAGTTCCTGCGCACGGCCGGACCGACCCTGTCGCCGTTCAATGCCTGGGTGATCCTCAAGGGCCTGGAAACCCTGTCGGTGCGCATGAAGGCGCAATCGGCCAATGCGCTCGAACTGGCGCAGTGGCTGGAAGCGCAGCCCAGCGTGACGCGCGTGTTCTATCCGGGCCTTGCCTCGCATCCGCAGCACGCGCTGGCGATGCGCCAGCAGGCCGGCGGCGGCGCCATCGTTTCCTTCGAGGTCAGGGGCGGGCGCGAGGCGGCGTGGCGCGTGGTGGACAACTGCCGCCTGCTGTCGATCACCGCCAACCTGGGCGACACCAAGACCACCATCACCCATCCGGCATCGACCACGCACGGCCGCATCAGCGCCGAAGCGCGGGCCGCGTCGGGCATCGGCGAGGGCCTGCTGCGGATCGCGGTGGGACTGGAAGCGCCAGCCGACCTGAAGTCCGACCTGGCGCGGGGCCTGGGCTAGCGCGACAGATCGAGCCGGCGCACGCCGGCCGGGCCGATTTCCAGCGCGTCGCCGCGCCCGGTATCCCAGTCCGATAGCACCCAGCGCTCGGCATTGCCGGAAGCGAGCACGATGTCTTCGCGGCCCGGCCGATGGGTGTGGCCGTGGATAAGCCGGGTGCAGCCGTGCGTCGTCAGCGCGGCCTTGATCGCGTCGGCGTTGGCATCCATGATTTCAGCGGTTTTTCCCTGCATGGCTTCGGCGCTGCGGCGACGCAGGCTGGCGACTTCGGCGCGGCGTTCAGGCAGCGGCCGCGCGAGGAACTGCCGCTGCCACTGTGGCGCGCGCACCATGCGGCGAAACTCCTGGTAGGGGAGGTCGTCGGTGCAGATGGTGTCGCCGTGCATCAGCAGGGTTGCCGTACCGCCGGCGCCGACTTTCTCGACCTCGTCGAGCAAGGTGATGCCCGCCGCGGCGGCGAAGTCAGCGCCGATCAGGAAATCGCGATTGCCGGCAATGAAGCACAGGCGCGGCCCCATGTCCGCCGCGCTGCGCAGCAGGCTGCAGACCTCCGCGTTGAACTCATCCTGCAGGTCGTCGTCGCCGATCCAGTATTCGAACAGGTCGCCGAGGATGTACAGCACCTCGACATTGGAGGCGGCGGTGTCGGCGAGGAATGTAGCGAAGCGCTGCGTCAGGTCGGGTCGTTCCGACCGCAGGTGCAGGTCCGAGACGAAGCGCGCGGTTCCAGTGATGGTCAGCATGGAACCATTTGCAGCAGAACGAAAGCTTGCGAAGAAATTGTAGCGAGCGAGCCGCAGCGGGGTGCGGCCGGAGCGCAGCTACCGGAATGTACGTTTCTGTACATGAGGATAGCGAGCACCGCCCAATCCCCGATCCGGCTCGCGCAGTAGATTTATTCGTAAGCTGCTAGACGACTTCGGCGCGCTCGATGATGACGTCTTCCTTCGGCACGTTCTGGTGGAAGCCCTTGTTGCCGGTCTTGACCGACTTGATCTTGTCCACCACGTCCTGGCCTTCGACGACGCGGCCGAACACGCAGTAGCCCCAGCCGTCCTGGCACTTGTCGTTGTCGAGGAAGTCGTTGTCACCGACGTTGATGAAGAACTGCGCGGTGGCGGAATGCGGGTCGCTGGTGCGCGCCATGGCAACCGTGTAGCACGCGTTCTTGAGGCCGTTCTTGGCCTCGTTTTCGATTGGATCGCGAACCGGCTTCTGGTCCATGCCCGGTTCGAAGCCGCCGCCCTGGATCATGAAGCCGTCGATCACGCGATGGAAAATGGTGTTGTCGTAATGGCCGGACTCGACGTAGGCGAGGAAGTTGGCGGCGCTGATCGGTGCCTTTTCCGCGTCGAGTTCGATGGTGATGGCGCCGTGGTTGGTGGTGAGCTTGATCATTGGATTTTCCTCCGGGATTATTTTTTGGCCGGCAGCAGCTTGACGGATTCGATGAGGACCGGGGTGGTCGGCACGTTCTGGTGCGGGCCGGCATTGCCGGTGGGCACGACGGCGATCTTCTGGACGACGTCCATGCCTTGCACCACCTTGCCGAAGACGGCGTAGCCCCAGCCGTCGCGACTTGGGTAGTCGAGGAAGCTGTTGTCCTTCAGGTTGATGAAGAACTGTGCGCTCGCCGAGTGCGGATCGCCGGTGCGTGCCATGGCCAGCGTGCCGGTTTCGTTCTTCAGGCCGTTCTTGGCCTCGTTCTGGATAGGTGCGCGGGTTTCCTTCTGCTTAAGGTCGGGCGTGAAGCCACCGCCCTGGATCATGAAACCCGGGATCACGCGGTGGAACACCGTGCCATTGAAGAAGTTGTCCTTGGCGTACTGCAGGAAATTTTCCACCGTCTTCGGCGCCTTGTCCTGGTAAAGCTCGATCACCAGCACGCCCTGCGAGGTCTTGACCTCCAACTGAGGATTTGCGGCGTGTGCGGCAAGGCTGAAAAGGAATGCGAATGCGACGAGAATCAGGCGATGCATGTGACCTCCGGAACTGGGAAAAAGGGGAGTGTAAAAATCGAGCTGCTGCTAAACGGCGCCTTCGAAGACGATCTTCCAGCGGCCGCTTTCCTTGATCCAGTACTGGCGCTTCTTCATCTGGTTGGAAAGGTTGCTGGAACGGTAGTCCTGCTCGAAGGTGACGACGACGTATTCTTCCTTGCCGGGATTGCGGAACATGCTGATGTCGCCGGTTCCGACCTTGATCCAGCTCTTGCCGGCATTGACCTTGCGCTTGTGTTCCACCCACTCGCGGTAGCCCTGGCCGTCGGCATTGAACTTGTGCGAATAGTGCCGCGCGTACTGGTCGATGTTGCGGCTTTCCCAGTCCTGCCGCCATTCTTCGATCATCTGCAGCAGGGAACTGCGCTCGGTCTGCCAGTCGTCGAGCGAGAGCCATTCGATGCTGTTGCTGATGATCACCGGGGTTAGCCCGACCTGCAGGCTCTTCGACAGCGAGTCGAGGTCCTGGTTGGCCAGCACCACGCAGCCGTCGGAGGCTTTCGGCGGCCGCGAGAATGTGTCGGACGGGGTACCGTGCAACCAGATGCCGTGGCCGTTGCGTCCCTGGCGTTTGTCCCACTCGTTCGGATAATTGATGGGGAAGGCGCCGCTGCCGTAGAAATCGGTCAGCTTTTGGCGGGGCAGGCTGGAGGTGACGTGATAGACCCCGATCGGGGTTTTCTTGTCGCCTTCGCGGAATTTCTCGGCGCCGAGCTTGCCCTGCGAGATGTAGTAGTCGGCCACGAAGCGCGGCGTGCCCTTGTCGTTCTGGTAAAGGTAGAGCCTGGATTTCTGCGTGTCGACGACCACCGCGTGCTTCTGCTCGGGATGCATCTGCAGCAGGTAGCGTGGCACGTAGTCCGCCGGCGGTTTGCTGCGGTAGCCCTTGAGGCGGACGATGGCTTCGTCGCGCAGGTCGGCCACCTTTTCACCGGCAGCAGGTCCGCCGCCTTCGCCGAAGGCGGTCAGCGGACGAGCGCGAGCCAGCAGCAGGTCGCCCTTGACCAGATGCGCGAGGCGGAAATTGGGATAGGCCTTGACCAGCATTTCGGCCTGTTGCATGGCCATGTCAAGCTGGTTGGCTTCTATTGCATCGAACACCTTGGCCAGCAAAGGCTCCGGACCGGAGTCCGTATAGCGGGGCTCGACCGTTGAACTGACCGGGTTCTTCTTGATGTGGCTGGGTGCCTTGCCGGCTGCGAAGCCCATGCCGGCCGCAAGCAGCAGGCTGCATCCAGCGACGACGGTGCGGGATCGCAGCATGCGCTTCATCAAGTGCCGACCCGCTCCTGCAGGATCTGCCACTTGCCGTCACGCTTGCCCATCTGCAGCACCTTGTTGCTGGAGGTTTTCAGCGTTGCTGACTTGTAGTGTTGGCGGAATTTCGCGGTGGCCGTGTCGCCGTCGACGCTGACGCGCAGGTTTTCGTAGCTGACCTGAATGGCACCCGGCTTGTCGATGCGTTTCTGCCGCTCGGCATCCCAGGCGGCGCGTGATTCGCCGGCCGGGGTCTTGAAATCGCGGGCATATGCTGCGAGGTAGGCCTTGACGTCCTTGCGTGACCAGGCGGCGGCCCACAGTTCAATGGCCCGCGTGACTTCTGCAGTCGCGTCCCCGGCGGGCTTTGCAGCAGCAGGTTTGGCGGGCTCTGCTGGTTTGGCGGTCTCGGCGGGCTTTGCCGGTGCGGTTACAGCGGGCGGCGCAACTGGCGCAACGGCCGGCGCGACGGCCACCGGAGTGGCGGGGGGCTTAGGTGCTTCGGCAATCTTTACCGGCTCAGGCGGACGCGATTCGCCGATCGGCTTGGTGGCCTTGCCCGGGCGACTGCTGGTGCCCATCAGGTCGCGAATCAGTGCCAGCTTCTTTTGCGCACTGGGATTCGAGGAGTCGATCTGCAGTGCCTTGTCGTAGGCCTGGCTGGCAAGGCGGGCGTAGATGTCGCCAAGGTTTTCGTGCGCGGTGGCATAGGACGGGTGGGTGCGAATGGCCATTTCCAGCGCCTGTTTGGCCTTGTCGAACTGCTTTTGCTGGGCGTAGATCACCGCCAGGTTGTTGTAAGGCTCGGGCAGTTCCGGGAAGTCTTCGGTCAGCTTGGAAAATACGGCGATCGCTTCATTGGGCTTGTTCATTTCGGTGAGGACGATGCCCTTGAGGAAGCGGCCCTGGGCGTCCTTGGGTTTGCCGGCGAGATACTTGTCGACCTGCTCCAGTGCCTGGGCATGCTGTCCCTGCTTGATCAGCTTGCTGATGTCCTGCAGGGTGTCGGCTTGCGCCGCCGGCGCCAGCGCCAGGAGGACGACGGAAGCGGCGGATGCCAGTAAGCGTGCGGCATTGAGGCGGATTTGGGTCATGGTATATACTTCTCGTTGGCGGTTGCCCGAAATTGAATTGAGTGACGGCCGCTGCGCTCGACTCCGGTGGGACTGGTGTCAGCCTGCTCTGAAACTGCGTTTTCGCCGGACAAACCATGCGGGATTCAGCGTTGGATTCTAACAAGAAGCCTGCCCTCCCCACAACCTGAGCCTGTTTGATCGATGGCCCGATAATGCCGGCCTTTGGCGCCCATTTTCCTGCTTACCCCGTCGTCTGGTGCTAGCCCTTTCCATGCTGAAGATATACAACACCCTGGCCCGCGAAACGCAGGCATTCGTTCCGATCCGACCGGGTCACGTCGACATGTACGTGTGCGGCATGACCGTGTACGACTTCTGCCATCTGGGCCATGCCCGCGTGATGGTGGTGTTCGACATGGTCGCGCGCTGGCTGCGCGCCAGCGGCTATGAGCTGAACTACGTGCGCAACATCACCGACATCGACGACAAGATCATCCGCCGCGCGCAGGAAAACGGCGAGACCATCCGCCAACTGACCGATCGCTTCATCGCGGCGATGAACGAAGACGCCGGTGCGCTCGGCGTGCTGCGCCCCGACGCCGAGCCGCGTGCCACCGAGTACGTGCCGCAGATGCTGGACATGATCGGCACCCTGGAAAAGAACGGCTACGCCTATGTCGCCGGCAGCAACGACGTCTGCTACTCGGTACGCAAGTTCGATGGCTACGGCAAGCTGTCGGGCAAGTCGCTCGAAGACCTGCGCGCCGGCGAGCGCGTCGATGTCATGGCCGGCAAGCAGGACCCGCTCGATTTCGTGCTGTGGAAGCACGCCCGTGATGACGAACCCGCGGAGGTGAAGTGGGAATCGCCCTGGGGGCCGGGTCGTCCGGGCTGGCACATCGAGTGCTCGGCGATGGGCTCGCAGTTGCTGGGCAAGCATTTCGACATCCACGGCGGCGGCCAGGACCTGCAGTTCCCGCATCACGAAAACGAGATCGCCCAGTCGGAAGGCGCGCACCAGTGCCAGTTCGTGAACTACTGGATGCACAACGGCTTCGTCCGCGTCGATGACGAGAAGATGTCGAAGTCGCTGGGCAACTTCTTCACCATCCGCGAAGTGCTTAAGAAATACGACGCCGAAGTGGTGCGCTTCTTCATCCTGCGCGCTCACTACCGCAGTCCGCTCAACTATTCGGACGTCCATCTCGACGATGCCCGGCAGGCGCTGACGCGGCTCTACACGGCCCTGAAGGGCGTCGATGGTGACGTCGCCGTTGATTGGAACGAGGCGCATGCGCTGCGCTTCAAGGCGGCGCTGGACGATGATTTCGGTACGCCCGAAGCCATGGCGGTGCTGTTCGACCTGGCAACCGCGGCCAATCGCGGCGACGCGGCCCTCGCCGCGCAGTTGAAAGCCCTCGGCGGCGTTCTTGGCCTGCTGCAGCGTGATCCGCAGACTTTCCTGCAGGCGGCTCCGGCCGGCGGACTCAGCAACGAAGAGATCGAAGCAAAAGTCGGCGCCCGCGCAACGGCGAAGAAGGCCCGCAACTTCGCCGAATCCGATCGCATCCGCGACGAACTCAAGGCTGCCGGCATAGTTTTGGAAGACGGGCCGCAGGGGACCACCTGGCGCCGCGCCTGACGGACGCGGATTGAAAGGGCGCCAACTCCCGGCGTGTGGCGGCGGTGGCCAGCCTGCGGTACCGCAGTGCATTGACATGTGTCAATCCGCCCTTTGATTTGCGGCGGATAATTGCAATGGACTACTGCGCGCGACCCGAACCTTGGTCGCAAATCAGTGATGGTTCCACTTCATGCTCCGGTGTTGTCCCCAATGAGCGCGCAGCTCGAAACCGATCGACCAACTGCCGATGCCAAGAATTCGCCCGGGTCCATGACGCCGTCCGGCGATTTCCTGAAGTTCGCCATATGGGTGATGTTGGCCAGCGCGTTCGGGGCGATGCTGGTGCTCGTCATCATGGCACCGGACCAGACCGCGAGGGTCGCGCGGCCCGGGCTGCTGGCCCTGGTGGCACTGCTCGGCTGGCATTTCCTGCGTCGCGGGCAGCGGCGGGCCACCTTGAGGGTGCTGGTCTTCGGTTCCTGGATTGCAGTGACGGTGGTCGCCGCGACCACCGGCGGCACCCACGCGCCGATCATCGTCGTCTATCCGGCGATCATCGTCCTCGCCGGCTGGACCATGGGATGGCGATCGACTTTGACCCTTCTGATCCTTACCGCCATCGTGACCCTGAGCCTTGCGATTGGCGAATCGCGCGGCCTGCTGCCGCCCGAACCCGCGACGCCGCCCTTGCTGCATGGTTCGCTGCAACTCATCGTCCTGATCCTTTGCGCGGTGCTGATCACTTACCTGGCGCGTTCCTACCGCGATCGCGTTACCGAGCTGAGCCAGGCCGGCCGCGAACTTGCCCGACGCACGGCGGATCTCGAAGCGAGCAAGCAAGAGCTGGATCGGGCGCAGGCGGTTGCCCGGGTCGGAAGCTGGACGCTGGATCCGGCGACCGGCCTGATCGAGGCATCGGTCGAGGCCTGTCGCATCTTCGGCTTGCCGGAGGGAACGGTGGCGCCCTACGAGACCTTCCTTGCCTGCGTCGATCCGCGGGATCGGGCGGCGGCCGACGAGGTTTGGCGCAAGGGTCTGATGGGCGGCGCAAGCGCCCACGACTACCGAGTCGTGGTTGGCGACGAAATTCGCTGGATACGCCATAAGGCCGAAAGCCGCTCCAGTGGCGAAGGCCGTGCGCCAAATGTTGTAGGTATCGTCCAGGACATTTCCGAAAAGCGGATCGCCGATCTGAATCTCAAGGCCAGCGAGGCGCGCTTCCGCAATATGCTGCAGGAAGTTCCGTCGGTGGCGATCCAGGGCTACGGCCCTGACGGCACGACGCACTACTGGAACAAGGCGTCGACCCAGCTCTACGGCTATCAGGAGAACGAAGCGCTGGGGCGCAACCTGTTCGAACTGATCATTCCGCCGGAAATGCGCGAGCAGGCGAAACTGGCCGTGGACGAAATGTTTGCCACGGGCCGGCCGATTCCGTCGGGCGAGCTGTCCCTTCAGCGCAAGGACGGTTCCCGGGTGGATGTCTATTCAAGCCATGCTTTTGTAACAGTGGACGGACAGGCGCCCGAGATGTTCTGCGTGGACATCGATCTCACCGAACGCAAGCAGGTCGAGGCGGCGACGCGGGAACTGAACCGGGACTTTGTCTCCTTTCTGGAAAACACCAGTGACTTCGTCTACTTCAAGGATGAAAACGGCCGCTTCCGGTTCTGCAGCCAGACGCTTGCGGACATCACCGGCCATGGCAGTTGGCGCGACATGATCGGCAAGCACGACCTGGAAGTCTTTCCGGTCGAAACGGCGCGGGTGTACTACGAGGAAGAGTTTCAGATCTTTCGCGAAGGCAAGCCCTTGCTGAACAAGATCGACCCCTACATCGACGCGGCCGGAAATCACGGCTGGGTCAGCACCAACAAGTGGCCCTTGCTGGATGGCGGCAAGAGCGGCAAGGTGGTCGGCCTGTTCGGCATCAGCCGCGACATCACCGAGCGCAAGCTGGCGGAAGCCGAGCTCGAGCAGCATCGGCACCATCTCGAAGAACTGGTCTTCTCGCGCACCGCGGAACTCGCCGCAGCGAAGGATGCCGCGGAGGCGGCCAGCCGGGCCAAGAGCGTGTTCCTGGCCAACATGAGCCATGAACTGCGCACGCCGATGAACGGCATCATGGGCATGACCGAACTGGCCCTGCGCCGCGCGACCGATCCCAGGCAGATCGACCACCTGACAAAGAGCATGGGCGCCGCAAGGCACCTGCTGGCCGTGATCAACGACGTCCTCGACATCTCGCGCATCGAAGCCGATCGGCTGGTGCTGGAAGAAAAGGAATTTTCCCTGGCACAGGTCATCGGCGACGCCCTGGCCATGCAGGAGGAACTTGCCCGCGCCAAGGGTTTGACGCTGGTTGCCGAAATCGCGCCGGCGCTGCCCGATCAATTCAGCGGCGACGCCCTGCACCTGCGGCAGATCCTGCTCAACTTCATCGGCAACGCCATCAAGTTTTCCGACCGGGGGCAAATCTCCGTTCGCGTCCGTGCCGAGGAGGAAGACATCCACAGCCTGCTGTTGCGCATCGAAGTCATCGACCAGGGTATCGGTTTGGGCAAGGAACAGCAGTCAAGGCTGTTTCATGCATTTACCCAGGTGGACGATTCTTCGACACGAAAGCATGGTGGCAGCGGCCTCGGCCTGGTGATATCCAAACGCATCGCCCGCTTGATGGGGGGGGAAGTCGGCGTCGTCAGTGAAGAAGGGCAGGGCAGCACGTTCTGGGTCACGGTTCGACTGCGGCGTTGCGCCGTTGCGCGAAATGCCGGCGTCGCGCCCGACGCCGGTTCCTGGCGCGAAGCGCTGGCGCGGGAGTTTTCCGGGAGCCGGATCCTGGTGGTCGAAGATGAACCGGTGAACCTCGATGTCGCCATGTTCCTGCTGGAAGACGCGGGACTCGTGCCGGAAGCTGCGCGCGATGGTGCGGAAGCGGTCGATCGCGCGCGCACCGAAAGCTATGCCCTGATCCTGATGGACGTGCAGATGCCGGTGCTGAACGGGCTCGACGCGACCCGCGAAATCCGGCGCCTGCCCGGGATGGCGACCGTGCCGATCCTGGCGATGACCGCGAATGCCTTCGACGGGGATCGCGAACGCTGCCTGGAGGCTGGCATGAACGATCACATCGGAAAGCCGGTGGCGCCGGACGTCTTGTACGCGACGGTGCTGAGCTGGTTGCGGAAGGCGTCCTGATCGATGCGATTGGTTACGGAAGTTAATTGCGCGTTCCAGGGAGATACGTATGAAATCGCTTGCTGAATGGCCCCGCTGGCTGCGGGTACTGGTGCTGATCGCGTGCGGCGTCTCGCCGATGGCGCTGGCGGATTCCCCGGCCCCGGCCAAGAGGGAGCTCCGCATATTGCACATCATGAGCTACCACTCGCCATGGCGCTGGACCGACAGGCAACTGGAGGGCTTTCAGGAGGAAATGAAGGGCCTGCCGGCGACCTACAAGGTGTTCCAGATGGATACCAAGCGCATGAGCGCGACGGAAAGCAAGGAGCGCAAAGGGCTGGAGGCCCGCGCGCTGATCGAAAGCTGGAAGCCCGACCTGGTGTACAGCAGCGATGACGATGCGCAGGAGTACGTGGCGCGGCACTATGTCAATGCAACGATTCCCTTCGTCTTCAGTGGCGTCAACAACCAGCCGGCCGCCTACGGCTTCGCGGGCAGTTCGAACGTGACCGGGGTCCTCGAACAGGAACACTTCGTCCAGTCGGTGATGCTGGCCAGGAAGATCGTCCCCGATGCCAGGCGCATCGCACTGATTTTCGACGACGCTAAGATGTGGGAGCCGGTGCGGGCGCGCATCGAAAGTGCCATGCCGCAGCTTGCCGGAATGACGATCGTCGCCGCCGATACCGTTCTCAGCTTTGCCGACTACAAGCGCAAGATCGCGGAATACCAGAATCAGGCCGACATCATCGGCACCATCGGCATCTTCAACCTGAAGGATGCGGACGGCAAGAACGTGCCTTACCAGGAAGTGCAGCGCTGGACGGTGGAGAACAGCAAGCTGCCGGATTTCGCCTTCTGGATCGATCGCGTCTATTACGGCACGCTGTGCGCGGTTACGGTTTCCGAGCGTGAGCAGGGCAGGGCCGCGGGCCGCATGGCGCGCACCATACTGACCGCGGGAAAGAGACCTTCCAGCTTCGCGATGGTCCCAACCACCAAGGGCGTGCCGGTGATCAGCCTGGCCCGGGCCAGGAAGCTCGGCCTGCGCCTCAATTCCGACCTTTTGTTGGGCGCCGAGATCATCCAGCGCTTCGAGTGGGACCAGCCATGAAGCATCGCCTGCTGGCCAAGATCCTTCTGATCGCCGCCAGCATTACCCTGGTCGGCGTGGTGGTGATCTACTCGGTCAGCAGCATCCTGTTTACGCAAACCTATGTCGCCGCACTGCAATCGCGTTCGCTGGCGGTCGCCCAGGGCCTGCAGATACAGCTCGACCGGATCCAGTCGCTCGGCATCCGGCTCGATGATCTGGCGGGTTTCGAAAAGCAGTGCCGGGACGTCGTGGATTCCTTTGACGGCGTCGAGTTCGCGATGGTGGTGGGCAGCGATGATGTGGTGCGCTTCCATAGCGAGTCGGGCCGGCACGGCACGCGGATCGTGGATCCGGACCTGCTCGCAGCGTTGGCCGGGACAAAAGCGGCGACCGTGGGCTATTCCTTCGATGGAATGGAGGGCTATGCGGCTGTGGTTCCGCTCGTCTCGCTGGACGGTGCCCGACTGGGCAACGTCGTGGTTGGCGTATCGGCGCAGGTGATCGACGAAAAGCTGCGCCAGATGCAGATCGGCAGGGCGGGCGTCGGGTTGCTCGCGGTATTGGCGGGCTTCGCGGTCTTCGTGTTCGTGCTCTCCCGTTTCGTCAACCGCCCGCTTGCCGTGCTGATCGAGTCCATCGAACAGCTTCGCGCCGATACCACGGACCTCAGCCGGCGCGTTCCGCTCGACTCCAATGACGAGATCGGTACCCTCGCCAGGGCCTTCAACGGCTTGATGCAGAGCCTGCAGGAGACCACCGTGACCAAGTCGCAGCTCGCCACGGCCTACGAGGCGCTGAAGGAAAGCGAGGCCAAGTATCGCGAGCTGGTCAGCCATGCCAACGTGATCATCCTGCGCATGGACATCGAAGGCAAGGTCACCTACTTCAACGAGTTTGCCGAACGCTTCTTCGGGTTCTCGGCCGGCGACATCCTGGGGCGCAATGTCCTCGGCACCATCGTTCCGCCGCGCGAAGGCGATACCGGCCGCGACCTGCGGGCGATGATCCTGGCGATCGCGGCCGAGCCTGAAAAATTCGCCGAGAACGAAAATGAGAACATGACCCGCGATGGGCGGCGCGTCTACGTGCGTTGGGCCAATCGCGCCGTCCTTGACGCGCACAAGCGACCCACCGGCGTCCTGTGCATCGGCCACGACATCACGGAGAAGAAGCTGGCCGACCGGGAACTCGACCAGCATCGGCACCACCTTGAGGAGCTGGTGCATTCACGCACCGCCGAGCTCGCGCAGGCGCGCGATGCGGCCGAATCCGCCAGCCGCGCCAAGAGCGTCTTTCTGGCCAACATGAGCCACGAACTGCGCACGCCGATGAATGCCATCATCGGCATGACCAACCTGGCCCTGCGCTGTACCAGCGACCCCCGGCAGACGGACTACCTGGGCAAGAGCCTGGCCGGGGCGCAGCACCTGCTCGCCGTGATCAACAACATCCTCGACCTGTCGCGCATCGAGGCTGACCGCATGACGCTGGAGGAACGCGACTTTTCGCTGGCGAAAGTGGTCGACGATTCGCTGAGCATGCATTGGGAGCAGGCGCAGGCCAAGGGGCTGCGACTCTCATGCGAACTTGCGCCGGACCTGCCCGGGCATTTTTGCGGCGACGCGCTGCGCTTGCGGCAGATACTGATCAACTTCGTGAACAACGCGATCAAGTTTTCCAACGATGGCGAGATTTGTGTTCGTGGCCGACTCATGGAGCAGGACAGTCACAGCGTGCTGTTGCGACTGGAAGTCGCCGATCAGGGCATCGGCATCAGCGCCGAGCAGCAGGGCAGGCTATTCCAGGCGTTCACGCAGGGCGACGATTCGATGACGCGAAAGTACGGTGGTACCGGCCTTGGCCTGATCATTTCCAGGCGCATTGCACGATTGATGGGCGGCGATGTCGGCGTGGTGAGCGCCGAGGGAAGCGGCAGCACCTTCTGGATGTCCGTGCGTTTGCGCCGTGCATCCGGAGATTCTGCGGAGGAGCGTCCGCCGTCGGGGACATCCGCGCGCGAACAACTGGTTCAGGCATATTCCGGAACACGTGTCCTGGTTGCGGAAGACGAGCCGGTGAACCGGGAAACCGCCGTCTTGCTGCTGCAGGATGCCGGCCTGGTGCCCGAGGTTGCGATCGATGGCGGGCAAGCCCTGGAGATGGCAAGCAGCGGCAACTACGCCCTGATCCTCATGGATGTGCAGATGCCTGTCATGAACGGACTCGACGCCACGCGCGCCATTCGGCGCCTGCCGGGGATGGCCGGGATTCCGATACTGGCCATGACGGCCAATGCCTTCGACGAAGATCGCGCTGCCTGCATGGCCGCCGGCATGAACGCCCACATCGGCAAGCCGGTAATGCCGGAGGATCTCTACGCAAGCCTGCTGTACTGGCTGCGGCCGCGATGAGCAAGCCCGGCCTGGATTCGCCGAACTCGCGTCAGTCGTGACGGCGAATTTCCGCCGACGCACCGTGCGGTGCCGTATCGCCAGCGCCGACTCTTGTGCAGGCCGCCTCAGCTGCCGAAGAAATCCCTGACCTTGTCCAGCCAGCTCTGCGCCCGCGGGCTGTGGCGCTGGGCGTTGCCCTGGCTGATTTCCTCGAACTCCTTCAGCAGTTCCTTCTGCCGTTCGGTGAGACTGACAGGGGTTTCCAGCACGACGTGGCAGAGCAGGTCGCCGTGGCTGGATGAGCGCACGCCCTTGATGCCTTTGCCGCGCAGGCGGAAGACCTTGCCCGTCTGCGTCTCGGCCGGCACCTTGAGCTTGGCGACGCCGTCCAGGGTCGGAATCTCGATTTCGCCGCCGAGCGCCGCCGTGGAAAAGCTGACCGGCATCTCGCAATGCAGGTCGTCGTGGTCGCGCTGGAATACGGCGTGGGCCTTGAGGTGGATCTGCACGTAAAGATCGCCGGGCGGCCCACCATTGACGCCATGCTCGCCTTCGCCGGTGAGCCGTATCCGGTCGCCTTCGTCGATCCCGGCAGGAATCTTGACCGACAGCGTCTTGTGCTGCTTGACGCGGCCCGCGCCATGGCAGGTGCCGCAGGGATCGGCAATGTAACGCCCGGTGCCGTGGCACTTGGGACAGGTCTGCTGGATCGAGAAGAAGCCCTGCTGCATGCGCACCTGGCCGTGGCCGCCGCAAGTGGGGCAGGTCTTGGGTTCGCTGCCCTTCTTGGCGCCGCTGCCGTCGCAGGTTTCGCACTCGGCCATGGTCGGAATGCGGATGCGGGTTTCGGTGCCGCGCGCCGCGTCTTCCAGGCTGACTTCGAGGTTGTAGCGCAGGTCGGCGCCGCGATAGACGTTGGCACGGCCGCCGCCGCCGCGTTGCCCGCCGCCGCCGAAGATGTCGCCGAAAATGTCGGAGAAGGCATCGGCGAAGCCGCCCATGCCCGCGCCGCCGGCGCCCATTCCGGCTTGCGGGTCAACACCGGCATGGCCGTACTGGTCGTAGGCGGGGCGCTTCTGCGGGTCGGAGAGGATCTCGTAGGCTTCCTTGGCTTCCTTGAACTGCTCTTCGGCCTTGGGGTTGTCCGGATTGCGGTCCGGATGGAACTTCATGGCCAGCTTGCGGTAGGCCTTCTTGATGTCCTCGTCCGAAGCGTCGCGATTGACGCCAAGAACTTCGTAGTAGTCGCGCTTCTTAGCCATGTTTTCGATTCCGTCAATCTTGTGCAAAGGCCGAGTCAAGCGGCGACGCGCATTTTGAACACGCGGTCCGCTCGAACTCGGCCACTTGAACCGGCGCGCAGTGTCCGGTTTAAGCCTTCTTGTCCTTCACCTCGGTGAACTCGGCGTCGACCACGTCGCCTTCGTCCTTCTTGGCCTCGCCCCCGCCGGCCGGGCCACCCGCTCCGGCGGCTCCGGCTCCCGCTGCGCCCTGCGTTTCGGCGTAGACCTTTTCGCCCAGCTTCTGCGAAGCCTTGGCCAGCGCCTCGGTCTTGGCCTCGATGGCGGCCTTGTCGCCTTCCTTCATCACTTCCTCGGCATCCTTTACCGCGGCCTCGATAGCGGCCTTTTCATCGGCCGACATCTTGTCGCCATGCTCGGAAAGAGCCTTCTTCACCGAATGCACCATGGCGTCGCACTGGTTGCGCGCATCGACCAGTTCGCGGGTCTTGTGGTCTTCGGCGGCATGGGCTTCGGCATCCTTGACCATGGCCTGGATCTCGGCCTCGGAGAGGCCGGAGTTGGCCTTGATGGTGATCTTGTTTTCCTTGCCGGTGCCCTTGTCCTTGGCCGAGACGTGCAGGATGCCGTTTGCATCGATGTCGAAGGTGACCTCGATCTGCGGCATGCCGCGCGGCGCCGGCGGGATGTCGGACAGGTTGAACTGGCCCAGGCTCTTGTTGCCGGCGGACACCTCGCGCTCACCCTGCAGCACGTGGATGGTCACCGCGCTCTGGTTGTCGTCGGCGGTGGAGAAGGTCTGTGCCGCCTTGGTCGGGATCGTGGTGTTCTTCTGGATCAGCTTGGTCATGACGCCGCCCAGGGTTTCGATACCCAGCGACAGCGGGGTGACGTCGAGCAGCAGCACGTCCTTGACTTCGCCCTGCAGCACACCGCCCTGGATCGAGGCGCCGACCGCCACGGCTTCGTCGGGATTGACGTCGCGGCGCGGCTCCTTGCCGAAGAACTCCTTGACCTTGTCCTGCACCTTGGGCATGCGCGTCATGCCGCCGACCAGGATCACGTCGGTGAGGTCGGAAGTCTTGACGCCGGCATCCTTGATGGCGATGCGGCAGGGTGCGATGGTGCGCTCGATCAGGTCTTCGACCAGGGCCTCGTACTTGGCGCGGGTCAGCTTCATGTTGAGGTGCTTCGGACCGGATGCATCGGCCGTGATGTACGGCAGGTTGAATTCGGTCTGCTGCGCCGAGGACAGCTCGATCTTGGCCTTCTCCGCTGCTTCCTTCAGGCGCTGTAGGGCCAGCACGTCGTTCTTCAGGTCGACGCCCTGTTCCTTCTTGAATTCGGTGACGACGTAGTCGATCAGGCGCTGGTCGAAGTCCTCGCCGCCGAGGAAGGTGTCGCCGTTGGTGGACAGCACTTCGAACTGGTGCTCGCCGTCGATCGCGGCGATCTCGATGATGGAGATGTCGAAGGTGCCGCCGCCGAGGTCATACACCGCGATCTTGCGGTCGCCTTCCTGCTTGTCCATGCCGAAGGCCAGCGCAGCCGCGGTGGGCTCGTTGATGATGCGCTTGACGTCGAGGCCAGCGATGCGGCCGGCGTCCTTGGTGGCCTGGCGCTGGCTGTCGTTGAAATAGGCGGGCACGGTGATCACGGCCTCGGTGACTTCCTCGCCGAGGTAGTCTTCCGCGGTCTTCTTCATCTTGCGCAGCACTTCGGCGGACACCTGCGGCGGTGCCATCTTGTTGCCGCGCGCTTCAACCCAGGCGTCGCCGTTGTCGGCCTTGACGATCTTGAAGGGCATCAGGTCGATGTCCTTCTGCACTTCCTTTTCTTCGAAGCGGCGGCCGATCAGGCGCTTGACCGCGAACAGGGTGTTCTTGGCATTGGTCACGGCCTGACGCTTGGCCGAGGCGCCGCACAGGATCTCGCCGTCTTCCGCATAGGCGACGATGGACGGCGTAGTGCGCGCGCCTTCCGCGTTTTCGATGACCTTGGGCTTGCCGCCTTCCATGATGGCGACGCAGCTGTTGGTGGTGCCCAAGTCGATGCCGATGATCTTGCCCATGATTTTTCCTTTAAGAATGTTGCTCGCCGGGAACGTCCCGCAGCGAATCTCTATGCCTGATATGGGGGTATTGCGGTTGGCTTCAAGCCGCCGGTGCTGTCTTTGCCTTGGAAACCACCACCAGCGCCGGGCGGATCACGCGTCCGTGCAGGGCATAGCCCTTCTGCAGGACGTTGAGCACCGTGTTGGCCTCGGTGGATTCATCCGGCGCCTCGATCTGGCTGATGGCCTGATGCTGGTGCGGATCGAATTTCTGGCCCACCGGGTTGATCTCGGCCAGATTCGATTTCTCGAAGGCGGCTATCAACTGGCGCAGGGTCAGTTCGACACCTTCCTTGAGGTGTTCGGCGCTCTGGTTGTCGCTGGCCAGGGCCGCTTCAAGGCTGTCCTTCACCGCCAGCAGTTCGCCGGAGAACTTCTCGACGGCATACTTGCCGGCCTTGGCGATGTCTTCCTGGGCGCGGCGGCGGATGTTCTCGCCTTCCGCTTTGGCGCGCAGCCAGGCGTCGTGGTGCTCGGCAGCCTTGAGTTCGGCGGCCTTGAGCAGGTCTTCGAGGCTGGGCATCACTTCGACGGCCGGTTCATCAATAGTCGGCGCTGGCGGCACGGCGTTTTGTGTGCCGTTCGCCGATTCGGGCAATGCTTCGGTAGGGGTCTTGTCTGTGCTGTCCTGCATGGGTCGGGCTCCTCAAGAAACCCGCCGCAGATGAGGGCGATTTCGGACGGTTCAAGAGCTGGCGCCAAGAAAAGTTTCAGGGGTGGCTGCGCGCCCAGCGCATCAGGCTGGCGGCATCCATCGCCCCGGCCTGGCGGGCCACTTCGCGGCCGTTGCGGAAAAGGGCGAGGGTAGGGATCGAGCGAATGCCAAATCGGGCGGCAAGCTGCTGTTCTTCTTCGGTATTGACCTTGGCCAGGCGAAATGCCGGTTCCAGCTGGCGCGCGGCTTCGGCAAAGGCCGGTGCCATGGCACGACAGGGGCCGCACCAGGGCGCCCAGAAATCGACCAGCACGGGGATGTCGGAGCGTCCGACGTGTTTGTCGAAGCTTGTCGCATCGAGCTCCAGCGGCTTTCCTTGAAACAGCGCGGACTGGCACTTGCCGCAGGTGCCTCCATCGCTCATGCGTGCGGACGGCAGGCGATTCGGGGCGTGGCAGTGCGGGCAAACAACGATGAGGGCTTCGGCCATGGCGGACTCCATATATCAGATACCACTGATATATGGCCGGCCGGGGCCGGTTCAAGTCGGCGTCAGGATATTGCGCCGAGGGAGGCGGCGCGTTCTTTCGCTTGCGGGTCGGCAGTTGCGGCCAGCGGCCAGCCCGCGAGGTGCCGGCTCACCAGGCTGCCGAGCGCCGCGATCCAGTCTGGCCGTTCATTGACGGCCGGAATGTAGTGGTACTCACCGCCGCCGGAGGACAGGAAATCGCCCTTGCAATCCATCGCGATCTCTTCCAGGGTCTCCAGGCAATCGGCGACGAAGCCGGGGCAGATTACGTCGACACGGCCGGTTTTTTCGTGGCCGAGTTTTTCGAGTGTGGCCTGGGTGTAGGGCTGCAGCCACTCGGCCTTGCCGAAGCGCGACTGGAAGGTGATCAGGTACTGCTCAGGCGTTAGCCCGAGGCTTTCGGCGATCAGGCGTCCGGTCTTCTGGCATTCGCAGTAGTAGGGGTCGCCGAGGTCGAGCGAGCGCCGCGGCAGGCCGTGGAAACTCATCAGCAACTTGTCGGGCCGACCATTGGCGGCCCAGTATTCCTTGACGGTGGCGACGACGCTGGCGATGTAGCCCGGCTCGTCGTGGAAGTGTTTGATGAAACGGATCTCCATCGGGTTGCGCGTGCGCTTGATCCAGTCGGCGACGTCGTCCATGACGCTGCCCGACGAGCTTGCCGCGTACTGCGGGTAGGCCGGCACAACAAGCACGCGCTCGGCGCCGTCGGCTTTGAGCCGGTCGAGCGCGCTGGCGATCGAGGGCTGGCCGTAGCGCATGGCCCAGGCCACGGCGACGTCCGGATTGCCCGCCTGGCCGAGCCAGCCCTTGAGCAGCTTGGCCTGGCGCTCGGTGTGCACCTTGAGCGGTGAACCTTCCGGCATCCAGATCTTGGCGTATTTGGCGGCCGACTTGGCGGGGCGGAGGTTGAGCACGAAGAGATTCAGGATCAGCCACCAGATCGGGCGCGGGATCTCGACGATGCGCGGATCCCAGAGGAATTCTCCGAGGTAGCGGCGCAATGCGGACTTGGTCGGCGCCTCGGGTGTACCAAGATTCACCAGTAGCACGGCCGTGCGGCGGGTGGCGCCATGCGTGGGCGCGGGTTCGGGGGCGTAGCGTGGCATCAGGGAGCAGAAAGGGCGGAGGTGAGCAGCTTTGCGGTGATGTCGACAATCGGGATCACGCGCTCATAGGCCATGCGCGTCGGGCCGATGACGCCGATGGTGCCGACGATCTGGCCATCGACTTCGTAGGGCGCGGCGACTACCGAACATTCGTCGAGCGGAGCGATGCCCGATTCCCCGCCGATGAAAACCTGCACGCCCTCGGCGCGGCTCGACAGTTCCAGAAGCTGGGCCAGCCCGGTGCGCTGCTCGAACAGGTCGAACAGGCGCCGCAGGCGCGTCATGTTGGACGAGAGGTCCTCAACGTCAAGCAGGTTCTTCTCGCCGCTGATGACGTACTGCGTCGATGTGTCGGAAATCGCCTGGTTGCCGGCATCCAGCGCGGCCGTCATCAGCTCCGACATATCGGCGCGCAATTGGCGCAGTTCTTCGACGACGCGCGCGCGCACCTGGTCGAAGTCGAGGCCGAGGCAGTTCTGGTTCAGGTAGTTGGCAGCCTCGACCAGTTCCGAAGGGCTGTAGTTGCGCTGGGTGAACAGGATGCGGTTCTGCACGTCGCCGTCGGCGGTGACGATGATCAGCAGCACGCGCTTGTCGGACAGGCTGAGGAATTCGATCTGGCGGATGCGCGGCTGTTGGCGGCGCGGCGCGACCACGATGCCGGCAAACGCCGTGAGCTGCGAAAGGAGCTGGGAGGCATGGCTGATCACCAGCTGCGGCTGGTCGGGTTGGATCGCTCCCTTGATTTCCGAGAGTTCGGAGCTTTGCAGCGGCTTGACGGTAAGCAGGGAGTCGACGAAGAGCCGGTAGCCCAGCGCCGTCGGCACGCGCCCGGCCGAGGTATGCGGGCTGGCGATGAAGCCCATCTCTTCCAGGTCGGACATCACGTTGCGAATGGTCGCCGGGGACAGCTCGAGTCCCGAGTATTTGGACAGTGTGCGCGAGCCGACCGGCTGACCTTCCGCAATGTAGCGTTCGATGAGGGTCTTGAGCAGGGTTTGTGCGCGGTAGTCGAGCATGACGGCGATTCTAGCCGTTTCGGGCGGCAACCGACCGCCGAGCCCGCAGGGTGAAAATCTGCCCGCCATCGCCTGCCTTCGGTCCGCTGATATGGTTTAATCGTCGGCATGAACAACGCATTTCGCACCGTCGCGCTGATTGGCAAGTACCAGAGCCGCGAGATCGCCGCATCCCTGCTCGAGTTGGCCGGATTCCTCAGCCGGCGCGGTGTCGAGGTGTTGCTGGAGGAGGCCACCGCGGGTGCGGTTGGCGCCAATGGCTACCTGGTGGCCGGCTACGAGAAGATCGGCGAGCGCGCCGAACTCGCGGTCATCCTCGGCGGCGACGGCACCATGCTCAATGCGGCGCGGCAGCTGGCACGTTTCGATGTGCCGCTGGTCGGTATCAACCAGGGCCGGCTCGGCTTCATGACCGACATTGCGCTGGACGGAATGATAGAGAGCATCACCGCCCTGCTCGAAGGCAGGTTTTCGAGAGAGCGCCGGTTCCTGCTCAACAGCGAAGTCCTGCGCGACGGCGAGGCGGCGTACCAGACCCTCGCGCTGAACGACGTGGTGGTCAACAAGGGCGAGCTCGGGCGCATGATCGAACTCGAAGTCAAGGTCGATGCCGAACTGATCCACGTTCTGCGTGCCGATGGCCTTATCGTTTCAACGCCCACCGGTTCGACCGCCTACGCGCTTTCCGCAAACGGCCCGATCCTGCATCCCTCGGTGCCGGGCATCGCCATCGTGCCCCTGTGCCCGCATGCCCTGTCGAACCGGCCGATCACTGTCAGCGACAGCAGCACGATCGACATCACCCTGCCGCCGCCGCACGATGCGCGGGTGCATTTCGACGGCCAGACGCGATTCGACGCGCGCGCCGGCGACGTGGTGCGCATGCGCCGCTCCAGCCACGGCGTCACCCTGCTGCATCCGCCGGGCTACAGCTATTTCGCGATGCTGCGCGAGAAGCTCCACTGGAGCGCCACTCCCCGTCACTGATCCATGCTCCTGCGCCTGATCATTCGCGACTTCGTCATCGTCGACCGGCTCGAACTCGAATTCAATGCGGGCTTCGGCGCCCTCACGGGCGAGACCGGCGCCGGCAAGTCGATCCTGGTCGATGCGCTGTCGCTGGCGCTGGGCGAGCGCGCCGATGCCGCCGTGGTGCGTAGCGGCGCCGAACGCGCCGAAATTTCCGCGGAGTTCGACGTCGCGCCCGACGGCGCGCTGCAGGCGTGGCTGCAGCGCAGCGATTACGACAGCGATGCCTGCCTGCTGCGCCGCGTGATCGATAGCGCCGGCCGCTCGCGTGCCTACATCAACGGCGCCGCGGCGACGCTCGGGCAGTTGCGCGAGGTGGCAGATTTCCTGGCGGACATCCACGGCCAGAATGCGCACCATTCCCTGTTGCGCGCCGACGCCCAGCGCAGCCTGCTCGACACCCACGCCGGAGCGCAGGCGCTGGCGAAGGATGTCGCCGTGGCCTGGTCCGCATGGCGTGTGGCGCGCGAGGCGCGACAGGCCGCCGAAAAGGATGTCGAGGCGACGCAGCGCGAACGTGAACTGCTCGACTGGCAGGTGAAGGAACTGCTGGCGCTGGGCTTCGATGCGGACGGCTGGCTGGAAACCGAGCAGGAACAGCGCCGGCTGGGCAATGCCAAGGAATTGCTCGACGGCGTCGGCGCCGCGCTGGCGGGACTCGAGGACGGCGAGGCGGCGAGCCTGCCCTCGCTGCAGCATGCCGGCGCGCGGCTCGCGCAATTGACGGCCTTCGACCCTGCGCTGGGGGAAGCGGCGCAACTGTTCGAAGGCGCGCTGATCCAGCTCGAAGAGTCGGCGCTGGCGCTACGGCGTTACCAGGATCGCCTGGAACTCGATCCGGCGCGCCTGGGCGAACTGGACAACCGCATCGATGCGGTGACGCAGATGGCGCGCAAGCACCGCGTCACGCCGGAGGAACTTCCCGATCTTTTGATGCGCCTGCAATCCCGCCTCGCCGAGCTGACGCTGCGTGCCGACCCCGAAGCGCTGGCCGAACGCGAGCGTCGCACCGAGACGGCGTTTCGTACCGTTGCGAAGCAACTCTCGGCGCTGCGCGCGAAAGCCGCCAAGGCACTGGCCAAGGCGGTCACCGCCGGCATGCAGGAACTGGCGATGGCCGGCGGGCGTTTCGAGATCGCCCTCGAAGCCCTGCCGGACGGCGCCTCCAGCGGGCTCGAAGGCGTCGAATTCCTGGTCGCTGCCAACGCCGGACAGCCCTTGCGTGCGCTGGCCAAGGTCGCTTCCGGCGGCGAACTGTCGCGCATCGGACTCGCGCTGCAGGTGATCGCCAGCCAGGCCAATCCGGCCGGAACATTGATATTTGACGAAGTCGACGTCGGCATCGGCGGACGTGTCGCCGAGATCGTTGGCCGCATGCTGCGCGAGTTGGGGCGCAGCCGGCAGGTGCTGTGCGTGACGCATCTGCCGCAGGTGGCGGCGCAAGCCGACTGGCAATGGTCAATCGCCAAGCAGACGCGCGACGGCGCGACGACCTCGGCGGTTCATGTGCTCGACGGTGAAGCCCGCGTCGGCGAGATCGCGCGCATGCTCGGCGGCGAGAAGATCACCGATACCACGCGCCGCCACGCGGCGGAAATGCTCGGCTTGGCCTAGTTCGGCAAGGCCGGCGCGCCGAGCATGGTTACTACGCCGGTGGCGATGAACACGCCCGCGGCAATCCAGCGGATCAGGTTCAGCGGCAGGCGTTTCGCCAATTTTTCCCCGATGATCACGGCCGGCACGTTGGCCAGCATCATGCCCAGCGTGGTGCCCAGCACCACGGCGACCAGCGCTCCCTGGAACTGCGCGCCCAGAGCCACCGTGGCGAACTGCGTCTTGTCGCCCATCTCGGCGATGAAGAAGGCGATGGTGGTGGTGACGAAAGCGCCGGCGGGGTGGATTTTTGGATCCTCGTCGAGCGAATCCGGATGCAGCGCCCACAGGCCAAAGGCGATGAAGACGGCGCCGGTGATCCATGGTAGCCATTGCGGCGCGATAAGTTGCGCCAGCCAGACGCCGACCGAGCCGGCCAGTGCGTGGTTGAGCACGGTCGCGACGAAGATGCCGGCAATGATGGCCCATGGCTTGCGCAGGCGGGCGGCGAGGACAAAGGACAGCAACTGGGTCTTGTCGCCGATTTCGGCGACCGCGACCAGCGTGGTGGAGGTGAGGAAGGCTTCCATGGGGGCGTGAATCTTGGAGGTGCAATGCGATGCGTGGATCGAAGGTCGCCGCGCATGCCACGCGGTCGTTCGATGAGGGCAACCGTCAGCCGTCAGGTGTTGTGCTTCCTGCGGTCGGGACAGTCTGGCTTGTTGCACTCGACATAAAGGTAGAGCGCATGTTCGCGCATGACGAACCCGCGTTCCTCAGCGATCTTGTGCTGCCGCTTTTCGATCGCCGCGTCGAAGAATTCCTCCACCCTGCCGCATTGCAGACAGACCAGATGGTCGTGGTGCTTGCCTTCGTTCAGTTCGAAAATCGACTTGCCGGATTCAAAATGGTGGCGCTGCAACAGGCCTGCCTGCTCGAACTGGGTGAGGACACGGTAGACGGTGGCAAGGCCGATGTCGAGTCCGTCAGCCAGCAGGTGGCGGTAGACGTCCTCGGCGGTGACGTGACGCGGCGAACCTTCATCCTGCAGCTTGTGGAAGAGGTCGAGTATCTTCAGGCGCGGGTAGGTTGCCTTGAGGCCGATGTTCTTGAGGTCGTCGGGATGGGTCATTGGCGGGACGCGCAGCGCTGGGCCGAGTGGCCCGCTATGATATAGTTTTCGCGGGCCGATGGCGAAAATGCATCCGGCCGACATTGCGGCCAGCAAGCAACGATGGCCACCAACGACCCGCGGTTTTTCCGGATTCTCCCGATGAAGCGAATTTTCCTGCTGCTGCCATTTCTTGCTGCCTGTTCCAGTACGCCGCAGATCACCAACGTGCTTTCCCCCTATCGCATCGACGTGCGGCAGGGCAATCTGGTCACCCAGGAGATGGTGGCACAACTGAAGCCGGGCCTGACCCGCGAGCAGGTGCGCTTCATCCTCGGCTCGCCGCCGCTGGCCGACATGTTCCATGTCGATCGCTGGGACTACGTGTATCGCTTGCGGCCCGGGCAGGGCGAGGTGCAGCAGCGCATCCTGACCGTGTTTTTCCAGAACAACAAGCTGACACGGGTCACCGGCGACGTGGTCGCCGATGATGGAGCGCAGGCCGCGGCGCCCAAGCCGGCGGCCCAGGTCATCGACATTCCTGCGCCCGCTGCGGCCGGCGCCGCGGCGCCCGAGAAGAAGTAAGCCATGGAAAAGATTCGCTACGCCGTCGCCGGGAGTTCCGGACGCATGGGTCGCACCCTGATCGAAGCCATCCAGCAGGATTCGGGCGCCACGCTCGCCGCTGCGCTGGAACACGCCAGCAGCCCCTTCATCGGCAAGGACGCCGGCGAACTGGTCGGCGCGCCCTGCGGCATCGCGATCACGGCCGATATCGATGCCGCGCTGGCGGTGTCCGACTGCCTGATCGACTTCACCCGTCCTGAGGGTACGCTGCTGCATCTCCAGGCCTGCAAGCGCCACAAGGTCAGCCTGGTGATCGGCACCACGGGTTTCACGGCTGAAGGCAAGGCGGCGATCGCCGAAGCGTCGCGCTCGATTCCCGTCGTATTCGCACCGAACATGGCGGTCGGCGTCAATGCGGTATTCCGCCTGCTCGACGTTGCAGCGCGCATTCTCAACGAGGGCTATGACGTAGAGGTCATTGAGGCGCACCATCGGCACAAGGTCGATGCACCGTCCGGCACGGCCCTGCGCATGGGTGAAGTGGTGGCCGCCGCACTGGGTCGCGATCTGGACCAGTGCGCGGTGTACGGCCGCGAAGGACACACTGGTGAGCGTCCGGCAACGCAGATCGGATTTTCGACCATCCGCGGTGGCGACATCATCGGCGACCATACCGTCCTCTTCGCCGGCATCGGCGAGCGCATCGAGATCACCCACAAATCGGCCGGTCGCATGCCTTATGCACAGGGCGCGCTGCGCGCAGGGCGGTTCATGAGCGGGCGCGAACATGGCCTGTTCGACATGCAGGACGTACTGGGCCTGAAGGAGTAGCCCAAAGCGACGCGAGAAGGCCGCGTCGCGTTGCGACAAGTGACGTAATGGGGCTATAATTCGAAGGTTTGCCGGGCGCCATGAGAAACATGCGGTGTCCGGTTCCGATCGCCGCATTGCCTTGTTCCGGGAGCCTCATCGTGCCTCACTTTCCGCCTGCCCTTCTTGCCCTGGCCGACGGAACGGTGTTTCACGGCAAAGGTATCGGTGCGAGCGGCAGCAGCGTCGGCGAAGTGGTGTTCAACACTGCGCTGACCGGCTACCAGGAGATCCTCACGGACCCCTCGTATTCGCGGCAGATCGTCACCCTGACCTATCCCCACATCGGCAACTACGGCGTCAATCGCGAGGATTGCGAAGCATCGCGCATTCATGCCGCCGGGCTGGTGATCCGTGACCTGCCCTTGCTGGCGTCGAATTTTCGCAGCGAACAGACCCTGGATGCCTACCTGCGAGCGGAGAACGTGCTTGGACTGGCCGACATCGACACACGCAAGCTGACCCGCATCCTGCGCGAAAAGGGCGCCCAGGCCGGTTGCCTGATGGCGGGCGACAAGCTCGATGCCGATGCGGCGGTGGCCCAGGCACGCGCTTTTCCCGGTCTGGCCGGCATGGACCTGGCGCAGGTGGTAAGCGTGGCAAAGCCCTACGCCTGGAGTGAAGGCGAATGGAAACTCGGCGCCGGTTTCAGCGCCCCGGAAAATCCCCGTTTCCATGTCGTGGCCTATGATTTCGGCGTCAAGCGCAACATCCTGCGGATGTTGGCGTCGCGTGGCTGCCGCCTTACGGTGGTGCCGGCGCGAACCTCCGCTGAAGAGGTGTTGGCACTGCAGCCCGACGGCATCTTCCTTTCCAACGGTCCCGGAGACCCGGAGCCCTGCGATTACGCCGTCGCGGCGATTCGGGTCTTCCTCGACAGGAAGTTGCCAACCTTCGGCATCTGCCTTGGCCACCAGCTGATGGCACTCGCTGCTGGCGGCAAGACCCTGAAAATGAAGTTCGGCCATCACGGCGCCAATCATCCGGTAAAGGACCTTGAGTCCGGCCAGGTGCTTATCACCAGCCAGAACCACGGCTTCGCCGCAGACCCGGCGACCCTCCCGGCAAACGTCAAAGTCACCCATGTCTCGCTATTCGACGGCAGCCTGCAGGGCATGGCCTGGACCGACCGGCCGGCGTTCTGCTTCCAGGGCCATCCTGAAGCGAGCCCGGGGCCGCACGACGTGGCCTATCTGTTCGACCGCTTCATCGGCATGATGGAGCAAAAATAATATGCCAAAGCGCACTGACATCCATAGCATCCTGATCATCGGCGCCGGCCCGATCATCATCGGCCAGGCTTGCGAATTCGATTACTCCGGCGCGCAGGCCTGCAAGGCTTTGCGTGAAGAGGGCTACCGGGTGATCCTGGTCAACTCGAATCCGGCGACGATCATGACCGACCCGGGCATGGCGGACGTTACCTACATCGAGCCGATCACCTGGAAGGTGCTGGAAAACATCATCGCCAAGGAGCGCCCCGACGCGGTGCTTCCGACCATGGGCGGCCAAACGGCACTTAATTGCGCACTCGACCTGGCCAAGCACGGAGTGCTGGAAAAATACGGCGTCGAGATGATCGGTGCCTCGCGCGAGGCCATCGACATGGCCGAGGATCGCGAGAAGTTCAAGCAGGCGATGACCCGCATCGGCCTCGGTTCGGCGCGCTCCGGCATCGCCCACAGCATGGAAGAGGCGCAGCAGGTGCAGGGCGCCATGGGCTTTCCCACCATCATCCGGCCGTCCTTCACCATGGGCGGATCCGGCGGCGGCATCGCCTACAACCAGGAAGAGTTCGTCGAGATCTGCAAGCGCGGCCTCGAAGCTTCGCCGACCAAGGAACTGCTGATCGAGGAATCCCTGCTTGGCTGGAAAGAGTACGAGATGGAGGTGGTGCGCGACCGCAAGGACAACTGCATCATCGTCTGCTCGATCGAGAACCTCGATCCGATGGGCGTGCATACCGGTGACTCGATCACCGTCGCCCCGGCGCAGACGCTGACCGACCGCGAATACCAGATCATGCGCAATGCCAGCATTGCCGTGTTGCGCGAAATCGGCGTCGATACCGGGGGTTCGAACGTTCAGTTCGCCATCAATCCGAAGAACGGCGCGATGGTGGTGATCGAAATGAACCCGCGCGTCTCGCGTTCCTCGGCGCTGGCGTCCAAGGCGACCGGCTTCCCGATCGCCAAGGTGGCGGCCAAGCTGGCCGTCGGCTACACGCTGGACGAACTGAAGAACGACATCACCGGTGGCGCCACGCCGGCCTCCTTCGAACCGTCGATCGACTACGTGGTGACCAAGGTGCCGCGCTTCGCCTTCGAAAAGTTTCCGCAGGCGAACGACCGCCTGACGACGCAAATGAAGTCGGTGGGCGAGGTCATGGCCATCGGCCGCAGCTTCCAGGAGTCGATGCAGAAAGCGCTGCGCGGGCTGGAGGTCAGCGTCTATGGTTTCGATGAAATCGAGGCGGACCAGGAAGAGATCAACCGCGAACTGGCGAGCCCCGGTCCGCAGCGTATCTGGTACGTGGCCCAGGCTTTTCGCGAGGGCTACTCGCTGCAGCAGGTGTTCGATTTGACCAGCATCGATCCCTGGTTCCTGGTGCAGATCGAGGACGTCGTCACCACAGAATCCTGGATGCGTTCGCAGAACCTCGACGACCTCGATCACTCGACGTTGCGCGGTCTGAAGCGCAAGGGCTTTTCAGACCGCCGCATCGGTACCCTGGTCAACGCCAGCAGGGATCCGGCTGCAGGTAGCAGCGGCGAGACCGCGGTACGCGAGCGGCGTCATGCACTCGGCATCCGCCCGGTGTACAAGCGCGTCGACACCTGTGCCGCCGAGTTTTCCACGGCGACGGCCTATATGTACTCGACCTACGAGGACGAGTGCGAATCGCGACCCAGTTCGCGCAAGAAGATCATGGTGCTCGGTGGCGGACCCAACCGCATCGGGCAGGGCATCGAGTTCGACTACTGCTGCGTGCATGCGGCGCTGGCGATGCGCGAGGACGGCTACGAGACCATCATGGTCAACTGCAATCCGGAGACCGTCTCCACGGACTACGACACCTCGGACCGCCTGTATTTCGAGCCGGTCACGCTGGAAGACATCCTCGAGATCGTGCACGTCGAGCAACCTACGGGAGTTATCGTGCAATTTGGCGGGCAGACGCCGCTGAAGCGGGCGCGCGAACTCGAAGCCAACGGCGTGCCCATCATCGGTACCAGCCCCGACATGATCGACGCCGCCGAGGACCGCGAGCGCTTCCAGAAGCTGCTGCACGACCTCGGCCTCAAGCAGCCACCGAACCGCACGGCGCGCACGGAGCCGGACGCGATTCGCCTGGCGGCGGAGATCGGCTACCCGCTGGTGGTGCGGCCGTCCTACGTGCTGGGCGGGCGCGCGATGGAGATCGTCCACGAGCAGAAGGACCTCGAACGCTACATGCGCGACGCGATCAAGGTGTCCTTCGATTCGCCCGTGCTGCTCGACCGCTTCCTCAATGATGCCACCGAGGTTGACGTCGATGCCCTGAGCGACGGCAAGCAAGTGCTCATCGGCGGCATCATGGAACACATCGAGCAGGCGGGCGTGCATTCCGGCGATTCGGCCTGTTCGCTGCCGCCGTTCTCGTTGTGTCCGGAAATCCAGGACGAACTGCGCCGCCAGACGGAGATGATGGCCAAGGGCCTCAATGTCGTCGGCCTGATGAACGTGCAGTTCGCGATCCAGGGTCGCGGCGACGAGGCCGTAGTTTACGTGCTGGAAGTCAATCCGCGCGCCTCGCGCACGGTCCCTTTCGTTTCCAAGGCGACCAGCTTGCCGCTGGCCAAGATCGCCGCGCGCTGCATGGCCGGGCGCAGCCTGGCCGACCAGGGCGTGACGCGCGAAATCATCCCGCCGTATTTCTCGGTGAAGGAGGCGGTATTCCCCTTCATCAAGTTCCCCGGCGTCGACACCATCCTCGGACCCGAGATGAAGTCCACCGGCGAGGTGATGGGCGTCGGCCGGACCTTCGGCGAAGCCTTCGTCAAGTCGCAGTTTGCCGCCGGCACCCGCCTGCCGAAATCAGGCAAGGTATTCCTCAGCGTCAAGCCGGCTGATCGCCCTAAGGCCGTCGACGTCGCGCGCGAACTGCACGAACTCGGCTTTTCGCTGGTAGCCACGCGCGGCACCGGCGGCGCGATCGCCGCCGCGGGCATCCCCGTGAGTTTGGTTAACAAAGTCACCGAGGGCCGGCCGCATGTGGTCGACATGATCAAGAACGGTGAGATCGTGCTGATCATCAATACCGTCGAGGAGAAGCGCACCGCAATAGCGGATTCGCGCTCCATCCGTACATCGGCGCTGGGGGCCAAGGTGACGCTGTTTACCACCATCGAAGGCGGTCGTGCCGCCTGTGCAGGAATGCGTCACGATGGCCTCGAAACCTATTCCTTGCAGTCCCTCCACGCCTAAAGCGCGCCCCCCCCCCCCCCCCCCCCCCCGGGGGGGGGGGGGGGGGGGGGGGGGGGGCCCCCCCCCGGTTTTGTGGGGGGGTCTTCTTTTTGGGGCGGACTTGCCGGCATGAGCGGAAAATTTCCCATTACCCTGCGCGGAGCGGATCTGTTGCGCAAGGAACTGCAGCGCCTGAAGTCGGTCGATCGTCCTGCGGTCATCGCGGCGATCGCCGAGGCTCGCTCCCACGGCGATCTTTCCGAGAACGCCGAGTACGATGCCGCCAAGGAACGCCAGGGCTTCATTGAAGGCCGCATCAAGGAGGTCGAAGGCAAGCTCGGCAATGCGCAGATCATCGATCCGGCATCGCTTGACGCTGATGGCCGCGTCGTGTTCGGCGCCACGGTCGAACTGGAAGATACGGATAGCGGCGATGTCGTGACTTACCAGATCGTCGGCGACGACGAGGCCGACATCAAGTCCGGCATGCTTTCGCTGAATTCTCCGGTGGCACGGGCGCTGATCGGCAAATTCGCCGGCGACGTTGCCGAGGTGCAGACGCCGGGCGGACGCCGGGAATATGAAATCCTCGACGTCAAATACGTCTGAATGAGGGGCCTCTTCTCCGCGCTGTACAACATCGCGGTGACTGTCTGGGTCGGAAGCCTGCTGGCGATCGGCTACCTTGCCGCGCCGGTGCTTTTTGCCCAGTTGTCCGATCGCGGCCTTGCCGGTAACCTCGCGGGCGTGATGTTTTCCTACACGGCATGGATCGGATTGGGCTGCGGTGCCTATCTGGTGCTATTCCTGCTGTTCGGCAAGGGGTGGCGCGCGTTCCAGTCCGGCGTGTTCTGGATTGTGGTGCTGATGCTGGTGCTTGCCGCTGCCGGCCATTTCGGAGTGCAGCCTATTCTGGCCCAGCTGAAGGCCGATGCTCTGCCACGCCAGGTCATGGAAAGTGCGTTGCGGAGCCGTTTTGCGACCTGGCACGGGGTTTCCAGCGTGATTTACCTGGTGCAATCCCTGCTGGGAGTTGCACTGGTGGTGCTGCAGGAACGCGGCAGGAGCCGCTAGCGCTTTTGGCTGCGCGTTTCGCTGCGTGCGGCAGCCTGCTTCTTGGTCGCCGGTTCCGCCTTGCGCCGTACCGCCGGCGCCGACTTTTGCGGCGTGGCATCCTTGGGATTCTCGCGCCACAGCACCAGCAGGTTGCCGATGTGCTGAACTTCGGCACAGTCGAGCGCACTGCATATTTCGAGGAACAGGGCCTCGCGCACTTCCCGGTCAATGCCGTAGAGTCGCAGCTTGATCAGTTCGTGGGCCTTGAGGCAACGGTCGATCTCGGCCAGCACGGAAGGCGTCAGGCCCTTCTGGCTGATGGATACGACGGGTTTCAAATGGTGCGCGGCGGCCCGCAGGGCGCGGCGCTGGGTGGGGGAGATTTCGATCATGGCGGGATTGTAGCTTGAGCGGCAAGGTAGCAAGCAACAAGAAGAACAAGACCAACAAGGCCTGGATCCACGAGCACGTCAACGACGCCTACGTGCAGCGTGCTCGCGCCGAGGGCTGGCGCTCGCGCGCCGCGTTCAAGCTCACCGAGATCGACGACAAGGACAAGCTGCTCAAACCCGGCATGACGGTGGTCGACCTCGGATCCGCGCCGGGCAGCTGGTCGCAGGTCGCGGCGCGGCGAGTGGCACCGGGCGGCCGCCTGATCGCGCTCGATATCCTTCCAATGGATGCCATGCACGGAGTCGAATTCATCCAGGGAGACTTCCGCGAGGATTCGGTCCTGCAGGTGCTGGCGGCTGCCCTGGGTGGCCGCCAGGTCGATCTTGTATTGTCGGACATGGCCCCCAATATGTCGGGTATCGCCGTAGTGGACCAGGCGCGCGTGATGCTCCTGGCGGAACTGACGCTGGAATTTTGTGCCCAACATTTGAAACCTGGCGGCGACATGCTGGTCAAGGTGTTCCAGGGCGACGGTTTCATGGAATTGCGCAAGGCACTGCAGGAGCAGTTCGCGAACCTGCAGATGAGGAAGCCCGCGGCGTCGCGCAACCGCAGTGCGGAGATTTACCTGTTGGCGCGGGGGAAAAGGGCTTGAAAGCCTGAGGCTTGCGGTTTGCAGGGCGGTGCATTCGGCACTACAATGATTTGATTCGTAATCCCGGTTGCGGGAAAGAGAGGCTCCACTTGAATAACATGTTCAAAAGCATGGCGATCTGGTTGGTGATCGGCATCGTCCTGATGACCGTTTTCAACCAGTTCAACACGCGCCAGGTCGCGCTCGGGTCGCTCGAGTACTCGCAGTTCCTTGAGGAGGTCAAACAGGGCCGCATCACCAAGGTGGTGATCCAGGGCCGTACGCTGGAGGCGACCACCACTGACGGCAAGCGCATCACGACCTACGCGCCGCCCGACCTGTGGATGGTGTCCGACCTGCTGAAGAACAACGTCAAGGTGGTCGCCAAGCCCGAGGAGGAGCAGTCCTTCCTCACCAGCATTTTCGTGTCCTGGTTCCCGATGCTGCTGCTGATCGGCGTCTGGGTGTTCTTCATGCGCCAGATGCAGGGTGGCGGCAAGGGCGGCGCGTTCTCCTTCGGCAAGAGCCGGGCCCGCATGATGGATGAATCGTCCAACAACATCACCTTCGCCGATGTCGCTGGCTGCGACGAGGCCAAGGAGGAAGTCTATGAGATGGTCGACTTCCTGCGCGATCCGTCCAAGTTCCAGAAACTCGGCGGCCGCATTCCGCGCGGCGTGTTGCTGGTCGGCTCGCCAGGTACCGGCAAGACGCTGCTGGCAAAGGCCATCGCCGGCGAGGCAAAGGTACCCTTCTTCTCGATTTCCGGCTCCGACTTCGTTGAAATGTTCGTCGGCGTCGGTGCCGCGCGCGTACGCGACATGTTCGATCAGGCCAAGAAGGCCGCGCCCTGCATCATTTTCATCGACGAGCTGGATGCGGTCGGCCGCCAGCGCGGCGCAGGCCTCGGCGGTGGCAATGACGAGCGCGAACAGACCCTGAACCAGATGCTGGTCGAAATGGACGGCTTCGAAGGCTCGGCCGGCGTCATCGTGGTTGCCGCCACCAACCGCCCCGACGTGCTCGATCCCGCGCTGCTGCGCCCCGGTCGTTTCGACCGCCAGGTCGTCGTGCCGCTGCCCGACATCCGTGGCCGCGAGCAGATCCTCAAGGTGCACATGCGCAAGGTGCCGGTGGCACCCGATATCGATGCCTCGATCCTTGCTCGCGGTTGTCCCGGCTTTTCCGGCGCCGACCTCGCCAACCTGGTGAACGAAGCTGCACTATTCGCCGCGCGCGGCAACAAGCGTCTGGTGGACATGGAGGATTTCGAGCGCGCCAAGGACAAGATCATGATGGGCGCCGAGCGGCGCTCCATGGTGATGCCCGAGGAAGAGCGCAGGAACACCGCCTATCACGAGTCGGGCCATGCCGTGGTGGCGAAGTTGCTGCCCAAGACCGACCCGGTGCACAAGGTCACCATCATTCCGCGCGGCCGCGCCCTTGGCCTGACCATGCAGCTGCCCGACCAGGAGCGCTACAGCCAGGATCGTGAGCGCCTGCTGAGCACCATCACGGTGCTGTTCGGCGGGCGCATCGCCGAGGAGCTTTTCATGCAGCAGATGACTACCGGTGCCTCCAACGACTTCCAGCGTGCGACCGACCTGGCGCGGCGCATGGTGACGCAGTGGGGCATGTCCGACAGCATGGGGCCCATGGTGTATGGCGAGGAGGAAGGCGAGATTTTCCTTGGCCGCTCGGTTACCACCCACAAGAATGTTTCCGAATCGACGATGCAGAGGGTCGACAACGAGATTCGCCGCATTCTCGACGAGCAATACGCGCGCGCGCGCAAACTGCTCGAAGACAATCGCGACAAAGTCGAGGCCATGACAGCTGCCCTGCTCGAAATGGAAACCATCGACGCCGACCAGATCAACGACATCATGGCCGGCCTGCCGCCCCGTGCGCCCAAGCCTTCCAGCGCGGCTCCCACGCCCCGTGGCGACAACTCGCCGGGGCCGGAGCCGACAGCGCCGGCCCCGGCCTGAAGCCTTCGCCGTGGAACAAGCCGCCGAATAGTTCACGATTCGGCGGCTTTCCCATTTCATGACCCAGCACTTTCATTGCGGCCGCCATGTCCTCAACGCCGAGCGTCCGCTCATCATGGGCATCGTCAACCTGTCCGACGATTCATTTTCCGGAGACGGACTGCACGGTAATGCCGCTGCCGCGATCGCGCAGGGGCGGCGGCTGATCGAGGAGGGTGCGCACATCCTCGACCTGGGTGCCGAGTCCTCGCGCCCCGGCGCGGCGCCTGTGCCGGCGCAGATGGAAATCGACCGCCTGCTGCCAGTGGTCGAGGCGCTGCATGGTTGCGGCGTGCCGCTGTCGGTCGATACCGTCAAGCCCGAGGTGATGCGCGCGGTACTCGCCGCCGGCGCCGACATGATCAACGACATCAACGCCTTGCGTGCGCCGGGCGCCATGGAACTGGTCGCCGCCAGCCGCGCCGCGGTCGGCCTCATGCACATGCAGGGCGAACCGCGCACGATGCAGGAGAATCCGCACTATGCGGATGTCGTCAGCGAGGTGGCAGCGTTTCTGGCGGAACGCGTCGCCGCCGCCGAAGCGGCCGGCATCGCGCTCAACCGCATCGCCGTCGATCCGGGTTTCGGTTTCGGCAAGACTCTGGAACACAACATCGAGCTTCTGCGCCGACTGGATGAACTGGTGGTCCCCGGCCTGCCGCTGCTGGTCGGCATGTCGCGAAAGTCCATGCTGGGACTGATCACCGGGCGCGCGGCGCCCGATCGTGTTCATGCCGGCATCGCCGCGCATGTGCTCGCCGTATTGCGCGGTGCGCGGATTCTTCGCGTGCATGATGTCGTTGCGACACGCGACGCCATTGCCGTATTGCAAGCTGTGGAGGATTACTGATGGGACGAAAATACTTTGGCACCGATGGTGTGCGCGGTCGCGTCGGACAGGCGCCAATAACGCCGGAATTCGTCATGCGACTGGGCTTCGCTGCCGGTGCCGCGCTGGTCGCGCGCGATGGCTTGCGGCCCCAGGATCGCCCTGCGGTGCTGATCGGCAAGGACACGCGGATATCCGGCTACATGCTCGAAGCGGCGCTGGAGTCCGGCTTCGCCGCCGCCGGGGTGGACGTGATGCTGTGCGGCCCGATGCCGACGCCGGCGGTCGCTTACCTCACGCGTGCGTTACGCCTGCAGGCGGGCGTGGTGATCTCCGCCTCACACAACCCGTTTGACGACAATGGCATCAAGTTCTTTTCGGCCCAGGGCACCAAGCTGCCCGATGCCGTCGAACTGGATATCGAGGCGCGGCTCGAACAGCCGATGGCCTGCATGGATTCGGCCCAGTTGGGCAAGGCGCGCCGCGTCGATGACGCCGCCGGGCGCTACATCGAGTTCTGCAAGAGCACTTTCCCCAACGACCTGGATTTGCGCGGCCTCAGGATAGTCGTCGATAGCGCGCACGGCGCGGCCTACCATGTGGCGCCCAACGTATTCCATGAACTGGGAGCAGAAATAGTCGGCGTTGGCGACGCGCCGAACGGACTCAACATCAACCATCAGGTCGGCGCCACCGCGCCCGCGGCGTTGCGCCAGGCGGTGCTGGAGCACAAGGCCGATTGCGGCATCGCGCTCGACGGCGATGGCGACCGGTTGGTCATGGTCGATGCGGCCGGAACCCTCTACGACGGCGACCAGTTGCTTTACGTGATCGCCCGCCACCGTGCGCGCAGCCATCCGGTGCCCGGTGTCGCCGGCACCCTGATGAGCAACCTCGGCTTCGAGCACGCGCTGGGCCGGCTGGGCATCGATCTGGGCCGGGCCAGGGTCGGCGACCGTTATGTCCTCGAGATGATGCAGGACAAGGGCTGGATCCTGGGCGGCGAGAACTCGGGACACATCATCTGCCTCGATCGCCATACCACCGGTGACGGCATCATCGCCGCCTTGCAGGTCCTTGCCGCATTGCGCGCGACGGGCGAGACGCTGGCCGACGCCTGCGCCGACCTGACGCTGTATCCGCAGAAGCTGATCAACGTGAAGATGCCCGGCGGATTCGACTGGTCCGCCGACAGCGGCATCAAGTCGGCGGTGAAAGCCGCCGAGGCAACGCTCGATGGCAGCGGTCGCGTATTGCTGCGGCCGTCCGGTACCGAACCCTTGCTGCGCGTGATGGTCGAGGGGCGCGACGCCTCAGTGGTCCTTGCCCAGGCAGAGGCCATCGCGGGGTCGGTGCGGCAGGCGTTCGGCGCCTGATCGAAGGCCTGGCCACGCCAGGTGTCTGGAGTCAGGGATTGCGTACCGCACGCAGCACGGTTTGCGTTTCGTCGTTTCGCACCCGATTGGTAAACCACCACACGCCGGCCTTCTTGATGGTCCAGTCGGCCTCGCTGCCTGCTAGCAGAAGCGCGGCCACGCGACCCAGCGCGGGCTGATGGCTGACCAGGATGATCGCGCCGGACTGATCCGGCCAGTCGGCTGCGCCGAGCAGGTCGGCGGTGCTGGCGCCGACCCCAAGCTGGGTCTTGATCTTGACCGGCAGGCCGAGCATTTCCGCCGTTTGAACGGATCGCCTGGCGGGGCTGGACAATACGGTTACCCTGGACAGCTTCTGTTCGCGCAGCCATTCCGCGATTTCCTGTGCATGCTTGATTCCGCGCGCAGTCAGTTCCCGGTCGGTGTCGGCCACAGGTCCGTCGCCGTCTTTTGCCTCGGCATGACGCCAGAGTATCAGGTCCACCCTATCCTCCTTTTTCGTTCAGGCCGGCAGAGTAGACGCTCGGCGTGACAGGCGGATGACAGACACAGCGGGGGCATCGGTGTAACGCAAGTTGCCGGGTCAAGAGTCGGCGCTGGCGATACGGCGCAAGCAGTTGTTACACCGTCCGCCGGACTAGTCGCGGAGCGGAATGCGGGGGGCCGCCCGCCGCGACCGCAGCAGTGCCAGAACTTCGATTACACCCCAAAGCAGTGTGCGGGCCAGCACCAGTGAGCGGCCGGCGATCGGGCGGTGCATGGTGTTCTCCTTGCGGATGATGGTATCGGGTGCGGGCGGCAGAGGCCGCTCTGGCTCAAAACTCGTCGAGTTGCCAGACCACCACCCAGGGTTCGTCGAACATGCGGTCAAGTTCTCCGAAAAGCTGGTCGATCAGGGATTTCATTGCGGTCTCCGTGGTTGGAGTGAAGTTGGGGAAAGACTACTCAGCTCATGTTTCAGCCTGATTGCGCGTCAATGACAACTTGCGTCAACGCATTCCTGCATGCGATCGGGAGGCTTTGTCGACACCGTCATGCGCTATGCTGTCGGTCGAATGCATCCGGTTCGAATCAGGGCTGTGGCGATGACGTGGAAAGATATTGACGAGCTCGAAGAACTGGAACAGATCGTCGCGGGTGGCGGTCCGGGGATCGAAGTACGGACCTTGTGCGAGGTCGATTGCGGCTCGCGACGACTGCCTGTTCATGCGATTAGCATTGGTAATCGCGATCCCGCCGCACCGGCGATCGGCATCTTCGGCGGCGTGCACGGCCTGGAACGGATCGGCGTCCAGGTGGTGCTGGCCTACCTGCAAAGCATCGTCAGCCGGCTGCGCTGGGATACCACGCTGCATCGGCAACTCGATCAACTGCGGCTGGTATTCGTTCCCGCGCTGAATCCAGGCGGCATGTGGCGGCGCACGCGGGCCAATCCGAATGGCGTGGACCTGATGCGCAATGCGCCGCTGGAGGCGAAGGAAAAGACGCCGTTGCTGATCGGCGGACATCGCCTGGGGCCGCGCCTGCCCTGGTACCGGGGACCTGATGACGCCACCCTGGAGGTGGAATCCGCCGCCTTGTGCCGCGTAGTCGACGACGAACTGCTCAGCCATCGGTTCAGCATGGCCGTCGATTGCCACTCCGGATTCGGCCTCAGCGATCGCATCTGGTTTCCCTATGCGCACACGGCGCAGCCGATACCGCATCTGGCGGAGATGCATGCCTTGCTGGAAATATTGGACCAGACCCACAATCACCATCGTTACGTGTTCGAACCGCAGAGTCGGCAATACCTTGCGCACGGCGACCTGTGGGACTACCTGTACCTGCGTGCGCTGGAAAATGCCGAATGCCTGTTTCTGCCGCTGACGCTTGAAATGGGGTCCTGGCTTTGGGTCAAGAAAAACCCGCGGCAATTGTTTTCGCGACACGGCATGTTCAACCCGCAGATCGAACACCGCCGCCAGCGCGTACTGCGGCGGCATCTGGCGTGGCTGGATTTCATGACTCGCGCCGCCAGCGGCAGCGCGCTCTGGCTGCCGACCGGAGAGGCGCGTGACAGGCACGGCCAGGCTGCCCTGCGCCGCTGGTATGGCGGGGGGGCCACGTGACGCCCGAGCGACCCTGGATTCTTCTGCGCGGCCTGACCCGCGAAGCGCGGCACTGGGGCGACTTCCCGCAACGCCTGGGCGAGGCGTTTCCCGGGGCGCCGGTGATCTGCCTCGACCTTCCCGGCAACGGAAGGCTCAATGCTCAGCCGAGTCCGGGCAGCGTCGAAGGCATGGCGGATTTCTGCCATGCCGAACTTGTGCGGCAGGGCATTGCGTCGCCGTGCCGGGTACTCGCCATGTCATTGGGCGCCATGGTTGCCGTCGCCTGGGCGCAGCGCCATCCGCAAGACCTGGCGGCGGCGGTGCTGATCAACACGAGCCTGCGGCCATTCAGCCCGTGGTTCCGACGCCTGCGGCCGGCCAACTACCCCCTCCTGCTGCGTTTGTTTGCACTGCCCGTGAGCGAACGCGGGAAGGAGGCGGCGATTTTGCGCATGACCACCCGCCTTGTTGCAGACCCTGATGCCGTGATCGCGCAATGGCTGCAATGGCGACGCGAAAGTCCGGTATCGCGGAAGAATGCCTTTCGCCAATTGTTCGCTGCGGCGCGCTATCGCGCGCCTCGGGTGCCGCCGTTGAGTCGCTTGTTGCTGCTGGCCTGCGAGCGCGATGCGCTGGTTCACGTCGAATGTTCGCTTCGATTGGCGATGCAATGGAATGCGCCCCTTGTCCTCCACCCGTCGGCTGGACACGACGTGCCGTTGGACGATCCGTCCTGGGTTCTGGAACAGCTCGGTAGTTGGTTGGATACTGCCGGGGCCTGAACCCTCAGGCTCCTTTGCGCCCGATATCGTCGATGCGGCGTTTGAGGGCGTCCCGATCCAGCTTGTTCAGCGGCAAACTGGCGAAAATGGTCAAGCGGCGAACCAGCTGGTTGTAGGTATGAAAGAAGGCACGACGCATGCTTCCGTCCTCATCGGCCAGCGCGACCGGATCAGGGTGTTGCCAGTGGGCGAGCAGTGGATTCCCTGGCCATTTGCCGTTGATTTCTTCAACGGGTGACTCGCAGACGGATACGACGACATCAAGGTCGAGCAATCCCGGTGGCGCAAAGCGCTGCCAGTCCTTGCAGTGCAGTCGGTCCGTAGCCAGCTTGTTCTTTTTCAGAAGTTCGATGGCAAGCGGGTGAACTTCGCCTGCGGGAAGGATTCCCGCCGAATGGGCCTTGTAACGTCCGCTGCCGATGGAGTTCAGCAGGCACTCGGCCATCTGCGACCGGGCCGCGTTCCGGCTGCCGAGAAACAGAACCTGCAAGGGACGCTGATCGGTTGTCATTTGAGCACCTGCCTTGGCATCGATTCGTTCAAGCATAGGCGGAGCTTGTTGCAGGTTTATGAAGCACTGAATGCGCGGGATGCCTGGTGTGCAATTTCTCCCGCCGCGACAGCATACTTCCCGGATTCCGCCGTGCCGCCAGCGACCGAAGGATGTCCCTGTTGGGCGCCGACATTCCGGTTCGCACTCGCTAACGGTGCTCAGGCCAGGCGTGGCAGCGTCAGATCGCGGACCCGCTTGAGCTTTTCCGGAATGTCGTCGAGCAGTGCAGCATGGCGTGGTCCGTGCCAACCACCGACCAGCGTCACCGCTTCGCGCAACTGCGTATCGCGGCCGGCGCAAACCATCAGCAGCGTACCGGCGCTGGCGAGGTCGTTGAGTTGCCCCAGTTCGTCCTGAAGCGCGGCGAGCCGCTTGATCGCGGCGGCTCCGGATTTTCCCGGAATCATCGCGTCGAAAAACTCGATGGCATAGCGCAGGCGCTTGATGGCGATGCGCAGTGCGTGCAGCGACGGCGGGCTTTCCGCGCGCGCGGCGGCGGCAAGTTCATGGATCGTGCCGAGCAGGCGCCGCAGGCGGCGGTCGGCGAACTGGAGCAGAGAAGGCCCGGCGGATTCCGCGCCGGGAGGCTCGACGAAGGGCGCCTGCTGCAGGAGCCTGGATGCCGTCAGCAGGAACTGGCCATAGGCCGGTCGGCGCAGCACCTGGCGGATTTCGGCGCGGGCGGCATACAGGCGATTGGTGATGGCGCCGGACAGATCGGCCAGGCGCGGCTCGTCGGGCAGGGCGGCAGCGACCGGGGCCACGATCTCGCCCATCAGCACGTCGAGGTCGCGTGCCTGCCCCAGTGCCGCCATCAGTTCCCGCATCGGCAGCACCAGCTGCTCGGCAAAGCCCTCCGGCAGTACCGGGCGGAACATGCGCAGCGCCGCGCGCAGGCGGCGCATGGCAACGCGCATCTGGTGCACGTATTCGGGATCGTCGAGATGCACCGCGCCGTCATGGTTCAACTGCAGGTGGGCCAGGCAATCCAGCCCTATCAGGCGAAAGGCAGCCAAAGGCGTATCGGCGGCATCGATCGCGACATCGCCGGCCTTCACCGGCGCTGGCAGGGTGCCGCGAAACAGGCGGTAGCCGCGCTCGGCCTTCGACAGCAACAGCGGCGGCAGGGGCTCGCGTTGCGCCAATTGCAACGCGATCTGGTAGAGGCTGTCGATGCTGCCGGCGACCAGCTGCAGTTCCAGTTCGGAAATCGCTTCACGCCGGCCGTTGGAGGCGATCCAGCCTCGGTCGAGCTTGACCTGGATGCGGGTGTTCGGTGTCGGGTCCAGCTCCCAGACGGTGCGACGCAGGTTCGTCTCGAACACGGCGGCGAGGCGGCCGTCGATCTTGTCGCGTTGCAGCCATTCGCGCAGATCGACATCGTCGATGTGGGCGAAATCGAAATGATTGAGATAGGGCGCCTGCCACTCCGGCCGCATCGTCAGCCCGCCGTCGGACTGGTCCTGGCGCCTGACCATCTGTTGCCAGGATGCGCCCTGCTTGCGCAGGCGCAGCAGGACGCCGGCCCGGCGCAGCGCCAGGCGGCCGGTGTCGTAATAGATGCTGACAAGCGACTGCTGCGTGCGGGTCGTGGCAGCGGCGAGGACCGGGTGCCTGAGCAGCCCGCCATGGCGATCTTCGGCAACTGCCAGTTTGAGTACGACTTGCTGGTTCATCGGGTGGACATCGGCAGGTAGGGCTGCCAGTGTAGCCATTGACACCGGCGGGAATTATTACGATTTTGTTGCAAGCTCTTTGCAGGCAAGTCCCACTTCTGGCAGGGGTTCAACAGTCGGCGCTGACGGCACGGCAACGGGTTGCCAGGCGCGGACCAGTTCGAGCCGTCCGTCGTGGTGTTCGACGATGGCCGTGCAGCTGTCGACCCAGTCGCCGCAGTTGACATACACCACGCCATCCACGGCGCGAATCGCCGCGCAATGGATGTGGCCGCAGATCACGCCGTCAAGTCCGCGTTCGCGCACGGCACGGATCAGCGAATCCTCGAAGTCGAAGACGAAGGACACCGCACGCTTGACCCGGTTTTTGGCGTAGCCGGCCAGCGACCAGTAGCCCGGCCGGCGCAGCAGGCGGCGCAGGCGCGAGAGCGTGGCATTGAGGCGCACCAGCAGGTTGTAGCCGACATCGCCGAGCACCGCCAGCCAGCGGTGGTAGCGCGTCACCTGGTCGTACTCGTCGCCGTGCAGCAGCAGGTAGCGACGGCCATCGGCGGCAACATGGATGTGTTCGCGCCTGACGACGATGTCGCCGAAGGAAAGCCCGTCGTACTCGCGCATGGCTTCGTCGTGGTTGCCCGGAATCAGCATGACCTGCTCGCCGTGGCGCGCACGACGCAGGATCTTCTGTACCACGGTGTTCTGCGCCGGCGTCCAGTGTATGGATCGATTCATGGACCAGAAGTCGATGATGTCGCCGACCAGGAACAGGTTTTCGCTTTCGTAGTCGCGCAGGAAATCCAGCAGGCGATCGGCTTGGCAGCCGCGGGTGCCGAGGTGGACGTCGGAAATGAATATGGAACGGACCTTCATCGGCCGGCCAGCACGTGGCGCGAGGAGTCGCCCGCCGCCGGCTGCGCGGCGCCGGCGATCGCCTCGCGCAAGGCGGCTTCGAGCTGGTCGTGGATGCTTTCCCAGTCGAGCATGGCGACGCTTCGGGGGGCGGCGGCGGCAGCGCGCAGCCGGGCCCCGGGGCGGGTCACCAGATCGAGGGCGACACGCTCGAACTGGTCGCCGGCACCCGGTTCGGCGAGCATGCCGTTGCTGCCATGGCGGACCAGTTCGGCGGCGGCGGCCATGCGGTAGGCGATCACCGGCAGGCCGCTGGCCAGCGCTTCGAGGGTGACGTTGCCATAGGTGTCCGTCATGCTGGGAAAAAGGAACAGGTCGGCCGAGGCGTAGTGGCGGGCGAGATCTTCGCCATGGCGCATTCCGGCAAAAATGTGCTGCGGATGCTCCGCCTGCAGGCGTGCCCGGGCCGGGCCGTCGCCCACGAACAGCAGGCGCGCGCCCGGTACGTGGCGGCGGATCGCCTCGAAGGTGCTGAGCACCAGTGACAGGTTCTTTTCAGGCGCCACGCGGCCGACATAAGCCACGACCAGGTCATGCTCGGTGACCTTCCAGACGGTGCGCAGTCCCGGGTTGCGGCGCGCCGGATTGAACAGGTTCGTATCGACGCCGCGGGCGACCACGCGCAAGTTGCGGTAGCCCTTGTGCCCCAGGTCCACGCCGAGCTGGCGTGAAGGGACCAGGGTGATCCGGCTGCGGTTGTGCAGGCGGCGCAAGTGAAGGGCGACCAGGCCTTCGAGCCAGGCGAAGCCGTAGTGCCTGCTGTAACTGTGGAAATTGGTGTGGAACTCGGAAACCACCGGGATGCCCAGTTCGCGCGCGGCGCTCACGGCCGATGCGCCGAGCGGGCCTTCGGTGACCACCTGAACCACATCGGGCCGTTCCGCGCTCCATTGGCGCAGCAAAAGTCGCCGCGCCGGCAAGCCGAAGCGCAGGCCGGCATAGCCTGGAATCGGCAAGCCGCGCACCAGCGTGGTCGGCGGTCGGGCGCCGGTTGCCGGCGTTTGTTCGCCAGCCTGGCGTGGCCTGGTCAGGCTGACCCGATGGCCGCGCGCCATGAGTGCCCGAACCATGCGACCGATGGTCATGGCGACGCCATTGACTTCCGGCGGGAATGTTTCCGTGACGACCGCGACATGCAGGGGAGTATTCATGCTCAGCTCAGCAATACCAGCGACCAGGTCACCAGCACATTGATCAGCGCTATCAGCACCGCCGCGCTGCCGATGTCCTTGGCGCGCTTGGACAACCGGTGCCGATCCAGGGAAATGCGGTCGATGGCAGCTTCGATGGCCGAATTCAGCAGTTCGACGATCAGCACCAGCATCACGCTGGCAACCATCAGGGCCCGCGCCACGCTGGGCAGGGGCAGGAACAGGGCGACCGGAATCAGGACGGCCGCGAGCAGGCATTCCTGGCGAAAGGCGTCCTCGTTTTTCAAGGCGGCACGCAGGCCGGCGAGCGAGTAATTGAAGGCATTCCAGATTCGGCGCAAGCCGGTTTGTCCCTTGAAGGGACTTTCCTTGGCCAGGGGCTCGGTATTCATCGTGCGACCGCCTGCGGCTCGGTGGAGTTGATGGGCAGCGGGGCACGCAGCAGTGACCGATACAGCGCCGCCAGACGCGCTCCCTGTGCATCGGCATCCCATTCGCGGGCGAAGGCGATGGCGTCGCGGGACATCGCGGCAAGCTTGTCCGGCCGATCCAGAAGGCCCAGCAGCTGCTCGGCAAACGCCTCGACGGTATCCGCGGCGGCGACGGCGCCACGCCGCGGTTCGACGATGCCGGCCACGCCGAGCGCCGGGATCGCCAGTACCGGCAGCCCGACCGCCATGGCTTCGAGCAGCACCAGCCCCTGTGTTTCGGTATGCGAGGCGAAGGTGAACACGTCGGCCGCGGCATAGCAGTCGCGCAAGCCGGTGGTCCGCGGCAGGTAGCCGACGAAGCGGACATGCTCTTCGATGCGCAATTCCGCAGCCTGGCGACGCAAGGCCGGGAGGGCCGGCCCTTCGCCGGCTACGACCAGCATCAGTCGCGGCTCGACCTTGATCGCCAGCGCAGTCATCTGCAGCAGGAAGCCGATGTTCTTCTCGAAGGCGGCGCGGCCGACGAACAGGGCCAGCTTGCGCGTGGCGGCGATGCCCCATTGCCGGCGAAAGCGTTCGCCGTTGCCGCGCACGAACTGGCTTTCCGGCATGCCGGTGGGGATCACGTGCAGCGGGCTGCGGATGCCGTAACCGCGCAGGGTGTGGGCCATCGCCTGCGATGGCACGACGACGGCATCGAGCGAATTGCATTGCTGCCGGGCCAGGGCGCGCGCGGCGAAGCGCAGGGCGGATTTCGGCAGGAAACGGATGTAATGGAACAGGTATTCCTCGAAATGCGTGTGGTAGGTCGCAAGGCAGGGAATGCCCCGCTTGCGCGCCAGCCTCAGCCCTGCATAGTGGGCGGCGAACGGCGTCTGCACATGCACCAGGTCGATGTCGCGAAAGTCGGCGCCGGCGAGACGGCGATCGAGCCCGGCCAGGGGCTTCCAGCGCATCAGGCGATCTTCCGGATCGAGCGGTACGGCGCGAGAGGGGAGGCGAATGATGTCGGCCGGGAACGCAGCGGCGGACTCGTCCGCGGCGGGTGCGCTGCCGGGATACTCCGGGGCGACCAGGGTGACGCGGACGCCTTGTGCCGCCAGGGCCGAGCAGAAGGTTTCAATCGAGGTCGAAACGCCGTTGATGCGCGGATGGAAAACATCCGTGAGCATCAACACATGCAGCCGGTGTCCATGGAACAGGGTCAGGTCGTTGGCGGCTACCCTATCGAGATCACTCTGCGCGGCCAACGCCCGGCTCACGGAATGAACGCCGCGTTCGGCTTGACGAAGTGGCGCAGGTAGCGCGGATTCATGCGCGACATGGGCAACAGCAGCAGGAGGTCGGCGGTGTTGAAGTCCGGATCCCAGGCGGGCTCGCCGCAGACCCAGGCGCCGACGCGCAGGTAGCCCTTGATCAGCGGCGGCACCATTGCCGTGCGGCCGTCGGCGAGCCGTTCGAAGGGCAGTCCATGCTGCGGGAATACCCGGTATTCGGCCGGCGCCATGTGTTCCTGCGCCAGCTGGCTGAACAGGTTGGCGGCATTGTGTCCGCCATCCGCCATGCCGATTGATGCGCAGCCGATCAGGTAGTCGTAGTTGTTGCGCACCATGTAGTCGGCGAGCCCGGCCCAGAGCAGGGTGATGACGGCGCCGCTGCGATGCTCGGGATGGATGCAGGAGCGGCCGACTTCCACCATGCGCCCGCGCAGGTTCTGCAGCCGGTTGATGTAGAACTCGTTCTCCGAGTAATAGTTGCCGACGCGGCGCGCGGCGGCCGGCGACAGGATGCGGTAGGTGCCGACCACGCGGTCGCCGTGGTTTTCGCGCACGATCAGGTGTTCGCAGAAGGCGTCATAGAGGTCGATGTCGTGGTTCGGCAGGCGGGTCTGCACGCGGGCGCCGAGTTCTTCGACAAAAACCTTGTAGCGCAGTCGCTGCGCCTCGCGCACTTCCTCTTCGCTGTGGGCGAGGGTCACGCTGTAGCCGACCTTTTCCCGGGTCGAGGTATTCTCGTTCAGGCGTTCTTGCATGGCGTTCTCCTTTTCTCTCTTGGGTTCGGCCGAATTCTCAAGAGCCTGCGTTACTGCCTGATTGCCGCTTCGTTACGGGAAGGTTGCTCAATGTCTCGAAGCGGCTTTACCCCGCTGTTCCGTGGATCGACTGTTTGCCCCAGCACGCCGGCGATAGCCTGGTGGGCGTGGTGCGCGAGATGGCGGCGGTCGGGCAGCGGTGGCCGGAAGCTGGCCGCGCAGTGCACCCGGGCGACGATGCCGCGGGTGCGCAAAATGGTGCGCAGGCAGTCGATGAGCCTGACCTCGTCGATATAGGCGGGCGCTTCCGACCGACGCCCGTTCATGTCCTGATAGCTCAGCGCCAGGGCGTGCACCGGGATGGCGGCGTCGATCGCGCCCTGGAACAGCGCGCCGTGAAAGGGCAGGACGCGATCACCCGCCGTGGTGGTGCCCTCGGGGAAGATCGCCAGCCGCTGGCCGTTGCCAAGGGCGCTCAGCATGTGCTCGCGGGCATGCTGGGCGGCCTTGCGATTGCCACGTTCGATGAATACCGTGTCGTTGCGTCGGGCCAGCCAGCCGATCAGGGGCCAGCGCGCGACGTCGCTCTTGGCGACGAAGGCCGATGGAAGCAGGGCGTTGATCAGGAATATGTCGACGAAGGAGATGTGGTTTGCGACCAGGAGTCCTCGCTCCAGGCCGTGGGCGAGGCCCTCGGCGCCCTCGATGCGGATGCCAAGCAGTCCCAATAAGCCCAGCGACCAGCGGCTTCGCAGTCGCTGGCGGCGGCTGGCGCTGGCCAGGGGGTACAGCAGGGCCACCTGCAGCGCCCCATATAGCAGGTGTAGTCCGACCCGAAACAGGGCCAAACCGGCTTGAGCTCGAAAAATTCGCATCGATCGACCTTAGCCGGCTTCCGTTACAACGGGATGACCATGGCCGCTGCTCAACTTTGTCGATTTCGGCGGATTTCACGGCTCTGTAACATTCGCTGCCTAGACTGCGGGCTTCCAACATCGCAAGTACAAAGGAGTCAAACCATGAAGTCGCTCAAAATTGCCGCCGTCGTCGCCGGTGTTTTCGCCGCATCCGCCGTCCATGCCCAGGCGCTGATCAAGATCGACGGCTCTTCGACCGTGTTCCCGGTTACCGAAGCGGTTGCCGAGGACTTTCAGAAGGCCAAGAAGGGCAGTGTTCGCGTTACGGTCGGCATTTCCGGCACGGGCGGCGGCTTCAAGAAGTTCTGCCGTGGCGAGACCGACATATCCGACGCTTCGCGCCCGATCCTGAAGAAGGAAATGGAAGACTGCGCCAAGGCCGGCATCAAGTACGTCGAACTGCCGGTGGCCTTCGACGCGTTGACCGTCGTCGTCAATCCGAAAAATACGTTCATCAATCAGCTGACCGTGGCCGAACTGAAGAAGATGTGGGAACCCGCTGCCCAAGGCAAGGTCATGAAGTGGAAGGACGTCAACCCGGCCTGGCCCGATGCGCCGCTCAAGCTTTTTGGCCCGGGCGCCGATTCCGGCACCTTTGACTATTTCACCGAAGCCGTGAACGGCAAGTCCAAGTCCAGCCGCGGCGATTTCACCGCTTCCGAAGACGACAACGTGCTGGTGCAGGGCGTCTCGCGCGACAACAACGCGCTGGGCTTCTTCGGTTTTGCCTACTACGACGAAAACAAGGGCAAGCTGAAGGCCGTGCAGATCGTCAACCCCAAGGGCAAGGCCGTGACGCCGTCGATCGATGCCGTGATGGCCGGCGAATACGAGCCGCTGGCACGCCCGATCTTCATCTATGTCAGCGCCAAGTCGATGGACCGCCCCGAGGTCAGGGAATTCGTCGAGTTCTATCTCAAGGAAGGTGGCAAGCTGGCCAAAGAGGTCAAGTACGTGCCACTGGGCGCCGCCGACTACAAGCACGCGCTGGATAACTTCAGCAAGAAGAAGACCGGCACCGCGTTTGGCGGTGAGCCAGAAGTCGGCGTCAAGGTCGCCGACCTGCTGAAGCGCGATCCGAAAGAGTAAGACTCCGTGATCGGCAGAACGGACGCCGATTTTCCCCGGCGTCCGTTCGGGTCGCATCGCGCTCCTATAATGCCGCAATGCTCCGAATTCAATAGTTCCGGAATCCAGCAATGATCGCCAGCGCATCCATTCCTTCCCAGCCGATGCCAATCGGCAGTGGCATCAGCGACCGGCTGAGCAAGAAGGCGTCACGCCATGTCAAGGAACGCATCATCGAGGGCTTGCTGTTCAGTGCGGCGGCATTCTCGGTATTCGTCACGATCGCCATCGTGTATGTGCTGGTCAAGGAATCCTGGGTGTTCTTCCAGACCGTGCCGCTATCCGATTTCCTGTTCGACACGCAATGGACGCCGCTGTTCGACGACGCCCACTACGGCATCATGGTGCTGCTCTCCGGCACCCTGACCAGTTCCGGCGTGGCCCTGCTGGTGGCAATACCTCTGGGTACCATCATCGCGATCTATCTGTCCGAGTTCGCCGGCTTCAAGGTGCGCGAGATTGCCAAGCCTTTCCTCGAACTGCTGGGCGGGGTGCCGACCATCGTCTACGGCTACTTCGCCCTGACTTTCCTGACGCCCATCCTGCAGAAAATCTATCCGGACCTGCCGGGCTTCAACCTGCTGTCGGCCGGTCTGGTGATGGGCATCATGATCATTCCCTATGTCGCCTCGCTCTCCGAAGACGCCATGCGCGCGGTGCCGATGTCGCTGCGCGAGGGCTCATACGCGATGGGCGCAACGCGCTTGCAGACTGCGCTGTGGGTGGTGACACCGGCGGCGACCTCGGGCATCGCGTCGGCCTACATCCTCGGCATTTCGCGCGCGGTCGGCGAGACCATGATCCTCGCCGTGGCGGCGGGCATGCAGCCCAACCTGACCTTCGATCCGACGGAGCCGGGCGCCACGATCACCTCCTACATCGTGCAGGTGGCGCTGGGCGACCTGCCGCACGGTTCGATCGGCTATCAGACCATCTTTGCCGCAGGACTCACCCTGCTGCTGATGACCCTCTTCTTCAACCTGCTCGGCTACTGGTTGCGCAAGCGCTTCCGCGAGGTGTATTGAAATGCTGAAACCCGCCGACCTTGACGCCATTCGCGCCATCATCGCCCGCGCCAAGCGCTGGGACCTGTTCTTCTCCCTGCTCGGCATCCTCTCGCTGATGGTGGGTGTGCTGACCTTCACCGTGCTGTTCGTCGACATGGCGATCCAGGGCGTGCCGCGCCTCAGCTTCGATTTCTTCACCTCGTTCCCGTCGCGCCGCGCGGAAAATGCCGGCATCCTCTCGGCCTGGGTCGGTACCATCCTCGTCATGCTGGTGACTGCCTTGTCGGCCGTGCCGCTGGGCGTCGCGGCCGGCGTTTACCTCGAGGAATACGCGCCGAAGAACTGGATGACCGACATCATCGAGATCAACATCAGCAACCTTGCGGGCATTCCCTCCATCGTCTATGGCCTGCTGGCGCTGGGCTTGTTCGTGTATTACTTCGGTTTCGGCCAGAGCATCCTCTCCGCCGGCCTGACGCTGGCGCTGCTGATCCTGCCGGTGATCATCGTCGCCACACGCGAGGCCATCCGTGCCATTCCGCAATCGATCCACGAAGGCTCCTACGCCTGCGGGGCGACCACCTGGCAGACGGTCAGCGACCACATCCTGCCGTATTCTTCTGCGGGCATCCTCACCGGCGTGATTATCGGCATGGCGCGCGCCATCGGCGAAACGGCGCCGATCATCACCATCGGCGCGCTGACCTTCATCGCCTTTCTGCCCACTGCGCCCTTTGCCGGCGATCCGCCGGCTGGACTTTTCGACTGGATCTTCGCGCCATTTACCGTGATGCCGATCCAGATGTTCAACTGGACTTCGCGGCCCGAGGCGGCATTTACCGTCAATGCCGCGGCAGCCGGGTTTGTCCTGGTTTTCATGACCCTGGCCATGAACGGCCTGGCCATTTACGTGCGCTATCGTTTGCGCAAAAACATCAAGTGGTGAACAGCATGCAAATTCAAACCGGGGTGGAAGCGGGCGTCGAGGGCGCCCTGCTCAAGGCCGACGTGCGCGAACTGGACTTCTACTACGGTGCCTTCCATGCACTGAAGCGGGTGTCGATGCCGATCTACGATCACAGGGTGACTGCGCTGATCGGCCCTTCCGGTTGCGGCAAGTCGACGTTGTTGCGCTGCTTCAACCGCATGCACGACCTGTATCCCGGCAACCGCTATGCGGGCGGCGGCATCGTGCTCTACCCGGACGACACCAACCTGCTGGCGCCCGGGGTCGATCCAATCGAAGTGCGCATGCGCATCAGCATGGTGTTCCAGAAGCCCAATCCGTTCCCCAAGTCGATCTACGAGAACGTTGCCTACAGCCTGCGCGTGCGCGGCATGCGCAACAAGAGCGAACTCGATGACCGCGTCGAATCGGCGCTGAAGGGCGCGGCCCTGTGGAGCGAGGTCAGCAATCGCCTGAAGGAACTCGGCGCGAATCTCTCCGGCGGCCAGCAGCAGCGCCTGTGCATCGCCCGCGCCCTGGCTTCCGATCCCGAAATCATCCTGTTCGATGAACCGACCTCGGCGCTCGATCCGATCGCAACCGCCAGCATCGAGGAACTGATCACCGAGTTGAAAGAGAAGGTCACCATCCTGATCGTCACGCACAACATGCAGCAGGCGGCGCGGATCTCCGATTTCACCGGCTACATGTATTTGGGCGAGATGGTCGAGTTTGGCGTTACCGACCAGATCTTCATCAAGCCGCAGAAGAAGGCGACCGAGGATTACATTACCGGCAGGTTCGGCTAGCCGAATACAAGAGTCGGTGCTGGTGCTACGGCGTTTTTAGCGGCAGGCAGCCACGCCCGGCGGCTCGACCGGCGTAGGTGGCGCAGCCTCCGGCGACAGCGATTCGAGAAAGGCCACCAGATCGGCACTTTCCGCTTCGCTCAGATTGAGCGGCTTGAGGATGCGCTCGCCGTCGGTGTGCAGCCGATCTTCATCGAGCTCGGAATAGTGCCGCACCACGTCGCGCAGGGTGGCAAGGCTGCCGTTGTGCATGTAGGGCGCGGTGAGCGTGAGGTTGCGCAATGTCGGTACCTTGAATTCACCGAAGTTCCTGTGCTCGGGTCGCAGGTATCGGGTTCCCGTGGCGTTGCCTTTGGTGGCATCGTCATTGTGGGCGCCGAGCAGGTTGTAGGGACTCGCCAGCAGGCGCTTGATGCCGCCCTGGCGACCCGGATCGACACCCGCGGGCTTGATGAAAAAGGGCACGCCGATGTCGCCGAATTCGCCGTTGGTGAACAGCGGCCCGGCATGGCAGGTCGAGCATTGCCCGCGTCCGAGGAATATCTTCAGTCCGCGCCGGGCCGCTGCCGGGTAGGTGGCGGCGGCTGCATCGTCCTTTCGTTCCAGTGCATCGCGAAAGCGATCAAAGGCCGTCGGCGGGGAGGCCAGGGTTTCCTGCCAGCTTGCAATGGCCTTGGCGACATTGACCAGCAGGTCGGGATCGGTGGCCTTCGGCGCTTTGCCGAAGGCTTGCCGATAGTGGCAGGCCAATGCGGCGGAACCGCGCAACAGCGCCGCGCTGCGCGTGGCGCTGCCGCCCATCTCGCGTTGATCGAGGATCGGACGCAGGCTGGCGGACCACAGGTTGTCGTGGCCGCCGTCCCAACCGAACCAGCGCTGGTGGCGCACGTCGAACAGGCCGGGCGTGTTGCGCGTGCCATCGGCCAGTCCGCGCGCCGTGGCGCGTCCGTCCTGGAAGCCGCGTGCCGGGTCGTGGCAGGTGGCGCAGGCGACGCGTCCGTTCGCCGACAGGCGTGGCTCGAAGAAAAGCCGGTGGCCGAGGTGGATCGCCGCCGCGTTGGCGGAGACGCGGTTGCCCGGATCGCGCATCCATTCCGTCGGCCACGGGCCGTGCGAGGCAATGCGCTCGAGTTCGCCGGCGCTGAATCCGTCGGTCCCTGCGGCGGCCGCAGGCGCCAGCAGGAACAGCAGCGTCGCGAGAATGCGCCGGCCGGAGTGGTGCTCAGTCGGCCTGAACGTCATGGGTGAGTCGGGTGATTTCCTTGCCGGCCTGCACTTCGAAGGCGAGCTGCCACCGGCCCGCCATGTGAAACATCATGCCGTCCACGCGAAAGCGCCCGTCGCCCAGTGGTTTGATCGTCGGTCGATAGTTCATGCCGTGCTTGTGCGCGGGCATGCTGGCATCGGCCTTAGTCAATTGCGCGCCCGAGACGCCGCCCCTGTCGCACAGCTGAACGTCCAGCGCGAAATGGCGGGCCATGGGAATCCGTTGCGCCTTCGACACCGAGTCGGCTTTCAGCAAGGGCTTGAAGGCCAGCAGCAGGTCGCCCTTGTTGATCACCGTGCCATCGTCGTCGTTTGGCGGGCAGGCGGCATTGGCGACGCCCGCCGTCGCGACCAAGGCAAGCGCGGCCAGCATCCCGCTCACGGAAACGCCGTGTCGCCGGCGCCGACTCTTGTTCATTTCGTCGCCATCATCGAGGCGAACAGCGTTTCACCGTTGCGCCAGCCGATGCGCTCGGCAATGTCCTTCGGCAGGTCCGCGAGCCACGCGCGCGACCAGTCGGCATGTTCGGCGATGTAGTACCAGCGCTCCGGCGTGAAGGTGTCGGTACCCACCAGGAAGCGGTCGGGAAATTCGATGAAGGCCTCGCGCCAGGCGGGATCGATCTTGCCGCTGGTGGCGTGGTCGTTGCGGAAGGCCAGGTCCGCATACAGCTTGCGGTGCTTTTTCAGCATCGCGCGCACCGCCTCCGGGCGGTCGAAGCCGGAGTGCGCCCAGAGGATGCGCGCGTCGGGATCCTGGACCAGTACGCGCTCGATGGCGTCGCTGTCGCCATGCAGGTGCAGCCAAAGCTTGTACTGTTTGGCCAGTTGCACCATGCGCCGCACCACCGGCAGGTCGGCATCCGATCCATAGACGTGGAATTCGCCGATTGCCGCGTAGCGATATTTGCGCAGGCGGTCTTCGAGATGCGGAATGACGCTTTCGTCGCGCACCCAGGTCGAAATTTCGCCGCGCTTGCGGTAGGGCCGCAGCGAGGGCACCACCAGGTCCGGTGCTTCCGCGTAGAGCTTCTGCGTGCCATCGTCGCTGGAACTGGACACCATGGCGCGCTTGAGTCCGGCCTTGCGCAATATGGCGATGGCTTCCTTCGGCGGCGTGCGGTCCCAGGCATCGTGGCTGTAATGCACGTGGGCGTCGAAGATGGGCAGCCTGGCTTCTGCCGCCGATGCGGCAGGCAGCATTGCCACCGCACCGGACAGACCGGCAAAGACCGCGAGCAGCGTCGCCAAACACTTGTGCACCGGTCGGGCTCTCGGGACGTTATCGGGAAGTTTCATGCGCCGCTCCTTCGGATGATGGATCCGGACAGTTCAGGTCTGAAATAATCCGGCGCAAGTATCCATCGCCACGCCGCACGCCGTCAATCGGGAATCGTTTGTCCGGGTGGGGCCGGCGGAGGGCAGGATGCGGCGGCGATTTCCTTCGCCAGCGACCATGCGGCGCGCAGCATCACGTTGAGCAGTTCCTGGGCGATCAGTTCGCGCAGCGGAACCAGTGGTCGCGGCAGGCGCACCGAGCGGCTCAGCGATCGCGTTTCTTCGGCATGCAGGCGGAACAATTCGTAGAGCAGTTGCGCGAACTCGTCGCGCGAGTAGCTGGCCTGCAGCGCGCCGCGCAATCGGAGCTTGCCATCGCCTGCCGCAAATACCTTCAGCGCGGCGTCGTGCAGCAGCTTGATGCGCCGGGCACGGATCGGCACGATCTCGTCGTAGCGGACCACGATCTCGATCGGGAAGTTGCCGACACGAGCGAGGAACTGGCGGTCGATTTCCTTGGTGGCCAGCATCAATTGCGCCAGGATCGCCTCCCGCTCCGGCGCCTCGACGTTGCCGGCTTCACCGGCACGCAGTATGACCAGCGTGTCCTTGGCGACCTCCTTGCCGACGTTGAGCGCCAGCACGGGTTCGAGATGGGGCAGGGCGAGCCGCAATGGCAATGCCGCGCGCAACGCGGCGGTGGTGCGCCGGCTGTAGGTATGGAGCATCCGGCCGTTAAGCCGGGCGAGCGCCTTCGCCCGCTTCACTTCGCCCGCATTCCCGTGGGCAATTCAGGGACCGGCAGTGGGTTTGACCGCGCGATGAAAACCCAGCATGCCATGGAACACGGTGTCGACGGTGACTTCGACATAGCCCAGCTCGCGCAGCAGGATCGACAGTTCCTCGGCGGTATAGAAAAGCTCCAGTGCGTCGAGGAAATACTGCTTGGCCTTCACCGCGGCCGGACCGCTGCCGACGATCAGGCCCGTGATGCCGAGGCAACTGCGCAGGTAGGTGTAGTAAAGGTTCTTCACGATCGGATTGCGCGGGCGCAGCATGTCCGAATGATGGAAGTGGCCGCCGGGCTTCAGCACGCGCAGGATTTCGGTAAAGACTTCGCGCACGCGCAGGTGGCGCGAGGCGAACTGCAGCGTGACGACGTCGAAGTGGTTGTCGGGGAAAGGCAGCACATGCACGTCGCCTATGGTGCTCTTGATCTGGAAGCCCTGCGCGGCGGCGCGCTGCTGGCCGACGGTCTGCATGGCGACGCTGCGGTCGATGGCATGCACGTCCAGCGTCGGTTCGCGCTTGAGCAGGGCGATGCCGATGGCGTTGGTCCCGGCGCAAACGTCCAGCACCTTTTGTTGCGGCTTGAGGTCGACCAGCTGCATGAAGCGGCGAAGGAAATTGCCGAACTGACCCAGTGCGGCGATGTTGTTGGCGCGGTCGTAGTAGGGGGCGACGTCGGCGAAGACGTCGTTCAGGTCGTTGCTCCAGACGTCGCCGAGCCGTTGTTCGCGTACCGCCTCGCGCGAGGCCAGTGGGGGAGGTGCCATTGGTCTTGTTCTTTTCCGGGAGTGTGGTGGGTCAGATTCGCAGCAGGAACAATGCGGCCGCAATACTACCAACGATTGCGGCGACATAAAGTACCGTAGCGACCAAAGTGTCGGCGCGCAGGCCGAAGTCGTAGCAGGTGCAGCGCAGGCGATGTGCCGAACTCCAGGCCGACAGGGCAATCACGCCGAACAGGACCAGTTTGCCGATTCCGCTGGCGGCGAAGGCATGCAGCTTTTCGTAGCTCAGGCCGGCCGGAACATGGCCGAGCGCGGCGAGGAAGGTGAGGAGGACGATCACCGGGATGCAGAAGGCGATGACCGTGCCGCCCGCGGCGAAGGGAAACCAGACGACAGGTTTGTGCGATTTGGCCATGGTCAGAACACTCCCGCGAGAAACAGCACGCCGAAGGACAGCACCGCCCATGCCGCATAGTGCGCGCCGGAAATCAGGTTGCCGGGCACGAAGTCCTCGCCGATCTGAATCGGCATGGCCTTCTGCGTGGCGTTGAACCAGGTGGCGGCGTGATAGACCGCCGCTACCAGGCACAGGAATTGGAACACGATCGAGGCGGGACTCTTCAGCGCCGCCAGGAAGCCTTCCCATGCCGCCGGGCCGGCGGCGAGGCGTTGCAGGCCGACGACCAGCAGCACGCAGTAGGCGCCGATGAAAATGCTGGTGATCTCGCGCGACATGTAGCGCAGGTAGCGCGGCTGGCGGAAGTACCAGGAGGTCGGCGGGACTTCGCGAATCAGCGGTCTGCGGCTCATGACTTGCCTCCCGGAATCAGGTGTTCGACGATCCAGTCGACCGAACTGGTGATCTTCATCTGTTGCAGGGCGCTGGCCGGATCGACGTGGGCCGGGCAGACCTCGGAACAGGCACCGACGAAGGTGCATTCCCAGACGCCTTCATGGGTCGCGACCACTTCCTGGCGCTCCTTGCGGCCCTCGTCGCGCGAATCCAGGTTGTAGCGGTGGGCCAGGGTCAGGGCCGCCGGACCGATGAAGTGCGGCGTCAGGCCGTACTGCGGGCAGGCGGCGTAGCAAAGCATGCAGTTGATGCACATCGAATACTGGCGGAACTTCATCAATTGCGCCGGGGTCTGCTTGTATTCGCCCTCGCTGATCGGCTTCTTTTCCTTCGGGATGACGTAGGGCTTGACGCGCTTCAGCTTTTCCATGAAGTCGTCGGGCGCCGTCACCAGGTCGCGTTCGACCGGGAAATGCGCCAGCGGCTCGACCCGGATCACGCCTTCGTAGCTGCGCAGGAAGGCGTGGCAGGACAGTTTCGGTTCGCCGTTGATCATCATGCCGCAGCTGCCGCAGACGGCCATGTGGCAGGACCAGCGGTAGTTGAGGGTGGGGTCGATGTCGGCCTTGATCTTGTTGAGGGCGTCAAGCACCACCCACTCTTCCTGGCACATCACTTCGTAGCGCTGGAAGTGGGCTTCGGTATCGGTGTCCGGGTTGTAGCGCAGGACTTCGAGCTGGACCAGGCGCTCTTTCAGTGGCGTCATTTGTGGTCTCCCGAATAGTCGCGCACGCCGGGTGGCGACTTGGTGATCACCACATCGAGGTAATCGACGCGTGGGACGTCCAGCCCCTGGTGATAAACCATGGTGTGGCACAGGAAATTCTTGTCGTCGCGTTCGACGTAGTCGAGGCGCTGGTGTGCGCCGCGCGATTCCTTGCGGGCCAGCGCACCGACCGTCACGGCTTCGGCGCAGTCGAGCATGGAACCTAGTTCAAGCACCTGGAACAGGTCGGTGTTGAAGACGCTGCTCTTGTCGGTGAGCTTGACCCGACGGTAGCGCTGGCGCAGTTCATGGATTTTGTTCACACCCTCCTGCAGGCCCTCCTCGGTGCGGTAGATGCCGACGTTCTTTTCCATGGTGTCCATCATTTCGCGGCGCAGGCCGGACATCGACTCGATGCCGTCGGTGCGGGTCATGAGTTCGTCGATGCGCGACCGGGTCTGTTCGGCGCAAGCGTTCAATGCCGTGGCGTTCGGCGCCGGTGCGCTCTGGACGTGCTCGATGGCCGACAGCGCCGCGCGGCGGCCGAACACCAGCAGTTCCACAAGCGAATTCGAGCCGAGGCGATTGGCGCCGTTGAGGCTGACGCAGGCGCATTCGCCGGCGGCGAAGAGTCCGGGCAGGGGCGTGGCGGCCTTCGTATTGGTCGAGATGCCGCCCATCATGTAATGCACCACCGGACGGATCGGCACCGCATCCTTGACGATATCGACGCCGAGGTAGGCCTCGGCCAGTTCGCGCACCAGCGGCAGGCGTTCGTTGATCTTCTTCTCGCCGAGGTGGCGCATGTCGAGCAGCACGCATTCGCCCCATTGGGTCGTTACCGTGTTGCCTTTCTGCAATTCGTGCCAGTAGGCCTGGCTGACGCGGTCGCGCGGGCCCAGTTCCATGGTCTTCAGTTGCGGCTGGCCGACCGGGGTTTCCGGACCCATGCCGTAATCCTGCAGGTAGCGGCGGCCGTGCTTGTTGACCAGGATGCCGCCTTCGCCGCGGCAGGCTTCGGTCAGCAGGCTGCCGGTGTTGGGCAGCCCGGTCGGATGGTACTGGACGAACTCCATGTCCTTCAGCGGCGCCCCGGCGCGGTAGGCCATGGCCATGCCGTCGCCGGTCTTGATCGCGCCATTGGTGGAGAAGGGGAACATGCGGCCGGCGCCGCCACCGGCGATGATCACCGCCTTGGCATGGAACTGACACAATTCGCCGCTGCGCATTTCGAGTGCGGTGACGCCCTGGCAACGACCGTCATCGACCAGCAGGTCGAGCGCGTAGAACTCATCATGGCGGGTGATCGAGGGAAATTGAAGGGAAGTCTGGAACAGGGTGTGCAGGATGTGGAAGCCGGACTTGTCGGCGGCGAACCAGGTGCGCTTCTTTTTCATCCCGCCGAAGGGGCGCACCGCCACCGAACCATCGGCTTCGCGGTTCCAGGGGCAACCCCAGTGCTCCAGTTGCAGCAGTTCCTTGGGTGCTTCGTGGATGAAGTACTCGACGCAGTCCTGATCGGAGAGCCAGTCGCCGCCACCGACGGTGTCGTCGAAATGCAGATCGAAGCTGTCGTCCGGCTTGATTACCCCGGCGGCGCCCCCTTCGGCTGCACAGGTGTGGCTGCGCATCGGGTAGACCTTTGAAACCAGGGCAATGCGCAACTTGGGATCTGTTTCCGCAAGGGCTATCGCGGCGCGCAAACCGGCGCCTCCGGCACCTATGATGACGACGTCGGTCGATATGCTTCTCATTGTGCTCACCTTGGCGGTATTCGTTGTTCTTGGGCCGACAGTATCGGCGCTTTGCCGGGGTTTCTGTTGACTTGTGTCAAGCCGGACGAGTGACGTAAGCGACACGTCGATGTCGCATCCAGATGCGCGGCCAATGTCCGGTTACCTTCTGGCAATTGGCCGGTCCTGCCGCTATAATGGCCGGCTTACCAAGGATGCTGGCTTTCATGATGCGAACCAAACTCGTTGCCGGAAACTGGAAAATGCATGGCAGTCTCGCCGCCAATCTGGGGCTGCTGCACGCGGTACGTGAAGGTGCCGGTGGCGGCGCAGAAGTCGCACTGTGCGTGCCATATCCCTATCTCGCGCAGGCGCAGGCAGTGCTCAACGGTAGCCACGTCGCGTGGGGTGCCCAGGACGTTTCCGAGCATGAGCAGGGGGCCTGGACGGGCGAAGTCAGTGCCGCGATGCTTGCCGATTTCGCCTGTAGTTATGTTCTCGTCGGTCATTCCGAGCGCCGGTCCTTCTTCGGCGACACCGATGCCGTGGTTGCTGCCAAGTTCGTCGCCGCGCAGAAGGCCGGGTTGGTGCCGATTCTGTGTGTCGGCGAGTCGCTGGCGGAACGGGAGGCCGGAATTACCGGCGACGTCGTGACGCGCCAGATTGATGCTGTGCTCGCCAAGGGTGGCATCGCCGGCTTTGCCCGGGCCATCGTTGCCTACGAGCCTGTCTGGGCAATCGGTACCGGGCGCACCGCATCCCCCGAGCAGGCGCAGGAAGTTCACGCACTGATTCGCAGCCGCTTTGCGCGGGAAGATGCAGATGTGGCCGGCGGGTTGCGCATCCTTTATGGTGGCAGCGTCAAGGCCGGCAACGCAGCTGAACTGTTCGGCAGGCCGGATATCGACGGCGGCTTGATTGGCGGCGCTTCTCTGGTTGCAGATGATTTCCTGGCGATTTGCGCCGCTGCCGCCTGAGCATCAATTTAACGAGGTTTTCATGGACATAGTGCATACCCTGCTGCTGACCGTGCATATCATTGCCGGGGTCAGCGTCATCGGCCTGGTGCTTTTGCAGCACGGGAAGGGCGCCGACATGGGCGCGGCCTTCGGCAGCGGAGCGTCGGGCAGCCTGTTCGGGGCTACGGGATCGGCGAATTTTCTTTCCCGGGCGACGGCCGTATTGGCAGCGGTATTCTTTCTGACGAGTCTGGGGCTTTCCTATATCGCCAATTCGGCGCCCAGGACATCTGGCAGCGTCATGGATTCGGCTCCGACGCAGGCCGTGCCGGTTGATCCCGGCACGACGCCTTCAGCGCCTGATTCGAAAGCCAAAGAGATTCCAAAATAGGAATCGTTGCCTCAAATGAATAGATTTTTTTGTTGCGGTGCATGAGCGAGTCAATGGCTTGTTATATAATTTGCGCCGCTCGCGCTTAGTGCAATTGCCGACGTGGTGAAATTGGTAGACACGCTATCTTGAGGGGGTAGTGGCGAAAGCTGTGTGAGTTCGAGTCTCACCGTCGGCACCAGTAATTTTTGGGCAGTGAGCAGTAATAGGGTGGTCGAGTTCCGGTACTTCTGTGCGATTTTGCAGTCTGGCCGGTCATGTACAACTTGTGAAGAAGTGGCCGCGCCACCAAAATGCTGGATAACTACTTTCCTGTCCTGGTCTTCATCCTGGTTGGCTTGGCATTCGGTTGTGCGCCCATACTCCTTGGCTGGCTGATCGCGCCAAATCGCCCCGACAGCGAGAAGCTGTCCGCATTCGAATGCGGCTTTGCGCCGTTCGAAGATGCGCGGATGAAGTTCGATGTCCGTTACTACCTGATCGCAATCCTCTTCATTTTGTTCGACCTGGAAATCGCCTTCCTGTTTCCATGGGCCTCGATCTTCAAGGAAATCGTCAATACCGAATCGGTAAAGCTGTTCGGTTTCGTCGAAATGTTCGTGTTTATCGGCATCCTGGTGGTTGGCTATATCTACGCCTGGGCCAAGGGCGCGCTGGACTGGGAATGAAAGAGATCAAGGACATCCTCGCATGAGCATCGAAGGCGTTCTGCAGGAAGGCTTCGTCACCACGTCGCTGGACAAGATCATCAACTGGACCCGTACCGGTTCGATGTGGCCGATGACTTTCGGGTTGGCGTGCTGTGCCATCGAAATGATTCACGCCGGTTGCTCCCGCTATGACCTCGATCGTTTCGGAATCGTGTTCCGCCCCAGTCCGCGTCAGTCGGATGTCATGATTGTTGCCGGTACGCTGACCAACAAGATGGCTCCCGCGCTGCGCAAGGTTTATGACCAGATGGCGGAGCCGCGCTGGGTGTTGTCCATGGGGTCCTGCGCCAATGGCGGTGGTTACTACCACTACTCCTATTCTGTGGTGCGTGGCGTCGATCGCATCGTGCCCGTCGATGTTTATGTGCCCGGCTGCCCGCCGACGGCGGAAGCGCTGCTTTACGGTCTGATCCAGCTGCAAAGCAAGATCCGCCGCACTACCACCATTGCCCGCTGACCCAAACTCATGAGCGAGAAACTGGAACGTCTTGGCCGGCTGCTGAAGGAAAGCTTTGGCAATCGCATCGGCGAACCCTTACTGGCACTGGGTGAGTTGACCGTTGTCGTTCCATCGGAAAACTACGCCGACGTGATGCGTCAGTTGCGTGACGATCCTGCTTTCCGTTTCGAGCAGCTGATGGATCTTTCCGGTATCGATTACTCGGAATACACCGGATACCAGGGGCGGCGCTTCGCGGCAGTCAGCCAGCTGCTTTCGTTGGCCCACAATTGGCGCCTGCGTGTCCGGGTGTTCGCTCCGGACGATGACTTTCCTGTCGTTGCGTCCGTGATGGACATATGGAACAGCGCCAACTGGTATGAGCGCGAAGCATTCGATCTCTTCGGAATTCACTTCGAAGGCCACGTCGACCTGCGCCGCATCCTCACCGACTATGGTTTTGTTGGCCATCCATTCCGCAAGGATTTCCCGATCTCGGGTTATGTCGAGATGCGCTACGACCCGGAGCAAAAGCGGGTGATCTACCAGCCGGTGACCATCGAACCGCGTGAAGTGACGCCGCGCATCGTGCGCGAAGACTCGTACGGAAAAGGCAGCGGCCGTGGCTGACATCAAGAACTACACACTCAATTTCGGTCCCCAGCATCCGGCCGCGCACGGTGTTCTGCGTCTGGTGCTTGAGCTCGATGGTGAAGTCGTGGTGCGTGCCGATCCGCACATCGGCCTGTTGCATCGCGGCACCGAGAAGCTGGCAGAAACCCGCACCTGGTTGCAGACATTGCCCTATCTGGATCGCCTCGACTACACGTCGATGATTCCCAGTGAGCACGCCTACTGCCTGGCTGTCGAGCGCCTGCTGGGCATCGAAGTGCCGATTCGCGCCCAGTACATTCGTGTCATGTTTGACGAAATTGCACGAATCAAGAACCACCTGCTGAACATTGGAACGCATGCCTTGGACATCGGCGCCATGACGATGGTGCTTTATACCTTCCGTGAGCGCGAGGATCTCTTCGACGTTCTGGAGGCAACCTGCGGCATTCGCATGCACCAGGCCTATTTCCGGCCGGGCGGCGTCTATCGCGATCTGCCCGATCAGATGCCGAAGTACCAGGAAAACCGCTTCAAGAATGCACAGACAGTCAAGGAATTGAATGAGGCTCGCAACGGAAGTCTGCTGGATTTCCTTGAAGACTTCACCAACCGTTTCCCGGTTTACCTGAGCGAATACCACACTTTGTTGACCGACAACCGGATATGGAAGCAGCGTACCGTCGGCATCGGCGTTGTCAGCCCGGAACGCGCTCTACAACTAGGCTTTAGCGGCGCGATGCTGCGCGGCTCGGGTATCGAGTGGGATCTGCGCAAGAAGCAGCCCTACGAGGTCTATGACCGGATGGATTTCGACATTCCGGTGGGCGTCAACGGCGATACCTATGATCGCTATCTGGTGCGCATGGAAGAAATGGCCCAGGCCAATCGCATCATCAAGCAGTGCATCGCGTGGTTGCGCAAGAACCCGGGGCCCGTAATTACCGGCGACCACAAGGTGGCGCCGCCGTCGCGGGAAAAGATGAAGGGCAGCATGGAAGAGTTGATCCATCACTTCAAGCTCTTTTCGGAAGGCATGCACGTACCGCCCGGCGAAGCTTATGTCGCGATCGAGCATCCGAAGGGCGAGATGGGCGTATGGGCGGTTTCCGACGGCGCCAACAAGCCATACCGCATCAAGCTGCATACGGCCGGGATTCCCCACCTGGCTGCAACCGATGAAATGTGCCGTGGCCACATGTTGGCCGATGCCACCGCCGTGATCGGCACCATCGATCTGGTCCTTGGCGACGTTGATAGATAGACCGCATGAATACGCCGAACACCATGTTGAGTCCCGAGTTGAGTCCCGAGTCCCTGAAGAAGATCGATCGGGAGGTTGCCAAGTATCCCGCCGACCAGAAGCAGTCGGCTGTCATGGCGGCGCTGGTCATCGCGCAGGACGAAAAGGGCTGGCTACCCAAGGAAACCATCGCTGCCGTTGCGACCTATCTCGGCATGGCGCCCATGGCGGCCTACGAGGTGGCGAGCTTCTACAACATGTACGATCTGCATCCGGTGGGCAAGTACAAGATTACGGTCTGCACCAACCTGCCCTGCGCACTTTCGGGTGGCGTCCATGCTGCGGACTACGTCAAGCAGAAACTGGGCATCGACTTTAACGAGACGACGCCGGACGGCATGGTTACCTTGAAAGAAGGCGAGTGCATGGGCGCCTGCGGCGATGCGCCGGTGATGCTGGTGAACAACAAGCGCATGTGCAGCTTCATGCTCCCCGAACAGATCGACAAGCTGCTGGCGGAGTGCAAATAAGATGGCCCTGATCGACACCATCAATCCGCTGCTGACTACCGGCTGGGCCAAGGGCGACGCCGGCTGGAGCCTCAAGGACTACGAAGCGCGCGGCGGCTACAAGCAGTTGCGCCGTGTGCTCGAAAGCAAGATGAGCCAGGACGACCTGATTGCCGAGGTCAAGAAATCCGTACTGCGCGGACGTGGTGGCGCGGGCTTTCCGACGGGCCTGAAGTGGAGCTTCATGCCCAAGGCGGCACCGGTGAAGTACGTCGTCTGCAATACCGACGAGGGCGAGCCCGGCACATTCAAGGATCGCGACCTGATGCGCTTCGATCCGCATTCCGTGATCGAAGGCATGATAATCGCCGGCTACGCGGTCGGCGCCAAGGCGGGCTACAACTACATTCACGGCGAGATCTTCGAGACCTACGAGCGTTTCGAAGAAGCCCTCGACCAGGCGCGTGCCGCCGGTTACCTGGGCGACAACATCCTCGGTTCCGGTTTCAGCTTCGACCTGTTCGCGCACCACGGCTGGGGTGCTTACATCTGCGGCGAGGAAACCGGCCTGCTCGAATCCATCGAAGGCAAGAAGGGGCAGCCGCGTTTCAAGCCGCCCTTCCCGGCGAACTTCGGCCTCTACGGCAAGCCGACCACCATCAACAATACCGAAACCTTCGCCGCAATTCCCTTCATCCTCGGCATGGGCGGTGAGGCCTACTTGAATCTGGGCAAGCCGAACAACGGCGGCACCAAGCTGTTCTCCGTTTCCGGTCACGTCAATCGTCCGGGCAACTTCGAAGTGCCGATGGGCACGCCCTTCTCGAAGCTGCTCGAGATGGCCGGCGGCATGCGTGGCGGTCGCAAGCTCAAGGCGGTGATCCCCGGCGGTTCGTCGGCACCTGTGCTGCCGGGCGACGTCATCATGGACTGCACCATGGACTACGACTCTATCGCCAAGGCCGGCTCCATGCTAGGTTCCGGCGCGGTCATCGTCATGGACGAAACGGTCTGCATGGTCAAGGCGCTGGAGCGTCTGTCCTACTTCTATTACGAAGAGTCGTGCGGCCAATGTACGCCGTGTCGCGAAGGCAGCGGCTGGCTCTACCGCGTCGTGCATCGCATCGAGCACGGCGAAGGTCGCCCCGAGGATCTCGACCTGCTGAATCGCGTCACCGACAACATGATGGGCAAGACAATTTGCGCGCTCGCCGATGCCGCCGCCTTTCCGGTGCGCAGTTTCATCAAGCATTTCCAGAGCGAGTTCGAGTACCACATCGAGAACAAGAAGTGCCTGGTCGATCCCGAAGTGCAGCGGATGGGCAGCGGCTTTTTCAAGGCAGGGGCAGCGTAATGGTCGAAATCGAAATCGACGGCAAGACCCTGCAGGTCGAGGACGGCAGCACCGTCATCGAGGCGGCGCACAAGCTGGGCACCTACATCCCGCACTTCTGCTACCACAAGAAGCTGTCCATCGCGGCCAACTGCCGCATGTGCCTGGTTCAGGTGGAAAAGGCGCCGAAGCCGATGCCGGCCTGCGCGACCATCGTCACCAACGGCATGAAGGTGTTCACCCATTCCGACCTTGCCGTCAAGGCGCAGAAGGCGGTGATGGAGTTCCTGCTGATCAACCATCCGCTGGATTGCCCGATCTGCGACCAGGGTGGCGAGTGCCAGCTGCAGGATCTCGCCGTGGGCTACGGTGAGTCCGCATCGAAGTACGAAGAAGAGAAGCGCGTCGTTCCCGACAAGGACCTTGGTCCGCTGGTGTCGACCGACATGACCCGCTGCATCAACTGCACGCGTTGCATCCGTTTCACGGCCGAGATCGCCGGATTCATGGAACTCGGCCAATCCTATCGCGGTGAGCGCGCCGAAGTCATGCCGTTCATCGGCAAGACTGTCGACACCGAACTTTCCGGCAACATCATCGACCTCTGCCCGGTCGGTGCGCTGACCTCCAAGCCCTTCCGCTTTGCGGCCCGTACTTGGGAACTCTCGCGGCGCAAGTCGGTGAGTCCGCATGACGCGCTGGGCAGCAACCTGATCGTGCAGACCAAGCACGACAAGGTGCTGCGCGTGTTGCCTCTGGAGAACGACGAGATCAACGAGTGCTGGCTTTCGGACAAGGAGCGTTTCTCCTACCAGGGCCTTAGTTCCTCCGACCGACTGACCAAGCCCATGGTGAAGCAGGGCGGCGAATGGAAGGAGGTCGACTGGAACGTCGCCCTCGATTACGCTGCGCACGCGCTGCGCGATGTGGCCAAGACTCATGGCGGGGCGGCGATCGGTGGCCTGCTCAGCCCGCATTCGACGGTGGAAGAACTCTACCTCGCGCAGAAGTTGTTGCGCGGCCTTGGCAGCGAGAACGTCGATTTCCGCCTGCGCCAGAGCGATTTCTCCGCCGACGGCAAGCGTGCCGGCATTCCTTCGCTGGGCATGAAGATCGCCGACATCAGCGGCCTTGACCGCGTTCTGGTGGTCGGTTCCTTCCTGCGCAAGGATCATCCGCTGATCGCCCAGCGCCTGCGCCAGTCGGCCAAGAAGGGTGCGCAGGTCAGCATCCTGCACAGCGCGAACGACGACCTGCTGATCAACCTGACCGCGCGCGCCATCGCGGCGCCATCGCAACTGCCCGCCTTGCTCGCGCAGGTCGTCAAGGCCGTATGTGCGCTCAAGGGCGCAAGTGCAGACGCCGCGTTGTCCGCCCTCGCGGTCTCGGCCGAAGCGCAGGCGATCGCCCAGAGCCTGGCTTCGGGCAGCAATACGGGTGTCCTGCTTGGCAACTTCGCGCAGCAGCATCCACAGGCGGCCACCCTGCAGGCGCTGGCCGGCCAACTGGCCAAGGCGCTCGGCGGCAAATTCGGCTTCCTCGGCGAGGCCGCGAACAGCGTCGGCGGCTATGCGGCCAAGGCCGTCCCCGGTGCCGGCGGACTCAATGCCGCGGCGATGATCAAGGATCCGCGCCAGGCCTACGTGGTTCTCGGCGCCGAACCCGAACTCGATTGCGCCGACGGCGCCCAGGCATTGGCTGCGCTGCAAAAATCTGCCGTGACCGTCGTCCTGACCCCGTTCAAGTCGCAGGCCATGCTCGATTACGCCGCCGTCCTGCTGCCGGTTGCGCCCTTCGCCGAAACCTCGGGCACCTTCGTCAATACCGAAGGCCGCGTGCAGAGCTTCTACGCCGCCGCAAAATCGCTGGGCGATGCCCGCCCGGCTTGGAAAGTCCTTCGCGTGCTGGGCAACCTGCTGGCCCTCAATGGGTTCGAATTCAACAGTAGCGAGGATGTGCGCAGCGAAGCGCTGGGCAGCCAGACCGAGTTCGTCTCCGGCCTCGACAACGGGCTTTCGCTGGGTGCCCTGAACCTGTCCGCAAGTGCTGCTGGCATCGAGCGCGTAACGGACGTACCGATTCATTTTGCCGACGCCCTGGTGCGTCGTGCTCCGGCTTTGCAGCGGGCGGCCGATTCCGCGGCACCCACAGCGCGCATGAACGCCGCGATGTTGTCCAGGCTCGGCCTTGCTGCGGGCGATCTCGTGAAAGTCGGCGCCGGCGGCACGGCGAACGCCAGCCTTGTGGCACAACTCGACGCAGGGTTGCCCGACGGGGTGGTGCGTGTAGCCGCGGCGCATGCCGCCACGGTCGCGCTGGGTCCGATGTCTGCCGTTCTGAGTGTGGAGAAGGCGTGATGGAAGCCACCGTCCTCAACCTTCTCGCCTCGGTCCTCGGCTCCCTTTGGGCGCCGCTGTGGAACCTGATCAAGCCCGTGTGGCCGCTGATCTGGACCCTGGCCAAGATCGTCCTGATAATGGCCCCGCTATTGCTATCGGTTGCCTACCTGACCTTCTGGGAACGCAAGGTCATCGGCTGGATGCAGGTTCGCATTGGTCCCAATCGCGTGGGTCCGTGGGGTCTGCTGCAACCGATTGCCGACGGCCTCAAGCTGTTTTTCAAGGAAGTGCTGTTTCCCGCTGCCGCCGACAAGAAGCTGTTTGTGCTCGGTCCCATCATGGCCATCGCACCGGCGCTTGCGCTATGGGCGGTAATCCCGTTTTCGTCCGGCTGGGTTCTGGCCAACGTAGATGCAGGCATGCTCTACCTGCTGGCCGTCAGTTCGATCGGCGTCTACGGCATCATCGTCGCGGGTTGGGCGTCGAATTCCAAGTATCCATTCTTCGGCGCGATGCGTGCTTCGGCACAGATGATTTCCTACGAAGTTTCGATGGGTCTGGCCCTGATCACGGTGCTGATGGTTTCCAACAGCCTCAACCTGAGCGACATCGTGATGGCCCAGGACAAAGGGCGCGGCGCCGGCATGGGGCTGGGATTTCTGTCATGGAACTGGCTGCCCCTGCTGCCGATGTTCGTCGTCTACCTGATCTCCGGCGTCGCCGAAACCAACCGTGCGCCGTTCGACGTGGTCGAGGGCGAGTCGGAAATCGTTGCCGGACACATGGTCGAGTATTCCGGCATGGCCTTCGCGATGTTCTTCCTCGCCGAATACGCCAACATGATCCTGATCTCGGCGATGACATCCATCTTCTTCCTCGGTGGCTGGCTGTCGCCCATCGGCTTCATTCCGGATGGATTCCACTGGATGGCGGCGAAGATGGCCGCGATCCTGTTCTTCTTCCTCTGGATTCGCGCCACCTTCCCGCGCTATCGCTATGACCAGCTCATGCGCCTGGGCTGGAAGGTCTTCGTGCCGCTGACGCTGGTCTGGATCCTGGTGGTCGGGGTCTGGATGATGTCGCCGCTGACGATCTGGAAATAAGGCCGGGAGAACTCGACATGGGTGCAAAAGACTTCATCGGCAGCTTGTTCCTCAAGGAACTGTTCAAGGGCATGGCGGTAACCGGCCGCTACATGTTCGCGCGCAAGATCACCGTGCAGTACCCGGATGAAAAGACTCCGCAGAGCAACCGCTTCCGCGGCCTGCACGCGCTGCGCCGATATCCCAACGGCGAAGAGCGCTGCATCGCCTGCAAGCTTTGCGAGGCCGTCTGTCCCGCGCTGGCGATCACCATCGAGTCGGCAGAGCGCGACGACGGCAGCCGACGCACCACGCGTTACGACATCGACCTGACCAAGTGCATTTTCTGCGGGTTCTGCGAGGAAGCATGCCCGGTCGACGCCATCGTTCAGACCCGGATCTTCGAATATCACGGCGAAGCGCGCGGCGATCTTTACTACACCAAGCAGATGCTGCTGGCCGTGGGCGACCGTAACGAGGCGCAGATCGCTGCCGATCGCGCCCAGGATGCCCCTTACCGCTGACGCCACGCCAATCCAGCCATGGAATTCAAGACAATACTCTTCTACATATTCTCCACAGTGACGGTTCTCGCCGCGCTGCGCGTGATCACCGCGCGCAATCCGGTGCATGCGGCCCTGTTCCTGGTGCTGGCCTTCTTCAACGTGTCCGGGTTGTGGATGCTGTTGCAGGCGGAGTTCCTCTCGCTGGTGCTGATCATGGTCTATGTCGGCGCGGTGATGGTGCTCTTCCTCTTCGTCGTGATGATGCTCGACATCAACATCGAGCGGGTGCGCCAGGGTTTCTGGAAGAACCTGCCGATAGGAGCCCTGGTCGGTGCCCTGCTGATCGCCGAGATGGCGGCGGTCCTTTCGGGTCGCTATTTCGGTCTGGCCAATCTGCCGGCGCAGAGCATGCCGGCGAACTACAGCAATACCAAGGAACTGGCGCGGGTGCTCTATACCGACTACGCCTATCCCTTTGAAATAGCGTCCGTCATCCTGCTGGTGGCGATCATCGTCGCCGTCATGCTCACGTTGCGTCGACGCAAGGACAACAAGGCGATGCAGTCCTCCGACCAGATCGCGGTCAAGGCAAAAGATCGCATGCGTCTGGTCAAGATGGCGCCAGAAGTCAATCTGCCGGCGGCGAAGCAAGGGGAACAGGCATGATTTCGCTGTCGCACTACCTCATCCTGGCGGCAGTCCTGTTCGCGATCAGTGTCGTCGGCATCTTTCTGAACCGCAAGAACTTGATCGTGCTGCTGATGGCCATCGAGCTGATGCTGCTTGCCGTGAACCTGAATTTTGTCGCGTTCTCGCATTACCTCAACGATCTTTCTGGCCAGCTCTTCGTGTTTTTCATCCTCGTCGTGGCGGCTGCAGAGTCGGGTATCGGCCTCGCCATCCTGGTGGTGCTGTTCCGCAACCTGTCCTCCATCGACGTCGAGGATCTCGACAGCCTGAAGGGCTAAAGGGCAATGGGAATGAAGACACTTTATCTGATGGTCCCCCTGGCGCCGCTGGTCGGCGCCATCCTGGCGGGCTTCTTCAGCAGCATGCTGGGCCGGGCCGGCGCTCACACCGTCACCTCGATCGGCGTCGCGATCTCCTTCGTCCTTTCCGTGATCATCTTTCAGGACGTCCAGGCCGGCCATACCTTCAACGGCACCGTGTATCAGTGGATGGAGTCGGGCGGCCTCAAGCTTGAAGTCGGCTTCCTGATCGACCAGCTGACCGTGCTGATGATGCTGGTGGTGACCTTCGTCTCCCTGATGGTGCACATCTACACCATCGGCTACATGGCGCACGACGAAGAGAACTGGCCGGAAGGCAGCAAGGCCGGGACCAACAGTTACCAGCGATTCTTCAGCTACATCTCGCTGTTCACCTTCTCGATGCTGATGCTCGTCATGAGCAACAACTTCGTCCAGCTCTTCTTCGGCTGGGAAGCGGTGGGCCTCGTTTCCTACCTGCTGATCGGTTTCTGGTCGGTGCGCCCGACGGCGATCTACGCCAACCTCAAGGCCTTCCTGGTCAACCGCGTCGGCGATTTCGGATTTCTGCTCGGCATCGGGTTGGTCGCCGCCTATGCCGGCACCCTCGATTACGCCGAGGTCTTCGCCAAGCGCAACGAGCTGGCGGCGCTCACTGAAGCGGTAACCGGCTGGCCGCTGATCACCGCCATCTGCATCTGCCTGTTCATCGGCGCCATGGGCAAGTCGGCGCAGTTCCCGCTGCACGTCTGGCTGCCCGACTCGATGGAAGGTCCGACGCCGATCTCGGCACTGATCCACGCCGCGACCATGGTCACTGCCGGCATCTTCATGGTCTCGCGCATGTCGCCGCTGTTCGAGCTGTCCGACACCGCGCTGTCCTTCGTTATCGTGATCGGCGCCATCACCACGCTGTTCATGGCCCTGATCGCCATCGTCCAGACCGACGTCAAGCGCGTCGTCGCCTACTCGACGCTGTCGCAACTCGGCTACATGACCATGGCCCTGGGCGCCTCGGCCTATTCGGTGGCGATCTTCCACCTGATGACCCACGCTTTCTTCAAGGCCGTGCTCTTCCTCGGCGCCGGTTCCGTGATCATCGCCATGCACCACGAACAGGACATGCGCAAGATGGGCGGCCTGCGCAAATACATGCCGATCACCTACGCCACCATGCTGATCGGCGCCATCGCAAACGCGGGCCTGCCGCCTTTCGCCGGATTCTTCTCCAAGGATTCGATCATCGAGGCGGTGCATCTGGCCAACGTGCCGGGTGCCGGATTCGCCTACTTCTGCGCCCTGGCGGCGGTGTTCGTCGGCGGTTTGTACTCCTTCCGCCTGATCTTCTTCACCTTCCACGGCGAAGAGCGCTTCCGCAAGGTCGCAGAGCACCATGGTGACCACGGCCACGATGCCCACCACGATGCGCACGACGATCACGGCCACCACGGCCCGGTCGAGCCGCACGAGTCGCCCAAGGTCGTTACGTTGCCGCTGATCCTGCTGGCGATTCCGGCGATTGCCTCGGGCTGGCTGATCGGCACCATCCTTTACGGCAACTGGTTCGGCAACGCGATCACCATTGCCGAAGTGCACAAGGGCATGGCCACCATGGCCCACGAGTTCCACGGCATCTTCGGCATGATGGCCCACGGCATCACCACGCTGCCGTTCTGGTTGGCCATCGGCGGTGCCGCCACGGCCTGGTACCTCTACATCGCCCGTCCAGACCTGCCGGCGGTGATCAAGCAGAAGCTCGCCTTCCCGGCCATGATCCTCGAAGAGAAGTATGGCTTCGACCGCTTCAACGACTGGTTCTTCGCCGGCGGTTCGCGCCTGCTTGGCCGCGGCCTGTGGAAGGCCGGCGACCAGGTCCTGATCGACGGCGTCATGGTGAACGGCTCGGCTGGCGCCGTGGGCTGGTTCTCCTCGCTGGTGGGCCTGATCCAGTCCGGTCGCATCTATCGCTACGCCCTGGGCATGATCTTTGGTGTGGTCGCACTCCTGTCGCTTTGGAGGGCCTGACGCAAGAGCATGCTCGAGCACATGGCCTGATGGAATAAATATCCGATGAATTCGCAACTTCTGAGTCTCGCAATCTGGGTCCCCATCCTCGGCGCGCTGCCGGTGTTCTGGATCGGCTCGGAACGTCGCGCGCTGGTGCGCTGGCTGTCGCTGCTGGTGGCGATTGCCGGCTTCCTGGTGACGATTCCGCTCTACACCGGTTTCGATGCAAGCCAGGTCGGCATGCAGTTCGTCGAAAAGACGCCCTGGATTACCCGCTTCAATGTCCAGTACTTCCTCGGTGTTGACGGCATTTCGATGCCATTCATCCTGCTCAACAGCCTGATCACGATCTTCGTGGTGCTGGCCGGCTGGGAAGTCATCGAGGAAAAGCAGGCTCAGTACATGGGCGCCTTCCTGGTCATGTCGGGCCTGATGAATGGCATCTTCAGCGCGCTCGACGGCATCCTCTTCTACGTATTCTTCGAAGCGTCGCTGATTCCGATGTACATCATCATCGGCGTCTGGGGCGGCCCGAACCGCGTCTATGCAGCCTTCAAGTTCTTCCTCTACACGCTGCTCGGGTCATTGCTGATGCTGGTTGCCCTGATCTGGCTGTTCCTCGAAGCCGGCGGCAGCTTCAGCATCCTCGACTGGCATGAGATGCGCATCGGCATGGCGCCGCAGATCTTGATCTTCGTTGCCTTCCTGGTCTCCTTCGCAGTCAAGGTCCCAATGTGGCCGGTACACACATGGTTGCCTGACGCACACGTCGAGGCGCCGACCGGCGGTTCCGTGGTGCTGGCGGCGATTGCGCTGAAGCTGGGTGCCTATGGTTTCGTCCGGTTTTCGCTGCCCATCGTGCCCGATGCCAGCCATCACCTGGCTCCGATGATGATTGCGCTCTCCCTGATCGCGGTGGTCTACATCGGCTTCGTTGCGCTGGTGCAGACCGACATGAAGAAGCTGATCGCCTATTCCTCGATTTCGCACATGGGCTTCGTCACGCTCGGCTTCTTCATCTTCAACGCCATCGGCGTCGAAGGCGCCCTGGTGCAGATGATTTCCCACGGATTCATCTCGGCGGCGATGTTCCTTTGCGTCGGCGTCATGTACGACCGCATGCACTCGCGGCAGATTGCAGATTACGGCGGCGTGGTGCACACCATGCCCAAGTTTGCCGGGCTGTTCGTCTTCTTCGCCATGGCCAATTCCGGCCTGCCGGCCACCTCCGGCTTCGTCGGCGAGTTCATGGTCATCCTCGGCGCCATCAAGGCCAATTTCTGGATGGGCTTCGCTGCTGCCACGACGCTGATCCTCGGTGCCGCCTACACGCTGTGGATGATCAAGCGCGTGGTCTTCGGCCCGATCGGCAACCCGCATGTCGCCGAGCTCACCGACATCAACGGACGCGAATTCCTGGTGCTTGGCCTGCTCGCCGTCTGCGTGCTGGCCATGGGTCTCTATCCCTTCCCCTTCACCGAGGTGATGCACGCTTCGGTGGATAACCTGCTCAAGCATGTTGCGGCGAGCAAGCTTTGAGCCCAAGGCACACGACTAGAAAGACACGAGAGAAGCGATGCTGAACAATTTCGTGATGCCCGACCTGTACCCGGCAGCTCCGGAGATATTTCTCCTGCTGATGTCCTTCCTGGTGCTGTTCGTGGACCTGTTCTTTGGCGCCACCCACCGCTGGATGGCCGCCATGCTGACCGCCGTTACCCTGCTTGGGTGCGCCGCGCTCACCCTGGTCACGTCCGACGGACAGACCACGCTGACCTTCAGCAACATGTTCGTCGACGACCTGCTGTCCGACTTCCTCAAGCTGATGACCTATCTCGCGGTACTGATGATGCTGGTTTACAGCCGGCAATACCTGGCCGATCGGGGGCTGGACAAGGGCGAGTTCTATGTCCTGGTGCTGTACGCGACGCTGGGCATGATGGTGATGATTTCGGCCGCCAGCCTGCTGACGATGTACCTTGGCCTGGAACTGATGTCGCTGTCGTTGTATGGCCTGGTCGCCATCGACCGCGACTCGACCCGCGGCACCGAGGCGGCGATGAAGTATTTCGTGCTCGGCGCGCTGGCGTCGGGCCTGCTGCTCTATGGCATGTCAATGATCTACGGCGCCACTGGCAGCCTGGAACTGGGCGGCATTGCGCAGGCGATGTATCAGGGCCACAGCGAGAAGACGGTGCTGGTATTCGGTCTGGTATTCCTCGTCGCCGGCATCGCCTTCAAGCTCGGCCTGGTGCCCTTCCACATGTGGATTCCCGACGTCTATCATGGCGCCCCGACTGCCGTGACCATGTTCGTCGGCTCCGCGCCGAAGCTCGCCGCCTTCGCCATGGCCCTGCGCCTGCTGGTGTACGGCATGTTCGGGCTCGCCGGCGACTGGCAGAAGATGCTGCTGGTGATGGCCGTGCTCTCGATCGGTCTGGGCAACCTCGCCGCCATCGCGCAGACCAACATCAAGCGCATGCTGGCGTATTCGGCGATCTCGCACATGGGCTACATGGTGCTCGGCCTCATGTCCGGCGTGGTCGGCGGGCAGGTCGATGCCTTCACAGCCGTCAATGCCTACAGTTCGGCGCTGTACTACAGCGTTGCCTATGTCCTGATGACGCTCGGTGCCTTCGGCACGGTTCTGCTTCTCTCGCGCGCCGGCTACGAAGCGGAGAACCTGGAAGACTTCAAGGGCCTCAATAAGCGCAGCCCGTGGTTCGCCGCGATGATGCTGATCTTCATGTTCTCCATGGCCGGCATTCCCTTCTTCATCGGCTTCTTCGCCAAGTTCGCGGTCCTGCTGGCAGCCATCAAGGCCGGTTACACCACGGTTGCCGTGATCGCAGTGATGTTCTCCCTGATCGGCGCCTTCTACTACCTGCGCGTGGTCAAGCTGATGTACTTCGATGCGCCGGCCGATTCGGCGCCCATCACGGCCGGGCTGGACCTGCGTGTTCTGCTGTCGCTCAATGGCCTCGCGGTCGCCGGCTTCGGCCTCTTCCCCGATGCATTGATGCTGGTCTGCACCACGACCCTGATGCGCTCTCTCTGACACGTGCCGCGCTCCTGCGCGTAGCCAAGAAGCCGCCCTGCAAGCAACGCATGGCGGCTTTTTTTTGACTTGCGCGCAGCAACTGTCTGCGACGCCAGTGCGCTGCCCGACCCTTTTCCCTGCATCGCAAGCGGAGTATCCGCGCCGGCCTGATATAAGATAGTCCGTTGCGAAGCCGCGCCAAATTCCATCAATCTACGATGACCTCATGGACGATTCCGAGCTGATCGAGCACACGCTGACCAGCGAGCCGGTATATGACGGCAAGCTCTTGCACGTGCGGCGCGACACGGCACGCCTGCCCAATGGCGACGAAGCCGTTCGCGAGTGGATCACCCATCCCGGGGCGGTGGTCGTGATCCCGGTGCTGGACAACGGCAAGCTGCTGTTCGAGCGCCAGTTCCGCTATCCCTTGCGGCGCATTTTCGTCGAGCTTCCCGCCGGCAAGATCGATACCGGCGAACACCCGCTGGACACCGCCAAGCGCGAACTGCGCGAGGAAACCGGCCACCAGGCAAAGCACTGGCGCCATTTGGCGACCATGCACCCCTGCATCGGCTACGCCGACGAGCGCATCGAAATCTTCTGGGCGCAGGGCCTGATCTACGTCGGCCATCAACGCGACCATGGAGAATTCCTCGAGATCATCGAAATGAGCGTCGCTGATGCCATGCTGGCGGTGCAGGATGGCGAGATCACCGACGGCAAGACCCTCAGCGCGCTGTTGTGGGCCGACAAGATCACCAGCGGCGCCTGGCCGCTACCCGAATGAACAAGCTCGACACCGCGACTTCGCTCGAACACCTGGACCTCGATCCATCCGGTGGCCATACGCTGGAAGCGCTGCATGTCCTGTCCGAGATCGCCAGCAACCTGGCCGACGAGGACGACCTCGACGAACTGCTCGGCCGCTTCCTCGGCACCATGATCCGTCTCGCCAAGGCCGATGCCGGCGTGGTACGGGTGCTGACCAGCGACGGCAAGCATTTGCGCATGGTCGCCTCGCGCGGCCTGCCGCCGGCGGTGGTCGAAAAGGAGCGGCTGGTATCGCGTGATTGCGGTGTCTGCGGAATCGCCATCGGGCAGAACCGCCCGCTTTTCGAGATCGAGCTGAAAGGCTGCGCGGAGCGCACCGGCGGAAATTTTTTTGCCACTGGCTGCCAGGCCATGGTGGTGGTACCCCTGTCGAATGGCGGCCGCCTGCTCGGCACCTACAACCTGTTCCTGCCGGAAGCCTTCGAACTGCCCGAGGAAGTCGCGCTGCTGTTCCGCTCCATCGGTGAGCACCTCGGCATGGCGCTCGAAAACGCGCGGCTGAAGCGCGAGAACCTGCGTATCGTGCTGACCAGCGAACGCCAGATGATGGCCGCTGAAATCCACGATTCGCTGGCGCAGACCCTGGCCTACATGAAGATGCGCATGGCCATGCTCAACGACGCGCTGGCCGACCAGTCGCTGGAGAAAAGCGCCAAATACGCCGGCGACGTCAGCCAGGCGCTGGACGACGCCTACGGACACCTGCGCGAACTGCTGGTGCAGTTCCGCAGCCGGATGGACCCGATGGGCCTGCACCACGCCCTGCAGGGCCTCGCCTGCGGCTTCCAGGAACGCACCGGCATCGTCCTGCACTACGACAACAGGCTGACCGACCTGCGCCTGGAGCCGGAAAAGGAAAGCCAGGTGTTCCACATCCTGCAGGAGGCGCTGGCCAACGTCGCGCGCCATTCCGGCGCCACCGAGGCGCGCATGACGCTGGAGGCCTCGGGTGACTACTACGACGCCACGGTGGAGGACAACGGCAAGGGCGGACAGGGCTTCTTCGCCATCGCCAATCGTGTTGGCGGCTTCCGCGAACACGCCGGACTGCGCGACCACTTCGGCCTCGCCATCATGCGCGAGCGCGCCGAGAAGATCGGCGGCCACCTCGAAGTCGCCAACCTGCCCGGCGGCGGTTTCCGCGTCAGGCTGAGCTTCCCCCCCGGCGGAGGCGTTTCGGGATGAGCCTGCCGGTCGCCGACGATCCGATCCGCGTCATGCTGGTCGATGACCACACGCTGTTCCGCAAGGGCCTCGCCGAACTGCTGGAACAGCGCGGCACGATCAAGGTCGCCGCCATCGCCGGCAACGGCGAAGACGCGCTGCGCCAGCTTGGGGAGGCGCGCCCGGACGTCATCATCACCGACCTCAACATGCCGCCCAACGGCGGCCTCAGCCTGCTGCGGCAGCTGGTCGCCGGCGGCTGGCTCGGACCGGTGCTGGTGCTGACCGTGAGCGACGCAGAGGACGACCTCGCTGCTGCGATGCAGGCCGGCGCCAAGGGTTACCTGCTGAAGGACATGGAACCCGAAGACGTGGTCGATGCCGTGCAGCGCGCGGTGCGTGGCGAAACGGTAGTCGCCCCGGCGATGACGCTGAAGCTGGTGAACCTGCTGCAGGGCGGCAATGCCGCCAATGCCAAGGCCGATACGCTCAAGCTGCTCACCGCGCGCGAGCGCGAAATCCTGCAACAGTTGTCGCAGGGCCTGTCGAACAAGGCCATCGCCCGCGTGCTCGACATCAGTCATGACACCGTCAAGCTGCACGTCAAGCACATCCTGGCCAAGCTCAACCTGAGTTCCCGCGTCGAGGCCGCGGTCTTCGCCGTCGAACAGAAGGCGGCGGAGCAGGGGCGACGCAGCAACTGAATCCCCCGCAGACAAAACCACAAGGAGAAAACCCGTGAAGCTCTATTACAGCCCCGGCGCCTGCTCGCTATCGCCACACATCGTGCTGGCCGAAGCCGGCCTTTCCTACACGATCGAGAAGGTCGACCTGAAGGCCAAGAAGACCGAAAGCGGCGCCGATTTCTTTGCCGTCAATGCCGCCGGCTACGTGCCTGCGCTGGTGCTCGACAACGGCGAAGTGCTGACCGAAGGCCCGGCCATCGTGCAGTACCTTGCCGACCAGGCACCGGCCAAAAAACTGGCACCGCCCGCCGCCAGCTTCGAGCGCGTGCGCCTTCAGGAAATGCTCAACTTCATTTCCACCGAGGTGCACAAGTCATTCAGCCCACTGTTCAATCCGGCAACGCCGGAAGAATCGAAAGCCGCAGCGCGCGCGCTGATCGGCCGCCGCCTCGACGTGATCGAACAGAAGCTGGCCGGGCGTGACTACCTGCTCGGCGACTTTTCGGTGGCCGACGCCTACCTGTTCACCGTGCTGAGCTGGGGCCGCATGGTCGGGGTCGATATCAAGGAAGGCCGCCCGCGCCTCGGCGACTACTGGTCGCGCGTCAAGGAACGGCCCGCCGTGCAGCAGGCCATGCGGGAAGAAGGCCTGATCAAGTAGCGCCGTCGCCGGCCGCCTGGCGCATCACGCCCAGCAGCGCTTCGGGCGGCTGCGCCCCGGAGGCCGCCAGCTTCTGGTTGAAGACGAAGAAGGGCACGCCGTTGATCCCCATGCGCCGCGACTGGTCGGCATCCGCCTTTACCGCTTCGGCATCTTCGTCGCCATCGAGGTAGGCCTTCACCGCAGCGGCGTCGAAGCCGCAGGCGCCGGCGATTTCGGCCAGCACGGCGCGGTCGCCGACATGGCGGCCGTCGAGGAATTGTGCCGCGAACAGCGCCTCGACCAGTGTCGCCGTGTCGCCAACGCCGTCCGCAGGGGATACCGTCCCCGGCTCTGCCGGGGACATAACTTTTTGCGCATAGTGGATCAGCCGGTGCGCCGCCAGCGTGTTGGCGCGCAGCTCGATCTTTTCGAAGGCGAAATCCACCCCGGCCGGCTTGCCCGCGTCGCGCACACGCTGCCAGATCTCGGCCAGGCCCTGTGGGCCGCCGAACTTCTTTTCCAGGAAGGGCCGGTACGGCTCGCCGCCCGCGGGCGTATCCGGGTTGAGGAAGAAGGGGTGCCAGTTCACCGTGACTTCACTGTCCGGGTTCTCGGCGCGCCATTGCGCCAGGGCCTTGTCGAGATGGCGCTTGCCGATGAAGCACCAGGGGCAGACCACGTCGGAAACCACGTCGATTTGCAGGTTCATGGTGTGTTCCTCAAGGTTTCCAAAGCTTTACGGTTCTGGAGCGACGGATGTTTCCGTCTCGTGTAGCCAGTGGCAGCCCGTGAGCACGCGCCGTGGCGACTATGATTCGATCCGCCGGATCGCCATGAAATCCAGTGGGCAGGGCGTCCAGCGCCAGGATGACGTCGGTGTTCAGCGGCAGCACCGTGACTATTTCCGGGGCTGCGGCCGCGGGTAGCCAATGTGTCAGCGGGGTATCCAGTTGGAGCCGTTCCTTGCTGGCGAGCATCTGCGCCTCCCACAAGCTGATGGCGGAAATTGCCGGGGGGGTGCCGGCCGTCGCGAATGCATCCAGCGCATCGCGTTCGGCGGTTGCTAGCTCGGGTTGGCCCAGCAGCCACCATAGCCAGACATGGGTATCGAGCAGGAGCGAAGGCATCGACGACTCGGGTCAGCGCAAGGCTTCGAAGTCGGACTCGTCGAGTACCCCGGCTTCCGGTGGCCCGACGAGCCGACCGCGGCCGCGCAGCCGCAACCAGGGAGCAACGCCACGCGTCGTTTGCGGCGTCGGTACCAGTCGTGCCACGACCTTGCCATGGCGCGTGAGGTCAACGGCGGTACCTTCCTGTTCGACCTGGCGGATCACGTCCAGGCAATGCGCCTTGAACTCCGTGACGCTGACGGCAGTGGTGGTCATTTATATTCTCCAAATGGTCATTTTAAATACGATACCACAATCTGCGACTGTTCTCGTCACCCCGGCCTCACCTCCAGGACGATCTTGCCGATATGTTTGCTCGATTCCATCAGCCGGTGCGCTTCCGCCGCCTGCGCCAGCGGGAAGCGGGCGAAGAGGTGCGGCAGCAGTTCGCCACGTGACAGTGCGGGCCAGATGTTCGCCGCCAGCGCGTCGCGGATCGCCGCCTTCTCGGCCAGCGTGCGCGGCCGCATGGTCGAGCCGGTGATGGTCAGGCGCTTGATCATCACCGGCATCAGGTCGGCCTCGCCCTTGCTGCCTTCGAGGAAGGCCACAATCACCAGCCGCCCGTCGCGGCGCAGGCAGGCGAGGTTGCGTTGCAGGTAGGGCGCGCCCACCATGTCCAGCACCACATCCACCCCCGTGCCGCCGGTGATGCGCTTCACTTCCTCGGCGAAGTCGTGGGTGCGGTAGTTGATCGCGTGTGCGGCGCCCGCCTCGCGGCAGAAGGCGGCCTTCTCCTCGCCGCCGACGGTGACGAAGCACTCCACGCCGAGGTGTTTCGCCAACTGGATCGCGACCAGGCCGATGCCGCTGGAGCCGCCATGCACCAGCAGGCGCTCGCCGCGCTTCAGGCGGCCGAGGTCGACCAGGTTGGCCCAGACGGTGAACCAGGTTTCGGGCAGCGCCGCCGCCGTCGCGTAGTCCATGCCCGCCGGGATGGGCAGGGCATGGGCGGCCGCCGCCACGCAGTACTCGGCATAGCCGCCGCCAGGGGTGAGCGCCGTAACGCCAGCGCCGACTTTCCATTCCGTCACGCCCTCGCCGACGGCGGCCACGCGGCCGGCCACTTCGAGGCCGAGCACCGGCGAGGCATCGGGCGGCGGCGGGTACTTGCCCGAAGCGCTGCAGGCAGTCCGGGCGATTCACGCCCGCGCAGACGACTTCGATCAGGATCTGTCCGGGGGCGGGACTGGGCGTGGCGCCGTCGGCCAGCACCATGCACTCCGGGCCGCCGCCCTTGCCGTGTTCGATGTACTTCATTGCATGCTCCGTGGTGGGGTGGTGGGAGTCTAGCAGGGGGTTGGCAGTCCGATGGGGCCGGCGGCCCGGGTGCGTCGTCGGCCCAGGTTCGCCGGCCTGCGGCTACCCTCGCGCGGCGGGGCCGCGCCAGGCCGCTGGCTAAACTAGCCGATACCGATAAGGCCGGCATCGTCGTCGGACAACGCCAGCGGACGACTCCTGGCACGGCTCCTCGCTCGGCGGCTCACATGGGCCGCCGCCGCGCCCGGGTCGCCTGCGATATCACGCTTGCATGGAGTTTGGAAACTGGCTAGGCTAAGCGTTCATCGCAAATCTTGGTTCTGCCAATGGACGTAAATGTCCGCGTATGTCGAACTAGAGATCGACAACCCACAGGAACACTATGCCCATTCCTGACTATCAAACGCTGATGCTCCCTCTACTTCGGTTTGCATCCGACGGAAACGACCACACCACACGCGAAGCCGTTGAAATTCTTGCCGCGGAGTTTCAACTCACTGCAGCCGAACGCAATGAACTCTTGGCAAGCGGCCAGCAGGCGATTTTCAACAACCGTGTTGGCTGGGCGAATTCCTACCTCAAGAAAGCAGGGCTCTTGGAGTCGCCGCGCAGAGGGGCGCTGCGTATCACCGCTCGCGGAACGCAAGTACTTGCCGACAGGCCTACAAGAATTGACGTCAAGTACCTTGAACGCTTTCCTGAGTTCATCGAATTTCGCGATGCTTCACGTAACAACAGAGAATCAACAACAACGGAATCCGTTGCTATCGCTACGGAACAAACCCCAGAAGAAGCTCTTGAACTTGCTCACCAGAGTCTTCGGCTCGGTCTTGCTCAAGACATTCTTAGCCGCATCCTTTCGTGTTCTCCTACCTTCTTCGAGCGGCTTGTCGTCGAGCTTCTAGTCAAGATGGGATACGGCGGCTCTCGCCGCGACGCAGGTGAGCGTATCGGGCAAAGTGGCGACGGTGGTATTGACGGAATCATCAAGGAAGATCGTCTCGGCTTGGATACCATCTACATTCAAGCGAAGAGATGGCAAGGTTCAGTCGGTCGCCCGGAAATTCAAAAGTTTGTCGGTGCACTCCAAGGTCAGCGCGCCAAGAAGGGTGTTTTCATCACTACCTCGTCCTACACGGCCGAAGCGATCGACTACGCGTCCCGCATCGACACCAAAGTCGTGCTCATTGACGGACAGCTTCTTGCAAACCTCATGATGGATTTTGATGTTGGGGTTTCGGTTTCTGCTTCATACATTGTCAAACGCATCGACTCCGATTACTTTGAGGAGGGCGAGGTTGGTCTCTAAGAGGGATCAAGAGAGAGCAGCTTCGTATTTCTTTCATTGAATCGTGTTTCGCCGTGCCGCCAGCGCCGACTTTTGGGTTGGCGCTTCAATTGAATCCATGGCGAAGCTGATCCGTTTCCTTGCTGGTCTTTCGCAAGAGAATCCGCCTTACAGCGGCGCCGCTGTCATAACATCAGCCTTCCATCCACATCCGGAGTTGCTCATGGAAAACGTCTACCTGCCCATGCAATTGGCGCCAAACAATTTGAACCAGCCGATCCTGCCGAACTGGTCGTTCAACCTGTTCAACGTCAACCTCGGCGCGTCGTCGAATGCGGCGATCGAACAGGAAGCGCTGCAGTCCGTCGGCAGCTACGGCAAGCAGATCGGTCATCTGGCCGAGGCTCTGGAACTTGTGATCGGCAAGCTGAACCTGCTCGAAAGCAAGGAGTTGTCGCAGTCGGAAAAGGACACCCTGCGGGTATTCCTCGGCGACGTATCGGCCATCCGCAAGATCAAGGATTCGCACGCATAGCTGCGAGCGGAAGGGGGAGAAGGGAACGATGAAGGGTTGCAGCGATCGTCCCTTTGGCACTCAGCCTGCCAACTGGCCCGGAGCGAGCGAGTCGGCATCGGCTTTCCGATCGCAGCCACGCCACGCGCTCAAGCGCTCCTGAAAAGTCGGTGCCCCGCAGGGGCTTCCTTCGGTCACCGGCACCACGGCATGCTCGTCCCTTTGTAAGGCAAAATTCCGCGTTCCCGAATCGAATCGACTGCGCCATGCCCAAATCCACCGCCACCTACTGGAACGCCCTGAGCCCCGCCAGCCAACAGCGCTGGACCTGGGTCAAGGGCCTCGAAGGCTCGGTAGAGGAACTGACGTTGAGCATCGATCCGGCCAGCGGCGAATACACGCGGCTGACGCGCTTTCTGCCGGGGGCGGATACCTCGGCTTTCGGCGGGAAGTCGCATGCCTATCCGGAGGAGGTGTTCATCGTCAGCGGGCGGCTGCACGATGCGGCCTTCGACCTGTGGCTGGAGGCGGGGCATTACGCCAGCCGGCCGCCGGGCGAGGTGCATGGGCCGTTTCGCACCGAGGTCGGCTGCGTGGTGCTGGAGGTGTCCTTCCCCGACCGGGTGGGCGACCGGGGGCGGCAATGAGCCAGTCGGATTACGACTTCGAGTATTCCTGGGAAGACCTCAAGCCGGTGCGGCCGATGTTCGTCACCGTGCTGGTCGTGCAGACGCTGGGCCTTGTGGCCGGCGTGCTTTTCGGCCACGGCGGGGTATGGGCCGAGCGTGCCTTTGTGTGGGGCGCGATCGCCACCTTTCTCGGCTACCTGCTCGGCCTCTGGGTGCAGGCCGTGATGCTGCCCGGCAGCCTGGAACGCAACGGCGTGCTGGTGAGGCGCCTGGGGCTGCTGTCGGCTGGTTTCGGGATGTTCGGGCTGCTGTTCCCCTGGCTTGACTAGGTCGGCGCAACTGCAGGGATCGCTTTCGGTTCTTGCCCCAGGTTTTGCCGTGCCGCCGGCGCCGACTTTTGGGCGCGAACGGGGCGGTTGAATCCGATCCGGCGCGACGCCGTTTCCGTCCGGGGCCTGCGGCGCCGGTCAGCGCCGCGCTGGCTGCCGGCGGCCGGCCAGGCCGTATCATGTCCGGCATGACGACCACTCCCCGACGCGCAGCAGCGCCGAAACCAAAGCCCGCTCCGAGGCGGTCCGCGCCCCCCGATCCGGCGGGCGCCGGGCCTTTCCTTCGCTTCCATCATTCCGCGGCGCTGCGCAAGAAGACGCTGGCGCTGCTCGATGCCATCGAGCAGGCCGACGACGCCACGGTGCATCGCGAGGCGCTTGCCGAACTGGTGGTGGAACTGACCGGCAGCGGCCTCGATGCCTTTTTCCTCAAGCCGCTCAAGGCCGCGCGGGCAGGCTTCATCGTCGAGCAGTCGGCGGCGCTGGGCATGAAGGGGGTGCAGCAGGTCATGGCTTCCGTCATCCGCCAGATCATCGGGCGCATGGGCAGCGCGCAACTGCTTTCGGTGTCCGCCTCGATCCGGCAGTTCATGCTCTGACGCGCCTGCGGTGGGCTTTCCCGGCGGGTGGGGCCGGCCCCCCGCCAAGAGTCGGCGCCCGCGCTACGGCGTAATATGGTTTCCATGTCCGCCGATACATTGCAATCCGGATCCGCGCCGCCCATCGACCTGCTGGTGATCGGCGGCGGCATCAATGGCGCGGGGATCGCGCGCGATGCGGCGGGGCGCGGCTTTTCGGTGGCGCTGGTGGAGCGCGGCGACCTCGCCGGGGCGACCTCGTCGGCGTCCTCCAAGCTGGTGCATGGCGGGCTGCGCTATCTCGAGCAGTTCGAATTCCGCCTCGTGGCGGAGGCGCTGGCCGAGCGCGAGACGTTGCTGCGCATGGCGCCGCACCTGGTCTGGCCGGCGCGCTTCGTCATGCCGCACGTGCCCTCGCTGCGGCCGCGCTGGATGATCCGCGCCGGGCTGTTCCTCTACGACCACCTCGGCGGCCACCACGCCGGGTCGCTGCTGCCCGGCTCCGGTTCGGTGCGCCTGGACCGGCCGCCCTATGACGACGGCCTTCAGGCGCGCTACCGCCACGGCTTCATCTATTCCGATTGCCGCACCGACGACGCGCGGCTGGTGGTGGCCAACGCGCGCGATGCGGCGCGGCAGGGCGCACGCATCCTGGTGCGCACCGAGCTGGTGGCGGCGCAGCGCGTCGGCGGCCTGTGGCAGGTGCGGCTGGGCAACGGCGAAACGCTCGCGGCGCGGGCCATCGCCAACGTCGCCGGGCCCTGGGTCAAGGAGGTGCTGAACGCTCGCCTGGGCGTGCCGTCGGCCGATTCGGTGCGCCTGGTGCGCGGCAGCCACCTGGTGCTGCCGCGGCTGTATGCGGGCGAGCATGCCTTCATCCTGCAGAACGACGACCGCCGCGTGGTGTTCATGATCCCTTACGAGGGGCGCTTCACGCTGCTGGGCACCACCGACGTGGTGGAGTCGGGCGATCCGCTGCATCCGCAGGCGACGGACGCGGAGGCCGAGTACCTGTGCGCCGCCGCCGGGCGCTACCTGAAGCAGGCGCCGCGGCCGCAGGAGGCGGTGTGGCGCTATGCCGGGGTGCGCCCGCTCTACGACGACGGCTCGGGCGATCCCTCGGCCATCACCCGCGACTACACGCTGCGCCTCGACGGCGACGCCGATGATGGCAAGGCGCCGGTGCTCTCGGTGTTCGGCGGCAAGCTCACCACCTACCGGCGGCTGGCCGAGCAGGTGGTGGATCGCCTCGCGGCGGCGCTGGGCGATGCACGCCCGGCCTGGACCGAGAACTCGACGCTGCCGGGTGGCGAGATGCCGGCGGGCGGCCTGGCCGATTACGTCGCGCGCGACATCGCGCCGCGCTTTCCGTGGCTCCCGGCCGCGCAGCGCGATGCGTTGGCGCGCCGCCACGGCAGCGAGCTGCCCGCGCTGCTGGACGATGCACGTGGCGTGGCGGAACTGGGAGAGGATTTCGGCGGCGGCCTGTACGAGCGCGAGCTGGAATGGATGCTCGCGCGCGAGTGGGCGCGCTCGGCCGAGGACGTGCTCTGGCGCCGCAGCAAGTGCGGCCTGCACATGACGCCCGCGCAGCGCGAACGCGTGGCGCAGCACCTGGGCGGGCAGGGGCCGGGCTGAGCCTGCAGAAGTCGGCGCTGGCGGCACGGCGGCTTGTGGTCGCGCGGCGTTCACGGCACCATGCGGGCGACGGTGTCGCGAAGGCGCGGTGCCATGGCAAGGAGGCGAGGGCATGGACGGAAATCCGGTGCGGTGGTTCGAAATCTACGTGCAGGACATGGCGCGGGCCAGGGCGTTCTACGAGGCCGTACTCGGTGTTCAACTAACGCCTCTGGCTGGCCCGGAGGTTGAGATGTTGGCCTTCCCGTCGCAGATGGAACAATACGGTTGCTCCGGCGCGCTGGTGAAGATGCCGGGCTTCCCTTCGGGCGGCAACAGCGTGCTGGTCTATTTCGCCAGCGAGGATTGCGCGATCGAGGCGGCGCGAGTTGCGGCGGCTGGCGGCAGCTTGCAGAAGGCGAAGTTTTCCATCGGGCAATACGGCTTCATCGCGCTCGCCATCGATACCGAAGGCAACATGTTCGGCCTGCATTCGATGCAATGAGGAGAAGCACCGCATCCTTCGCGCCTCGGGTCCGGTTGTCCGCGATTAGAATGAAACGGAATTGAGAGTCGGCGCTGGCGACACGGCGCCGGCCGCGACGAACCGATGATGGAAGCGCGACATGTCCCTTGAAATCTGGCTGGCCTACGTCCTGACCGTGGCGGTGCTGCTGGTGATTCCTGGTCCGACCATCCTCACAGTGATCGGCTATTCGCTGGCCCACGGACGGCGCGCCAATCTGGCGCTGGTGGCCGGCGTCGCGCTCGGCGATTCGACTGCGCTGGCGTTGTCCCTGCTGGGCCTCGGTGCGCTGCTGGCGACCTCGGCCTGGTGGTTCACTGCGGTCAAGACGGTGGGCGGGCTCTACCTGGTCTGGCTGGGCTGGCGCATGCTGCGCGCGGGTGTCGGGCCGGCCGAGGTGGTGCTGCCGGCGGCGCCGGATTCGCTCTGGCGGCTGTTCGCCAACACCTGGCTGGTGACGGCGCTCAATCCCAAGGGCATCGTTTTCTTCGTCGCCTTCCTGCCGCAGTTCATCACGCCGGGCAGCGCGGTGGCGCCGCAGATGTGGCTGCTGGCGGTCACCTTCGTGGTCATGGCGATCGTCAATGCCGCGCTGTATGCGCGCTTCGCGGCGGCGGCGCACCAGTTCCTGGCTTCGGCGCGGGCGCGCCGCGGCTTCAACCTCGGCGGCGGTTCGCTGCTGGCGGGCGCGGGGGTCTGGGCGCTGCTGGCGCGGCGGCCGGGATGAGTCAAGAGTTATGTCTCCGGCAAAGCCGGAGACGGTATCCCTTGGGACGGCGCCGGCGGTACGGCGATTCGGGAGGGCGGAGATGGCATACGACGAAGGACTGGCGGAACGGATACGCGACGTGCTGCGCGGGCGCGCAGGCGTCAGCGAACGCAAGATGTTCGGCGGCGTCGCTTTCATGCTCGACGGCCACATGGCGGTCGGCATCGTCGGCGATACGTTGATGGCGCGCGTCGGCCCGTTGCGCCATGCGGACGCACTGGCCCTGCCGCATGTGCGGCCGATGGATTTCACCGGCAAGCCGATGAAGGGCTATGTCTATGTCGACCCGCCGGGCATCGAGGACGATGCCGCGCTGGAAAACTGGATCACGGCCTGCTCGGCTTTCGTCGCCACGCTGCCGCCGAGGAGGCCCGGCGCCGCTTGCTGAATCGAACGCGCACCGCGGCGCTTCCGCGGTGATGTCCCATCTGAAAGGAATCGCCATGCATGCCCTGTTGCCGCGTCATCCCGTTCCCGCATTGAATGTCGCGCTGGTCGGCGGCGGCCGTTACGTGCTGGGTGCAGCGCCCGGCGAGCGCTTCGACCTGGTCGTCTTCTATCGCGGGCTGCATTGCCCGCTTTGCGCCAAGTACCTCATGGAACTCGAACGCCTGGCCCCGGAGTTCGCCCAGCGCGGCGTCACCATCCTTGCCGTCAGCAGCGACGAGGAGGACAGGGCGCGGCAGATGGCGGAGAAGGTCCAGGCCAAAGCCTTGCGCTTCGGCTTCGGCCTGAGCCTGAAGGGCGCGCGCCAGTGGGGGCTGTACATCAGCACGTCACGCGGCAAGACCTCGATCGGTATCGAGGAGCCGGCGCTGTTTTCCGAACCAGGCGTGTTCCTGGTGCGGCCGGACGGCACGCTTTACTATGGCGCGGTGCAGACCATGCCCTTTGCCCGCCCGTCATTCCAGGACCTGCTGGGTGCCATCGACTTCGCCATCGCCAAGGACTATCCGGCGCGCGGCGAATACACGGGCGAGGTCTGAGCACGAATTTCCGCGGCAATCGGGGAGTCCATCATGGTCAAAATACTGCTGATCGTCGTTGCCTTGCTGTTGGCGGCGCTGATGCTCTATGTCGCCACGCGGCCGGCGAATTTCCGCATCCAGCGTTCGATACGCATCGCCGCGCCGCGCGAGAAGTTGTTTTCCTACGTCGCCGACCTGAACAACTTCGACGCCTGGTCGCCTTGGTCGGCGCTCGATCCGGCGATGCGCAAGACGCATTCCGGCGCGGCCAGCGGAGTCGGCGCGGCCTATGAGTGGCAGGGCAACAACAAGGTGGGGCACGGCCGCATGGAAATCCTCGAAGCCGTGGCGCCGGAGCGCGTGCTGATCAAGCTGGATTTCCTCAAGCCCTTCGAGGCCCACAACATGGCGGAATACCTGCTGGCCGAAAGCGGCGGCGAAACCGAATTCACCTGGGCCATGCATGGGCCGAACAGTTTTATGTCGAAGGTCATGGGGCTGTTTTTCAGCATGGACAAAATGGTCGGCGCGCAATTCGAGCAGGGGCTGGCCAGCCTCAAGGCGCTGATCGAGGGGGGTGCCCGATGATCGAAGGCGGCTGCCTGTGCGGCGGGATACGCTACCGTTATGACGGCGAGATCGAGGAGATCTCGTATTGCCATTGTTCGCAGTGCCGCAAGGCACACGGCTCACCCTTCGCCGCGGTGAGTCCGGTCGCGACGGACAGGCTGGAGTTCATTGCCGGTGCCGAACTGCTCAGGGAATATCGGTCATCGCCGGACAAGCTGCGGGTGTTCTGTGCCACCTGCGGCAGCCCGATCTACTCCGCCAAGGACGACCTGCCGCATATCCGTCGCCTGCGCCTGGGCACGGTGGATACGCCCTTCACCTGCGCCAACGCGTTCCATATCTTCACCGAGTCAGGTGCGTCCTGGTGGGATTGCGACGACGGCCTGCCGCGCTACGCGCAGCGGAAGCCATGAGATGAGTGGGGCGCTGATGCCGCGCTCGGTGGCCGAACTGGATCGGGTGCGTGCTGCCTGCAAGTCCATGGTCCGGCGCCGCGCGGCCACCTCCGGCGGCATGTCGCTGGTGCCGCTGCCGGGCATCGACATCGCCGGCGACGTGGCCCTGCTGATGGAACTGATCCCCGCCATCAACCGGAAGTTCGGCCTGACCCCGGAACAGATCGAACAACTCGACAGCCACCGCCAGGTACTGATCTACGCGATGCTGAAAAAGGTCGGCAGCGACATGGCCGGGCGCGCCATCACCAAGAAGCTGGTGCTGCTGGCGCTGAAGAAGGTCAGTGCGCGGCTGGCGACGAAGCAGGTACTGAAGTACATTCCTTTCGCCGGGCAGGCCGCCGCCGTCGCGCTCAGCGTGACGGCGATGCTCTACCTGGGCAATTCGCACATCGACGCCTGTTACGAAATCGCCAAGGGGACCATCAAGGAATGAGCATGGAAAGCAACGCCGGCGCCGGTGTCCGCTACCGGATTCCGACGCAGCTGGAAACGGAGCGCCTGCTGTTGCGGCCCTTTGTCGACGCCGACTGGCAGGGGCTGCACGAACATTTCTCGGACCCCGAATGCACCCGCTACACATTCCGCCGCGCGCTCACCGAGGCAGCGACCTGGCGCGCCATGGCGAGCATGGCCGGCCACTGGCTGCTGCGCGGCTACGGGCCTTACGCGGCGGTTGAAAAGTCCAGTGGCGCGGTGATCGGCACGGTCGGGCCGTGGTACCCGATCGAATGGCCGGAGCCGGAGATCAAGTGGTCGCTGTCCCGCCGCTTCTGGGGCAAGGGCTACGCCAGCGAGGCGGCGCGTGCGGTGCAGGCCATGGCCCGCGAGCACCTGCCCGAACTCGCGCTGATCAGCCTGATCGACAGCCGCAACGAGCCGTCGATCCGCCTTGCGCTGGCGGTGGGCGCGACCCTGGAGCGTGAGATGGAGTTCGCCGGCGCCCCCTTCCACGTCTATCGGCATCCGCGAGCCTAGTGGAACACATCCGCTTCGCACTGCGCACGGCCGATGGTTTCGACCTTGCCGCCCAGGCCTGGTTGCCGCCGGCGCCGCGCGCACTGGTCGCGTTGGTACATGGCATCGCCGAGCACGGCGGGCGCTATGCCTGGCTGGCGGCGCAGGCGAATGCGCAGGGCGTTGGCGTGGTCACCGTGGACCTGCGCGGGCACGGCAACTCGCCGGGCGAACGTTCCTATGTCGAACGCTTCGACGACTACCTGCTCGACGTCGATGTGCTGTGGGCGCGAGCGCGCGAATTGGCGCAGGGAATGCCGCTGTTCCTGATGGGCCACAGCATGGGCGGGGCAATCGCCCTGCGCTGGGTGGCGCAGCGGCGGCAATCGATGGCGGGGCTGATCCTGTCGTCGGCGGCGCTCAAGATCGGCGGCGATGTGCCGCGGCTGCTGATTGGGCTGGCGCCGCTGCTCTCGCGCTGGCTGCCGCATCTGCGCGGCACGCGCTTCGATCCGGCGGTGATCAGCCGCGACCCGGCGGCCGTGGCGGCCTACGTCAACGACCCGCTGGTGAGCCTCAAGGCGCCGCCGGCACGCACCGGCGCCGAACTGCTGGCCGCGATGGAAGCCAATCGCGCGGCGGCGGCGGGGCTGGACTTGCCCGTGTATCTGTTCCACGGCGACGCCGACCGCCTGACCGACCCAGACGGCAGCCGCGAGATCCACGCCGCCTGGGGCGGGAGCGACAAGACCTTGCGGATATGGAAGGGCAGCCGCCACGAAACATTGAACGACCTCGACCGCGACGCGGTGATCGCCGAATTGCTGGACTGGGTGCGGGCTCATGTCGCCAACGATGCCGGCAAATGAAGTTGGCGAATACGGAAATCAAAAATATCCATCAGGTTTGAAGGGTCGATAGTCTTATAGTTGACTCGTCACACGCGATCCGGTCGAAACCCTGGCCTTGTCGCACGCCCGAGCCGGTGCCAACGCGGCGGCTCCTCCTTGCAAGCGGGGAATAACCCCCGGTTGCGACGTGATCGAAGCGACGGTGTCCGCCCTCAAGGCCGTAGCCGGCGCTTCATGATTCGCTCGACCACGAATGGTTTTGCGTTTGTGCCTCTGCGCATTCGCTGCCGACCGGGTTGCTGCGAAAACCATGTTCATGTTGCGGTTTTGTTTAGATTTAAACGAAAGCGCGAGACGGAGGGAGCGGCAGGTTTGGAGTCATTGGCGAATCTGATGGTGGCAGGCGGTTTCATGGCCGCGCTGGGCGTGTTGCTCGCGCTGCTGCTCGCCATCGCCAACAAGAAGCTCTATGTCTTCGAGGACCCGCGCATCGGCGAGGTCGAGGACCTGCTGCCCAAGTCCAACTGCGGCGCCTGCGGCCAGGCCGGCTGCCGCGACTTCGCCGAGAAGGTGGTGGGCGGCGAAACCATCCCCGCAAAATGCACCGTGAGTACGCCGCAGCAGCGCCAGGGCATCGCCGACCTGCTCGGCGTCGCCGCCGGCACGGTGGAAAAGCAGGTGGCGCGCCTGGCTTGTGGCGGTGGCCGCCACGTGGCCTTCCTGCGCGCGCGCTACGAGGGGCTCCAGACCTGCCGCGCGGCGGCCGTGGTCTCGGGCGGCGGCAAGGAATGCGCCTGGGGCTGCCTGGGCCTGGCCGATTGTGCCAGGGTCTGTACCTTCGATGCCATCCACATGGACCTGCACGGACTGCCGGTGGTCGACAGCGAAAAATGCACGGCCTGCAACGATTGCGTCGAGGTCTGTCCCAAGGGCCTGTTCAGCCTCGAAGCCGTCAGCCACCGGCTCTGGGTGGCCTGCAAGAACCAGGCGGACGGCGATACCGCCGAGGCGTCCTGCGAGGTGGCCTGCACCGCCTGCGGCAAGTGCGTCGCCGATGCGCCGCTGAAGCTGATGCTACTTGCCAACAACCTGGCCGTGGTCAATTACGACTGGAACGACCAGGCCACGCGCGAACCCATCGAACGCTGCCCCACCGGCGCCATCGTCTGGTTCGAAACGCCCGATCGCTCCGCGAAGGGCGCGGCCGCCAAGAAGATCCTGCGCAACGAGCCCCTGCCGTTGCACGTCTGAATTTGCCGAATACGAAATACGAGGAAGCTGCCATGAGCCTGTCGATGATCAAGAAAATCTTCTCCACCGGACTGCTGCCGCAAACCGGCGCCGGCGTTGCCACGGGCAAGGTGAAGTACCCCGGGCTGCGCGACGCGGTCGACGGCAACACCGCCGTGATCCACGTCGAGCGCGAGTCGTCCGACGCCGCCGGCGCCTACCCGATCACGCCCTCGACGCAGATGGGCGAGTTCTGGGCCGAGGAAGTCGCCAGGGGCCACCTCAACATTTCCGACAAGCCGCTGATCTTCATCGAGCCGGAATCCGAGCACGCCGCCGCCGGCGTCACCGCCGGCATGGCGATGACTGGCCTGCGCGCCACCAATTTCTCCTCGGCCCAGGGCGTGGCATTCATGCACGAATCGCTCTACGCGGCGGTCGGCAAGCGGCTGCCCTACGTGCTCAACATGGGCTGCCGCGCCATCACCAAGGCCTCGCTCAACGTCCATGCCGGCCACGACGACTACCACTGCGTCGACGACACCGGCTTCATCCAGTTGATGGCGAAGAACGCCACCGAGGCGGCCGACCTGAACCTGGTCGCGCGCAAGATCGCCGAACTCTCGCTGACGCCGGCCATCATCGGCCAGGACGGTTTCCTCACCACCCACCTGATCGAGTCCGTGCTGCTGCCGGAGCGCGAACTGGTGGCGGAGTACCTCGGCCGCCCCGACGACCTGATCGATTCGCCGACGCCGGCGCAGCAGATGCTCTACGGACCCAAGCGGCGCCGCGTGCCGGCGATCTGGGACGTGGACCTGCCCTTGCTCTCGGGCTCGGTGCAGAACCAGGATGCCTACATGCAGGCCACGGCCGGCCAACGGCCGTATTTCTTCGACCACGTCGAGGCCCTGGCCGACGGCTGCATGGACGAGTTCGCGGCGCTCACCGGGCGCCGCTACCAGCGCGTCTCCGGCTTCAAGACCGAGGATGCCGATTACATCATCCTCGGCATGGGCAGCATGATCGTGCAGGCCGAGGCCGTCGCCGACTACCTGCGCGAGACGCGCAAGCTCAAGGTCGGCGTGGTCAACCTGACCATGTTCCGTCCCTTCCCCGGCGACCTGCTGGGCGAGGTGCTGCGCGGCAAGAAGGGCGTCGCGGTGCTGGAGCGCACCGACCAGCCGCTGGCCGAAGACCTGCCGCTGATGCGCGAAGTGCGCGCCACGCTGATGAAGTGCGTCGAGAACGGCATGGCCGTGGCGCAGGGGCAGAAGGAAGCGCCCTATGCCGGCTATGCGGTGTATGCGGCAACCGAAATGCCGCGCCTGTACTCGGGCTGCTACGGCCTCGGTTCGCGCGACCTGCAACCGGAAGCGCTGATCGGCACCATCGAAAACATGCTGCCCGATGGGGCGCAACGCAAGTTCTTCTACCTCTCGATCGACTTCGCGCGCGACCCGCTGAACCCCAAGGACGAAGTGCACCAGCAGGACGTTGCCGACAAGTACCCGAACATCCGCGCGCTGGGCGTGCGCGGCTCGGAGAACCCGAACTTGCTGCCCAAGGGCGCGATCACCGTGCGCATGCACTCGGTGGGCGGCTGGGGCGCCATCACCACCGGCAAGAACCTGGCGATGACCCTGTTCGAACTTCTCGGCTGGGACATCAAGGCCAATCCGAAGTACGGCTCGGAGAAGAAGGGCCAGCCGACCACCTACTATCTTTCGGCCGCGCCGGAGCCGATCCGCATCAACTGCGAATATACCTATGTCGATGTCGTGCTCTCGCCAGACCCGGCGGTGTTCGGCCACAGCAACCCGCTCTCCGGCCTGAAGAAGGGCGGCTTCTTCATCATCCAGTCCAACCTCGGCACCGAGACCTGGGCCAACTTTCCGCTCTGGGCGCAGAAGTTCATCGTCGATAACGAGATCCGCGTGTTCTACCTCGACGCCTTCCAGATCGCACGCGAGGAAGCCGGGGCGGCCGAACTGCAGCTGCGCATGCAGGGCATCGCCTTCCAGGGCGCCTTCTTCGCCGCCAGTCCGACCATGGCGCCAATGCCGGGCTGACCGAGGACGCGCTGTTCACCGCGATCGAGGCCCAGCTGCAATCCAAGTTCGGCGGCAAGGGCGCGCGCGTGGTGGCCGACAACCTGCGCGTGGTGCGCCGTGGTTTCACCGAACTGACCGAGATCATCGAGAAGGAAGTCGGTGCGACGCGCAAGGGCTTCGTCAAGAAGGAAGCCGGCCTGCCGATCATGTTGAGGCAACTGCCGGCCGTGGGCGAGGCCCAGTCGGGCAAGGTGGGCGACATCCACCGCTTCTGGGAACAGACCGGCCATTTCTACCTGACCGGCAAGGGCAACGACAACATCGTCGATCCCTTCATCGGCGCCTCGCTGGTGCCGGCCGCCACCGGCGTCTTCCGCGACATGACGGGCATCCGCTTCGAGCATCCGGAGTGGATCGCGGAGAACTGCACGGCTTGCGGCAATTGCTATGTCGAATGCCCGGATTCGGCCATTCCCGGCCTCGTCAGTTCGATCGGCGACGTGCTCAACACGGCGATCAACCGCATCGAGACCGGCGGCACGCCGACGCGCTACCTGCGCCGCAGCGCGCGGTCCATCGAGAAGAAACTGCGCGCGCTGGTCGACAATGAAGGCGGCTTTGTCCGACCGCTGATCGACCGTGCCATGGATGCCGTGCTGGCCGAGACACCGGAGGCGGAACGCTCAGGCCTCGCCGGCGAGTTCACCCAGTTGCAGATCCATCTCGGCGGCTTCCAGTTCTCCGCCACCAAGCCCTACTGGTCGAACCGCGAGAAGAAGCAGAAGGGCAGCGGCGGCCTGTTCTCGATCACCGTCAATCCGTACACCTGCAAGGGTTGCGCGCTGTGCGTCACGGTCTGTGAGGACAATGCGCTGAAGATGGTGACGCAGACCGAGGACTCCGTCGAGCGCCTGCGCCGCGACTGGAACACCTGGCTGGAACTGCCGACCACGCCGCCCGAATACAGCCGCATCGACAGCCTGGACGAGAAAATCGGCGCGCTGGAAACCCTGCTGCTGGACAAGAAGAACTACGGATCGATGAATTGCGGCGACGGCGCCTGCCTCGGCTGCGGCGAGAAGACTGCGATCCACTTGTTCACCGCCACCGTGACGGCGCTGATGCAGCCGCGCGTCGCCGCGTTCGTCGAGCGCATCGACGATCTGGTCAAGCGCCTGGAACAGCACATGCGCGTCAAGCTGGCCTCGGCCGTGGATCTGACCGACGCCAGCGCCGTGGTGCGCGCGGTCGAGTCCACCGGCCTGCACGACCTGACGCTGTCCAACCTGGCCAACAAGCTCAACGCCGACAAGCCCTCGCAACTGCTCGACCCGGCCTGGGTGAAGAACACCGCGCAACTGCTGGAAAAGTTGAAGGACCTCAAATGGCGTTACGTCGAGGGCCCGAGCAAGCGCGGCCGCGCCGAGATGGGCATCATCAATTCGACAGGTTGCACCTCGGTGTGGGGCTCGACCTATCCCTTCCATCCCTATCCCTTCCCCTGGACCTCGCACCTGTTCCAGGATTCGCCCTCGGTCGCGATGGGCATCTTCGAAGGCCACATGGCGAAGATGGCCGACGGCTTCAAGGCCGTGCGCATGGCGGAGAAGGAACTCGCCGGTGACTACCTGCCTGACCGCGACGACGACTTCTTCCGCCGCTTCAACTGGGGCCAGTTCTCGGCCGACGAATGGCAGCTCTGCCCGCCGGTGGTATCGATCGGCGGCGACGGCGCGATGTATGACATCGGCTTCCAGAACCTGTCGCGCGCGCTGATGTCGGGCATGCCGATCAAGATCCTCGTCGTCGACACGCAGGTGTATTCGAACACCGGCGGCCAGGCCTGTACCTCGGGCTTCATCAGCCAGGTCTCGGACATGGCGCCCTGGGGCGATGCCCAGCGCGGCAAGCAGGAAGTGCGCAAGGAGATCAGCCTGATAGGCATGGCGCACCGCACCTCCTACGTGATGTCGGGCACCATCGCCCACGTCAATCACCTGATCGAAAGCTACATCGACGGCCTCAACAGCCGCCGTCCGGCGTTGTTCAACATCTACGCCGTCTGCCCGCCCGAGCATGGCGTCGGCGATGACAAGAGCGTGGACCAGAGCAAGCTGGCGGTCGAAGGTCGCGCCTATCCGCTGTTCCGCTTCGATCCGGATGCCGGCACCACCTTCGCCGAGTGCGTGAGCCTCGAAGGCAATCCCTCGCTCGATACGGACTGGCCGACCTATGTGCTCAAGTACGTCGACGAGGCCGGTGCCCCGCAGAGCATGACCCTGCCGATGACCTTCGCCGATTTCGCGGCGACCGAGGCGCGCTTCCTCAAGCATTTCCGCAAGGCGCCGCCCGAGACCTGGAACGAGTCCATGGTGCCGGTGGCCGAGTTCCTCGAGCTCGACGCCGACGGGCGCGAAGGCAAATTCCCCTACATCTGGGCGGTGGACAAGAAGAACCGCCTGATGCGCCTCATTGTGACCAAGGAACTGATCAAGTCGGCCGAGGAGCGCCTGCACTTCTGGCGCCAGTTGCGCGGCCTGGCCGGTACGGGCGCCGCGGCGGCCGACGCGGCAGATGTCGAGAGCCGGGTGCGCGAGGACTTGCTGGCGAAGATCAGTGCGGCACTGGGGCAGGGCGCTGCCATTGTTCCGTCGGGTGGCGATGCAAGAGTCGGCGCTGGCGACACGGCGAATTCTGCTGCTGCCGGCAGCGACTACGAGCCGGTCTGGGTCGAGTCGCCCGAATGCACGGCCTGCGACGAATGCACCACGCTGGCGCCGAAGGCCTTCGCCTACAACGACCAGAAACTTGCGGTGGTGATCAACCCGAAGGGCGCCAAGTTTGCCGACATCGTCAAGGCCGCCGAGAAGTGCACGGCGGCGTGCATCCATCCCGGCACGCCCTGGAACATGAGCGAGCCGGGGGTCGAGAAACTCATGGCAAGGGCGGCGAAGTTCAACTGATGATGAAAAGCGCTTTCAACACAGAGGACACGGAGACCCGGGGGGGGGGGGGGGGGGGGGGGGGGGGGGGGCGCCCCCCCCCGGCTTCTCTCCGCGCTCCCCGCCCCCCTGTGTGCCCCGTGTCGAAAGAAGGTCCGATGAAACTCGTCTCCTACTTCCGCGGCGAAGCCTTCCAGCGCGGCGTGCATCCGCCGGGCTGCAAGCTGACGGCTGAGCGCAAGATCCGCCGCCTGCCCTTTCCGGACCGGGTGACGGTGCCGCTGTCGCAGCACATCGGCAAGGTGCCGCGGGCCATCGTGCGCGTCGGCCAGGAGGTGGTGCGCGGCCAGCCGATCGCGAAGAGCGACGAGTGGCTCTCGGTGCCGCACCACGCGCCGCTGTCGGGGGTGGTCGAGTTCATCGGCCTGCGTCCCGGCATGCGCGGGCCGTGGGTCGAGTCCATCGTCATTCGCGCCCATCGCGGCGCGACGCAGGAAGACCTCTGGGGCCGGCCGCGCGACCTGTCGCAGGCCAGCGGCCAGGACATCCTGCAGGCGATCTGGGACAGCGGCATGGTGGGCCTGGGCGGCGCCGCCTTCCCGACCCATGCCAAGCTTTCGGTGCCCAAGCAGGCCAAGGTGCATACCCTGGTGGTGAACGGCTGCGAATGCGAGCCCTACCTCACCTGCGACCATCGCGTCATGATCGAGCAGTCCGCCGATCTGATCGCCGGCATCCGCTACGCCATGCGCGCCACCGGCGCGGTGCGTGCCATCATCGGCGTCGAGGACAACAAGCCCGACGCCGTGCAGGTGCTGCGCCAGGCCATTGCCGACGCAGCGGCAGCTGGCGTCACGGAAGAAATCCACGTCGAGGCCGTACCCACCAAGTACCCGCAGGGCGCGGAAAAGATGCTGATCACCGCGTTGTTCGGCGCCGAGATGCCGGCCGGTGGCCTGCCGATCGCCCTGGGCATGGTGGTCAGCAATGTCGGCACCCTGGCCGCGCTGGGCAAGCTGCTGCCGCTGGGGCAGGGGCTCACCGAGCGCGTGGTGACGGTGACCGGGCCGGGCGTGGCACGTCCCGGCGACTACCGCGTGATCCTCGGCACGCCGCTCAAGTTCGTGCTCGACTATGCCGGCGCGCCGGCGGTCGATGCGATGGATGCGCGCCAGGTGATCCTCGGCGGGCCGATGATGGGCCAGGCCATCGGTTCGCTCGACGTGCCGATCACCAAGGGCGTCTCCGGCGTGCTGGTGTTCCGCCGCGAAGACATGCAGTCGCGCGAGTCGCGCCAGACCTACCCCTGCATCAAGTGCGGCGAATGCGTCGAGTCCTGCCCGATGGGTCTCAATCCTTCGACGCTGGGCATGCTCGCCGCCAAGCGCGAATACGACCTGATGGGCGAGCAGTACTACCTCGGCGACTGCTTCGAATGCGGCTGCTGCACCTACGTCTGCCCGTCCAACATCCCGCTGGTGCAGCAATTCCGCGTCGCCAAGCAGATATTGCGGGAGAAGGCGGCATGAAAATTGGAAAGGCATTTCATCCGCAGATTTCGCCGATTTGTGCAGATGAAAAAGAGCCCCGGGCTCACGCCATGACCAGCGTGTCCTTGGTCTGCGACTTGAGTTGGTTCAATCTGCGAAATCTGCGTAATCTGCGGATTGATTCGAGGTTCTACGGTATGAGCGCGCCATTGATAGAAATCCGCTCCGCGCCGCACGTGCAATCGGCCAAGACGGTCGAGACCATCATGCGCAACGTGGTCTATTCGCTGCTGCCGATCTGCACTTTCTATGTTTTCCAGTACGGCATCTCGGCGCTGTTGTCGATCGCCGTGGTGACGGGCGCCTGCCTGCTCACCGAGCGCTTCTTCGTGGGAACCGGCACCCAGGCCGGGCGGCTGTCCGACTATTCGGCGGTGATCACCGGCATCCTGCTTGCATTGACGCTGCCGCCGGGATTTCCGCTGTGGATGGGGGCTGTCGCCGGCATGGTCGCCATCGCCCTGGGCAAGGCGCTGTTCGGCGGCATCGGCTTCAACGTCTTCAATCCGGCGCTGGTCGGCCGCGCCTTCGTCCAGGCGGCCTTCCCGACCGCGATCGCGACCTACACACCGTCCTTCCTGCCCGGCCGCTTCACCGAGTTCATCCCGTCGACCCTGGCCTGGCCGCTGATGATTCCCGACTCCGCCGCCGCCTGGCTCAAGGCCAAGAACCTCGATGCGCTGGCGGGGGCAACTCCGCTGGCGAAATGGAAGTTCGACGGCGTGCTGGCAAATGCCGACGAGTTGCTGACGTCCCTGTCCGGCCATATGGCGGTGGGTCCGTCGCCGCTGCTGATCCTGCTCTGCGGTGCCTACCTTGCCTCGCGCCGTTTCATGGACTGGCGCATTCCGCTGGCGGTGCTGGGCAGCGCAGCGCTGACGGCCTGGCTGCTGTTCGCCTTCGACCCGGCACGCTACCCCAACCCCTTCTTCATGCTGTTTTCCGGCGGCCTGATCCTCGGCGCGGTGTACATGGCCACCGACATGGCGACCTCGCCGGTCACCCCCAAGGGCATGTGGGTCTACGGCGCGCTGATCGGCTTGCTGACCGTGGTGATCCGCTACTACAGCGGCCTTCCCGAAGGCGTGATGTACGCGATCCTGATCGCCAATGCCGCCTCGCCGCTGATCGAGAAAATCACCCAGCCGGTGCCCTTCGGCCGTGGCGTGCTCGACCGCGTGAAGAAGCGCGCCACCTATCCGCTGAACCCCGGCTACATCTCGCGCGAAGAAGCCAGCGCGGTGACGCCGAAGAAGCGCTTTCTGCCCAATAAGCCCAAAAAATGAGCGAGCCTTCATCCACTGACAAGAAGGTGATTCCGATCGCGGTCGCCGCGCCAGAGGCCGCGCCGCCCGAATCGCCGACCGGCGCGATGATCCGCACCCTCGGCCTGGTCTCGGCGATCTGCGGCCTGATCATCGTCGGCGCCTATCAGGGTACCTACGACGCGGTCGCCGCCAACAAGCGCATCGCCACCGAGCGTGCGGTGTTCAAGGTGCTGCCCAAGGCGAAGTCCATTGCCGAGTTCCTTGCGCAACCCGGCGGCGGGATTTTAAAAGTCGGCGCTGGCGAGACGGCGATTCCGGCCGGGTCGGTGAAGTTTTTCGCCGCCTACGACGAGTCCGGCAAGCTCGCCGGCATCGCTGCCGAGGGCGTGGGCAAGGGTTATGCCGACAACGTGCGCATCATGTTCGGCTACCAGCCGGATTGCCAGTGCGTGGTCGGCATAGGCGTGGTGTCCATGCGCGAGACGCCGGGGATCGGCGACAAGATCATCACCGACAAGGAATTCCTTGCCAACTTCACCGCGCTGGACGTCAAGCTGAAGGCCGACCTCTCGGCGCTGGCCAACGAGGTCAAGGCCGTCAAGCGCGGCAGCAAGACCAACGCCTGGCAGATCGATGCCATCGCCGGCGCGACGATTACCTCGCGCGCGGTGGGCAAGGCCATCAACGATTCGGCGCAGGCGCTGTTGCCGCGCCTGGTTCCCAAGCTCGACACCCTGGCGACGAAATCATGAATACCGCTCACTACAAGACCTGGGACGAATTCACCGAGGGCATCTGGCGCCAGAACCCGGTCTTCGTCATGGTGCTGGGCATGTGCCCGGTGCTGGCCGTATCGGTATCGGCCGTCAACGCGCTGTCGATGGGATTGGCGACCCTGTTCGTGCTGGTCTGCTCCTGCGGCCTGGTGTCACTGTTGCGCCGCATGGTGCCGAAGGAGGTGAGGATCGCGGTGTACATCGTGATCATCGCTACTTTCGTAACGGCGGTGGATTACGCGATCCAGGCCATCAGCCTGGCGCTTTACGACGCGCTGGGCGCCTTCATCCAGCTCATCGTGGTCAACTGCATCATCCTCGGCCGCGCCGAGGCCCATGCCTCGAAGAATCCGCCGCTGCCGGCAATGCTCAACGCCGCCGGCATGGGCATCGGCTTCGCCATCGGCCTGTTTGCGCTGGGTGCGGTGCGCGAGGTCCTCGGTGCCGGAACGCTGTTCGGCATCACGCTGTTCGGCGCCGGCTTCCAGCCCTGGGTGATCATGGTGCTGCCGCCCGGCGGCTTCTTCGTGCTGGGTGCCTGGCTGCTGTTCTTCTCCTGGCTGGAGCGACGCAAGCTGCGCCGCGCGGCACCACCGATGGAGGCCGGCCAGCATGTCTGAATCCGCCTTCCAGATCTTCGTCAATGCGCTGCTCGCCAACAACTTCGTGCTGGCGATGTTCCTCGGCCTGTGCCCCTTCCTCGGCGTCTCGGGCAAGCTCGACACGGCATTCCCGATGGGCGTGGCGACCACCTTCGTGATGCTGGTGGCGTCGCTCTGCGCCTACGGCCTCAACCTGCTGCTGACGGCCTTCCACCTCGAATTCCTGCGCCTGATCTCCTACATCGTGATCATCGCCTCGTCCGTGCAACTGGTCGAGATGGTGCTGAAGAAGTACAGCCCGGCGCTGTTCCGCGCGCTGGGCATCTACCTGCCGCTGATCACCACCAACTGCGCGGTGCTGGGCGTCGCGCTGTTCCAGACCGCGCGCGACTACGATTTCATCCAGTCGGTCACCTTCAGCATCGGCGGCGGCGCCGGATTCACCCTGGCGCTGGTGCTGATGGCCAGCGTGCGCGAGCGCCTGACGCTGTCGAACGTGCCCGACCTGGCGCAGGGCACGGCCCTGTCGCTGATGCTGGCCGGGATCCTGTCGCTGTCCTTCATGGGCTTTGCCGGATTGGGTGGATGATGACTCTCTACCTGACCACCATTGCCATTGTTTTCAGCCTCGCACTGGGCGGCATCCTGGTGGATCGCCTCTACCGCCGCTTTGCTGCAAGGCACCCGCAACTGGGGCCCTTCCGCGACCCTGGCAAATGCGGCTGCTGTTCCGCCGGCAGCGGCTGCGACAGCGCCTGCGATGCCGAAGCTGCCACGTCCGTTCTGAAACACCGCTGACTTATCGAGGAGTCCATCCCATGCAGCCCATCACTCCACCCGCCGCGCCGCCCGCCCGCACCTACACCGCGACCCTGACGCAGTCGCGCCGCATCACGCCCCCGGCCTCGCGCGAGGAAGTCCGCCATCTGGTACTGCGTACCGGCGACCTGTCCTTCGACGCCGCGCTGGGCAACCTGATCCGCGTCATGGCGCCGGGGCAGTTCGGCAACCGCAGCCATGCCCGCCTGTATTCGATCATGGACCTGGAACGGAGCAAGGACGGCACCGAGTTCGCCATCTGCGTGCGCCGCTGCAGCTACGTCGATGATTTCAACGGCGAGGAATACAAGGGCGTGGCCTCGAATTACCTGTGCGATCTGCGTCCCGATGACCGCGTCGAATTCGCCGGCCCGGTCGGCTACCCCTTCGTGATTCCGGAGGACAAGTCTGCCGACATCCTGATGCTGGGCATGGGCACCGGCATCGCGCCCTTCCGCACCATGATCCGCCAGATCTACGAAAAGATCGGCGGCTGGAAAGGGCAGGTCAGGCTGTTCTACGGAGCCCGCAGTCCGCTGGAAATGCTCTACATGAATGACGAGAACAGCGACCTGGCGAACTACTTCGACCAGCCCACCTTCAAGGCCTTCCAGGCCGTCAGCCCGCGTCCGGCGCTGGATGCGCCGGTGGCGCTGGGTGCCGCGCTGGAACAGAACGCGGCCGACGTCTGGAACATGCTGCAACGCTCGAACACGCGCGTCTTCGTCGCCGGTACGGCAAACATGTTGCCGACGATCGAACAGGCCATGGTCAAGCTGGCCGGCTCTGGCGCCAACTGGCTGCGCGTCGAGACGGCGCTGAAATCCACCGGACGCTGGAGCGAAGTGCTTTACTGAGGATCGGTCGGGCGCCACCGCTGGCCGGCAGGAGGCGCAGCGACAGCGGCGGCGGTTCGGGGTCAATTGCCATTGCGGGCAATACCGGGTTGTGTCTTTCGCGCGGTCGCGATAATCTCGCCCGCACCCGTTTAGTCCTTCGTCCCGAAACATGAATCCTGTCCGCAGCATCAAGGGCCTCCTGCTCGCCTCCGGCGCGTTTTTCGCAATAGCGATCTTCGCCGCCACGATCTTTGTCGTATCGCGCATCTACGATCGATCGGTGCGCGACGACGCGGCGTCGGATGCCATCGCATTCGCCGAGCTGACCTTCAACTCGATGTTCGAACTGATGAGCACCGGCTGGAGCCGCCAGCAACTGGAGGGTTTCCTGCGCGCGATCCAGAAGTCGGTGGACAGCACCCAGCGCCAGATCGACATTTACCGCGGGCCCAAGGTCAACGCGCTGTTCGGCGAAATCGCGCAGAAGGCCCCTGACGCGGCGATCCAGCGCGCCTTTCGCGAAGGCGGGCAGCAGCACCTGGAAGACGGCGACCTGATCCGCGTCGTCTACCCGCTGCGCGCGCAGGAGGTCTGCCTGCAGTGCCATGTCAATGCAACGCCCGGCGACGTGCTGGGCGTGATCGACGTGCAGCAGAACGTCAGCCTCGCCGTCGAATCGCACAAGATGCGCTTCACCTATGCCTTCGCGCCGATCATCCCGGTGGTGCTGGTCGTCACCTTCCTCATGGTCCTCTACATCCGCCGGCGCCTGGAAGGACCGATCGATACCCTGGCTCGCGACATCCGTGCGGTGAACCGGATTTCCGACCTGCGCCGTCTGGAAACGCGGCAGGCCGACCTGGGCTTTTCCGAGTTCAATTCCGTGGCGAACGAGATCCGCCAGTTGACCGAGCGCATCCGCACCATCGCGGTGGACAAGGACATGCTCGAATTCGAGATCCGGCTGCTGGAAAAATTCGTCCTTACCACCGAGGTCATCAAGGACTGGCGCGAATACGTCAGCCGCCTGATCATCGACATCGATTCCGTAGTACCCGCCTACCTGATGTTCTCGCTGTTCAAGATCAGCGACGAGGCCTACGACCTGGAAGTATTCTGGCGCGGACGTCCGTCGGAAGGCACCCGGGCGGTGTTCGAGAAGAGCCTGCAGCAGATACTGCAGCGCGAGGAACATTTCGAAACCGGACTGGCGATCCGGGTCCGCCACAACGTCGCCGACCCGGCGACCCCGACGCCGGAACTCAGCGCGCCGGACATCGACGTGCAGATCAAGTCGCTGCTGGTCAATGTTCCCAAGATCGGCGGCATCGTCGGCATCGGCATGCAGCCGCAGTACGAAATCGACCCGATGCGCCTGCTGGTGGTGCAAAGCATCCTCGCCACGCTGCTCAACGTGGTCGGCTCGGTCAAGGCGATCGACAAGTACACCAAGGAACTCGAGTACTACGCCACGCGCGATCCGCTGACCAACCTCTACAACCAGCGCGTGTTCTGGGAGTTGATCGAAAACGAGGCCGCGCGCTCCTCGCGCCACGGCCAGAAATTCACCCTGCTGGTGATCGACGCCGACAACTTCAAGTCGATCAATGATTCCTACGGCCACGGCGTCGGCGACACGCTGCTGCAACTGCTGGTCGGCGGCATCAAGGGCGCGATCCGCGATGACGACCTGCTGTCGCGTTACGGCGGCGACGAATTCGTCGCCATCCTGCCCGAAACGGGCATGGACGCGGCGGTGGCCGTCGCGCGGCGCATCGTCGATTCGGTCAGCGCCGTCACCATGACGGCACCCGACGGGGCGGTGGTCAGCGGCTCGGTGTCGATCGGCATGGCGACCTATCCCGACCATGCGGTGGCGATCAAGGACCTGTTCCTGTTCGCCGACACCATGATGTATCGCGCCAAGACCGAGGGCAAGAACCGCGTCGCGGTGCCCGATGACCAGGACGTGATCGACGTCTTCCGCACCCTGGGCGAGAAGAGCATGATGATCCTCAATGCGGTGGAGAAGCGCAGCGTGGTGCCCTTCTTCCAGCCCATCATCAATGTCGCCACCGGCCAGGTGGAGGCGATCGAAGTGCTCTCGCGCATCCGCATGGACGACGGCACTTACATCATCGCCGACGAGTACGTGGCCATCGCCGAGAAGATGGGCGTCATGCACAAGCTCGACTTCATCCAGCTCGAAATGACCCTGGAGGCGGTGGAGCAGAACGACTACAAGGGCTTCCTGTTCATCAACATGTCGCCGCGCGCGCTGGTGCTCAACGATTTCGTGCAGGAAACGCGCCGCATCGCCAGCCGTTTCAAGATCGACCCGACGCGCCTGGTGTTCGAGATCACGGAGCGCGAGACGATCAAGAACATGGCGCTGCTGGAACGCTTCATCGGCACCCTGCACGGCGAAGGCTTCAAGCTCGCGATCGACGACTTCGGCTCCGGCTTTTCCTCGTTCCACTACGTCAAGCGCTTTCCGATCGACTTCCTCAAGATCGAGGGCGAGTTCATCCTCGGCATGAAGCACAGCGAGAAGGACCGCGCCCTGGTGCGCAGCATCGTCACCCTCAGCCGCGACCTCGGCATCCGCACCGTGGCCGAATATGTCGAAGACCGCGCCGTGCTCGACCAGGTCGTCGCCCAGGGCATCGACCTGGCGCAGGGCTTCCATATCCACCGGCCGAACATCTCGATGGCCGAGGCGATGAAGGGCTATAAGGGCTAGCTTGCCCGCAGGCGTGTCCGGCGCCGTGTCGCCGGCGCCGACTTTCAGCGGATCGGGGCGGAGTCGCGGGGCGTCGTAGTCCCGGACTTCTCCAGCCAGCTCAAGACCTTGGCATAGAGGGCGTCTGGCGCCACGGGCTTGCCGATGTGGTCGTTCATGCCCGCCGCGAGGCAGCGATCGCGGTCGTCGTCGAAGGCGTTGGCAGTCATCGCCAGGATCGGAACGGCGGACAACGCCGGCAAGCGTCGCAGGGCTCGCGCCGCGTCGAGCCCATTCATCACCGGCATCTGCATGTCCATCAGGATCAGGTCGTAATCGCTGCTGCCGGCCATGGCGACGGCTTCCCGTCCATCCGCGGCGACGTCGGCGCGCAGCCCTGCATCCTCCAGCAGGAACACCGCGACTTCGCGATTCACGGGTTCGTCCTCCGCGACGAGCACCCTGCGGCCCGCAAAATTGCGCACCAGGCGCTCTCGCGGGGACTGCTTGTCCGCCGGCCGGGACGCCGCCGAATCGTCATCGGCGCGCCGCAGGCGCAGGGTCGCCCAGAAGGTACTGCCTTGCCCTTCGCGGCTGGTGACCCCGGTATCTCCGCCCATCAGGCGCGCGATGCGCTGCGAGATGATCAGGCCGAGCCCGGTGCCGCCATACTTGCGCGTCATCGAGTCATCGGCCTGGGTGAAGGCGTGGAACAATCGCGACTGCTGTTCTTCGCTGATGCCGATTCCCTCATCGCGGACCTCGACGCGCAACAGCAGTCCGCGACTGTCGCTTTCGACGACATGGGCTCGCACCACGATGTCGCCGGAGTCGGAGAACTTCACGGCGTTGCCGAGGTAGTTGAGCAGAATCTGGCGCAGGCGCATGGCATCGCCGCATACCCTTTCGGGCAGGTTCGCATCGAGTTCGCGGCCAAGCTTCAAGCCTTTGTTGCGCGCCGCGTCATCCTGCATGCGCAGGGCTTCGTCGATCACATCCGCAAGCGAAAAATCCTTTTCCTCCAGGGTCAGCCGTTCGGCCTCGATGCGCGAGAGGTCGAGGATGTCGTTGATCACGCCGAGCAGGTGGTTTGATGCGTCCATGCTCTTGTCCAGCCAGTCGGCCTGTTGCGCATCGTTTGCCCGCCGCCGAGCGAGGTTGGTCATGCCCATGATGGCGTTCATCGGCGTGCGCAGTTCGTGGCTCATATTGGCCAGGAATACGCTCTTGGCCCGGTTGGCTGCCTCGGCGGCGTCTCGCGCTGCGGCGAGTTCGGCGGTGCGGGAAAGCACCTGCTCCTCGAGATGGAGGCGGTGTTGTTCAAGCTCTGCCCGGGCGCGCTTGCGTTCGCTGATGTCGCTGAAGCTGCCGAGCACGCGCAGCGGCTTGCCCTGCGCATCGCGTTCGATGACGCGTCCGCGGTCCTTGACCCAGATCGCTTTTCCCGCGCCATCGATCAGCCTGTGCTCGGAAAGGTAGACCTCGGTATCTCCACGCAACATCGCATCGAGCCTGCGGAACACGCTTTCCCTGTCTTCCGGGTGAACGAGTTCGGAAAACGCCTCCACGGTCTCGGGAAATTCTCCGGCAACCAGGCCCAGCGTCTCGTACCACTGAGGATTGTGCAGCACCTGGCCGCTCTCCACGTTCCAATCCCAGACGCCTTCCTGGGTAATGCTCATGACCTCGCGCAAGCGGCGTTCGTTTTCCGCGACGAGTTCCTGACCCTTCAGGATGTCGGTGATGTCCTGGGCGATGATCAGTATCTGGCTTCTGCCATCGCCATCCTTGAACGGCTTCTTGATCGAGCGGAAATGGCGGACTTCGCCCGTGATCGCGTTGCGGCTGTCCTCGTAGACGACTTCGGTTTTGCCCCTTTCCATGATCGCCAGCACGTTCTGGCGGAAGAACTCGGCCATGTCGGCGGACACCCCGAAATCGCCATCGTGCTTGCCGACCATGGCCTCCGGCGTGGTGTTGTATAGCCGGGCCACGGCCTTGTTGCAGAGCAGGAAGTTGCCGCGATGATCCTTGAGGATAACCGGATCGGAAATCTCGTCGAGGATGGTATGCACGAGGTTGTCGCTCTCGCGCAATGCCTTCTCGGCCAACTTGCGTTCGGTGATGTCGCTGACGTGAGCAAGGATGCATTGTTCCTTGCCCATCTCGGCCAGCTCCGCGGAAACGCTGACTTGTCGAAGGCTGCCGTTCTTGTGCCGCCAGACGGTCTCATAATCGACCACGCGGCCGTCGCGCAGCAGGATGGCGAGCCACTCGCTGCGCGTTTCCTTGTTCGGCCAGAGCCCGATGTCCAGCGAACTGCGGCCCAGCAGTTCCTCGCGTTTCCAGCCGAAATAGCGTTCGTAATTGCGGTTGGTCTCGATGAAGCAGCCGTCGGCGACGCGGGCGATGGACGCGGCCAGCGGGCTGGAACGAAAGGCGACGGAAAAACGCTCTTCGGAAAGCCGCAGGGATTCCTCGGCGGCGACGCGATCGGTGATGTCCTGCACGATTCCGACGGCGCCGCGCGGCAAGCCGTCCGGGTTCCGCTGGAATTCCGCCTTCTGCCGCACCCAGCGGATGGCCTTGGCGACCATGATGCGATGCGCATGGTCGAAGGGCGCGCCGGCCAGGGCTTCCTGCCATCTGGCTTCGAGTTCCTGGCGATCGTCGGGATGGACGCGAGACAGGTAGGTTTCATGACTGCCGGTGGTCCCGGGCGGCAAACCGAAGATCCGGCAGGTTTCGGCCGAAAGCTGCATCGTGTCGTTGGCGAGGTCGTAGGCCCAACTGCCTACCATCGCCACGGCCTGGGCCTGGTCGAGTTCCGCCTTGCTGGTCTCGAGATCGGCGCTGCGGCGCGCGAGGTCGCGACCGGTGCGGTGCAGCTGTTGCAGGCGTTCCTGGTGGGTGCGGGCGAGGAACAGGATCAGGCTCGTCGCCATGGCAAGGATGACGATCTGCAGCGTACCCTGCATAAGCGGCGTGCTGGGCAGTGGGGCCGGAAGCAGTTTCAGGTAATCGGCTCCCAAAAGCGCGCAGATCGTGGCGCTGGTGAGGATGGCCGTGACCAAGGCCGCGCGCCGGCCGATCAGCCAGCCGACAAAGATGATAATGACGGGAAAGGCGATGATCACCGGCGCCCTGACGCCGCCGGTATAGATCGAAATCACGGTCGTCGTGGTCCAGGAGCCGGCGATCAGGATGTAAATGGTTGCACGGTTCCAGCCGCGGATCAGGCAGAACCAGGCAACCACAGCGGTGAGCACAAGCAGCGCCTGGATGCCTATGCGCTGGCTCTGCTCCGGGGCAAAGACCTTGGTGGCCAGCAGCGCTGCCGCCGCACCGAAAAGCAGCAGGCCGACGGCGTAACGCATGAACGCGTAGTTTGGCTCCCAGGTCAATGCCGGGTCGAGATCCTTTTCCAGCGGCGGGTTAGGCGGCGACGGCGACACGATTGCGCCCTCCCGATTTCGCGGCATACAAGGCGGCATCCGCGCGGCCGACGAACGTGGCCGGCGCCTCGCCACGCTGCTGGCAGGCAACGCCCACGGAGATCGTGATGTTCGCGATCTCACCGTTGTCGGTCGTGCGCTTGATGCGGCAGCGCTCGACGATGCCGCGGATTCTGTCGGCCAGCAGTCGCGCACCTTCGATCGGCGTATCGGGCAGCAGCACGGCAAACTCTTCGCCACCGTGGCGGGCGGCGGTGTCCTTGCCCTTGACGTTGTCGCGGAGTATCTGCGCGACTGCCTTCAGCACCTTGTCGCCGAACAGGTGGCCGTAGGTGTCGTTGATCCGCTTGAAATGGTCGATGTCGGCGATCAGCAGGCTGGGGCCGCAGTCGCCTGGTTCGGCGTCGGCCAGGCAGGCGGCCAGTTCCGTGTCGAAGCCGCGCCGGTTCGTCAGCCCGGTGAGGCCGTCCGTGCGTGCTTCGGTGCGTGCCATGATGACTTCGCGCCGCAGTTGCTCGATCTCGCTTCTGCTGTCGTCGAGGCGCGCCTTCAGCAGGGCGATGGAGGCCTGCATGTCGCGGGTGAGCTCGAGAATGGTATTGACGCCCGGGCTCCGGCTTGCCGCTGCGGGTGCAAGTTCATCGCACCACTTGCCCAGGGCATCGCCGAAGCGGCCTGCCCGGTCACCCGCCTGCTCGGCCGACGCTGTGACGTCGGCCATGACTTTCTGGAAGCCGGCGCTGATCTGTCGCGCCAGATCCTCGTCGATCTCTGCAATATGCTCGTGATAGAGGTCGTAGGTGGTTTTTTCATCGAGCGCTTTGCCGGCCTTCAAATACCCGTCGAGACGGGCGCTCAGCGCCACATTACGGCCGGCGACGTAGTCGTACCAGACCGCGTAGCTGATCGGATGCATGGCCGCATCCTGCTTCGCCATAAGGGCCAGTGCCAGTCGCAGGTATTCGGCGCTCTTTTCGGCGTTGTCGGAGTATTTCATGGATCCCCTTTTGGATGCAGGGCCCGCTGGGCGGCAACGGAACTTGCACACGACCATTTTATGTCATCCGACAGGCTGGCGGCGAGCTGCGGACCATGGCCTGCATGATATTTCACCGTATCGCCGGCGCCGACTTTCGGAACTGCCCGAACCAGCGCAGCGTTACTGCTTTGCCGACGATGACCAATGTCGGCACGCGCAAGTCGGCGGCCATCGCGAGATCGGGCGGGGCGGTCAGCGTGCCGGTTGGCTGTGGCGGGCGAGCTCCGGCCGGCCGACGTTCAATCTTTTGCTGTGCGTGCGGCCGCCGCGCTCAGGAAGGCTTCGATCAGCGGCTCGCGCGGCAACGGCCGGGGGTCGAGCGGGGCGTGGAATTCGGGATGCCACTGGACGCCAAGCACAAAGCCCTCGCCACGCCAGCGGATCGCTTCGATGATGCCGTCGCCGGCCGAGCGGGCTTCGACGGCGAGGTCCTTGCCCAGGTCGCGCACGGCCTGATGATGGATGCTGGTCACCTGCCCGCCATCAATCCCGCCGTAGATTTCCCGCAGGCTTGCACCTGGCGCGAACTCGACCGCGTGCAACAGCTGGTCATAGCGGGCCGGGTCGTTGTGGCGGCAGGCGCTTTCCGTCTGGCTCGGCAGGTCCTGCCAGAGGGTGCCGCCGAGCGCGACATTGATCAGTTGGCAACCGCGGCAGATGCCGAGCACCGGCTTGCCCTGGATCATGAATTCCCAGAACAGTTCGATCTCGTAAAGGTCCCGCACGCGATCGCCGCCCCATTCCGGCCGCAGGGCTTCGTGCCCGTAGGAGGCTGGCGCGACGTCGGCGCCTCCCTGGAGGATGAGGCCGTCGAGTTCGCGTACATAGTCGCTGACGCGGATCGCCCGCCGCTCGACCTCGCCGTGCTCGACCAGCGTCGGCAGCATGAAGGCCAGCGCGCCGTGGGCCATCACCCAGTGCGCGATCGACTGTTCGAGGTATTGCAGCTTCTTGTTGCGGAAGCCGAGTTCGGCAGGTACCTGGTGCATCAGTCGGGGCGAAAGCCCGATGCGAAGCGAACGCGTCACCTTCGTTCAGGCTCCCTGCCAGCGAATCGCCTGCGCCCGCATCAGTTCAGCGGCAGAGCCCAGTTCCGCGACACGGGACCGACACCAGGCGGCGTCGCTCTCGCCCCGCTCGACCCGAGCCTTGATGCGGGCACAGGCGGCGTCGCCGTCAAGTTCGATCGCATGCTGCTCGATGCGCCCCAGTGTCTGCAGGATGTCGTCACGCAAGCTGTGATGCTCGCCGCTTTTCGGGTCGACCAGGACGCCTTCGGCTCCGAAGCGGCAGGCCTGGAAGCGGTTGAAGGTGTACACGAGGTAATCGTCCTCGACCGGGACGATGGGCCGTTCGATCATCAGGTAGCGGCACAGTGCCTGCAGGTAGGCCGCGAGGTCGGCGGCGTGGCCGACCGTCAGCGGGGTGTCGCAGACGCGGATTTCGATGGTGCCGAATTCCGGCTTGGGGCGGATGTCCCAGTAGAAATCCTTCATGCCCTTGACCACGCCGGTGCGGGTCATTTTTTCGAAGTAGTCGCCGAACTCTTCCCAGGAAGCGACCATCGGCGCGCGACCGCTGAGCGGAAAGGCGAACACCGAGTTGAGCCGCGCCGAGGCAAAGCCGGTGTCGTGCCCATGCACATAGGGCGAGGCGCCCGATAGCGCGATCATGTGCGGAATGTAGCGCGACAGCGAATGCAGCAGGAATAGCGCCTCATCGGGCGAGGGGCAGCCGATGTGGATGTGCTGGCCGAATATCGTGAACTGCTTGGCAAGATAGCCGTACAGGTCGGAAATGTGGTGGAAGCGTTCCTTGTCGAAAATGCGCGTTTCGCCCCAGTGCTGGAAGGCATGCGTGCCGCCGCCGGCCAGGGCGAGGTTGAGTTCGCGCCCGCCACGGCAGAGGAAATCGCGGATTTCGCCCAGTTCCGCGGTCAGGGTCTGGTGCGTGGTATGGATGCCGGTGCTGATCTCGATCATGCCCTGGGTGATCTCGGGCACGATGTTGCCCGGATGTCCCGGATGGCGCTCGACCCAGTACAGCAGGTCGTTGGCCATCGGCGTCAGCGCGTAGTCGTGGGTGTCGAGGATCTGCAGTTCGAGTTCGACGCCGAGCGACAGCGGGCGCGAGGACTTGAAGCTTTCGAGCGCCATCTCAAGCCTCCCTTTCGCCGGAACCCGGCATGGCTTCACCGCTGCGGCGCAGTGCGATCTGGGTCGCCACCGGGCCCAGCAGCTCCATGATCAATACCGCACCGAGCACGATGGCGAGGACATCGCCGCCGAAGTCGGCATAGAGTCGGGCGACGTCATGTGCCTGCAAGACTGCCAGGCTGGACATCGGCAGCAGCGCCACACCGAGCCAGGCCGCCTTCTTGGGCACCAGGCCGCCGTAGCCCGCCGAAACATAAGCGCCGAAATACTTGGCCAGGCCGCGGATCAGCAGCAGGCCGATCGACATCAGCCCGCCGGCGACGAGATGGCGCGGATCGAGCGCGACACCGGTCAGCGTGAACAGGATGATCACCAGCAGGGCGCCGGCGGCGCCGAAATGCTCGGGAAACAGGTGCAGCCGTTGCGACATGGAGCGCAGCATCATGCCGCCGCAGAGCAGGGCCATCGGTACCGAAAGTCCGAGCCGGTCGGCAGCCGTGGTACCGAGCAGGACGACGGCGATGACCAGCGCGAAGCGTTCGCTTTCGCGCTTCAGGCGGGAAAATCGAGCCAGGTGCATGGCATAGGCGACCGCGGCTCCAAGGACAACGGAACCCAGGGCGATGTAGACGGGATGACCGATCGTCTGCAACAGGCCGGCATTGCGGTCGAGATGCACCACGCCGACGCTGATCTTGAGCAGCAGGATGGCATAGAGGCTGTTGAGCGCCGTCATCAGCACCAGGCGCTCCGTCAGTTGGCCGCGTGCGTTGTTCTCGGCAACGATGCGCATGACTACCGCCGGACTGGTCGATACGGCGATTGCGGCCACGGCAACGCGCGTCCCCAGGCTGAGGTCGAACCAGCCGAGGAAGACATAGGTCGCGGTAAACGTGAGCGCGCTTTCGACCAGGCTGCTGACGATCAGCATCGGATTGTGGCGCAGCCAGCGCAGGTCGACCCGGCTGCCAAGCTCGAACAGCAGCAGGCCGAGGCCCAGCAACAGCAGCGGGCGCAGGTCGCCGGTGATGCTCGGCGGCACCCAACCCAGCACGGCCGGTCCCAGCAGCAGCCCGGCGAGCACGTAACCGATCAGGCGTGGCAGGCGCAGCCAGCGCCCGCAGATCTCGGCGCCGGCGATCGACACGATCAGCAGCACGGCAACGCGGCCGAAGGCGTCTATCTCGAAGGGCAGGGCGAGCGGAACGTTCATGCGGCTGCCGCTTCGGGTGCTTGATGGGGGCGATCGACGTTGCCGGTCATGATTTGTCCCCGTCGCGCGGAGGCGCCAGCTGTGCCGGAGCATCCCGTCCCGCGTCCACCGCCGACAGCAGTGCGCGCAAGCCGACGTAGGGCTTTTCGGGTATGGGCGCGGGCGCTGGGTCGAGGGTGGCGCGACGGGCCAGTTCCGCTTCGAGCTCGCGTCGGCTTTGCTCCTGCGTCGCAAACTGCCGCTCCAGTTCGGCTATCCGGCTGCGCTGGCGACCGATCGTCCAGTTTCTGCGGATTGCCGCCGGCGAGGACAGCAGGCCCGCGATCAGCGCACCGAGGCCGAGGGCAAACAGGAGAACCAGTGCCAGCGAACCTTCGAAGGTCCACATGGCCAGGGTCACGGTGACGGGCGCAAGGTTCTGCAGGGCAAAGACCACGGCGCCGATGGCGACGATGATGCCGAGGACAAGTACGAGCTGCATTGCTTTCCTTTCAAGCCGGGAATCGGGGTTCAATTGGAGAGTACGCAGATTGCGCCGGGATGACAACAGGGCGGCCGGCGCCACGGCCTATCGCTGGGGTATGTCGAATGGCTGGAAAATATTGGTCGGGCATCTGGTTGATGCGTTGGCGCCGCAGGTGAGCCCAGGGCCTGACGCGCTGCCGCGCCTGCAGGCGGTCTCGACAGGCGAACTATTTTCGATACCTTATTGAGTGCGCGATATCGGTGGCGGGAAATTCTGCAACTGGTTAATCCGGACTGGATGGTCTATGGTTTGCTCATGGATGAAACGCATTCGGCTGCCAGCGCAGCCAATCCAAAACCGGCAAGAGGAGTTGCAAGCATGAAAAAAGCCATCTGGGTGGTGCTCGCGATTTTCCTGGCGGGGGGCTTGGCCGCCTACTTCCTCGTGCCACCGGAGGTGCCGCCGCCACCGCCGCCGCCGGCACAGCGGGAAATACCCCGGGCAGCGAAGCCGGCAGTGGCCGAAGTGGCAGCGCCAAAAATTTTGCATCCCTTGCGCGGTGTGCCGGCTGCAAGTTTGCCGGCTCCCGACGCGAGCGACGATCCGCTCCTGAAGGCACTGGGTGCGGCCCTTGGTCACAGGTGGTTGGCCTACATTGTTGGCGATGACCTGATTTCCCGCATCGTGGCCATGGTGGACAATCTTCCTCGCGAGAAACTGCCCACGGGGCTGATGCCGCTCAAGCGACTGCCGAAATCATTCGTGGCCGTCGGCAAGGGCGCTGCGCGCTCGATCGGCACCGGCAATTCGGCGCGCTATGCCGCTTACGTGCGACTGGTCGGCGCGCTCGATGCCGAAAAGCTGGTTGCCGTGTATGTCCAGTTCTATCCGTTGTTCCAACGGGCCTATGAGGACCTGGGCAGTTCCAATGGCTATTTCAATGACCGGCTGGTCGTGGCGATAGACGACCTTTTGGCCGCGCCAGAGCCAACGACGCCGATCAGGCTGGTTCGGCCCATGCTGCACCATGAATTCGCTGATCCCACGCTGGAGGCGCGCTCGGCCGGTCAAAAAATCATGCTGCGCATGGGGCGTGACCACGCCGTTGCCGTCAAGGCGAAGCTGCGCGAGATCCGGCGCCTGGTGGCAAGTGATGCCGGCTGACGGTCGGTCTCGTGCCGCGTAGCGCAGCCGTGTCGCCGGCGCCGACTCCTGGCGTTGCGCCGTGGTGGCGGCGCCGTGCTTCAGTCGCTGGCTTCGGCGAACCAGCGCAGCTTGTCGCGCAGCGTCACGACTTCGCCGACGATGATCAAGGTCGGCGCGCGCAGGTTGGCGGCGGTGGCGAGTTCGGGCAGGGTGGTCAGCGTGCCGGTGACGGTGCGCTGGGTGGGGCGCGTGCCGTGCTGCACGATGGCGGCCGGCCAGTCTGCCGGCAGGCCGTGTTCCATGAGCTTGGCGCAGAGGTAGGAGAGGCCGGAGAGGCCCATGTAGATGACCACGGTCTGGCGCCGGCGGGCGAGCCCGGGCCAGTCCAGGTTCATGCTGCCGTCCTTGAGGTGGCCGGTGACGAAGACGCAGGCCTGGGCGTGGTTGCGGTGGGTCAGCGGGATGCCGGCGTAGGTGGCGACGCCGGCCGCCGCGGTGATGCCCGGCACGACCTCGAAATGTACGCCGTCGGCCTGCAGGGTTTCGACTTCCTCGCCGCCGCGGCCGAAGATGTAGGGATCGCCGCCCTTGAGCCGCACCACGCGCTTGCCGGTCTTCGCCAGCCGCACCAGCAGCTCGTTGATCTGTTCCTGCGGCAGCGAGTGGTTTCCTCGTTCCTTGCCCGCGTACATCAGTTCCGCATCGGGCCGCGCTAGCGCCAGCACTTCCTGGGAAACGAGATTGTCATAGACCAGGACGTCGGCCTCGCCGATCAGGCGCGCGGCCTTGAGGGTCAGCAGTTCGGGATCGCCTGGGCCGGCGCCGACCAGGTAGACCCAGCCGGGTTGTGCGGGTGTCGGTTTCATGGATGAGGATGCTAGCCGAGGATTTTTCGTCGTGACTTGATCAGGAACAACCGCCGCCGCAACTTCCGCAGCCCTTCTTTGGTTCCGGACTGACGCAGCCACCACGGAAAATGAACTGGAATTCGCCGGGCTGGACCTCGGCGAAGTCGAGCGTGGTGTTCGCCAGCAGGGGCTGACTGGGCGGCGAGATGAGGATGGTGACGCTGCCGCAGTCGACCACCAGGTCGTTCTCGCGCTGTTCGTCAAAACCCATGCCATAGACCAGTTCGCCGTCGTCCTCGTCGAGTTTTGCGGCGACGCGCAACATGGGCTGGGGGTCGGGCTGGTCGGCGGCGGCGCGGACGATCTGCTCGGCGGCGGGCGGGGTCAGGGCGAACATGGGGTGGGTTCCTTTAGCGTGAAACAACGCGGGGAGGGCGCCCCCCCCCCCCCCCCCCGCCGCCCCCCCCCGGTCGGTGGCGAGGCAACTGCGGACATGCTGGACGAACTTGGCCGGCCAGTCGCAGCCGCTGGTGGCACGCAGGTGCGTGTAGGAGGCGAGCAGGCGGTGCAGCAGGATGCCGTCATGCCTGCCGTCGATGCCGTGGCCGCGCCGCATCGTGTAGGCGTATCGCGTGTCGGACGGCAGGTCGGTGATGCTCGAATAATGGAACTCGTGGGCGTGCAGCGATGGCTGTTGGCCGGGACCTGCGCCCTGGTCGCGCCAGGGGTGGCTGGCGTTGGCGTCGAGGATCACGTAGCCGCGCCCGACGGGCTTGGGGTGCATCTGGATGTCGCCCGGTATCGCGCCGACCATGGCGGCCTGTTTGCCCTTCCATTCGATGCTGCGCGCGAGGTACATCAGTCCGCCGCATTCGGCATAGGTTGGCAGCCCGGATTCGATGGCGCGGCGAATGTCCTGGCGCAGCGGGGCATTGGCTTCCAGTTGGTCGAGGAAGCATTCGGGAAAGCCGCCGCCGATCAGCAGGCCGTCGCAGGGCGGCAACTTCGCATCGGTCAGGGTGTTGAAGTACACAGTCTGTGCGCCGGCGGCCGCCAGCGCTTCCAGGTCGTCGGCGTAGTAAAAGCCGAAGGCGGCATCGCGCGCGACGGCGATGCGCACCGGTTGTTCGCGACTCGGCGGCATGGCCGGCGGCGGGACCAGGTCCCACTCGCTGCGGCTGAGGTCGAGCAGGCGGGGAAGGTCGACCTGGGCGGCGATGCGCTCGCCGATGGCGGCGATGTGGCGTTCGGCCTCGGCGGTTTCGTTCACCGGCATCAGCCCGAGGTGGCGCTCGACCAGGGCCAGTACCGGGTCTTCCTGCACCGCGCCGATCACCGGAACGTCGGTGTAGTGCTCGATCACGGCGCGCAGCTTGGCTTCGTGGCGGCGACCGCCGAGGCGGTTGAGGATCACGCCGGCGATGCGGATTTTCGGATCGAAGGCCTGGTAGCCGAGGATCAGCGGCGCGATGCCACGCGTCATGCCGCGCGCGTCGAGTACCAGCACCACCGGCAGGTCGAGCAGGCGCGCCAGGGCGGCGTTGCTGTTGGAGCCCTGCAGGTCCAGCCCGTCATACAGCCCCTTGTTGCCTTCGACCAGGCAGACCTCGGCATCGTGGCCGTGTCGGGCGAACTGGGCCTTGAGTTCCTCGTCGGGGGAAAGGAAGAAGTCGAGGTTGTAGCAGGGACGCCCGGCGGCGACGGAAAGCCACAGCGGGTCGATGTAGTCCGGCCCCTTCTTGAACGGCTGCACCGAGTGCGGCGGCAGGCCGTGGCGGCCGGAGCTCAGCGCGGCGGCGAGGCCGATGCTGACGGTGGTTTTGCCCGAGGACTTGTGGGCCGCCGAGATCAGGAAGCGATGCATCGCGCCGGCCCGTTCCGGATCAGTCGCCGGCCGCTTCCAGTTGGGCGAAGTCGTCCTGCGGCAGGAAGCGCAGGATGCGCACGCCGATGGTGGTCATGGTGAAGGCGATGCCGAGGCCGCCGAGGGACAGCAGCAGTTCCGGCAGGCTGGCGCTGTAGTGGTCCACCGCGCCGTCCATGAAGCTGCTCTTGACGTCGTAGCCCGGGAAGATGTCGAGCGGGAAGGCCTGGCCGCCGATGATGAAGACATAGAGGTGGAAGTAGGCGCCGACCACCACCAGCAGGGCGGCGATATTCACCCAGAGCGCACGGGCCGCGGTCGGCGGATAGAACAGCAGCGCCAGCGGCAACAGCGTGCCGACGAGTATCTGGCCGATCCAGAACATGCTGGCGAACTCGCTGTCGAACAGGATGAAATATTCGAAGGCGATGTTCTTCGCGTAGTAGGCATTGGCCAGGTGCAGCACGATGGTGAAGTAGAGCACGGCGGCGATGAAGGTCGCCAGCAGGTTCTTCATGCGCTGCAGGACCAGCGGCGGCAGGGTCAGGCCGTTCCAGGCGTACATGGTCGATTGCACGACGAGGAATACTGCGAGCCCCCAGCAGAAGGACATGATGATGAACATCGGCGCCAGCAGCGCGGTGCCGTAGGCCTGGCGCGCAACGAGGAAGGCGAAGATGGAACCGGTGCCGGTGGTCAGCACGATGCGCCAGATGAAGGTGGCGAAGCCGGCTACCTTCATCCACGGATACATGCGGCGCTCCATCATGGTCCACAGATAGACGGCGACGACGCCGTAGAACACCGGGTAGAGGATCACGTTCCAGCCGAACACCGAGGTCGGGTTGAAATGCGTCGCGGCGACGATGATGCGGTCGGCGCGGCCGAGGTCGAGCATGATCACCGCCAGGCCGCCGCTGATCATGGCCAGCGCCAGCAGGCCGGACAGCGGCGCGCGCGGCTTGTACATCGTGCGGCCGAACACCGAGCCCATCGAGGCGACGTTGAGCACGCCCGAGGCGGCGACGATCAGGAAGATGGCGAACACGTGCGGCAGGCCCCAGACGATCTGGTTGTTCATGCCGGTCACGACGTGGCCGGAGTGCTCCATGTAGAGCGCGGCGCCGATGCCGACGGCCGACACCAGGCCGCCGATGGCGGCCAGCAGGTAGAAGAAGCCTTCTTCGTGGCGGGGGTTGAGTGTGGCCATAGTTAAGGTGAAATAACTCGGTCGGAGCGACTGGTAACGTTTGAGCGAAGCGAACTGACCAGTAGCCCCCCGCGAGGGGGGATGGGGGCGGGCGATCAATTCGCCTTTCGCGTGTTTCATCACTGGAGGGCGGTCCGCGCTGGCATGAGCGTTAGATTCCCTGGTAGCGCACGCCAAGGTCCAGCCGCAGGTCGCCTCGCACTTGCGTGGTCGGCACGCTGGCGATGCGTTTGGCGATGGCGCTGGACGGGTCATTGAGGTCGCCGAAGACCATGGCGCCCTCGGGGCAGGATTCGACGCAGGCCGGAGTCTGGCCCTTGTCCACGCGATGCACGCAGAGCGTGCAGGATTCGACGCAGCCCTGGCCGCGCGGCACTTCCGGGTTCTGTTCGGTGAGCGGCACATGCACCAGGGAGCGCGCCTTGTAGGGGCAGGCCATCATGCAGTAGCGGCAACCGATGCAGGTGTGGCGGTCGACCAGCACGATGCCGTCGGCACGCTTCATCGAGGCGCCGGTGGGACAGACATCGACGCAGGGCGGGTTGGCGCAGTGCTGGCACATCATCGGCAGCTCGGTCTTCCTGCCGTTGCGGCGGTCGACCAGTTCGATCTTGCGGATCCACTGCGAGTTCTGCCGCGGATCGGGCAGCTTTTCGCTGACGCCGTTCTCGGTGTGGCAGGCGTCGATGCATTTGGTGCAGCCGGGCGCGCACTTGTTGGCATCGATCAGCAGGCCCCAGCGCACGGCGGGCGAAGCGGCAGTGCCGGCCTTGCGCGCTTCGGTCGCGGCATTGGCTTCGCCGACGGCCATCAGGTGCAGGCCCGGAGCGATGGCGGTGAAGCCGAGGCCGGCAACACCGGCGCCGGCGGCGGCGATGAATTTGCGGCGGGCGTTGTTGTCGGGGGTACTCATGGCTTCAATCCTGCGGCCTTGAATTTGGCCTTGGGCTGGTGGCATTCGAAGCAGTCGAGCTTGACCGCGACATAGCTGTGGCAGCTCTCGCAGAAGTTGCGTCCCTTGCCACCTTCGGCGGCGCCGAGCACCGAGCCGGTCGCCTTGCTGGCGTGGCATTCGATGCAGGCATTGAGCGAGGCGGGCTCGCCACGGATGCCCTGGCGCAGGGTACGGTCGCGCTGGTGCTTGAGCATCTCCATGTGGTTGCGGCGCATCTCCTCGGCGGGCGCCACGCATTTCCCCGGGTTGGCAATCTCGACCAGGGGTTTCGCGGTGCGGCCGCCTTCGCCGGCAAGAGTCGGCGCCGGTGACACGGCGATGAGCGCCGTGAGGGCGGTGGCGAGGATGCGCAACAGCTTCATGGATGCTTACTCGCCGAGGCCCATCTGGATGTAGCCCGTCGGACACACGTCGGCGCAGATGTGGCAACCGATGCACTTGTCGTAGTCGGTGGCGACGTAGCGGCCGGTCAGGCTCTCCGTCTTCTTTACCTTGTACACGGCGGTCTGCGGGCAATACACGACGCAGTTGTCGCACTCGAAGCACTGGCCGCAGCTCATGCAGCGCTTGGCCTCGGCGATCACCGCGGCCTCGGACAGCGCGTCGAGCCGCTCGTCGAAGTTGCCCAGCGCGGAGTCCTTGTTCAGGTGCGTGATGTGGCGCTTGTTGCGGGCTGTGTACTGGAAGTGACCGAGGAACAGCTGGTCATGCGGTATGACGTAACGTTCGGAGCGGTTTTCGTAGTTGTGCACCACTTCCTTGCTCTTGTCGGTGCCATGGGCGGCGCCCTTGACTTCGCCGAACTGGATGCCCTTTTCGACATACTTGCGCATCAGGTCGAAGGAATGCACGTCGATCTTGGGCCGGCGCACCATTTCCTGGCCGGCAAGGAAGCGGTCGATGCCATCGGCGGCAATGGCGCCATGGCCGACGGCGGTGGTCAGCAGGTGCGGACGGATCACGTCGCCGCCGGCGAATACGCCTTGCTTGCCGGTGACCTGGTAGTTCTTGTCGGCCGCGATCATGCCCTTGCCCGAGTTGAATTCCTCGATGCCGGTGAAATCGACGGCCTGGCCGATGGCGGATACGATCAGGTCGGCCGGCAGTTCCTTTTCGGTGCCTTCGATCTTCTTGATGTCGAGGCGCCCGGAGACCATCTTGGCTTCGCACTGCATGACGCGCAGGGCCGTAGCGCGGCCGTCCGGGCCCTTGACCACGCCGATCGGCATCCAGCCGCCCATGATGGCGATGCCTTCGGCCTGGGCATGCTCGATTTCGGGCTTGCTGGCGGTCATGTAGACCGAGGTCAGGGTCACGTCTGCTCCCTGGCGCAGGGAGATGTCGGCCACGTCCTGGGCCATGTGGCCGGCGATGGCGCCTTCGAAGTCGGTCGGATTGACCTTGTCGATATGGCCGAGGCGGCGCGCGACGGTGGCGACGTCCATCGAGGTGTCGCCGCCGCCGACAACCACCACTCGTTGGCCGACGGTCTTGAGGCGGCCGTCGTTGAAGGCGCGCAGGAAGGAGGTGGCCGTCACGATGTTCGGTGCGGTATTGTCGGCGGCGTCGCCCGGGATGGGCAGGGCGCGGCCGGCCTGGGCGCCGAGGCCGAGGAAGATCGCGTCGTAGCTGGCGCGCAGTTGTTCCAGGGTGACATCGGTGCCGATGCGGGTCTTCAGGTGCACTTCGACGCCGAGGTCGAGGATGCGCTGGATTTCGGCGTCGAGCGTGTCGCGCGGCGTGCGGTAGCCCGGGATGCCGTAACGCATCATGCCGCCGAGGAACTCGTGCTCGTCGAAGATGGTGCAGCTGTGGCCCTTGAGCGTCAGGTGGTAGGCCGCGGAGAGGCCGGCCGGGCCGCCGCCGATGATGGCGACCTTCTTGCCGGTCTTCTGTTCCGGAGCCTTGAACTTGAGATTGTTCTTGATCGCCCAGTCGCCGAGGTAGTGCTCGACAGAGTTGATGCCGACATGGTCCTCGACCTGGTTGCGGTTGCAGCCGGTCTCGCAGGGCGCCGGGCAGACGCGGCCCATCACGGCCGGCAGCGGGTTGGCTTCGGTCAGGCGGCGCCAGGCGTATTCCTGCCAGCTCATGCTGGGCTTGCCATCGGCGCCGACGGGGGGCTTCTCGATGCCGCGCACGATGTTCAGGTAGCCGCGGATGTCCTCGCCCGACGGGCAGGAGCCCTGGCAGGGCGGCGTCGACTGGACGTAGGTCGGGCACTTGTGGCTGAAGCTGGCCTGGAATATCTGTTCCTGCCAGCGCTTGAACGTTGTATCGCCTTCCTTGTAGCGGCGGAAATTCAGTTTTTCAGTCGTGGTGTCAGGCGTGGCGGACATAAGGGGTCTCCGTATAAGTCTTGTTCGTCATTGCTCGTTGTCAAGCACGATCGCGGTACTGACCAGTTGGTGCACGCCGCCGACCATGCTCATCTTGAAGCCGTAGTAGGGCAGAACCTTGGTGAACTGGGCCTTGCAGATGGCGCAGATGGTGGCCATGAAATTGACGCCGTCGTCCTGCACGATGCGGTTCAGGGCTTCCATGCGCGGCAGGGCGCCCTTGACACGCAGGTCGAGCAGTTCGTCGGTCAGCAGACCGCCGCCACCACCGCAGCAGAAGGTCTTTTCGCGCGTGGTGTCGGGCGACATGTCGACGTAGTTGTTGGCCACTGCGCGGATGATGTTGCGCGGGATGTCGAACTGGCCGCCGGCATAGTCGCCCATGCGCGAGCCGCGCGCGACGTTGCAGGAATCGTGGAAGGTGATGATGCGGTGGTCGTTGGCTTCCTTTGTTGAACTTGAGGCGGCCGGCCTGGATCAGGTCCCAGGTCACTTCGCAGATGTGCGAAGGCTGCTTGTAGTTCGGGTCGAGCTGCTTTTGCAACTGGATCGCGAACGGATCGTCGGCGCCGGCGCCGATGCCGGTCAGCGTGTTCCAGAAGGCGTAGGCGACGCGCCAGGCGTGGCCGCATTCACCGACCACGATGCGCTTGACGCCGAGTTCCAGCGCGGCTTCGCGCACGCGCATGGCGATCTTCTTCATCTGCTCGTAGTTGCCGATGAACATGCCGAAATTTCCGGCTTCGGATGCCTTCGAGGACAGGGTCCAGGAGATGCCGGCGGCGTGGAACACCTTGCCGTAGCCGATCAGGCTGTCGACGTGCGGCTCGGCGAAGAAGTCGGCCGAGGGGGTGACCAGCAGCACTTCGGCGCCGTGGACGTCGAGCGGGTACTTGACCGCCGCGCCGGTGTCTTCCAGCACGTCCTCTTCCAGGCCTTCCAGCGTGTTTTCCAGCGCCGGGCCGGGCAGGCCGAGGTTGTTGCCGATCTTGTGCACCTTGCCCATGATCTCGTTCACATACTTGTGACCGTGACCCACGCTGTCCATGATTTCCTTGGCCGCCATGGTGACTTCGGCGGTGTCGATGCCGTAGGGGCAGAACACGGAGCAGCGGCGGCATTCGGAACACTGGTTGTAGTAGCGGAACCAGTCGTCCAGCACGTCCTTGGTCATGTCGCGGGCGCCGACCAGCTTGGGGAACAGCTTGCCGGGCAGGGTGTAGTAACGGCGATAGTGTCGGTGCAGGCGCCGCAATGCACGCAGGCATCCATGTACACGCGCAGCGAGCGGTACTTGCCGAGCAGTTCGCCCATCTTGGCGACGGCCTTCTGCTCCCAGCCGTCGACCAGGGTGCCGGGGAAGCCGAGGGCTTCGTTGTGTGCGGCGGCCGCGACATAGGGATTCGACTCGACCATCGAGTCGATCTTCAGCGCCGGGATGGTCGGGTAGTCGCGGAAGGCGGGTGCGACCACCTTGGCTTTTTCGGGGGCCTTGGCCGGCGGAGCCTTCGCCGCAGGAGTCGGCGCTGGCGCTACGGCGACGGGTGTGGTTTCGTCAGCCATGTCAGTTTTTCGAATCCAGTTGTGCGGCCCAGGGGGCGACGTGGCGTGTTTCGCGCGGGTTGTCGACCTGGTTGCGGGTCGGCGAGAAGAACACGCCGGGGGCATGCAACAGCTTGCTGACCGGGAACACGATCATCAGCAACACCACCATGCCCAGATGCAGGTAGAGGCCGGGATGCGCCGGCAGCGGATTGATTTCGAACACCATGAGGCCGAGGAAGAAGGTCTTCACGGCGACGATGTCGGTATGCATGACGAATTTCATCAGCAGGCCGGTGACGGCGATGCCGAGCAGCAGGGCCAGCATGAGGTGGTCGGACGGAGTCGAGATGTAGCGGATGCGCTCGACCAGGAAGCGCCGCGCCCAGAGCCCGGCGAGGCCGGCAGCCATGGCGAAACCCGCGTACATGCCGAAGGGCTGGATGAAGGCGATGATGGAATTCACCGGTTCGGTGAAGTAGCGCAGGTGGCGCAGCAGCACCAGCGCGAGACCGACATGGAACAGCCAGCCCAGCGCCCAGATCCAGAGGTTGGACTTGAACAGGCTTTCGAAGAACACCACCTCGCGGAACATGCGGAAGGCGACGCCGCCGGTGGTTGTAGGGGCCGGCGTGGTGGGGATCTTCAGCGGCGCCGGCGTGCCCAGGTACTCGTAGATCCTGTACGCGATGCCGCCGACGAGGATCACCGTCGCGGCATAGAACAGGGATTGCGAAGAGAAGATTCATCGGTCAGTGGATGTGAAAATTTTGCGGACAGGACGGTGACCGGGGAAAATCGGCGCCGGAGTCTCAAGGAGGACTCGAATCCGGCGCCTACCCCAATCGATCGTGATGCGTTCGCGGTTTCCTATACGCAGCCGGTGGGCTTCGGCAGGCCGGCGATCTTGCAAGCCTGCTTGGCGGGGCCGTAGGGGGAACAGGTCGTACAGGTACTGGCTGGTGCCCTTTTCCGGGCCGAGCTTCTTGCCGATGGCCTTGGTCAGGACGCGCACGGCCGGGGCGATCTGGAATTCGTTGTAGTAGTCGCGCAGGAAGTTGATGACTTCCCAATGCTGGTCGGTCATCTCGACGTTTTCGGTAGTGGCGAGGTAGCTGCCGACTTCCTCGTTCCATTCGGCGAGGTTGACCAGATAGCCTTCTTCGTCGGTTTCGTAGGATTTGCCGCTGACTTCGATGGTAGCCATGTGTTTCTCCTTGGTGATGTACGGGGTGTTGGATGTTTGCGATTACAGCCAGGACTGGCAGTTCTTGTGTTCCGCAACGAGGTCGACGAAGCCGCCGTAATCGACGGTGGATACGCCTTCCATGACACGGTCGCCCATGCCGCGGGCGTCGAGGTCGGGCCCCAGAACATAGATCTTGAAGCGGGCCAGGGCGTCGCGCAGCTTGCCTTCGGCCTCGTTGCCGCGGGTCGCGGCGGGACCGCGTCCTCGATCAGCAGGATGGCGCCGCCATTTGCCACGCGCAGGCAGGAATCCAGCGTGTTGCGTTCGAGCGACGACTTGTTGACGATGTGCAGCATATGAATTTCCTTTCCCTTAGAAGCTGAGGACGACGTCCATCTCGTCCATCAGCGCACCCAGTTCGGCGCGCGACATGACGGTGACGTCGACCAGCAGGTCGTCTGCGGTGAGGCCGCGGGCTGCCAGGGCTGCGGCTTCGACGAGAGCTTTTCGATGTCGTAGCCGTCCAGCGCGCGGTAGGTCGGCGAGAAGTTCTTGTTCTCGATGCCCTTGGTCTGCTGGCCCTTCTTCAACTGGAACACGCCGTCATCCATGAAGACGAGGCTGACGTCCTGGTCGAAGGCCGCCGTGATCAGCACCACTTCCAGCGACTCGAGTGCGTAGATGGTGCCGTAGGGGGCCTTGCGATTGACGAACATGAACTTCTTGATGGCTCCTTCGCTCATGTCAGTCTCCAAAGGTCACGAGGCGATCCGCCTCGATGCCGGCTTCGACGAGTTGGCCAAGGCCGGAGATGCGGAAGCCGGCAGCCAGGTTTTCGTCGCGGATGCCGCGGCGCAGGGCGGCGGCGACACAGACCACGAGGTCGAGCTTGTGTTCCTCGGCGAGCTTGGACCAGCGGGCGACGATGTTGCGGTCGTCCTGCGGCGGCTCGGTCAGCGACGAGGCGTTGTTCACCCCGTCGTTGTAGAAGAACACGCGACGGATCTCGTGGCCCTTCTCCAGGGCGGCCTTGCAGAACAGGTAAGCGGAATCGCTGGCCTGGTGCTGGTAGGGCCCTTCATTGATGGATACAGCGAATTTCATCGGCGTACTTTCCCGGAAAGCGTCAGAAACGGACGTGGTTCGACGAGTTGAGGGTGGCCCGCGAGCCGCGCCAGTCGTCGATCAGGTACTTGGTGAAGGGCAGGCCGGTCTTTTCGAAGAAGCGCGGCCAGCCGATGCGGTCGATCCAGTCGGCGAGGCGCTCCCAGGGGCGGGCGTCGGCCTTGTAGGTCATCAGGATGTTCTTGACGACGGCATTGACCTCGGGCCAGCGCGGTGCATTGTTGGGCAGTCCGGAAGCGACCAGCTTCACGAAGGTGGGCTTGCCGCGCGCATTGGAATTCTTGCCGCCGACCCAGATCGCCAGCTTGGAATGCTCGGGATCGTTGATCTGCATGGGCGGGCAGGGGGGGTAGCAGGCGCCGCAGCAGATGCACTTCTTCTCGTCGACTTCCAGCGAGGGCTTGCCATTGACCAGCGCCGGACGGATCGCGGCGACCGGGCAGCGGGCGACCACGGTGGGGCGCTCGCAGACGTTGGCGACGAGGTCGTGGTTGATGGTGGGCGGCTTGGTGTGCTGCACGATCACGGCGAGGTCGGCCTGGCCGCCGCAGTTGATTTCGCAGCAGGAGGTGGAGAGGTGCACGCGGTTGGGCATCTCTTCGGCCTTGAAGTCTTCGTAGAGCGCGTCCATCATCGACTTGACCACGCCGGAAGCGTCGGTGCCGGGGATGTCGCAGTGCAGCCAGCCCTGGGTGTGGGCGACCATCGACACCGAGTTTCCGGTACCGCCGACGGAAGCCTTCGCCTTCCAGTTTGGCGATCAGCGGATCGACCTTCTTCTGGTCGGCAACGATGTATTCGATGTTGGAGCGGATGGTGAAGCGCACGTGGCCTTCGCCGAACTGCTCGGCGATGTCGCACAGCTTGCGGATGGTGTGGGTGTCCATCTGGCGCTGGGTGCCGGCACGCACCGACCAGACCTGGTCGCCGGAATGGGCAACATGGTGCAGGACGCCGGGACGGGGCGATCGTGGTATTTCCAGTTGCCGCGGTTCTTCAGCAGCGTCGGGTGCATGTATTTGTCGTTGTCGGGTACGCCGCACTCGACCGCCTTGCGCAGAGCTTGAGCTTCAGCCATAGTTGTCTCCGGAAAAGTCGATATAACTAGTAGGGTTTTGAACGCGTCCGGGCTCCGCCGGTATTGCCGGGGGAGCCTGCGACGGTGCTTAGGCAGCGGCCTTTTTCTTGGCTTCGGATCTTCGCCACTTCTCGTCCCAGCCGTCGGTACGGACATAGGCTTGGTGCGCGGCGTGTTGATCATGTGCGGATCGACGTCGAGGCCGATGCCTTCGAGGAAATTCACCAGGCCGATGCGCTCGATCATTTCGCCGGTGCGCTCGTGCTCCAGGGGCGTTCTCGGCGAAAAAGTCGATGATGGACT
>JADJUP010000028.1 GCA_016716965.1 Sulfuritalea sp. | reverse complement strand
GTGCGTGATGTGGCGCTTGTTGCGGGCTGTATACTGGCGTGCCGAGGACGGCTGGTCGTGCGGTATGACATGCCCTTCAGGATCGGTTTTCGTAGTTAGTGCACCACTTCCTTTGCTCTTGCCAGTTGCCATGTGCGGCGCCCTTGACTTCGCCGAACTGGATGCCCTTTTCGACATACTTGCGCATCAAGGTCAAAGGAATGCACGTCGGATCTCTCGGGCCGGGCGCACCATTTCCTCGCCGGCGAGGGAACGGTCGATGCCGTCGGCGTCGATCGCGCCACTGGCCACGGCGGTGGCCAGCAGGTGCGGGCGGATCACGCCGCCGCCGGCGAAGCTGCCGCGCTTTGCCGGAAACCTGGCTAGTTCTGTCGGCCGCGACCACGCCCTTTGCCGGAGTTGATCCCTCAATGCCGGTTAAATCAGGCCTGGGCCGATGGCGGAAACGATCAGGTCCGCCGGGCAGTTCCCTTCTCGCGCTTCGATCTTCTTGATGAAGGCGCCGGCGACCATCCGGCCGCACTGCGTGGCGCGCAACGGGGCGTAGCGCGGCCTCCGGGCCTCGACCACGCCGATCGGCATCCAGCCGCCCGGCGATGGCGATGCCTTCCGGCCCGGCATGCTCGATTTCGGGCTTGCTGGCGGTCGTGAGACCGAGGTCAGGGTCACGTCTGCTCCCTCGCGCAGGGAGATGTCGGCCACGTCCTGGGCCGTATGGGCTGGCGATGGCGCCTTCAGTCGGTCGGATTGACCTTGTCGATATGGCCGAGGCGGCGCGCGACGGTGGCGACGTCCACCGAGTGCGTCGCCGCCGCCAGCCGACCACCACCACTGGTGGCCCGACGGTCTTGAGGCGACCGTCGTTGAAGGCCTTGAGGAAGGAGGCTGGCCCGATCCCGTTTGGCGCGGTATGGTCGGCGGCGTCGCCCGGGATGGGCAGGGCGCGGGCCGGCCCGGCCGCCGAGGCCGAGGAAGATCGCGTCGTAGCTGGCGCGCAGTTGTTCCAGGCAGACATCGGTGCCGATGCGGGTCTTCCAGGTGCACTTCGACACCGAGGTCGAGGATGCGCTGTATCTCGGCGTCGAGTGTTTCGCGCGGCGTACGGTAGCCGGGAATGCCGTAGCGCATCATGCCGCCGAGGAACTCGTGCTCGTCGAAGATGGTGCAGCTGTGGCCCTTGAGCGTCAGGTGGTAGGCCGCGGAGAGGCCGGCCGGGCCGCCGCCGATGATGGCGACCTTCTTGCCGGTCTTGTTTTCCGGAGCCTTGAACTTGAGGTTGTTCTTGATTGCCCAGTCGCCGAGGTAGTGCTCGACAGAGTTGATGCCGACATGGTCCTCGACCTGGTTGCGGTTGCAGCCGGTCTCGCAGGGTGCCGGGCAGACACGACCCATCACGGCCGGCAGCGGGTTGGCTTCGGTCAGGCGGCGCCAGGCGTATTCCTGCCAGCTCATGCTGGGCTTGCCATCGGCGCCGACGGGGGGCTTCTCGATGCCGCGCACGATGTTCAGGTAGCCGCGGATGTCCTCGCCCGACGGGCAGGAGCCCTGGCAGGGCGGCGTCGACTGGACGTAGGTCGGGCACGGCTGAAGCTGGCCTGGAATATCTGTTCCTGCCAGCGCTTGAACGTTGTATCGCCTTCCTTGTAGCGGCGGAAATTCAGTTTTTCAGTCGTGGTGTCAGGCGTGGCGGACATAAGGGGGTCTCCGTATAAGTCTTGTTCGTCATTGCTCGTTGTCAAGCACGATCGCGGTACTGACCAGTTGGTGCACGCCGCCGACCATGCTCATCTTGAAGCCGTAGTAGGGCAGAACCTTGAGAACTGGGCCTTGCAGATGGCGCAGATGGTGGCCATGAAATTTACGCCGTTGTCCTGCACGATGCGATTCAGGGCTTCCATGCGCGGCAGGGCGCCCTTGACGCGGAGGTCGAGCAGTTCGTCGGTCAGCAGGCCGCCGCCGCCGCCGCAGCAGAAGGTCTTTTCGCGCGTGGTGTCGGGCGACATGTCGACGTACTTGTTGGCTACGGCGCGGATGATGTTGCGCGGGATGTCGAACTGGCCGCCGGCATAGTCGCCCATGCGCGAGCCGCGCGCGACGTTGCAGGAATCGTGGAAGGTGATGATGCGGTGGTCGTTGGCTTCCTTGTTGAACTTGAGGCGGCCGGCCTGGATCAGGTCCCAGGTCACTTCGCAGATGTGCGAAGGCTGCTTGTAGTTCGGGTCGAGCTGCTTTTGCAACTGGATCGCGAACGGATCGTCGGCGCCGGCGCCGATGCCGGTCAGCGTGTTCCAGAAGGCGTAGGCGACGCGCCAGGCGTGGCCGCATTCACCGACCACGATGCGCTTGACGCCGAGTTCCAGCGCGGCTTCGCGCACGCGCATGGCAATCTTCTTCATCTGCTCGTAGTTGCCGATGAACATGCCGAAATTTCCGGCTTCGGATGCCTTCGAGGACAGGGTCCGGAGATGCCGGCGGCGTGGAACACCTTGCCGTAGCCGATCAGGCTGTCGACGTGCGGCTCGGCGAAGAAGTCGGCCGAGGGGTGACCAGCAGCACTTCGGCGCCATGGACATCGAGCGGGTACTTGACCGCCGCACCGGTGTCTTCGAGCACGTCCTCTTCGAGGCCTTCCAGCGTGTTTTCCAGCGCCGGGCCGGGCAGGCCGAGGTTGTTGCCGATCTTGTGCACCTTGCCCATGATCTCGTTCCACATACTTGTGACCGTGACCCACGCTGTCCATGATTTCCTTGGCCGCCATGGTGACTTCGGCGGTGTCGATGCCGTAGGGGCAGAACACGGAGCAGCGGCGGCATTCGGAACACTGGTTGTAGTAGCGGAACCAGTCGTCCAGCACGTCCTGTGTCATGTCGCTGGCGCCGACCAGCTTGGGGAAGAGCTTGCCGGGCAGGGTGTAATAACGGCGATAGACCGAGCGCATCAGGTCCTGGCGCGCCACCGGCATGTTCTTCGGGTCGCCGGTGCCGATGAAATAGTGGCACTTGTCGGTGCAGGCGCCGCAATGCACGCAGGCATCCATGTACACGCGCAGCGAGCGGTACTTGCCGAGCAGTTCGCCCATCTTGGCGACGGCCTTTTGCTCCCAGCCGTCGACCAGGGTGCCGGGGAAGCCGAGGGCTTCGTTGTGTGCGGCGGCCGCGACATAGGGATTCGACTCGACCATCGAGTCGATCTTCAGCGCCGGGATGGTCGGATAGTCGCGGTAGGGCGGGGCGACGACCTTGGCCTTTTCGGCCGGCTTGGCGGCGGCCGGCTTTGGCGCCGCAGGAGTCGGCGCTGGCGCGACGGCGACTGGGGTGGTTTCGTCGGCCATGTCAGTTCTTCGAATCCAGTTGGGCGGCCCAGGGGGCGATGTGGCGCGATTCCCGCGGGTTGTCCACCTGGTTGCGGGTCGGCGAGAAGAACACGCCAGGGGCATGGAGCAGCTTGCTGACCGGGAACACGATCATCAGCAACACCACCATGCCCAGATGCAGGTAGAGGCCGGGATGCGCCGGCAGCGGATTGATTTCGAACACCATGAGGCCGAGGAAGAAGGTCTTCACGGCGACGATGTCGGTATGCATGACGAATTTCATCAGCAGGCCGGTGACGGCGATGCCGAGCAGCAGGGCCAGCATGAGGTGGTCGGACGGAGTCGAGATGTAGCGGATGCGCTCGACCAGGAAGCGCCGCGCCCAGAGCCCGGCGAGGCCGGCAGCCATGGCGAAACCCGCGTACATGCCGAAGGGCTGGATGAAGGCGATGATGGAATTCACCGGTTCGGTGAAGTAGCGCAGGTGGCGCAGCAGCACCAGCGCGAGGCCGACGTGGAACAGCCAGCCCAGCGCCCAGATCCAGAGGTTGGACTTGAACAGGCTTTCGAAGAACACCACCTCGCGGAACATGCGGAAGGCGACGCCGCCGGTGGTTGTAGGGGCCGGCGTGGTGGGGATCTTCAGCGGCGCCGGCGTGCCCAGGTACTCGTAGATCCTGTACGCGATGCCGCCGACGAGGATCACCGTCGCGGCATAGAACAGGATTGCGAAGAGAAGATTCATCGGTCAGTGGATGTGTAAATTTTTGCGGACAGGACGGTGACCGGGGAAAATCGGCGCCGGAGTCTCAAGGAGGACTCGAATCCGGCGCCTACCCCAATCGATCGTGATGCGTTCGCGGTTTCCTTATACGCAGCCGGTGGGCTTCGGCAGGCCGGCGATCTTGCAAGCCTGCTTGGCGGGGCCGTAGGGGAACAGGTCGTACAGGTACTGGCTGGTGCCCTTTTCCGGGCCGAGCTTCTTGCCGATGGCCTTGGTCAGGACGCGCACGGCCGGGGCGATCTGGAATTCGTTGTAGTAGTCGCGCAGGAAGTTGATGACTTCCCAATGCTGGTCGGTCATCTCGACGTTTTCGGTAGTGGCGAGGTAGCTGCCGACTTCCTCGTTCCATTCGGCGAGGTTGACCAGATAGCCTTCTTCGTCGGTTTCGTAGGATTTGCCGCTGACTTCGATGGTAGCCATGTGTTTCTCCTTGGTGATGTACGGGGTGTTGGATGTTTGCGATTACAGCCAGGACTGGCAGTTCTTGTGTTCCGCAACGAGGTCGACGAAGCCGCCGTAATCCACGGTGGATACGCCTTCCATGACACGGTCGCCCATGCCGCGGGCGTCGAGGTCGGGCCCCAGAACATAGATCTTGAAGCGGGCCAGGGCGTCGCGCAGCTTGCCTTCGGCCTCGTTGCCGCGGGTCGCGGCGTAGACCGCGTCCTCGATCAGCAGGATGGCGCCGCCATTTGCCACGCGCAGGCAGGAATCCAGCGTGTTGCGTTCGAGCGACGACTTGTTGACGATGTGCAGCATATGAATTTCCTTTCCCTTAGAAGCTGAGGACGACGTCCATCTCGTCCATCAGCGCACCCAGTTCGGCGCGCGACATGACGGTGACGTCGACCAGCAGGTCGTCTTCGGTGAGGCCGCGGGCGGCCAGGGCTTCGGCTTCGACGTAGAGCTTTTCGATGTCGTAGCCGTCCAGCGCGCGGTAGGTCGGCGAGAAGTTCTTGTTCTCGATGCCCTTGGTCTGCTGGCCCTTCTTCAACTGGAACACGCCGTCATCCATGAAGACGAGGCTGACGTCCTGGTCGAAGGCCGCCGTGATCAGCACCACTTCCAGCGACTCGAGTGCGTAGATGGTGCCGTAGGGGGCCTTGCGATTGACGAACATGAACTTCTTGATGGCTCCTTCGCTCATGTCAGTCTCCAAAGGTCACGAGGCGATCCGCCTCGATGCCGGCTTCGACCAGTTGGCCAAGGCCGGAGATGCGGAAGCCGGCAGCCAGGTTCTCGTCGCGGATGCCGCGGCGCAGGGCGGCGGCGACACAGACCACGAGGTCGAGCTTGTGTTCCTCGGCGAGCTTGGACCAGCGGGCGACGATGTTGCGGTCGTCCTGCGGCGGCTCGGTCAGCGACGAGGCGTTGTTCACCCCGTCGTTGTAGAAGAACACGCGACGGATCTCGTGGCCCTTCTCCAGGGCGGCCTTGCAGAACAGGTAAGCGGAATCGCTGGCCTGGTGCTGGTAGGGCCCTTCATTGATGGATACAGCGAATTTCATCGGCGTACTTTCCCGGAAAGCGTCAGAAACGGACGTGGTTCGACGAGTTGAGGGTGGCCCGCGAGCCGCGCCAGTCGTCGATCAGGTACTTGGTGAAGGGCAGGCCGGTCTTTTCGAAGAAGCGCGGCCAGCCGATGCGGTCGATCCAGTCGGCGAGGCGCTCCCAGGGGCGGGCGTCGGCCTTGTAGGTCATCAGGATGTTCTTGACGACGGCATTGACCTCGGGCCAGCGCGGTGCATTGTTGGGCAGTCCGGAAGCGACCAGCTTCATGAAGGTGGGCTTGCCGCGCGCATTGGAATTCTTGCCGCCGACCCAGATCGCCAGCTTTGAATGCTCGGGATCGTTGATCTGCATGGGCGGGCAGGGGGGGTAGCAGGCGCCGCAGCAGATGCACTTCTTCTCGTCGACTTCCAGCGAGGGCTTGCCATTGACCAGCGCCGGACGGATCGCGGCGACCGGGCAGCGGGCGACCACGGTGGGGCGCTCGCAGACGTTGGCGACAAGGTCGTGGTTGATGGTGGGCGGCTTGGTGTGCTGCACGATCACGGCGAGGTCGGCCTGGCCGCCGCAGTTGATTTCGCAGCAGGAGGTGGAGAGGTGCACGCGGTTGGGCATCTCTTCGGCCTTGAAGTCTTCGTAGAGCGCGTCCATCATCGACTTGACCACGCCGGAAGCGTCGGTGCCGGGGATGTCGCAGTGCAGCCAGCCCTGGGTGTGGGCGACCATCGACACCGAGTTTCCGGTACCGCCGACGGGGAAGCCTTCGCCTTCCAGTTTGGCGATCAGCGGATCGACCTTCTTCTGGTCGGCAACGATGTATTCGATGTTGGAGCGGATGGTGAAGCGCACGTGGCCTTCGCCGAACTGCTCGGCGATGTCGCACAGCTTGCGGATGGTGTGGGTGTCCATCTGGCGCTGGGTGCCGGCACGCACCGACCAGACCTGGTCGCCGGAATGGGCGACATGGTGCAGGACGCCGGGACGGGGGCGATCGTGGTATTTCCAGTTGCCGCGGTTCTTCAGCAGCATCGGGTGCATGTATTTGTCGTTGTCGGGTACGCCGCACTCGACCGCCTTGCGCAGAGCTTGAGCTTCAGCCATAGTTGTCTCCGGAAAAGTCGATATAACTAGTAGGGTTTTGAACGCGTCCGGGCTCCCGCCGGTATTGCCGGGGGGAGCCTGCGACGGTGCTTAGGCAGCGGCCTTTTTCTTGGCTTCGATCTTCGCCACTTCCTCGTCCCAGCCGTCGGTACGGACATAGGGGTTGGTGCGCGGCGTGTTGATCATGTGCGGATCGACGTCGAGGCCGATGCCTTCGAGGAAATTCACCAGGCCGATGCGCTCGATCATTTCGCCGGTGCGCTCGTGCTCCAGGGCGTTCTCGGCGAAAAAGTCGATGATGGACTGCGCCAGTTCCACCAGCTTCTCGCGGTCTTCCTCGGTGTCCAGCTTGATGAAGGGCACCACCAGCGTGCCCAGCAGGCCGCCGATCTTGAGGTGGCTCTTGCCGCCGACCAGGATCGAGGCGCCCTTGTCCTTGCCCGGGGACAGGGCGCCGGTCATGACGTTGATGCAGTGCATGCAGCGCACGCAGTCCTTGTTGTCGATTTCCAGGCACTGCTTGCCGTCCAGTGCCACGGCAGAGATGTGGGCATCCTTGCGCACGGCGCCGGCATCCTTGATCTGGAGTGCCTTGGTCGGGCAGCGCGAAACCACGTCGTTGATCAGTTCGTTCATGCCGTGCTTGGCGAACCACTTCTTGCCCAGGTCGTCGTCGGTGCGGATGTTGTCGCGCCAGGTGCCGATCACGGCCATGTCGGAACGCTGGATGGCGTTCATGCAGTCGTTGCCGCAGCCGGAGAACTTGAACTTGAACTTGTAGGGCAGGGCGGGACGGTGGATGTCGTCGAGGAAGCTGTTGATCACCGCCTTGTGCGCCTTGGCTTCGTCGTAGCACGACTGCTCGCAGCGCGCTGCGCCGACGCAGGACATCGAGGTGCGCACGGCCGGGCCGGCGCCGCCGAGGTCGAGGCCCATTTCGTTGATCTCGTCCCAGGCCTTCTGCACGTTCTCGGTGGTACAGCCCTGCATCATGATGTCGCCCGACTGGCCGTGCAGCGCGATCAGGCCGGAACCGTACTTGTCCCAAATGTCGCAGAGCTGGCGCAGCGTGGCGGTATCGTAGTGCATGCCGGGGGGCGGCATGATGCGCAGGGTATGGAACTCGGCGGCGTCCTTGAATACCGGGTTGCCGGAGGCGTCCTTGATCTCGGTGAAACGCGGGATCACGCCACCGCCGTAGCCGCGCACGCCGACCGTGCCGCCCTTCCAGTAACCCTTGCGGGTCTGGTAGGAATGCTCGAGATGGCCGAGGACATCAACGACGTAATCCTTGTCCTTGGCCAGGCGCTTGAGGCCGGTGACGAAACTGGGCCAGGGCCCGGTTTCCAGTTGATCCAGGTTCGGGGTGGGGTGCATGGGCTTGGCCATTGTCAGTCTCTCCTCGTTGTCGGGGTATTGCGATAACGGAATCATAGAGTTGTGTGCGGTGCACAAACCATACTCCCGGCAGGTAATCGTACCTACCCGAAAGGGTTATATGCTTCCACTCCCATGCGGGAATGGTTGCCCGCCGCGCCGAATGTCATAGTCCCGCACCGAGGAAATCCGTGGAAAACGTCAAAACACTCATCAAGTTCCGGGTGCCGATCGGCAACCAGGCGATCGAACTCCAGGAGTTCGCCTTCGAAGGCGGGGGCATGGCAATGCTGCGCACGCGCATTCGCGAGGGCAGCCGCTTCACCATCTTCGACATTGACCCGGTGACAGCCGCGCAGTGGGGCAAGGCGCTTTCCGACTGGGCAGCGGTCCAACCGGGCATGGATGGAAAAACCGGAGGCCCGGAGTGAGCGTCTGGCCCGACGAGGCCTCCCAAGACATGGTCGATGTGGTCTTCGAACTCGATGCCGGGACACTGGCCGACGACCATGCCGAAGCGCTTGCCGACGCCTTGCGCCGCGCCCTGCCGTGGCTCGCGGACGAGCCGCGCGCGGGCATCCTGCCCCTGTCGGGGCTCGGGCGCGCCGACGGCCGGCATTGCGTCGGTCGCCGCAGTCGCCTGGCGATCCGCCTGCCGCATTCCCGTCGCGCCAGCGCCGACCTTCTCTGCGGCACTACGCTTGACCTCGACGGCGTGCCACTGGGGCTCGGTCGTTGCAGCCTGCGCCCCTTGCTGCCCATCACCGAAGTCGTGTACTCACATTTCGTCAGCTTCGGCACCGCCGACGAGATCGAATTCCTCGCCGCCTGCCGCGCCGCGCTGGCCGGGCAAGGCATCGGCGGCGAACCGGTTACCGGCCGCGCCCGGCAGATGAACACCGGCGCCGGTCCGGTGCATGGCTTTACCCTGATGCTGCACAGCCTCAAGCGGGCAGAATCGGTGGCCATCCAGGAAAACGGCCTGGGTCTGTACCGCCTGCTTGGTTGCGGCATCTTCATACCGCACAAATCCATCGCCGCTGTCGGCGAAGCCCGCGGCCCCCGGCCCCCCGCCCCCCCCCCGGGGGGGAACCCCGCAAAAGGCTAGACCCCCCCCCCCCCCCCCCGGGGCCAGTCGGCTCGTCTATCGACACCTAGGGAGGTTCACCCAAACCCAGGGCAATGACCGACAACGCCACCGTCACGCTGGATACCAGCGGACTTCCCTGCCCGGCACCGTTGCTGGGCGCCAAGAAACTGGTCGACGACCTGCAACCGGGCCAGGTCCTGAAGCTGATATCCGACTGCCAGGGCACGGCCGACGACCTTTTCGCCTGGGCCAAATACACCGGCAACCAGGTCCTGGATTCGAAAAAACTGGCCGACGGCAAGACCGCCTACCTGATCCAGCGCGCGGGCAGCGCGGCAGCAACGCCGATTGCCCATGTCACCTTGGACATGCGCGGCGTCTCCTGCCCCGGACCCATCGTCCAGGCCAAGAAGCTGCTGGAAGGCATGAAGGCCGGCGAGGTGCTGCAACTGGTCAGCGACTGCCCCGGTTCCGCCGACGACATCGTGTCCTGGGCCAAGGCCGGCGCCGCGGAATTGCTGTTCAGCCACGAAACGGGCAAGGGAATCCACGAGTTCTACTTGCGTCGCAAGTAGAACCGCATCATTCAATAACCCATCCCCGCCCCCTTCCCAGGGGAAGGGGCGACTAGTCAGAGGAGAATCTTTGTGGGATACATGATCAATGGAGTTGAGAAGGAAACCGACGACGATGGCTACCTGCTGGAAGCGGATTTCAGCGAGGAAGCGGTAAATGCCATCGCTGCCGAGCAGGGCGTCACGATGACCGACGACCATTGGGCCATCGTCAATTTCCTGCGCCGCAAGTACCAGGAAGACGGCCATACGCCCAACCTGCGCAACATGATGAAGATGCTGGAAGAGGAAGAGGTGATCGCCGACGTCTCCAGCTCGCGCATGTTCGAGCTGTTTCCCGATGGCGGTGCGGCCAAGCAGGGTGTGAAGGTTGCGGGGCTGACCAAGCCGTTCGGCAAGGGCGGGTACTAGCCCGCCCCATGGGCGGGGCTAGTACCCGCCGTGGGCGCAAAGATTGCCCCCACCCCCCGGGCCCCCCTTCGCCCCTCCGGGCGGGGGATTAGACTGGCTCGCTGCGCTCGAAAATGGAAACCCATGGCCCTACGCCTCCGTAACAGTTTCCACTCCGGCCGGCCGCGCGGCGCGGCCGAACACGCCACCGTGATTGCCATGCTGGCCTGGAAGCTTGCGCAGGAGGCTATCGCGCGGATGCGTCAGGCTGACTACGACATCGAGGTCGGACGCGGTTGGTTCGATTTCGTCTGCGAGTACCTGGTGTTTCTTGCACTGGCCGCCGACCGCATCGCCCATGACGATCTTGCGCCGGAACAGCGCGCGGAATTCACCGTGGCCCTGGTGAGGCGCCTGGCCGAGATGGTGGAGGAAGCCCGCGAGGCCCTGCTGCCGGACCTGCTGCCCGGTCAGGCCGGCCAGGGTTTTCTCGAAACCTACAACCGGCGCAGCGACGAGTACGCTGATTTCGGCTTCGACGCGGGCGGCCCCGACTTCGGCTTTCGCCGATGCTTCGCCGCCTGCATCAAGGAAACCCTGCCGGAGAAGGACCAGCTCTGGGCCGTCGATCAGGTCATGGAAATCGAGTCGCCCGAATCCGTGCGCATGCTGCAGAAGACCCTGGCTGGCTTGTTCCACCCCGAGGCCGTGAAAAGTCGGCGCTCGCGGCACGGCGTCACGGGCGACTAAGGTGGGCAGCCCCTTCGACCTGGCCGATGCAGCGGCCTACGCCGTCTGGCGCGAACGCAAGCTCGACACCGCGCCAAGGCGCATCGAAGACATCGTCGTTGCGCTCGATGATCCGCGCCAACTGACGCGCGCCGAGCGTGCCGCGCTGCTGGACCGTTGCGCGACCGCCAACATGGCGATCTACACCAGCAATACTGCCGGCAACGCCGACAAGGACATCCCTCGCCGGCTGGGAACACAACTCGGGCTGATCCACCTCGACAGCCACTGGCTGACCGACGACGACGCGATCTCGCCGATATCGGTGCGTGGCGCCGAGGAACGCGGCGAGCGCAAGGAGTTCATTCCCTACACCGACAAGCCGATCCGCTGGCACACCGACGGCTACTACAACCTTTCCGAGCGCACCGTGCGCGGCATGGTCCTGCATTGCGTGGAGAGCGCCGCGAGCGGCGGCGAGAACCAGTTGCTCGACCACGAGATCGCCTACATCCTGCTGCGCGACGAGAACCCTGACTTCATCCGCGCCCTGTCGCAGGACGACGCCATGACCATCCCGCCGCGCATGGACGACACCGGCGTCGCCCGCGCCGCCCAGCCGGGGCCGGTATTTTCAATCGATGCGCAGGGATTCCTGCACATGCGCTACACGGCGCGCAGCATCAGCATCGAGTGGCGCGCCGATCCGGCGACGCAGGCCGCCGTCGCGGCACTGGCCAAACTGCTGGCGACGCCGACGCCATGGACCCTGCACGGACGCCTGGAACCCGGCATGGGCCTGGCCTGCAACAACGTGCTGCACGACCGTTCCGGTTTCACCGAGACGCCGCAGAAGCGCCGCCTGCTTTACCGCGCGCGCTATCACGAGCGCGTCACGCCGCTCCCGGCCTGACCGCCGGCGCTGCCGGGCGCCATCCTGAACTGTATCCATCCCACGCTTGACCCATGATCGAGCGCTATCCCCTGTCGTCCAAATGCTTTAAGTTTCGATTGACAAGAACTAAGTGATACATTAATATTTGCAACAACCAATAAAAATGTATCACGTTAGCGATGCCGGTCGGCACCGCGAGCGACCCCCGACAGCGGCAACAGGAAAGGAACAGCGCCATGTACACCCAGGCCATGGACACCATGCGCGACGAAGGCGGCGACAAGCCGGCCTTGCGCACGGCCGAGGAAGCGCAATTGCAGCAGCGCTTCGACAACCGCATCGACGCCGGCGACTTCATCGAAGCCAAGGACTGGATGCCGGAGAACTACCGCAAGACGCTGTTGCGCCAGATCAGCCAGCACGCGCATTCGGAGATCGTCGGCATGCTGCCCGAGGGCAACTGGATCACCCGCGCGCCGACCCTGAAGCGCAAGGCCATCCTGCTGGCCAAGGTGCAGGACGAGGGCGGCCACGGCCTCTACCTCTATGCCGCGGCCGAGACGCTGGGCAGCAGTCGCGACCAGATGCTCGACGCCCTGCATACCGGCAAGGCCAAGTACAGCTCGATCTTCAATTACCCGACCCTGACCTGGGCCGACGTCGGCGCCATCGGCTGGCTGGTCGACGGCGCGGCGATCATGAACCAGGTGCCGATCTGCCGCTGCTCGTTTGCGCCCTATGCGCGCGCCATGGTGCGCATCTGCCGCGAAGAGAGCTTCCACCAGCGCCAGGGCTTCGACAGCCTGCTGGTGATGATGAAGCAGGGCACCGACGCGCAGCGCGCCATGGTGCAGGAAGCGGTGAATCGCTGGTGGTGGCCCTGCCTGATGATGTTCGGCCCGCCCGACGACCAGAGCCCGAATTCGGCGCAGGGCATGCGCTGGGGCATCAAGCGCGTCAGCAACGACACGCTGCGCCAGAAGTTCGTCGACGCCGCCGTGCAGCAGGCCGAGGTATTGGGCGTGACCTTTCCCGACCCGGACCTGCGCTGGAACGAGGCAAACCAGCACTGGGATTACGGCACCATCGACTGGTCCGAGTTCTGGCGCGTGGTCGGCGGCGACGGCCCCTGCAACCGCGAGCGCCTGGCCGATCGCGTCAAGGCCTGGGAAGACGGCGAATGGGTGCGCGAAGCGGCGCTGGCCCACGCCAGGAAATCCGAATTGAAGGAGGCAGCATGAAAATCCAGTCGAAAACGAATGGCCCTTGTGGGAAGTCTTCGTCCGCACCAAGGCCGGACTCGACCACAAGCACTGCGGCAGCCTGCATGCCGCCGACCCCAAGATGGCGGTGCAGATGGCGCGCGACGTGTATACCCGGCGCCAGGAAGGCAGCAGCGTCTGGGTGGTGCGTTCCGACCAGATCGTCGCCAGCGACCCGAACGACAAGGACATGTATTTCGATCCGGCCGAGGACAAGGTCTATCGCCATCCCACCTTCTACAAGCTGCCGGATTCGGTAGACCACATGTGAGGTGCCGCCGATGATTTCCTCCATCAAGATTCCGGCCGCGCCGGAACTGACCTACCTGCTGCGCCTCGCCGACACCTGCCTGATCCTCGGCCAGCGCCTCGGCGAGTGGTGCGGCCATGCGCCTATCCTCGAAGAGGACATCGCGCTGTCGAACATGGCGCTCGACCTGATCGGCCAGTCACGCGCGCTTCTCACGCTTGCCGGCCAACATAGTGGCAAATGCGGCGGCGAGGGCTATGACGAAGACCAACTGGCCTTCCTGCGCGACGAGATCGACTACCGCAATGTGACGCTGGCCGAACTGCCGCGTGGCGATTTCGCCTTCACCGTGTTGCGCAACTTGATGCTGTCCACCTGGCTCAAGCTGATGTGGGAACGCCTGCGCGATTCGAGCGACGCAGAACTCGCCGCCATCGCCGGCAAGGCGCTGAAGGAAGCGCGCTACCACCAGCAGCACGCCGCCGACTGGGCGGTGCGCCTGGGCGACGGCACCGACGAGTCGCGCCGCCGCAGCGAAGCCGCGCTCGCGACCTTGTGGCTTTATACGCCGGAACTGTTCGAGGACGATGCGGTCGATGCAGCGGCCACAGCCGCGGGACTGGGCCCGGCCTGGTCGCAGCTGCATGAGCCCTGGCTGGCGGAAATGGACGAAGTCCTTGGCGAGGCCAAACTCGCCGTGCCGCCGGCGCCGACTTTTCGCAGCACGGGCAAACGCGGCCTGCATAGCGAGCACATGGGCTACCTGCTGGCGGAGATGCAATACCTGCAGCGTGCCTACCCCGGGGGCGCGTGGTGAGCACGGTTGCCGCTTCCCGCATCGACAGTGCCTGGTCAACGTTGAACGAGGTGCTCGATCCGGAAGTCCCGGCGCTGTCCGTGGTCGATCTGGGCCTGGTGCGCGAGGTGATCGAACATGACGACGGCCTGGAAATCGTGCTGACGCCGACCTACAGCGGTTGCCCGGCCACCGAGGTGATCGAGCAGAGCGTGCTTGATGCCATCGCGGCGGCCGGCCTCGGCCCGGCGCGCGTGACCATGCGCCGGGCGCCGGCCTGGAGCAGCGACTGGATCAGCGCCGAGGGCAAGCGCAAATTGCTCGAATACGGCATCGCGCCGCCCGGTCCGGCGCTCGCCGATGGTGCCGTGCCGATCCGCATCGTCGGTCGCCGCCAGGCGGCCGTGCCCTGTCCGCGCTGTGCCAGCGTGCATACCGAGCGCCTGTCCGCTTTCGGCTCCACCGCCTGCAAATCGCTGCATCGCTGCCTCGATTGCCGCGAACCATTTGAGCATTTCAAACCGATATGAGCACTCTGTTCCACGACCTGCGGGTGAAATCCATCGAGCCCGACACCGCCGAGGCCTCCATCGTCAGCTTCGACGTTCCGCTTGAACTGCGCTCCGTATTCGGCTTCACCCAGGGTCAGTACCTGACCCTGCGCGCCAGCATCGACGGCCAGGACCTGCGTCGCTCCTATTCGATCTGCGCCGGCGTTGACGACGGCGAATTGCGCGTCGGCGTGCGCCGCGTCAAGGGCGGCGCCTTCTCCAACTGGATCAACGAGCGCGTGCGCCCCGGCGACACGATCAGCGTCATGGCGCCGCAGGGTCGCTTCTTCGTCCCCATCGAGCCGGCGGCGAAGCGCCACCATGTCGGCATTGCCGGCGGCAGTGGCATCACGCCGATCCTTTCGATCATGAAGACGGTACTGGCGCGCGAGCCCATGAGCCGCTTCACGCTGATCTACGGCAACCGCATGCTGCGATCGACCATGTTCAAGGAAGAACTGGAAGACCTGAAGAACCGTTACATGACGCGGCTGTCCCTGCAGCACGTGTTCTCCGACGAGCCGACCGATTCGCCGCTCAACATGGGCATCATGAACCGCGAAAAGATCGGCGAGTTCCTCGCCACCGTGGTGCCGGCGCCGACTATCGACCACGTGTATGTCTGCGGTCCATTCCAGATGAACGACGAGGCCGAAGCCGCGCTGCTGGCCGCCGGCGTACCCGAGGCCGCGATCCACATCGAACGCTTCGGCGTCGCGCTTCCTGCTGGCGCGCCGGTCGGTGCCGTGGTGCACGAAGCCCAGCCGGGCGATGCCGAGCAGGCCAAGGTGGTCATCATCCGCGACGGCATGCGGCGCGAGATCGACTTCCGCAAGGACCAGCCCAGCATCCTCGACGCGGCATCTGCCGCCGGTATGGAAGTGCCGTTCTCCTGCACCTCGGGTGTTTGCGGTACCTGCCGCTGCAAGGTGATGGAAGGCGAAGTGCGCATGGAGCGCAATTTTGCGCTGGACAAGGCCGAGGTCGCCAACGGCTTCGTGCTGGCCTGCCAGGCCCATCCGTTGACCGAACGCGTGGTGCTGTCCTTCGACGAACGTTGACACCGTTCGCGGCAGGCGTAAGGCCTGCCTGTCCGGGTGGTCGCTTACAATTGCGCATGAATCCCACCCCTGCGGTCGCCGCCGAAGGCGCCGATCTGTCCTTCGCTTCCCTCCCGCTGGCGCCTGCGACGCTGGCCAATCTCGAGCAACTCGGCTACCGGCAGATGACGCCGATCCAGGCCGCCAGCCTGCCGCCGGCGCTGGCCGGCAAGGACCTGATCGCCCAGGCCAAGACCGGCAGCGGCAAGACGGCGGCCTTCGCCCTGAGCTTGCTGGCCCGCCTCAATCCGCGCCGCTTCGCGGTGCAGGCGCTGGTGCTGTGTCCGACGCGCGAACTGGCCGACCAGGTAAGCCAGGAAATTCGCCGCCTGGCGCGCGGCGCCGAGAACATCAAGGTGCTGACCTTGTGCGGCGGCAGCCAGATGCGGCCGCAGATCTCCAGCCTGGAGCACGGCGCCCATGTCGTGGTCGGCACGCCGGGGCGCATCATGGATCACCTGCAGCGTGAAAGCCTGGACCTCTCGGCGCTCGATACCCTGGTGCTGGACGAGGCCGACCGCATGCTGGACATGGGCTTTTACGACGACATCGCCTTCGTCGCCAAGGCCTGTCCCAGGGAGCGCCAGACCCTGCTGTTCTCCGCCACCTATCCCGAAGGCATCGCCAGCCTGAGCCGCGCCTTCCTGCGCGATCCGTTGCAGATCACGCTTACCGAGCAGCACGAGGCAGGCAAGATCCGCCAGCGCTTCTACGAAGTGGCGCCCGAGCAGCGGCTGGCTGCGGTCGGCATGCTGCTGCGGCACTACCGGCCGGTCAGCACCCTGGCCTTCTGCAACACGCGCCAGCAATGCCGCGACCTGCTGCAGGTGCTGCGTTCCGAGGGCTTCGTTGCGCTGGCGCTGCATGGCGAAATGGAGCAGCGCGAGCGCGACCAGGTGCTGATCCAGTTCGCCAATCGCAGTTGCTCGGTGCTGGTCGCCACCGACGTCGCCGCGCGCGGCCTCGACATCGACCAGCTCGAAGCGGTGATCAACGTCGATGTCACGCCGGACAGCGAAGTGCATGTGCATCGCATCGGCCGCACCGGGCGCGTCGACCAGGAAGGCTGGGCCTTCAGCCTGGTCGCCGGCAACCAGATGGCGCGCGTGCGCAACATCGTGACGACGCTGGGCCAGGAGGTTGAATGGCATGCCCTCGGCGAATTGCAGGATGCGTCGACTGCGCGCCTGCTGCCGCCGATGGTGACCCTGCTGATCCTTGGCGGACGCAAGGAAAAGATCCGTCCCGGTGACGTGCTGGGCGCACTGACCGGCGAGGCCGGCTTCACCAAGGAGCAGATCGGCAAGATCAAGGTCACCGAAACCGCCACCTATGTCGCCGTCGCGCGCGACATCGGGCAGGACGCCCTGCGCAAGCTGTCGGCCGGCACGGTCAAGGGCAAGAAGGTGAAAGTGCATCTGCTGTCGGATCGCGGCGGCTGAACGCCGTAGCGCCAGCGCCGACTTTTGGAGTAGCGCCGCACATGGACCCGATACCCGTCGCCAGCGACGCCGAGATCATCGCCGCCACCCGCAAGTGGCTGGAGCGGGCGGTGATCGGCCTCAACCTGTGCCCCTTCGCCAAGGGCGTGCATGTGAAGGAACTGGTGCGCTACGTGGTCAGCCCGGCGCAGACCACGGACGAACTGCTCGACGCTCTGGAAAGCGAGTTGAAGTTCCTGGTCGACGTGGCGCCCGACGAGGTCGACATGACGCTGATCATGACGCCGGCAGCCCTCACCGATTTCGACGACTTCACCGATTTTCTCGACCTGGTCGAAGTTGTCCTGCGCAGCCATGGCCTGGTCGGCATCCTGCAGGTGGCTAGCTTCCATCCCGACTACGTGTTCGCCGATGCGGAAGCCGATGACATCGCCAACCACACCAACCGCGCACCCTATCCGACCTTGCACCTGATTCGCGAAGCCAGCCTGGTACGGGCCACGGCGGCGTTTCCGGATGCGTCCGAGATCTACCTGCGCAACATCGAAACCATGCGTGCGCTGGGCCTGGAAGGCTGGCAGGCGCTGGATGTCGGTCCCGTCGCCCCGCCGAAAGCCTGAGCCGCGACATGGCCGGCGACAAAATCGATTCCCTGCTGCGCGAGGATGAGGTCGAGATCACCGCGATCCGCGCCCAGGGTGCCGGCGGGCAGAACGTCAACAAGGTGTCGAACGCGGTTCACCTGCGCTTCGACATACGTGCCTCGTCGCTGCCCGACGACCTCAAGGCCCGCCTGCTGGCGTTCCGCGACCAGCGCATCAGCGCCGAGGGCGTAGTCGTTATCAAGGCGCAGCAGTTCCGCAGCCTGGAACGCAACAGCTTCGCTGCCATGGAGCGGCTGCGGGGGCTGATCGCCGACGCCGCCTTTGTTCCCCTTGCGCGCCGTGCCACCAAGCCAACGCGCAATTCGCAGAAGCGGCGGGTCGACGCCAAGACACTGCGCGGCAAGGTCAAGGCCTTGCGCGGGCGTGTCGCCGATTCCTAGGCGGCCCGCCGGGCGGTCGCCACGGTAACGCAGCGGGTATACTGCCGGTTGGCCGGTTCCTGCCGGCCTGCAACCCTATACAGGAGTTTTTGATGAGGATTTTTTCCGTCGTGGTTGCTGCCCTTATCGGCAGCCTGGGTCTGGCGTCCTTCAATGCCGCCGCCGAGACCGTCGCCGCACTGAACCAGAACAAGGCCGGCCTCGCCGGCAAGACCATCAGTGCCCAGGGCAAGGTGGTCAAGGTCAACAACGGCATCATGGGCCGCAACTTCGTGCACGTGCAGGATGGCTCGGGCGAGGCCGCCAAGGGCACCAACAACCTGATCGTCACCAGCAAGCAGACCGCCAATGTCGGCGACCAGGTGGCGGTTTCCGGAGTGGTGGTGGTGAATCGCGACTTCGGTTCCGGCTATTCCTACCCGCTGCTGATCGAAGACGCCAGCATCACGCCGAAGAAGTAAGTCACGCCGTCCTGGCCGGCGTGACGGCGGCTAGGACGCTTCCTGCGACAGTTGCGTAAAGTCGCTGATCAGGTCGTCGATCTTCTGCCGGGCATGCGCGCGCTGTGCCGTCGTGGTCATGGCATGTACGGCCACCGTCAGTTCCGCCGCAGCGCGACGCAGGGCCAGCGCCTGGGTCCGGCGCGCCGGGTCGGGCGGCAGGTCGAAGCGCGCCGCATAGTCGCGCAGCAACTGGATCACGCGTTCGCGCGGCGGCTTTTCGCGCTGCACCTGGCGCGCCAGGTCAAGCAATTCACGCTGGCGCCGCAGCCTTTCGTCGTAACGGAACTGCGCGCCGGTCTCCTGGGCATCGATCATCCGTTGCAGTGAGGCCCGCTGATCGCCGTTCAGGTCGCCGAACCAGTATTCGGCCCGTTCCAGCATCCGCTTCTGGCGCGCCTTGCGTTGTGCGCTCTCACCTTCGGAGAGCCCGGCTTCTTTCGCGTACTCGATGTTCTTTTCCGCATAGCGCGCGGCAATGCGCTCGATCTGGGAGGTCCCGAGGCTCGCGAGCAAATCCGCCATGTCCGGTATGGCCTGGTCCGTTGCGGTGCGCAACCGCCGCACGATGCTTTCGTCCAGCGCGCGGGCATCCGCCAGCGTCGGCTGGCCGGCGACGAACTGCTGGCCCTGGCGAAGTACAGCCACATAATCCGGCAGCTGCGTCTTGCGGTGCCAGGCGAAGAAGCGGGCCAGGCGTTCCTGTACCAGGGTGTCCTGCTCCGGCGACAGGTCGACATACTGGTCGATCCACCAGCGCGCCAGGCTGTCGGCGTGGCCGTAGCCGAGTCGCACCGCGCTGCAGCCCTGCAGCAGGCCGATCAGGTAGAGCAGCAGCAATAGTGGGACGGTGCGGCGCATGGTCGGATCCTCGAAGTGGGCCAAGGGTAACATCCCGCGGGCGGAGCAGCGGTGCATGCGGATTGGCCGCCGCCTGTCGTGCAGGAGTATCATCCCGGCGACATAAGGAGGGAACATCTTGAATTCACCGCGCAACAGAACAAACCTCATCGCCACCACATTTCTTCCGGTGTTGCTCGCCATCCCGACGGCAGCCGCCGCGCAGCAGGTGGCCCCCCCCGAAGCACAGGCCTGGATCGATATAGCCACCTTTTCCGGGATGGGCATGCCGATGGGCGGCATGTCCGGAATGGGTGGCCTGGGCGGGATGTTCGGCGGCAAGGGAGCCGGTGGTGGCAACACCTTCGGCAACACGCGCAGCATGAGCGCCGGCCGCTGGGTTGATGTCACCGTGCGCGCCCGCGCCAATCCGAACCTCGACGCCGCGCAGCAGGCGGTACCGGAAGGCTTCCTCAGTCCGGCGCTGGAACTCCGCACGCCGAAGAATGCGCCGCCGGCACCGGTGCGCGACGACGAGGATATCAAGCACGAAGATCCGGAACGGCCCAAGGGGCGCATGCTGTTGTACTGGGGTTGCGGTTCGTCGGTGCGCGCGGGGCAACCCCGGGTGCTCGACATGGCCACCGCGGCGCCCGCCGATTTCGGCAAGTTCTTCGTCGCCCGCAGCGCCACGCAGCGCGGCGCGCACAGCGCGATCGGACGTCCCTCATGGCCGAATCCCGACGACAGCCGCATGGTGCCGGAAACGGCGTCCCTGCAGGGCGAGCACGCGTTTTCCGGCAAGGGCATTCCGGCGGCATTCCGTTTCCGCATCCCGGCGGCCCAGGACCTGATGCCGCCGATCAAGCTGGATCAGGCCGCGAGGGACGGTGCGACCGAACTGAAATGGAACGCGATCGCCACGGCGCGCGCCTACTTCGTATCCGCCATGGGCAGCAATGAAAAGGAAGACATGGTGATGTGGACGTCCAGCGAACTGCCGGATACCGGATTCGGCCTGATGGACTACCAGACCAATGTTGCGGTGGATCGCTGGCTCAAGGAGAAGGTGCTGCTCACCCCGCAGACGACGACCTGCACCGTGCCCAAAGGAATCTTTGGCGAAAACGGCGGCATGCTGCGCGTGATCGCCTATGGCGACGAACTGAACCTGGCCCATCCGCCGCGCCCCAAGGATCCGAAGGCCAAGTGGGAACCGGTGTGGGCGGTGAAACTGCGCGTAAAGTCGGTCACCAACGGCCTGCTCGGCATGTCCGAGGAGGGGCGGCCGGATCGGTCCGGCGCAGCGAGGGAACGGGGCGAGGCGCGCAGCGATCGGCGCCGGAGTTCGGAAGAGTCGCCAGATGAATTGAAGCTGGAAAAGCCGCTGGAATTGCTCAAGGGAATCTTCGGGCGCTAATGCCCGCTGTGGTTTCCCGTCCGGCGCAACGGCAGGGCCGTTGCGCCGGTTTGCTTCCGCTCAGGGCGCGATGTAGGCGTAGCCCTTGGCCTGGTAGGCCATCAGGGAAATGAAGCCATTGCCGACCACGCGGATCTCCGGCAGCACCAGGTCGGTCTTGGTTTCCTGTTGCCGCGACGCGACCGCGCATTGTTCGAAACCATCGACGCCGGGTGCCTTGCTCATTTCCTTGATCCGGGCCGCGATCTTGGCCGCCATTTCACGGTCTTCCGGCTTGATCTTCTCCTGGTCGGTCTGAACCAGCTTCGTCGCGGGGCCGCGAAAGGCAAGGATGAAGTGCGGCGTGACGCCCTGCTTGATCAGCGATTGCCGCGTTTCGTCGATGATGTCCAGGCGCGCCATGAGCAGCTTGCCGTTGCCCTCCTTGATGTCGAAGGCGATCTTGCCGTCCTTGAGTCCGGACAACGCTGCACTGTCGTCCGCCGCCCGCGCGCCCGTCGCGCCCAGCATGGACATGGCGATCACGATCGTGAGCAGCAGGCGCGATAGCCCCGTCGAACTGTTTTTCATGAGCATCTCTCCTTTGGGTAGTATTGTCGGTGCGTCGATTTGGCGCATCCGTCGCGGCAGACTACGCTTGTCGGCGGGATTTGGCGATGCCGGCGTTGGCCCGGCAGCGAGGCAGTTTCCGGTGGGGGGCAGAAATGCATGTTTACGATGGCCAGGCAGGCCCGATGAAACCGCGCGCAACACCGGTGCGCCTCGCTGGCGGGCTGGCGGCAGCCCTCGCCGCGCTCCTGCTGCTTGCCGGCAATGCACGGGCCGACCAACCGGTCGGCATCACCGCCCAACAAGCCTGGCTCGACGTGATGCACGAGGGGCGAGTGGTGCGCATCCAGCGCGAACCCGACAATTTCAACCAGATCGACCCCGATTTCGCCATGACCTCGCGGCCCTGTCCGCCCTACTGCGTGCAACCGATGCATCTGGCGCCGGGGGTCGAGACCATCGGTGAACTCGAACTGATGGACTACCTGCGGCGCATCACGCAGCGCGACGATACCGTCCTGGTGGTCGATTCGCGCGATGCAGACTGGCTGCAGCGCTCCGGCATCATTCCCGGCGCGATCCATCTGCCCTGGACGCGCCTGCATCCGGCGCAGGCCGATGCTGAGTCGATCGCCGAAATACTCACGCTGCAGTTCGGCGCCAGCCGCACCGGCCTGCTGTGGAACTTCGAGAATGCAAAGACGCTGGTGTTCTACTGCAACGGGCCCTGGTGCGGGCAGTCGCCGACCAATATCAAGCAGCTGCTGGCGCTGGGCTATCCGGCGCACAAGCTGAAGTGGTATCGCGGTGGCATGCAGGTGTGGAAGAGCCTCGGCCTGACTACCGTGCCCATGGCAAAGCGCTGAGGCAATCATCGACTATCCCTCGCCCGATCCGGCCAAGCCCTACGTCTATCCTGGCACGCCGGTCCTGATCAACCTTTTCGGCATCCGCAGCATGGCTGTGCTCGATCGGGTGATCGCTACCGTCGCCGGGTTGCGCGGCGAACAGCTCGCCGACGCGCCTGCCGGCAACTTCGACCTGGAACACCTGTGCGCGATTCATCGCGTGCTGTTCCAGGACGTCTTCGCCTGGGCCGGGCAGGCGCGCACGGTCGATACCGAAAAGCAGGGCCAGGATTTTGTGCCGGCGGCCGAGATCTCCGCTGCGGTGCGGAAGATTCACGCTGAGCTGGAAGGCGAAGGGTTTCTGCGCGGACTGGGAATCGAAGAATTTTCCGATCGCCTCGCCGAGTATTACTATCGCATTTATGCGGTGCATGTCTTTCGCGACGGCAACAGCCGCTGCCTGCGGCACTTCTGCATGGCCCTGGCCGCGGCGGCCGGCTACCGTCTGGACTATTCAGCGCTGGAGCGGAAGGCGTTGTATGCCGCCTGCCGCCACCGCTACTTCAATGCCGACAGCGCACCGTTGCGCGATCACATGCGGCGGATCGTCGCTCCTGCCTGATCGCCGCGCCAGCCAAGCTGGCGCGAGATTCCTTGCGCGGCGTTGCGGATCGCCCTGGCCATCGGGCCATTCCAGTTGGGCGGGAAGAGGCCGGCCGGGCCGAGGCCGGTAATCGCCAGCACCATCTTGCCTTCGTGGTCGAACACCGGGGCGCAGAAGGCGTTGATGCCCGGAATCACCGACCCGACCGCGCGCGACATGCCGTGCTGGCGGCATTCCGCGACCACCGCATCCAGTTCGGCGCGCGTGATCGGTGCCCGCGGGTTGTCGCCCTGGGCGTTGATCTGGAGTTCGTCATCGATCCGGCGCGAAAGCAGCGGGGAATCGAAGAAGCTGACGAAGCACAGGCCGATCGCCGAGTGCAGCAGCGGCATCACCGCACCGGTGCGCAGGTTGACCGAAACCGGCCGCCGCGAATCGACCCAGCGCACGATGGTCGGGCCCATGTTGCCCCACACCGCCAGCGCCACGGTTTCGCCGATTTCCTCGCCGAGGGCATCGAGCACGGGATTCGCCATGCGCACCGGGTCGAGCCGCGCAATGCAGGCGAGGCCGAGTTCCAGCGCGAAATGGCCGAGGTCGTAGCGACCGGAGGTTCCGTCCTGCATCACCAGTCCGGTGCGCACCAGGCTGACCAGGTAGCGGTGCGCCTTGGCGGCGGGCATGCCGGCGGCGATGGCCAGGTCGCGCAGCATCATCGGTGCGCCATGGTCGGCCAGCACCCGCAACAGGGGTACGCCAACCTCGATCGACTGGATGCCCTGGCGGCTGTCCTCGTCTTTTTCCTCACCTGACATGGGCGGGATTATAGAATCGCCGTATCGCCAGCGCCGACTTTCCGCGGAACCCAGCCCATGACTCCCGTTCTCGTCTTTGATATCGAGACCATCCCCGACATCGCCGGTTTGCGCACGCTGCACGAACTGCCGGTGGCGCTTTCCGATGCGGAGGTCGCCGAGTTCGCCTTCCAGCGCCAGCGGGCGAAGAACGGCAGCGACTTCCTGCCGCTGCATCTGCAGCGGGTCGTGGTGGTTTCCTGTGCGTTGCGCAGCGACGAAGGTTTTCGCGTCTGGTCGCTGGCCGAGCCAAAGTCCGGCGAGGGCGAAATCATCCAGCGCTTCTTCGACGGCATCGAGAAGTTCACGCCGCAGATCGTGTCCTGGAACGGCGGCGGCTTCGACCTGCCGGTGCTGCACTATCGCGGGCTGATCCACGGCGTCAGCGCGCCGCGCTACTGGGACATGGGCGAGGGCGATTACCGCGACTCGCGCGATTTCAAGTGGAACAACTACATCAGCCGCTACCACATGCGCCATACCGACCTGATGGACCTGCTGGCGATGTACCAGCCGCGCGGCAGCGCGCCGCTCGACCAGTTGGCGCGCCTGATGGGCCTGCCGGGCAAGCTCGGCATGGACGGCTCGGCGGTCTGGGGCGCCTGGCTGGAAGGCCGCATCGCCGAGATACGGGATTATTGCGAGACCGACGTGGTGAATACCTTCCTGGTATTCCTGCGCTTCCAGATGATGCGCGGCCTGCTCAGCAAGGTGGAGCACGAGGCCGAGATTGCCCTGGTCAAATCTTCACTGGCCGCGACGGGGCTGCCGCATTGGAAAGAGTTCATCACCGCCTGGGAGGAATCATGCTGATCGATGCGAAGCAATCCGCGCTGCTGGTGGTGGATGTCCAGGGCAAGCTGGTTCCGGCGATTGCCGGCTGGCAGGCGCTGCTTGACCAGGTGATCTGGCTGATCCGCGTGGCGCGCCGCATGGAGATCCCGGTGCTGGCCTGTGAGCAATACCCGCAAGGCCTGGGGCCGACCCATCCCCTGGTCGCGGCTGAGCTGCCAGAGGCCTGCATCGCCGGCAAGCTGCATTTTTCGGCGGTCGCTGGCGGATGCCACGGCTTCGCCGCGGCGGGCACGTTTCCCCAACTCGTGGTCTGCGGCATGGAGTCCCATGTCTGCGTGCTGCAGACCGTCATGGAACTGCTGACGAGCGGGCGCCAGGTCTTCGTGGTCGAGGAAGCCGTCGGTTCGCGCCGTGATTCGGACAAAGCCCTGGCACTGGCGCGCATGCGGCAGGCCGGGGCGTCCATCGTCAGCCGCGAGATGGTGGCCTTCGAATGGCTGCGCAAGGCCGATTCCGACCTCTTTCGCGAGATCAGCCGCAACTTCCTTCGCTGAATTTAGAGCGGGGCGACTACACCCGGCCGGCAAACTGCGTTATTCTTAAAACGTTTGTTTGAAACGGCTGTTCGCTACGGGCGGCCGCGGGTAGCCAATAAGATTAAGGAGGACCCCATGGGTCAATACAACGCGCCCTTGCGCGACATGCACTTCGTTCTGCACGAACTGCTCGACGTCTCCAGCGAACTCAAGGCCCTCCCGGCCCATGCCGAGGTCGATACCGACACCATCAACCAGATCCTCGAAGAGGGCGCCAAGTTCACCTCCGAGGTGCTGTTTCCCCTGAACGCCGTCGGCGACCGTGAAGGCTGCCGACTCGATACGGCATCCCACACCGTCACCACGCCGACCGGCTTCAAGGAGGCCTACCGCCAGTTCGTCGATGGCGGCTGGCCTTCGCTGACCTGCGATCCGGAGTACGGCGGACAGGGCCTGCCGATCGTGGTCTACAACTCGCTGTCGGAGATGCTCAACTCGTCGAACCAGGCCTGGTACATGTATCCGGGCCTGTCGCATGGCGCTTACGAGTGCCTGCACGAGCATGGCACGCCGGAGCAAAAGGCGCTCTACCTGCCCAAACTCGTTTCGGGGCAATGGACCGGCACCATGTGCCTGACCGAGCCGCATTGCGGCACCGACCTCGGCCTGCTGCGCTCCAAGGCCGTACCCCAGGCCGATGGCAGCTACAAGATCACCGGCGGCAAGATCTTCATTTCCGCCGGCGAGCACGACATGGCGGAAAACATCATCCACCTGGTGCTGGCCCGCCTGCCCGACGCACCGGCCGGGACCAAGGGAATATCCTTGTTCGTGGTGCCGAAATTCATACCTAATGCCGATGGCAGCCTCGGCGCGCGCAACGCGATCACCTGCGGCGCGCTGGAGGAAAAGATGGGCATCCATGGCAGTTCCACCTGCCAGATGAACCTCGACGAGGCGACCGGCTGGCTGATCGGCCAGCCGAACAAGGGCCTCAACGCCATGTTCGTCATGATGAACGCGGCGCGCCTTGGCGTCGGCATGCAGGGCCTGGGGCTGACCGAAGTGGCTTACCAGAACGCGCTGGTCTATGCCAAGGAACGCCTGCAGATGCGCAGCCTGTCCGGCCCCAAGGCGCCGGACCAGCCGGCCGACCCGATCATCGTGCATCCGGATGTGCGGCGCATGCTGCTCACCGCCAAGGCCTACGCCGAGGGCGGGCGCGCCTTTTCGTCATTCATCGCGCTGACGATCGACCGCGAACTGAATCACCCGGACGAGGCGGTACGCAAGGATGCGGCCGACCTGGTGACGCTGCTGACGCCGATCGTCAAGGCCTTCATGACCGACAACGGCTGGACCGCCGCGTCCGAGGCGATGCAGGTCCATGGCGGTTCCGGCTTCATCACCGGCACCGGTGTCGAGCAGTACGTGCGTGACGCCCGCATCAACATGATCTACGAGGGCACCAACACCATCCAGTCGCTCGACCTGCTGGGCCGCAAGATCCTGATGGACAACGGCGCCAAGCTGAAGAAGTTCGGCGCGCTGGTGCAGGCCTTCGTCGAGGAGAATGGCACCGACGAGGCGATGAACGAGTTCGTCACGCCGCTGGCCGACCTGGGCGACAAGGTCACCAAGCTGACCATGGAAATCGGCATGAAAGCGATGCAGAACCAGGATGAGGTCGGCGCCGCCGCCGTGCCTTACCTGCGCGTGGTCGGCCATCTGGTTTACAGTTACTTCTTTGCCCGCATGGCGAAGATCGCGCTGGAAAAACAGGATTCGGGTGACAGTTTCTACAAGGCCAAACTTGCCACTGCGCGCTTCTACTTTGCCCGCTTGCTGCCGGAAACCGCGATGCTGATCCGCCAGGCGCGCTCCGGCGCCAAGTCGCTGCTCGATCTCGAAGCCGAACTGTTCTAGGGAGCCCCCTCTCCGGCAGCCCCCCAACAAAGGACCAACATGAGCAATTTCATCGTCAGGAAAGTCGCCGTCCTCGGCGCCGGCGTCATGGGTGCGCAGATCGCCGCCCACTGTGTCAATGCGAAGGTTCCGGTGGTGCTGTTCGACCTGCCGGCCAAGGAAGGCCCCAAGAACGGCATCGTGCTGAAGGCCATCGAGGGACTCAAGAAACTCAGCCCGGCGCCGCTGGGCAACAAGGATGATGCATCCTGCATCGAGGTCGCCAACTACGACGACAACCTCGAACTGCTCAAGGGCTGCGACCTGATCATCGAAGCCATCGCCGAGCGCATGGACTGGAAGCACGACCTGTACAAGAAGGTCGCCCCCTTCATCGCGCCGAACGCGATCTTCGCTTCGAACACCTCGGGCCTGTCGATCACCTCCCTGTCCGAAGGTTTCGACGCGGAACTCAAGGCGCGCTTCTGCGGCGTGCATTTCTTCAACCCGCCGCGCTACATGCACCTGGTCGAGCTGATCCCGACCGCCGCGACCAAACCGGAAATCCTCGATCAGCTCGAAGGTTTCCTCGTCACCACCCTGGGCAAGGGCGTGGTGCGGGCCAAGGACACGCCCAACTTCATCGCCAATCGCGTTGGCGTGTTCAGCATGATGGCGACCATGCACGAGGCCGCGAAGTTCGGCCTGTCCTGCGACGTGGTCGATGACCTCACCGGCGCCAAGCTGGGCCGCGCCAAGTCCGGCACTTTCCGCACCGCCGATGTGGTCGGCCTCGACACCATGGGCCACGTGATCAAGACCATGCAGGACACGTTGCCCGACGATCCCTTTGCGGCGATTTACACGACGCCGGAAGTGCTGACCAAGCTCGTTGCGGCCGGGGCCCTGGGACAGAAGACCGGTGCCGGCTTCTACAAGAAGGTCGGCCGTGAAGTCCAGCGTCTGGATTTCGCCACCGGCCAGTATGTCGCCGGCGGCGGCAAGGCCGACGACCTGGTCGGGCGCATCCTCAAGGAAAAGGACCCGGCCAAGCGCATGAAGGCGCTGCGCGACTCCACCAACCCGCAGGCGCAATTCCTCTGGGCGATTTTCCGCGACGCCTTCCACTACATCGCCGTGCATCTGGAAGCCGTTGCCGACAATGCGCGCGACATCGACTTCGCCATGCGCTGGGGCTTCGGCCAGAAGCTCGGCCCTTTCGAGACCTGGCAGGCCGCCGGCTGGCAGCAGGTCGCCGGCTGGGTCAAGGAAGACATCGACGCCGGCAAGGCGCTGTGCGCCGCGCCGCTGCCGGCCTGGGTGTTCGACGGTCGCACGGGCGTGCATGCCGCCGACGGTTCCTGGTCGCCGGCGCGCAAAGCAAATGTGCCGCGTTCCACGCTGGCGGTCTATGCCCGCCAACCCTTCCGCGCGAAGGTAGAAGGCGAGGGCGCGGCCGACGGCAGCAAGGCCGGCACCACGGTGTTCGAGGACGACTCGGTGCGCATCTGGCACCAGGGTGACGAAGTGCTGGTGTTTTCGATCAAGACCAAGATGCATGCCATCGGCGCCGGCGTCATCGACGGGCTGTCGAAGGCCATCGCCGAGGCCGAAGCCAACTACAAGGGCCTGGTGATCTGGGGCGCGGATGCGGCCGAAGGCGGTGCCTTCTCCGCCGGCGCCGACCTGCAGGCCATGCTGCCGCTGTTCATGTCGGGCGGCGTCAAGGCCATCGAGCCCGAAGTCGCCAAGCTGCAGGCCTGCTTCCAGCGCATGAAGTACGCCAATGTGCCGGTGGTCGCCGCGGTGGCCGGCCTGGCACTCGGTGGCGGCTGCGAACTGGCGCTGCACGCGGCCAAACGCGTCGCCTCGATCGAGTCCTACATCGGCCTGGTCGAAGTCGGCGTCGGCCTGATCCCGGCCGGCGGCGGGCTCAAGGAAGCGGCATTGCGCGCGGCGGCCGATGCCAAGGGCAACGACCTGCTGCAGTTCCTCAAGGTCTATTTCACCAACGCCGCCATGGCCTCGGTATCGAAGTCGGCGCTGGAGGCACGGCAGATGGGTTACCTGAAACCCGACGACGTGATCGTCTTCAACCCCTACGAGCTGCTGCACGTGGCGAAGGTGGAAGCGCGGGCGATGTTCGATGCCGGCTACCGTCCGCCCTTGCAGAAGCTGGTGCCGGTTGCCGGTCGCTATGCCATCGGCACCATCATGATGCAACTGGTCAACATGCGTGACGGCGGCTTCATCTCCGCCCACGACTTCAAGCTGGGCCAGATGATCGCCAGCATCGTGTCCGGCGGCGACGTCGACCAGGGCAGCCTGGTCAGCGAGCAGTGGCTGCTCGACCTCGAGCGCAAGGCCTTCATGGAACTGCTGAACCATCCCAAGACCCAGGAACGAATCATGGGCATGATGCAAACCGGCAAACCGGTTCGCAACTGAGGAGAACCGACATGAGCAAACAACTTCAAGACGCCTACATCGTTGCCGCCACCCGCACCCCGATCGGCAAGGCGCCGCGCGGCATGTTCCGCAACGTCCGCCCCGACGACCTGCTGGTCGCCGCGATCCGCTCGGCCATGACGCAGGTGCCGGGCCTCGACCCGAAACTGATCGAGGACGCCATCGTCGGCTGCTCCTTCCCCGAAGGCGAATCCGGCCTCAACATGGCGCGCAATGCCGTGCTGCTGGCCGGCCTGCCCAATACCGTGGGCGGCGTCACCGTCAATCGCTTCTGCGCGTCCGGCATCACCGCGATCGCCATGGCCGCCGACCGCATCCGCGTCGGCCAGGCCGACGTCATGATCGCCGGCGGCGCCGAGTCGATGTCCATGGTGCCGATGGGTGGCTTCCATCCTTCAATCAACATGAACGTCTTCGCCGACGAGAACGTCGGCATGGCCTACGGCATGGGCCTCACCGCGGAAAAGGTCGCGACGCAATGGAAGGTGACGCGCGAAATGCAGGACGAGTTCGCCCTGGCGTCGCACCAGAAGGCCATCGCCGGGCAAGCGGCGGGCGAGTTCGACAACGAGACGACCGCGATCGAGATCGTCGAGCGCGTGCCGAACCTGTCCTCGGGCGAAATCGAGCTGAAAAAGCGAACCGTCAATCGCGACGAGGGCGCGCGGGCCGACTCCAGCCTGGCGGCGCTGACCAAGCTGAAGCCGGTGTTCGCCGCCAAGGGTTCGGTCACGGCCGGCAACAGTTCGCAGACCTCCGATGGCGCCGGTGCGCTGATCCTGGTCAGCGAAAAGATCCTCAAGCAGTTCAACCTGACGCCGCTGGCGCGCTTCGTGTCCTTCGCCGTGCGCGGCGTGCCGCCCGAAATCATGGGCATCGGTCCCAAGGAAGCGATCCCGGTCGCCTGCCGGGCGGCCGGCATCACCCAGGATCAGCTTGACTGGATCGAACTCAACGAAGCCTTTGCCGCGCAGGCGCTGGCGGTGATCGGTGACCTGGGTCTCGACCCGGCCAAGGTCAATCCGCTGGGCGGTGCCATCGCGCTGGGCCACCCGCTCGGCGCCACCGGTGCGATCCGCGCCGCGACCACGGTGCACGCCCTGCGCCGGCGCAACCTGAAATACGGCATGGTCACCATGTGCGTCGGCACCGGCATGGGTGCGGCGGGGATCTTCGAGCGGATGTAAGCCTCGGCAAAAAGCTGCCGCACTGGCAACGGTGCGGCAGCTTTTTTTTGCCCGGACGAGGGGACCGAAGGCAAGAGTCGGCGCTGGCGATACGGCGGTTAGTCGGCCACTGCTGCCGTTGGGCCAGCGGTCTTTGTCCGTCGGAAATGCGACAATTATCTGCCGTTCAGTGGCAGAGGTAAATCAGCGGCAGCAACTCCCTTCAATTCCGACACATATCGCACTTTAAGCCTTGGTCTGCCCGCGTGATGCAGTGAATCAAGAAGACTGGTGTAGAAATCGATCCGGGTGACAAAGATGAGGTTTTCGAATTGGCAACTATTGTCCGCCCCGGCGCGCGAGCCAATTGTGCAGTGTTGCATATAGTGTTGGCGACAACGAGCCCAGATCTCGTCCCGCACGGCGTGTGATTGTGGTTGAAGGGCGTTTGAGATTACGCATCAGCGGACCAGACTACGCTAGCGGCGAACAGGTAGCCCGCACCGTAGACAGTCTTGATCAGCTTTGGGTGCTGCGGGTCGGATTCAAAGCTTGCGACGCAGGCGGGAGATGCGGACGTCGATACTGCGGTCGAATGGCGAGATGTTGCGCTCGCCAAGCAATTGCTCGCGGGTGAGGATGCGGTTGGCCTTTTCCAGGAAGACCTGTAGCAGGTTGGCTTCGGCGTTGGATAACTGGTGTTCGTCTCCGTCCGGTGCGACTAGGCGGTTGGTGGCGGGAAAGAAGCGCCAGCCGATGAATTCCGCCCAGCGTTCCACGGAGAGGCTGCCTCCAGGCCGGTGCGGCGGGCATATCGGCGCAGCACGCGCTGCGAACTCGGGCCACCAGTTCTCGGCTGTCGAAGGGCTTGGTCACCGTAGTCGTCGGCACCATCCTCCGAGGCCCATGATGCGGTCGCCACTGTGGCTACGTCCGGTGATGACGATGATGCCGCAGTCGTCGCTTTCGCGCAGTTCCCGCACCAGCGCCATGCCGTCGACATCCGGCAGCCCGAGGTCGATCAGAGCGAGATCCGGGAGTTCGATCTTTAGCCGGGTGCGAAACTCGGCGGCGCGCTTGCACCATGTCGTCTGGAAGCCGAACTCGCTGAGCGTCTGCACGATCAGGCGCGCGATGTCGCCATCGTCCTCAACGAGGACGATGCGGGCACCCGACAGGAAGTCGCCGGACGGATTCATATGCGGCACCGCCGGATCGCGGCCTTCAGATCGGCGGGAGAAGGGCTTGCCGAGGAACTGCGTGTTCCCCTCGGGCTGCGGTTCATGGCGGGATTCGCCCCTATAGCCGCTCATAAGCACGATGCCGATATCCGGCCAGCGTTCGTTTACGATCCGGGCTAGACAATAGCCGTCGATGTCCCCGGGCATGACGATGTCGCTGACCACGACTTCGACCGCACTGATGTGCTCCACAAGCTGCACGGCTTCCTGCCCGTTCTCGGCTTCCAGCACGGCATACCCGAGAGCATTGATCTGGTCGCGGACGATGGCGCGCACGTCCGGGTCGTCTTCGACCAGCAGCACCAGTCCGCCTGCCGCGACTTCCGTTTCGGCCGGGTCAGCGCAGAATCGGCCTTCGCCGGCAGGGTGGCGGGCAGCAGCAGGCGAATCGACGTGCCCTTGCCGGGCATGCTTTCGATCTGGACCTGTCCTCCGATTGATGGACGAATCCCTGCACCATGGCGAGCCCGAGGCCGCTTCCGCCGGAAGGGCTGGTCGTGAAGAACGGATCGAAAGCCCGCGCACGGGTGGTGGCGTCCATCCCTGGCCGCCGTCGGTGACCAGGATCTCGATGTAATTCCCCGCGGGCAGATTGGGAGCGGGCATCCCGTGGCGCCAGGGCAAACCCGGTCGCAGGCGAACTCCGAGATTGCCGCCGGCAGGCATGGCATCGCGCGCATTGAGGGCGAGGTTGATCAGCGCATCTTCCAACTGTCCTGGGTCGGTGAGCGCCCAGAGCGAGACCTCTGCCGTGTTAGGCGAGGAACCGAGGCGCGTCCGGATGCTGATGCTTTCCGGCAGCGAACCGCGCAGCAGGGGCGCCATCCCGAGAAGGAGCGCGCCGACGTCGATCGGATGGGCCTCAAGCGGCTGCTGCCGGGCGATGGCGAGCAGCCGCCGCACCTGGGGTGGCGCCGAGCTGCGCGGCCCTCAGCGCGGGAACGGCGTGGCGTTTTGACCACGTCGCGCTGTCGGCAGCGCGCGGTCGAGAGCATCGAGGTTGCCGATGATCACGGTGAGGATGTTGTTGAAGTCTCATGGGCGAGACCGCCGGACAGTTGCCCGATCGCCTGCATCTTCTGCGCCTCACGCGCGGCGGCCTCGGCACGTTTCTGCTCGGTCAGGTCGATGGCCAGCAGGTAGCAGCCGAGTATTTTCCGGTGGAGTCGCGTTCCGGCACCAGCGTGCTGCGTGCGTGAAAAATCTCGCCGGCGGATTGCCGGGTCGAATACTCGAAGCTGACCGTCTCCCGGCCAGGGCTCGCCGGATGTAGGGTTCGATCTGGGCGAGGTCGTGGTGCCGACAATGTCGGAAACGTGGCTGCCGAGCAGGAAGTCGCGGTCACGTTCGAACCAGTCGGCATGACGGCGATTGGCGAATGTATAGATCTGGTTCTGGTCGAAATAGCCGATCAGCGCGCCGACGTTGTCGGTGATCATCCGCGTGCGCTCTTCGCTGCGCCGCAGGGCGGTGATGATGCGCACGGTTCTCGCGGGAGGCGTGGCGCAGATCGTGGTTCGCCACTTCCAGTTCGCGCGTTCTCGCGGACCTTGCTGTCGAGTTCGACGTTCTGTTCCTCGATTAGCCGCTCGTAGCGGCGCTGCTCGGTGACGTCTGTCAGCCACAGCGTCCGAAGCCGTGGTTGGCGATCGGCTCGCCTCGAATTGCCAGCGTCCGGCCATCGGGTCGCTGGCGCCCGTGTGATGCGGTTGGAACGCGCGGGCAGCCTCGGATCCGTACCCGCACCTGGGCCTCGACTTCGCCGGGGCCGTACTCGCCGCGGATGGCGTTATAGCGAATGAACGACTCGAACGGTGCGCCGACGTAGGCCATCTCCGGCGGGAAGTCGAGCAGTGCGAGGAAGGTCCGGTTCCAAGCGATCATCCGCAGATTTCGCGTCGATTACGGTGATTCCCTGATCGAGCAGGTCGAGCCCGGCCTGCAGGTGCTGATGCCGCTCCGAGTTCAGCGCCTGGGATCGGAGGACCGTCGACGGAGAAGAGTTCTGGGAGGCACGCCGGGAAATTCGCGTTGTGGATATGAGCCGATTTTAATGTGCGCCGCCAAATTTCCGCCTGCAAACATTCGTCACATTCGCGAAATGATGTGGACAAGGTGGTCCTTCAAAGTGCTGGCTCAAGCAAGCTGATCGAACCGCACTGGAGGCTCAGGTGACTCGCAACAATCCGTACAAGATGGGACTCGACAAGAATCCCGCCAATTTTGTTTCTCTCTCGCCGCTCAGCTTTATGCCCGTTCGGCGTACATCTATCCGGAAAAGGTCGCGGTCATCTATAACGAGCACCGCTTTACTTGGGCGCAGACATACGAGCGTTGCCGTCGTCTGGCATCGGCCTTGACACGCGGGAGTCGGTGTCGGCGACACCGTAGCCGCCATGTTGCCGAATGTGCCGGCCATGTATGAAGCGCATTTCGGTGTGCCAATGACCGGTGCCGTGCTCAATACCCTGAACACGCGCCTGGATGCCGAGGCCATCGCTTTCATGTTGCAGCATGGCGAGGCCCGGGTGCTTCTGACCGACCGCGAGTTCTCCTCGGTGATCGAAAAAGCCCTTGCCATGCTGCCTGGTGCGCGGCCGTTGGTGATCGAGGTGGATGACCCATCATACGTTGGTGGCAAGGCCTTGGGCGAAATCGAGTACGAGGCCTTCATCGCCGGCGGCGATCCCCAATACGACTGGCAGCTGCCGGCAGACGAGTGGGACGCCATCGCGCTCAACTACACCTCCGGCACTACCGGCAACCCCAAGGGCGTGGTCTATCACCACCGGGGCGCCTACCTCAACGCCACCAGCAACATCGTCTCATGGGCGATGCCGCACCACGCCATCTATCCTGGGACGCTTCCGATGTTCCATTGCAACGGGTGGTGCTTTCCTGACCATGGCCGCCAATGCGGGAACCAACGTCTGCCTGCGCCGGGTCGATGTACAGATGATCTTCGATCAGATCCGCGAGCACAAGGTCGATCATTTCTGCGGTGCGCCGATTGGCACAACATGCTGATCAATGCCCCGACGCTATGCGGGCGGGAATCGCGCACAGTAAAGGCCCTGGTCGCCGGCGCCGCGCCGCCAGCTGCCGTGATCGAGGGTATGGAGCGGATCGGCTTGAAACTCACTTTCCGTCTATGGCCTGACGGAAACATATGGACCCGCGTCGGTGTGTGCCACACGACGCCCTGGAGCAAGTTGCCGATCACGCTACGGGCCGAGCGCAACGGGCGGCAGGGGTGCCTTATCACTTGCAGGAAGCGATCACGGTCCTTGATCCGGGATTCGATGCTCGCCGTGCCGCGCGACGGCGAAACGATGGCGAGATCATGTTCCGCGGGAACATCGTGATGAAGGGGTTACCTGAAGAACCTGAGCGCGACTGGAGAATCCTTCCGCGGCGGCTGGTTCCATACCGGGGACCCGGCCGTGATGCATTCCGATGGCTAAGTCAAGATCAAGGATCGTTCTGGGGACGTGATCATCTCTGGCGGCGAGAACATTTCCTCGCTCGAGGTGGAAGAAGCACTGTACCGCCACCCGGCGGTCATGGTCGCCGCCGCCGTGGTCGCCAAGCCAGACGAAAAGTGGGAAGGAGGTGCCGTGCGCCTTCGTTGAGCTCAAGGATGGCGCCAGCGTGACCGAGGCCGAGATCATCGAGCACTGCCGCGCCATGCTCGCCCGTTTCCAAGGTGCCGAAGTCTGTGGAGTTCTGCGAGCTGCCCAAGACATCGACCGGAAAGATACAGAAATCTCGTGCTGCGCCAGCAGCTCAAGTCGGCCAGCGCAATCGAGTGATCCGGATCGACCTACCCTCCCAACGGACTATTTCCATGAGCGACTAGATCCGAGACCACCGGCCTGACCAAGGAGTTCAAGGGCTTCGCCGCGGTTTTCCGACGTCAACCTGAACATCCGTCGCGGCGACATACACGCCCTGGATCGGCCCGAACGGAGCCGGCAAGACGACGGTGTTCAACCTGCTGACAAAGTTCCTGCCGCCGACCCGCGGCTGCATCCTGTTCCAGGGACGGGACATCACGCACGAAGCACCGGCTGCAACGGCCCGGCGCGGCTTGGTCCGATCATTCCAGATCTCGGCGACCTTCCCACACCTGACGGTGCTTGAGAATGTCCGCATCGGCCTGCAGCGCAAGCTGGGCACCGAATTCCACTTGGAAGCCGGAAAAGACGCTGGACGTACTCCAACAGCCGCGCCATGGAGCTGCTGGCCGATGTCGACCTGACCCAGTTCGCGGGCACGATCACAAGCGAGATGCCTTATGGACGCAAGCGCGCCCTTGGAGATCGCGACCTCTCGCACTCGATCCGGCGATGATGTTGCTCGACGAACCAACCCAGGGTATGGGGCAGGAAGACATTGCCCGCGTTGTGGACCTGATCCGCAAGGTGTCCGCCAATCGCACCATCGTGATGGTGGAGCACAACCTCTCGGTGGTGGCGAACCTGTGCGATCGGATCACCGTGCTGCAGCGCG
>JADJUP010000027.1 GCA_016716965.1 Sulfuritalea sp. | reverse complement strand
GACTTTCAGCAATGAGCAGTGCGATCGTTGTGGCCGATCAGCCGCCGTCCCGCCAGCGCCGACTTTTGCGGCACTCGGCCGGCCGCGCTCAGCGCGCGATCCGCTCCGCGATCCAGGCTTTCAGCGACTCGATGTCGCTGGTGAATCCGCCGCAGCGCATCAGGCTGACACCGAAGACGTAGGCATAGAGCAGCAGGCTGCGCGCCTGGGCTTCTTCTTCCTTGATGCCGCAGGCGAGGAACAAGCGGCAGGCGCAGGCCAGGCGTTCGGCGTCGACTTCTTCGACGACGGCCACCGCCTGCGGGTCGCGGCGCGCCCAGTCGCGCACGGCGGCTTCGATGGCGATGCCCTTGCGGTTGCGCGCGGAGGCATAGACCTCGACGGTATGGAGCAGGGCGGCGGCCTCGCCGCCCGGTTGGGCCTGGGTCTGCTTGCGGATGTCGCGGATGCGGCCGTCCTTCCAGAATTCCAGCACCGCGTGCTGCAGGTCGCGGCGGTCCTTGAAGTGCCAGTAGAAGCTGCCCTTGGTCACGCCCAGGCGCTTGGCCAGGACTTCGACGCGCAGGCGCTCGGGGCCGTGTTCGGCCAGGATGGCGATCGCGCCCTTGATCCAGGCGTCGCGGTCCAGCGCGGTGCGCGGGGTCTTGGTCGGCTTGTTTTCCATACGGTAGGGTATTGAATTTCGTTTTGCTCTGCGGTAGTATCTCATATCCCATACCGTAGCGTATGGGAAAGCTGCCGTCGAATAGTCGCTACAATGCTTTTTTTGGCTTCGTCCGCTGCGCCAGGCGTCGATGCTGTTGGCGGTGTGCGGCTCCGAAGCTTCGTTTTCCAATCAGACAAACATAAGGAGACTCGCTTGAAAATCCTCGTCCCGGTCAAGCGCGTGATTGACTACAACGTCAAGGTCCGCGTCAAGGCAGACGGCACTGGTGTCGATCTGGCGAACGTGAAAATGTCGATGAATCCCTTCGACGAAATCGCCGTCGAAGAGGCGATGCGGCTCAAGGAAGCCGGCAAGGCCACCGAGGTCATCGCCGTCTCCTGCGGTGTCACCGCCTGCCAGGAAACCCTGCGCACGGCGATGGCGATCGGCGCCGACCGTTCCATCCTGGTCGAGACCGACGTCGAACTGCAGCCGCTGGCCGTGGCCAAGCTGCTCGCCGCCGTGGCCAGGAAGGAAGCGCCGCAAATGATCATCCTCGGCAAGCAGGCGATCGACGACGACGCCAACCAGACCGGCCAGATGCTGGCAGCACTCCTGGGCTGGTCGCAGGCCACCTTTGCCTCCAAGGTGGTGATCGGCGAAGGCAAGGCCACCGTGACGCGCGAAGTCGATGGCGGCCTGGAAACCATCGAGATCAGCCTGCCGGCCATCGTCACGACCGACTTGCGCCTCAACGAACCGCGCTACGCGACATTGCCGAACATCATGAAGGCCAAGAAGAAGCCGCTGGAAGTCGTCAAGCCGGCGGATCTGGGTGTGGACGTCGCGCCGCGCCTTGCCACCGTGAGCGTCACGGAACCTCCCAAGCGCAGCGCCGGCATCAAGGTCGCCGACATTGCCGCGCTGGTCGACAAACTCAAGAACGAAGCCAAGGTGATCGCATGAGCCTCCTCGTCATCGCAGAACACGACAACGCCAGCCTCAAGACGGCGACCCTCAATGCCGTTACGGCAGCCACGAAAATTGGCGGGGATGTTCACATCCTCGTCGCCGGCAGTGGTTGCGGTGCGGTGGCCGAGCAGGCCGCCCAAGTCGCCGGTGTCGCCAAGGTGCGCGTCGCCGATGCCGCCCACTATGCCGACCAGACCGCGGAGAACCTCGCCGCGCTGATCGTCGCCAATGCCTCCGGCTACAGTCACATCATTGCGCCGGCAACCAGCAACGGCAAGAACACCCTGCCGCGCGTGGCCGCGCTGCTCGACGTGGCGCAGATCTCGGAAATCATCAGCGTGGTCGATGCCGATACCTTCGTGCGTCCGATCTATGCCGGCAATGCGCTGGCAACGGTGAAGTCGAGCGATGCGACCAAGGTCATCACGGTGCGCACCACGGGCTTCGATGCCGCGGCGAACTCGGGCGGCACTGCCGCGGTCGAGGCGCTGGCCGCCGCTGCCGATCTGGGCCAGTCGAAACTGCTGGGTCGCGAGCTGACCAAGTCGGCGCGGCCGGAACTCGGCGCGGCGAAGATCATCGTTTCCGGCGGGCGCGGCATGGGCAGCGGCGAGAACTACCACAAGGTGCTGGAACCGCTGGCCGACAAGCTCGGCGCGGCCATGGGTGCCTCGCGCGCCGCGGTGGACGCCGGCTTCGTGCCCAACGATTACCAGGTCGGCCAGACCGGCAAGATCGTCGCGCCGCAGCTCTACATCGCGATCGGCATTTCCGGTGCGATCCAGCACCTGGCCGGCATGAAGGATTCCAAGGTGATCGTGGCGATCAACAAGGATGCGGATGCGCCGATTTTCCAGGTGGCGGATTACGGCCTGGTTGCCGACCTGTTCACCGCGGTGCCGGAACTGGTCGCTGCTCTCTAAGGCGACAGACGCATGAACTTCCCCGACGCCCTGTTTCCGCAAGCCTGGGCGCTCGGGGCGTTCGTTCCGCTGATCGTCGTGTGGCTCTGGTGCCTGCGCTCCGCGCCGTGGCGCCGTCTGGCCGATTCCGGCCAGTTCAACGTATGGCTTGGCACCGTGGTGTTGCTGGTGCTGGCCTGGAGCATGAAGGCCGGAGTCAAGCCGGGCCTCAACCTGCACCTGCTGGGCGCCACCATGTTTGCGCTGATGTTCGGCCGCCAGCTGGCGATCATCGGCCTCTCGCTGGTGCTGGCCGGCGTTACGCTGAACGGCGAACTGCTGGGGCGCGAAGGCTGGCTGGCCTACGGTCTCAATGCACTGGTGCTGGCGGTGTTTCCCGTGCTGCTCGCCGATGCGATCCGGCGCGGCGTACTGCGCTGGCTGCCCGGCAATTTTTTCGTGTATGTCTTCGTCACGGCCTTCTTCGGCGCGGCGGCGACGGTCATGGCCACGGGACTGCTCGCCAGCGCGTTGCTGTGGCTGGCCGCCGTGTATCCAGCGCCGACTTTGCTCGACGATTACCTGCCGTACTACTTTCTTCTCGGCTTTGCCGAAGCCTGGCTCAACGGCGCCCTGATCACCCTGATGGTGGTTTATGTCCCGCACTGGGTCGGCAGCTTCGACGACCGACATTATCTCTTGCACAAATGACCCTGGAGTAAGCCCATGAGTTCCTACGTCGCCCCGCTGAAGGACATGATGTTCGTGCTGACCGAACTGGCCGGCCTGGACAAGGTCGCCGCCTTGCCCGGCTACGAGGAAGCCACCACCGATGTGGTGGAGGCCATCCTTGACGAATCGGCCAAGTTCACCGGCGGCGTGCTGGCACCGCTGAACTGGACCGGCGACCAGGAAGGCGCGAAGTGGGCCGACAAGGCGGTGACCATGCCCAAGGGCTTCAAGGAAGCCTATGCCCAGTTTGTCGACAATGGCTGGAACGCGCTGGGCGGCAATCCCGAACATGGTGGCCAGGGCCTGCCCAAGGTGGTCTCGGCGGCGGTGCAGGAAATGTGGAAGTCGTCCAACATGTCCTTCTCGCTGTGCCCGCTGCTGACGCTGGGCGCCATCGAGGCGCTGGAGCTGGCCGGCACCGATGCGCAGAAAGCCATGTACCTGCCCAACATGATCTCGGGCAAGTGGACCGGCACCATGAACATCACCGAGCCTCAGGCCGGTTCCGACCTTGCCGCGATCCGCTCGCGCGCCGTGCCGCAGGGCGACGGCACTTACCGCATCTTCGGCCAGAAGATATTCATTACCTACGGCGACCACGACATGGCGGAGAACACCATCCACCTCGTGCTGGCCCGTACCCCCGACGCGCCGGAAGGCGTCAAGGGCATCTCGCTGTTCGTGGTGCCCAAGTTCATGGTGAATGCCGATGGATCGCTGGGCGCGCGCAATGACGCCTGGTGCGTTTCCATCGAGCACAAGCTCGGCATCCACGCCAGCCCGACCTGCGTCATGGTCCATGGCGACAACGGCGGCGCCATCGGTACGCTGGTAGGCAAGGAGAACGAAGGCCTCAAGTACATGTTCGTCATGATGAACGCGGCGCGTTTTGCGGTCGGCCTGGAAGGCCTGGCCATTACCGAGCGCGCCTACCAGCACGCGGTGGCCTACGCGCGCGACCGGGTGCAGGGCCGTGCCATCGAGGGGTCGGCGAGCGGCGTGGCCATCATCAAGCATCCGGACATCCGTCGCATGCTCATGCTGATGCGCGCGAACGCAGAAGCGATGCGCGCGCTGGCCTACTCGGTCGCCGCCGCCCACGATGCCGCCGCGCGCCATCCCGATGCCGCGGAACGCGCGCACAACCAGGCCTATGTCGATCTGATGATTCCGGTGGTCAAGGGCTGGAGCACCGAGAACGGCAACGAACTTTCCTACCTCGGTGTGCAGATCCATGGCGGCATGGGCTTCATCGAGGAGACCGGCGCCGCCCAGTTCATGCGCGACGCGCGCATCACCACGATTTACGAAGGCACTACCGGCATCCAGGCCAATGACCTGATGGGACGCAAGATCGCGCGCGAAGGCGGCGCCACGGTCAAGGCGGTGATCGGCATGATGCAGCAGACGCGCAGCCTGCTGGCACAGCAATCGGGCGCGGAATTCGCCGCGATCGGCGCGGCGCTGGAACGCGGCATCGCGGCGCTGTCGCAGGCGGCCGACTACATCGTCGCCAACTACGGCAAGGACGTGCGTGCGGTGGCAGCCGGGGCGGTTCCGTTCCTGCGCCTGATGGGCGTTGTTTCCGGCGGCTGGATGATGGCTCGCGCCGCGCTCGTGGCGCAGGCGAAGATCGCCGGTGGCGACGCGGATCCGTTCTTCCCGGCGAAGATCGCCACGGCCCACTTCTACGCGGACCACGTGATGGCGTCGGCAGCCGGCCTCGCGGCGGAAGTGGTGCAGGGCGGCAGCAGCGCGCTGGCGCTGGACGAGGCGATGTTCTGAGGCGAGGAATCTGCCGCCGGGCGAATCTCCGGTCGTCGGCAGTGCGATCGTCAGACGGGTAGCTTGGTCTCGCCTGGTGCTGCGACCAGCGTGGACTCCTGGTGTCCGCGGGTTCGGGTCAAAGACCGCAGCAAAGTCGCAAACAGTACGTCCGGAGCATAGGGCTTGATCAGGAAGTCGTTCATGCCGGCCTCTATGCAGCGTGCCTTGTCCGCGGCAAATGCATTGGCTGTCATGGCGATGATCGGCGTGTCGCCCCGTCCGGCAAGGGCGCGAATCTGACGGGTTGCGTCGAGGCCGTTCAATCGCGGCATCTGCATGTCCATCAAGATAATGGCATAGTCGGTGGCGCGCGCCTTGGATACGGCCTGCGTGCCATCGTCGGCGGTGTCGGTCACCAGGCCTGCATCCTGAAGCAGCATCTCGGCCACTTCCCGGTTGATCGGTTCGTCATCGACGACGAGAATGCGGCAGCCGCCGAAATCCCGGCGAATCACCGCTTCGGCATCGATCACCGGCGTGGCTGCCGGAATCGCCGACGTGGCGGAAACCTTGCTCAGGACCACGGTAAACCAGAACCTGCTGCCAAGCCCCGGTTGGCTGGAGACACCGGCCTCGCCACCCATCAGCTCGGCCAGGCGGCGCGTGATGGCCAGCCCGAGCCCGGTTCCGCCGTACTTGCGGGTGGTCGAGTTGTCGGCCTGTTCGAAAGCGCGAAAAAGACGTGGCAGGGTCTCGGCCGGAATGCCTATCCCGGTGTCCTCCACCTCGAAGTGCAAGGTGACCGAGGTGGAGGTCTCCTCCAGCTTTCTGGCGCGCAGTGTAACCGTGCCGTTTTCGGTGAACTTGATGGCATTGGTCGCATAGTTCAGTACCGCCTGTTGCAGGCGCGTCGCGTCGCCGACCAGGTCGGGCGGCAGCGCCTCGCATTCCATGTGCAGGCGAATGTTCCGCGCGCGAGCACGTTCCGCAAGAATCGACGCGACATTCTCCAGCAGCGCGCCCACCGCCACAGGCGCTTCATCGAGTTCGAACTTTCCGGCTTCGATCTTGGAGATGTCGAGGATGTCGTTGATGACGCCCAGCAGGTAATGAGCCGATGAATCGATGGTGTCGAGGCGCTCCGCCTGCTTCGCGGTGATTCCCTCACGACGCAGGATGTTCGCCATGCCGAGGATGCCGTTCATCGGCGTGCGGATCTCGTGGCTCATGTTGGCGAGGAAGGCCGATTTCGCCTGGTTGGCCGTATCCGCCGACTGCTTGGCGATTTCCAGTTCACGGGTGCGCAACCGAACCTGTTCTTCCAGATGCACGTGCTGGTCCTGAAGCTGGCGTTCGACCTGCTTGCCCCCCCCCCCCCCCCGCCCCCCCCCGGGCCCCCCCCCCCCCCCCCCCCCCCCCCCCCCCGCGGCCCCGGGCCCCCGCCGCCCCCCCCCCCCCCCCCCCCCCCCCCCCCCCCCCCCCCCCCGCCCCCCCCCCCCCCCCGGGCCCCCCGGGGGGGCCGCCCCCCCGCCCCCCGGCCGCGGGGCCCCCCCCCCCCCCCCCCGCCGGGGCCGGGGGCCCCGGGGCCCCCGGGGGGCCCCCCCCCCCCCCCCGGCCGCCGCCGGCCGGGGCGGGGGGGCGCCGGGGGCGGGCACCCGCCCTTCCGCCGCGCCTTCTGCCTCTTGCGCTCGGTGATGTCGCGCGACAGCACGACGAAATGCACGTTCTGGCCGGCGACAATCGACTTGCGCGCGACGGACAGTTCGAACCAGCGCCTTCCCTGCGGCAAGGATAATTCGAACTGGCGGCCGCGTGACTGGCCGGTTTCATTGGCTTCGTGCAATGCCTGCAGGCAGGTCTCTGCGGCATCGGAAGGAAGTACGTCGCGCACGGTTCGTCCAAGCAATTGCTCGGCTGGCGCCGCCAGCAGCTCGGTCTGGCGGGAATGGAAATCGTGATAGCGACCTTCCAGGTCGACCTCGAACATCAGGTCCGGAACGGCGTCCAGTGTGGCCTGGAGTTGGTTGCGGGTGGCGAGGACTTCGGTTTCGACCGCCTTGCGTTCGGTGATGTCCTGGGTGGTGCCCAGCGCGACGAGCGGGGTTCCGTCGGGGCCAAACTCGAATTCGGCTTTCTCGCGAACCCAGCGAACCTGCTCGCCGCAGACGATGCGATGTTCATGGTCGAATTCACCCGTTCCGAGCGCGAGTCGCCAGGCGGCTTCCACGGCACTTCTGTCGTCCTCAAGCACGCGCGACAGCATTTCCCTGTGATTGCCACGCGTTTCCTCGGGTAAGCCGTAGGCCCGGCAGGCTTCGGCGGAGAACCGCATGACGTCCCCGGCGATGTCGTACATCCAGCTGCCCACCTTGCCAACCGACTGCGCCCGGTTCAGCTCCATCTTGCTGGCTTCGAGTTCGGCTGAACGCCGTGCCAGTTCCGCCACCAGTTGCTGGTTGCGCACCGAGCTTTCAATGCCCTCGACGAGCTGCTTCTCGGCTACGCTGCCGTACTGGATCGTCAGGAGCAGCACGATCAACAAACCGATCGCGATCGGGGTCGTCATGGGATTGGGAACGAAGGCAAGGTGCAGCAGCGGCACCAGCAGGGTGCCGCTGGAAAACAGCACCAGGTTGATGCGGAACGGCGACATCAGGACGATGCCGATGATCGCGACGCAGGCCAGGACCGTCAGGTTGAACAGATAAAGGACGAAGTTCCGGTCATCGGCAAAGTTCCAGATGGAAGCTCCCCAGACGAGCCCGGCCAAGGCCAGTACAAGCATCATCCAACGCGTCCAGGGGCGCTCGTCCTCGTCGCTCGCCAGGGCACGGCGGCTTCGGTAGGCGATGACTATGATCAGCAGTTCGAGAAGATTTATCAGGCCCAGCCAGATCGCCGCGCGAGCGAATCCCGCGACTTCCCAAAGTATCCAGGCCACCAGCACGGTTCCCAGAGGCGACGTCAGGGCGGACGCCTGCATGCGTTCGTGAAACACCCGGGCACGCTGACGCCGGACCTTGCGGGCAACAAGGTCGGCGTCGGTTTCAGGTGCTGTCTGAACTGGGCGTGCGTTTGTCATTGCGGTTTCGGCGCAATCCGCTGGATTGGCACAAAACCGAGCATAACCCAAATTACAGTAAGGGCAATCCGCGCAAGCGGATGCTGTTACATCTGCGTGTAGATCGGTCCCTCGCCGCCTTGCGGCACCACCCAGGTGATGTTCTGCGTCGGATCCTTGATGTCGCAGGTCTTGCAGTGCACGCAGTTCTGGGCATTGATCTGCAGGCGCGGATTGCTGCTGTCCTCGTCGCGCACGATCTCATATACGCCCGCCGGGCAATAGCGTTGTTCCGGTGCGTCGTAGAGCGCGAGGTTGGTGGCCACAGGCACGGCCGGATCCTTCAGGTGCAGATGGCAGGGCTGGTCTTCCTCGTGATTGGTGTTGGAGAGGAAGACGGACGACAGGCGGTCGAAGGTCAGCACGCCGTCGGGCTTGTCATAGTCGATGGGCTTGCATTCGGCGGCCGGCTTCAACTTCAGGTGATCCGCCGAGTTGTGCATGGTCCATGGCGCCTTGCCGCGCAGCAGCACCTGGTCGATGCCGAAGCCGATGGAGCCGGTCCACAGCCCCTTCGCCATCCAGGGCTTGAAGTTGCGCGCCGTGTGCAGTTCCTCGTACAGCCAGGATTCGCGGAAGGCTTCCGGATAGGCACTCAGCGCGTCATTGGCGCGGCCGGCGGCCAATGCGGCGGCGGCGGCTTCGGCGGCCAGCATGCCGCTCTTGATCGCGGCGTGGCTGCCCTTGATGCGCGAGGCGACCAGCATGCCCGCATCGTCGCCAATCAGCGCGCCGCCGGGGAAGTCGAGCTTGGGCAGGGACTGCAGGCCGCCTGCCGCCAAGGCGCGCGCGCCATAGGCGAGGCGCTTGCCGCCCTTGAACAGCGGCGCGATCTGCGGGTGCGTCTTGAGGCGCTGCATTTCCTCGAAGGGAGAAAGGTGCGGATTGCTGTAGCCGAGCCCGACGACCTGGCCGATCGATACGAGGTTCTCGCCGAAGTGGTAAATGAAGCCGCCGCCGTAGGTGTCCGATTTCATCGGCCAGCCGAAGGTGTGCATCACCAGGCCCTTCTCGAAATGCTCGGGATCGACCTCCCACAGCTCCTTGATGCCGATCGCGTAGGTCTGCGGATCGGAGGCGGCGCGCAGGTCGAACTTTTCCTCGATCTGCTTGCCGAGATGGCCGCGGCAGCCTTCGGCGAACAGGGTGTACTTTGCCAGCAGTTCCATGCCGGGCTGGTGGTTGGGGCCGGGCTGGCCGTCGCGCGTCAGCCCCATGTCGCCGGTGGCAATGCCGCGCACCGCGCCCGCATCGTCGTAGAGCACTTCGGCGCCGGCGAAGCCCGGATAGACCTCGACGCCGAGCGCCTCGGCTTGCGTGCCGAGCCAGCGGCAGACCTGCCCCAGGCTGATGATGTAGTTGCCGTGGTTCTGGAAGCAGCCCGGCAGCAGCATCACGGGCAGGTCGACGAAGCCGTAGCGGGTGAGGAAGGCGAAACGGTCGCGGGTCACCGCCGTGTCGAGCGGCGCGCCCTGCGCCTGCCAGTCGGGAATCAGTTCGGTGATCGCGCGCGGATCCATCACGGCGCCCGACAGGATGTGGGCGCCGATTTCGGAACCCTTTTCGATCAGGCAGACGTTGATCTCCGGACTGATCTGCTTGAGGCGGATCGCGGCGGAAAGTCCGGCCGGGCCGCCGCCAACGACGACGACATCGAATTCCATGGATTCGCGCTGCATGCTGACCTCGATCGACTGATTTGATCGCACGATTATAATCTTGAAGTCTTCTATAACACTCAGGACTCGGAGCCCATGGAACACCATCGCAAGCTCGTCTACAGCAACCGGATGCCGATACGCTGGGGCGACCAGGACGCGATGGGACACGTGAACAACACCGTCTATTTCCGCTACATGGAGCAGACCCGCATCGAATGGCTCGAGAGCTTCGGCTTCGATACCTCGCTGATGCAGGACCAAGGGCCGGTGATCGTCAATGCCAGTTGCACCTTCCTGATTCCGATCACCTATCCCGGCATCGTCGAGTGCCGCATGTTTTGCGGCCATCCTGGTCGCAGCAGCGTGCCGACCTATTACGAAATGCGGCTGGTCGGCGAAGATCGGATCTATGCCGAAGGCGCCGCCAAGCTGGTGTGGATCAATCCCTCCACCGGCAAGTCCATCCCACTGCCCGATCCCATGCGGGCCAGTTGCCTTTAACCCATTCGGAACCGTCGCCATGAACCAAGCCTCCATGCCGCTTTGGCAGCCCTCGAAGAAGCGCATCGCCGCCACCCGCCTCACCGCATTCGCCAAGGCGGCCGAAAAGCGCTGGAATCGCCGTCTCGCCGGCGCCGACTATTCGGACTTGCATGCATGGTCGATCGAGCATCCCGAGGAATTCTGGGTCTCCGTCTGGGAGCAGTGTGATGTCATCGGCGACATTGGGGCGACGGTAGTCACCGATCGCGAAAAGATGCCCGGTGCCCGCTGGTTCCCGGAGGCGAGGTTGAACTTCGCGGAAAACCTCTTGTGCCGGCCGATGGCGGGCGATGCGCTGGTGTTCTGGGGCGAGGACAAGGTGCGCGGTAGCGTCAGCCATGCCGAGCTTTACCAGGCCGTGGCGCAGACCGCCGCCGCGCTGCGGGCGCTGGGCGTGGTGCGGGGTGACCGAGTCGCCGCCTACCTGCCCAACCTGCCGGCCACCGTGGTGGCGATGCTGGCGGCAGCTTCGATCGGTGCGATTTTCTCGTCGGCCTCACCGGATTTTGGCGTACAAGGGGTGCTCGACCGCTTCGGTCAGATCGAACCCAAGGTGCTGTTCGCCTGCGACGGCTACTGGTACAACGGCAAGGTCATCGATTGCCTGGGCAAGGTTGGCGAAATCGCCGCGCGCCTGCCGTCGCTGCAACGCACGGTGATCGTGCCTTATGCGGGAAATGCGGCCGGCAGCGCGGCGGTCGGCGCGGACATTGCCGCGATCCGGCAAGGTGTATCACTGGCGGATTTCCTCGCGCCATACGCCGCGGAACGCAAGGTCCGCTTCGAGCGGCTGGCCTTCGACCATCCGCTGTACATCATGTATTCCTCGGGTACCACCGGCGTGCCCAAGTGCATCGTGCATGGCGCCGGCGGCACGCTGCTGCAGCACCTCAAGGAGCATCAGTTGCACGGCGACGTCAAGCCCGGCGATCGCCTGTTCTACTTCACCACCTGCGGCTGGATGATGTGGAACTGGCTGGTGACGGGCCTCGCTTCGGGTGCGACGCTGCTGCTCTACGACGGGTCCCCCTTCGTCGGCCGCGGCAACATCCTGTTCGACTATGCCGATGCCGAAGGCATGACCCATTTCGGCACCTCGGCCAAGTTCATCGACGCCATCGCCAAGATCGAGCTGGCCCCGCGCCGGACCCACAAGCTGTCGGCGCTGCGCGCCATGTTCTCCACCGGCAGCCCGCTGGTGCCGGAAGGCTTCGATTACGTCTACGCCAACATCAAGGCGGACATTCAGCTCGCCTCCGTGTCCGGTGGCACCGACATCATTTCCTGCTTCGTGTTGGGCAATCCCAACGGCCCCGTGCATCGCGGCGAGATCCAGTGCGCCGGGCTGGGCATGGCGGTCGACGTCTTCGATGACGACGGTCGCCCCGTGCGCGGCGAAAAGGGCGAACTGGTGTGTACCCGCAGTTTCCCGGTGATGCCGATCGGCTTCTGGAACGACGCGGACGGTGCGCGCTACCGCGCCGCCTACTTCGAGCGCTTCCCGAATTTGCCAATGCGTGTCTGGTGCCACGGTGATTTCGCCGAGGTCACCGCCCACGGGGGATTCATCATCTACGGACGCTCGGATGCGACGCTGAATCCTGGCGGGGTGCGCATCGGCACCGCCGAGATCTATCGCCAGGTGGAGAAGTTGCACGAGGTGGTCGAATCCATCGTGATCGGCCAGGACTGGCCGCCGGGCAGCGGCGGCGACGTGCGCGTGGTGCTGTTCGTCAAGCTGCGCGAAGGCATGGTGCACGACGAGGCGCTGGAAAAGCGCATCAAGCAGGTGATCAGGGACAACACCACGCCACGCCACGTTCCGGCCAAGATCCTGCAGGTGGCCGACATTCCGCGCACCAAGAGCGGCAAGATCGTCGAACTCGCCGTGCGCAATGTGGTGCATGGCGCGCCGGTGAAGAACGTCGAGGCCCTGGCCAATGCAGAGGCGCTCGAGCATTTTCGCAATCGCGAGGAACTCGATTCGTAAGAGTCGGCGCTGACGCTACGGCAATTCCCGGTCAGCGCGCGCCCGGTGTCGCGGCGTTTTGCTCTACAGCCCATCCTGCCTTCGCGTCCAGCGCCAGCACGTTCGTCAGCCACGGCAGGGATGCCTCCAGGTCCGCCTTCAGCGTCCAGGGCGGGTTGACCACGAACATCGCGCTGCCGGTCATGCCGCGGCCCTCGGTCGCGGGACCGCGCACGGTGAGTCCGGCGTAGAGCCAGTCTGTCGGCAGCTTTTTCAGCTTGTCGGGCAGGGCGCGGGCCTCGATGCTTGGCAGGAAGGGCAGCCAGACGAGAAAGCTGCCGGTGGCGAAGCGCTTGAGGCCGTCCTTGACGGCGGTGACCACGCGCGGGTAATCCGTCTTGATTTCGTAGGACGGATCGATCAGCACCAGGCCGCGTCGCGAGGGCGGCGGCAATGCGGCCTTCATGGCTTCGAAGCCGTCGCACTGCTCGACCTTGACGCGGCGTCCGGCTTCCTTGAACTCGCGGCGCAGCAGGGCGAAATCGGTGGAATGCAGTTCGCAGAAGCGCAGCGTGTCGATTTCGCGCGCGAAGTGACCGGCCAGCCAGGGCGAGCCGGGATAGCGGCGCAGCTTCAAGCCACCGTTGCAGGCCTGCAGCGCATCCATGTAGGGCTTCATCGGCGGCGGCAGGTCGACGCGGTTCCACAGGCGGGCGATGCCGTCGATGTATTCGCCGGTCTTCTTCGCCTCGTCGGAATCGATGGCATAGAGGCCGGCCCCGGCGTGGGTGTCGAGCAGCAGGTACGGCTTGTCCTTGGTGTTCATGTGCCGCAGGCACAGCGTCAGCACCAGGTGTTTGAGGATGTCGGCATGGTTGCCGGCATGGAAGGCGTGGCGATAGCTGAGCATGGGTGCGGGATAGAATGCGCGACCATGAATGATACGCAGGGTGTCCGGGTTTCCAAACTGCTGGCGGAGCGCGGCCTGTGCTCGCGCCGCGAGGCGGATGGCTACATCGAGCGCGGACTGGTCTTCGTCGATGGCCAGCGGGTGACGCAACTGGGCACGCGCGCGGCACCCGATGCGGTGATCACGCTGGCGCCCGAAGCGCGCGCGACGCAGGCGCGGCAGGCGACGATCCTGCTGCACAAGCCGATCGGCTACGTCTCCGGCCAGGCCGAGGACGGCCACCAGCCGGCGGCGAGCCTGGTTTCGGCAAAGACCCAGGTCGCGGGCGACCGGCAGCGCTTCCAGCCCTCGCACCTCAAGGGCCTGGCACCGGCCGGAAGGCTGGACATCGATTCCACCGGATTGCTGGTCCTGACTCAGGATGGTCGCGTGGCGCGCCAGTTGATCGGCGACGACTCGAAGGTGGAGAAGGAGTACCTGGTGCGTGTCGAAGGTGCGCTCGACGTGCCCAGCCTGGCGCTGCTCAACCACGGCCTCGAACTCGACGGCAAGAAGTTGCGGCCGGCCAGGGTGGCCTGGGCCAATTCCGATCAGTTGAGCTTCGTGCTGACCGAAGGCCGCAAGCGCCAGATCCGCCGCATGTGCGAGTTGGTCGGCCTGCGCGTCACAGGCCTCAAGCGCGTGCGCATCGGGCGCGTGCGCCTGGGCGACCTGCCGCTCGGCCAGTGGCGTTTCCTGCGCGAAGGCGAGGCCTTTTGACCGCGCTTGACTCGGGACGCCGGCCTGCGCAGGATGTCGCCATGGATACCCCGAGCCAGTTGCCGCAGGCACCCCGGTCGCCCCTCGCGTCGCGTGCATGGCGCTGGTTGTGGGCTGCCGGTTTGCTGGCGATGGGCGCCGCCCTCGGCTTGGCCTTCGCCGCCTATGGCGGGGCGGATTTGCTGCTCAATATCAGCAACCTGCGCTACTGCGGCTAAGCGGCCCTTACGGCCTTGATTTTTGTCGAGAAATGCCTTGCCGAAGCGCGGCGGGCCTCGTATAATCGCGCGTTCCCTTGCTCCACCCGTTACGCATGCGGGGGGGCTGTAACCAACCCACAAGGAGATTGCATGCGCCATTATGAAGTCGTATTTATCGTCCACCCGGACCAGTCGGAGCAGGTTCCGGCGATGATCGAGCGTTACAAGACGCTGGTCACCGCGCGTTCCGGCACCATTCACCGCCTCGAAGACTGGGGGCGTCGCCAGATGGCCTATCCGATCCAGAAGGTGCACAAGGCCCACTACGTGCTCATGAACATCGAGTGCGACGGCGAAACCCTGGCGGAACTCGAGCATGCCTTCAAGTTCAACGACGCGGTCCTGCGCCACCTGACGGTGAAAACCCGCAAGGCGGTGGTGACTCCTTCCCCGATGATGAAGGAAGAGAAGTCGCGCTCGCTGACGCAGGGCGATGCCAAGGTGGAGGCTCCGGCTGCTGCCGCTGCCGCCTGAGGACAAGCCGAGCAACCTGACGCAGCTGTCGGGTCGTTTGCTTGAGCGCGGCGCCTTGCGCCGCACCCCTGCCGGAATACCGGTTCTCGAGTTTCTCCTCGCGCACGTCTCGACCCAGGTCGAAGCGGATGTGGAACGAAAGGTGGAATGCGAGATGGCCTGTGTGGCCATGGGCCGACCAGCGCAAGTGCTGCTGGCAGCCAAACCGGGTGACAGGGTCAGACTGGAAGGCTTTCTCGCCGCCAGGAGCCTCAAGCGACGCAGCCCGATGCTGCATGTGAATACAGTCGAATTCGTGGAAGGAACTGAAAATGGCATTCAAGCCGAAGAGCAAGACCGGAGTTAAGCGCAAGGACGACAAGGGCCGCAGCCTGTTCAAGCGTCGCAAGTTCTGCCGCTTCACCGCAGAGAAGATCGAAGAGATCGATTACAAGGACGTCGAGATCCTCAAGGATTTCATCGCTGAAAACGCCAAGATCATGCCGGCGCGCATCACCGGCACCAAGACCGGCTACCAGCGGCAGTTGTCGACCGCCATCAAGCGCGCACGTTTCTTGGCGCTGATGCCCTACACCGACCTGCACCAGTAAGCGAGGACGAAACCATGCAAATCATTCTGATGGAAAAAGTGGTGAATCTCGGCGGCCTCGGCGACGTGGTCAAGGTCAAGGACGGTTATGCCCGCAACTTCCTGATCCCGCAGGGCAAGGCCAAGCGCGCGACGGAAGCCAACCGCAAGATCTTCGAGGAAAAGCGCGCCGAACTCGAACGCGCCCATGCCGAGGCGGTTGCCGCCGCCCAGGCCGATGCCGCCAAGCTGGAAGGCCTGATGCTGCAGATCACGCGCAAGACCGGCGTCGATGGCCGCCTGTTCGGCTCCGTATCGACCCATGACATCGCCGAAGCGCTCGCAGCACAAGGCTTCACGGTCGAGAAGTCGGCGATCCGGCTGCCGGAAGGCCCGCTCAAGGCGATCGGCGACACGCCGGTGCAGATCGCCCTGCACTCCGACGTGGTGACGACGGTGACGGTATCGGTGCTCGGCGAGCAGTAAGCCCACCCATTCGAACCGAGACGGGCCGCCGGCGAAACGCCGGTGGCCCGTTTGATTTGCGGCGCCAAATTTCATGCACCGCATTTCCACAGCTTGCCCACAAGATTTCCACAGCTTGTTCACTTATCATCCGGTGCCCCGGAGGGTAGACTCTCCGCTTCACTTCGGAGACGGCAATGGCCCAGGTACGAGCCTTCACCCCCCCCCAGCCGGTCGATTCCCAGGTCGCCGCGCTCAAGCTTCCACCCCATTCCATCGAGGCCGAGCAGTCGCTGATCGGCGGACTGCTGATCGACAACGCGGCATGGGATCGCATCGGCGACGTGGTTCGCGAGACCGATTTCTATCGCGACGACCATCGACGGATTTTTCGCCATATCGGCAAGCTGATCCAGATGGGCCGGCCGGCCGACGTGGTGACGGTGTACGAATCCATCGAGCAATCGAACGAAGTCGACCAGACCGGCGGTCTCGGCTACCTCGGCGAAATCGCCAATGCCACGCCGTCGGCGGCCAACATCCGCCGCTATGCCGAAATCGTCCGCGAACGCGCCATCCTGCGCCAACTGGTCACGGTCGGTGACGAGATCGCCGGCAATGCACTGAATCCGGCCGGGCGCGACGTCAAGCAACTGCTCGACGATGCCGAGCAGCGCATCTTCCAGATCGCCGAAGCGGGCAATCGCAGCAACAACGGCTTCGTCGCGATCCAGCCCTTGCTCGGCGAAGTCGTCGAGCGCATGGAAACCCTGCTCGCGCGTGAAAGCCAGTCCGACATCACCGGCGTGGCCACCGGCTTCGCCGACCTCGACCGCATGACTTCCGGTTTGCAGGCGGGCGACATGATCGTCGTGGCCGGCCGGCCGTCGATGGGCAAGACCGCCTTTGCACTCAATATTGCCGAGCACGTCGGGGTGGAACTTCGCCTGCCGGTGGCGATCTTCAGCCTGGAAATGTCCGGGCCGCAACTCGCCACCCGCTTCCTTTCATCGGTCGGCCGCATCGACCAGAGCAAGCTGCGCACCGGCCGCCTCACCGACGACGAGTGGGATCGGATGACCGTGGCGCTGGGCAAGCTGCACGAGGCGCCGATCCATATCGATGAGACCGGGGCCATCAATTCGACCGACCTGCGTGCCCGCGCGCGGCGCCTGCATCGCCAGTTCGGCAAGCTCGGCCTGATCATCATCGACTACCTGCAACTGATGAGTTCCAATCGCGTTGGCGAGAACCGCGCCACGGAAATTTCCGAGATCTCGCGCTCGATCAAGGCGCTGGCCAAGGAGTTGCAGGTGCCGATCATCGCCCTGTCGCAGCTCTCGCGCAAAGTCGAGGAACGGACCGACAAGCGCCCGTTGATGAGCGACCTGCGCGAATCCGGGGCCATCGAGCAGGATGCCGACATCATCATGATGATGTACCGCGAGGAGTACTACAAGCCCGACACCCAGGACAAGGGTACGGCCGAAGCCATCATCGGCAAGCACCGCAACGGCCCGGTCGGCACCGTGCGCCTGACCTTCCTCGGCGAATACACCAAGTTTGAAAACTTTGCCTCAGGTTCGTATCGAACCTGAGGCGAAAGTTTCAGTGCAGGCTAACATCGCGCAGCGATGTTAAGCGACCACAGGGAGCGGCCGGAACTAAAACAGACATTCAGGTTCGTATCGAACCTGAGGCAAAGTTTCAGTGAAGGCTAACATCGCGCAGCGATGTTAAGCGACCACAGGGAGCGGCCGGAACTAAAACAGCCATCCAGGTTCGTATCGAACCTGAGGCAAAGTTTCAGTGCAGGCTAACATCGCGCAGCGGTGTTAAGCGACCTCCGGGAGCGGCCGTAGCTAGAACTTCGCCGCGGGTTCAGCTTCCTACCGCGGCTAGGGAAACGGCTTGGCATGCTCCGGCGGCACTGCCGGAGCAAAGCCTTACAGCACTTCCGCCGCGTGTTCGGCGAGGCGCGAGCGCTCGCCGCGCTGCAGCGTGACATGGCCGGAATGGCTCCAGCCCTTGAAGCGATCCACTACGTAGGTCAGGCCCGAGCTGCCCTCGGTGAGGTAGGGCGTGTCGATCTGCGCTATGTTGCCCAGGCAGACCACCTTGGTGCCTGGGCCGGCTCGGGTGATCAGGGTCTTCATCTGTTTTGGCGTCAGGTTCTGCGCTTCGTCGATGATGAGGAACTTGTTCATGAAGGTACGGCCGCGCATGAAGTTGAGCGACTTGATCTTGATCCTGCTGCGGATCAGGTCCATGGTCGCGGCGCGGCCCCAGTCGCCGCCATAGTTGGCAGCGGCACCACCGGCGGGTGTTTCCGCAGGCTTGTTGAGTACGTCGAGGTTGTCTTCCAGCGCACCCATCCAGGGTGTCATCTTCTCCTCTTCGGTGCCGGGCAGGAAACCGATGTCCTCGCCGACCGGAACCGTGACGCGGGTGATGATGATCTCGGTGAAGAGCTTGGTCTCCATGGTCTGCGTCAGGGCGGCGGCCAGTGTCAGCAGGGTCTTGCCGGTGCCGGCCTGCCCCAGCAGCGTGACGAAGTCGATTTCCGGATTCATCAGCAGGTTCAGAGCGAAGTTCTGCTCGCGGTTGCGCGCGGTGATGCCCCACACCGCGTTCTTGGCATGGCTGTAATCGATCAGGGTTTCGAGTTCCGCCGTCTTGCCGGCGCCGACTCTCACCCAGGCCTGCAGCGGTTGCGGACCTTCCTGCCAGACAAATTCGTTGACCAGCAATTCAGGACAAAGCGGACCCTTGATGCGGTAGTAGGTGCGGCTGTCCTTCTTCCATGATTCCAGGCCCTTGGCGTGGGTATCCCAAAAATCGGGCGGCAGTTCCAGAGTGCCGGTATAGAGGAGGTCGGTATCCTCCAGCACCTTGTCGTTGAAGTAGTCCTGCGCTTCGAGGCCCAGCGCGCGGGCCTTGATGCGCATGTTGATGTCCTTGGATACCAGGATGACCGGGCGCCCGGGAAACTTCTGGCCCAGGTGCATGACGACGCCGATGATCTGGTTGTCGGCCTTGGCGGTCGGCAGCGAGCTGGGCAGGATGCCGTTGATGGCTTCGGTCTGGAAGAAAAGGCGGCCGGTTGCAAGTTCGCGTGACGGTTCGGTCAGGGCGATGCCGTGCGCCATGTCATGCTCGGCACCGCTGACGATTTCGTCGAGCAGGCGGCTGGTCTGGCGCGCATTGCGCGCGACTTCCGACATGCCTTTCTTGTTGGCATCGAGTTCTTCCAGCGTCATCATCGGCACGTAGATGTCGTGCTCTTCGAATCGGAACAGGCTCAGCGGGTCGTGCATCAGCACGTTGGTGTCGAGCACGAAGAGCTTGGTGACCGGATTTCCTGCGGGCTTGGTGCGCTTGGCGTTCATGGAAGCCTCGGGGCTGGTGAGGGGCTGGTGAGGGGCTGGCTCAAGATAACCAGCCGCCTTGATGCGTAAGGGGCAGGGCAGGGCCGGAATACCGGCCCTGTTTGCGTTACAGCCTGCGTACGGCGTCGAGCACGGCGGCGGCGTTGCCATCCGCCTTCGTCGCGCGCCATTCCTGGCGCAGGATGCCGCCGGCGTCGATCAGGAAGGTGCTGCGCTCGATGCCGAGCACCTTCTTGCCGTAGAGCATCTTGTTCTTCACCACATCGAACATGCGGCAAAGCACGCCCTCGATGTCGGAAATCAGTTCGAAGGGCAGCCCGAGCTTGGCCTTGAAGCTTTCATGGGATTTCAGGGAGTCGCGCGAGACGCCGAACACCACGCAGCCGGCCTTGGCGAACTCGGCGTGCAGGTCGCGAAACTGCTGCGCCTGCGTGGTGCAGCCCGGCGTGTTGTCCTTGGGATAGAAATACAGCACCAGCGGCTTGCCCTGAAAGGCTGACAGCGTGAAGTCGCCGCCGGTGGCGGGAACGCTGAAATCGGGAACACGCAGCCCGATGGCGGAGGGGGGGGCGGGGTTGGCGGTGAATATCTCGGTCATGCAGCTTCCTTCCATGTTGACAGAAACTCCTCGCCCTGCAGCATCAGGGATCCGCTGCGGCCGGGGATTTCGCCCCGGACGATTTCGTGGCGAGGCAGCAGCGCCGGGTCGAGCGCGTCGCGCATGCGGCCCAGCGATACCATTTCGTAGCCCTGTTCGCGCCAGCCGGTCAGCAGGCGTTCGAGGGTATCGCCGAACTTGAGTCCTTCCAGTTCGGCATGCAGCGTAAAGACGTGGTCATGCGTGGCGGGCATCGTGAGCCGCAGCAGGTGCAGGTGGACGTTGTCCGGCGTCAGGTCGTCGGTGCCGACCAGTTCATCGAGCGTCGGCAGCGTGGTGGGCAGTTGCGGACAGGCAATGATCTCGCCGTTCCACACCGGTACGAAGGGATGCGTGCCGCGGCAGTCGGAGGCCCAGCGGTAACCCAGCCGCTGCGTCAGGCGCAGCGCGTGGATGTTCATCTGCCAGCCGGCCGCGCCGTGTCCCGGTGATTCGTTGCCAAAGACCTCGGCATAGCGCTGCTGCGCGCGCCGCATCTGGTCGTCGGTCCAGGCGGCACTGGCCGCGCCGACGCCGTCCTGCCACTTGACGTGGTCCCAGCAATGGATCGCCGTTTCGAAGCCGGCGTCGCGCGTGGCGCGCAGGATGTCGGCGCCGCGCCGGCCGATGTCCGGCCCGGGCAGCAGGGTGCCGTACATCAGGGTCTTGACGCCGTAGTGCGAGACCACCGAGGTGCGTTTCACCTTTTTCAGGAAACCGGGGCGGAAGGCGCGCGTGATGGCGCGCCCGGTGTGGTCGGGGCCGAGCGAAAAGAGGAAACTGGCGTCGGCCCGGTGCCGGCGCAGGATCTCGACCAGTCGTGGCACGCCCTGCAGGGTGCCGCGCCAGGTGTCGACATCGATCTTGAGCGCGAGCTTCATGCTGCCCTCGACGGGCCGCCCCTAGGGGGCAGCCGCCCCCCCGTGGTGGGGGTGGGCCCCCCCCCGGCGCCCGCGCCCCGCGAGCCCCGCCAATGCGAGCGTGGGGGGCCATATTTTCGCTCAATCCATCAGCCCACGCGCTTCGGCGACGTGGTCGCGGTAGGCTTCGAAAATCCCGCGCAGGGCGGCCTCGAAACCGACCTTGGGCGCCCAGTCGAGGTCGGCCATGGTGTTGGCGATCTTCGGCACCCGGTGTTGCGTGTCCTGGTACCCGCTGCCGTAATACTCGCCGGAGGTCGTCTCGAGGACCTTCACCCGGGCGACGCCTTCGGCGTATTCCGGATACTGTCGCGCCAGATCGAGCATCAGGGTCGCCAGTTCGCGAATCGAATAATTGTTGCGCGGGTTGCCGATGTTGTAGATCTTGCCGTTGGCGATGCCGCCGGGGTTCTCAATGATCTTCATCAGGGCATCGATGCCATCGGTGACGTAGGTGAAGGAGCGCTTCTGCGCGCCGCCATCGACCAGCTTGATCGGTTCGCCGCGCACGATGTGGCCGAGGAACTGGGTGATTACGCGCGAACTGCCTTCCTTCGGCGTGTAGATCGAATCGAGGCCCGGGCCGATCCAGTTGAAGGGGCGGAACAGCGTGTATTGCAGGCCTTCCTGCTGGCCGTAGGCGTGGATCACTCGGTCCATCATCTGCTTGGCGCAGGAATAGATCCAGCGCGGCTTGTTGATCGGCCCCAGCACCAGGTTGGAGTTCTCCGGGTCGAACTCGGCGTCCTGGCTCATGCCATAGACCTCGGAGGTGGACGGGAATACCACGCGTTTGCCGTATTTGACCGCCTGGCGGATGATCGGCAGGTTGGCCTCGAAATCCAGTTCGAAGACGCGCAGCGGCTCCTTGACGTAGGTGGCCGGTGTGGCGATGGCGACCAGGGGCAGGATCACGTCGCATTTCTTGACGTGGTACTCGATCCACTCCTTGTTGATCATCAGGTCGCCTTCGAAGAAATGGAAGCGGCCCTTCGTTGCTGGTGCGGCCATCAGGTCCGCGACGCGGTCGGAATTCATGTCCATGCCATGAACCTCCCAGTCGGTCGTTTCCATGATGCGCTGGGAGAGATGGTGCCCGATGAAGCCGTTGACGCCGAGGATGAGGATTTTCTTCATGTCAGGGGGAGTGCCGGGGTTCCAAAAATTGCGTTGAGCTGGTCGCCTGCGGTGAGGGTGGCCTGCGACGACAGCAGCGGCAAACCCTGCAATTCTACCGCGAGCAGACGCAAAACCTGCCCGTCACCGCATTCGGCATACAGCTTGTCGTCATCGACGAACAGCGTCGGGTGACCGCTGAACGGGCCGGCTTTTCCCGTCGGATGCAGGCTGCGCAGCACCCTCAGGCGGCCTTGGGTGGTATCCGCGAAGGCGCCCGGATAGGGTGGCGCCACGGCGCGGATCAGGTTATGTACCTCAGAGGCGGGCCGCGACCAGTGGATGCGGCCGTCCTCGGCCCTGCGTCCACCGAAATAGCTGCCGGCGGCCAGATCCTGTGGCCTGGCTTGCGCACAACCCGCCAGCAAGTCGGGGAGAACCCCGTCGAGGGCCAGTTCGGCGGCCAGCGTGACCTTGTTGAAGACGTCGAACGCGGTGTCGTCGGGCAGGATGGGTACCGCCTGCTGCGCGACGATTTCGCCCGCGTCGGGCTTTTCCAGCATGCGGTGCAGGGTGGCGCCGGTTTCCCGCTCGCCGTGGATGATCGCCCAGTTCACCGGTACCCGGCCCCGATAGCGGGGCAGCAAGGAGCCGTGCATGTTCCATGCACCCTGTGGCGGCAGCGCCAGCAAGGGCGCTTTCAGCATCAGCCGGTAATAGAAGGAAAACAGGAATTCGGGTCGCAGGGCCGAGAGTTCGGCGACGACGTTCGCGGCGTTGGGATCCTCCGGGGTAATCACCGGAATGCCGTGTCGCGCGGCGAGTTCGGCGACGCTGTCGAACCAGATGGTCTCGGCGGGGTTGTCGGTGTGGGTCACCACGCAAGCCACATCGACGCCATGCGCCAGCAGCACCGACAGGCAGCGTACGCCGACGTTATGGTAGGCGAAGACGATCGCGCGACTCATTGAACAACCCTCCCCCAACCCCCCCCCCCGCCCGCGCCCGGCCGCCCGCCCCCGCCGGCCCGGGGCGGCCCCCCCCCGCCCCCCCCCGCCCCCCCCCCGCCCGGGGGGGGGCGCCGCTGCGCCTGTTTGGCTGGCGCCCCTTCGGGCGGCCGTGCGGGGCGCTCATTCCTTGCGCTCGAGGATGGCTTCGATCAGGTAACGCGGGCGGTGGCGCACCTGCTGGTAGACGCGACCGACGTACTCGCCGAGCAGGCCGATGCCGAATAGCGCCAGGCCGATCAGGAAGAACATCAGGGCGAACAGGGTGAACAGGCCCTCGGCTTCCGGGCCGATGATCAGGCGGCGCACGATCAGCAGCACGAACAGCGCCGCCGAACCGAGCGAGACCAGGATGCCGAGCATGGAAAACCACTGCAGCGGAACCAGCGAGAATCCCGTCATCAGGTCGAAGTTGAGCCGGATCAGGCTGTAGATCGAATATTTCGATTCGCCCGCGGCGCGTTCCTCGTGCTCGACCACGATTTCGGCCGGATTGCGGGCGAAGGTATAGGCCAGCGCCGGGATGAAAGTCGAGACTTCCTTGCAACTGTTGATCGCATTCACTACATTGCGCGAGTAGGCGCGCAGCATGTTGCCCTGGTCGGTGATCTTGATGCGGGTGATCTTCTCGCGCAGGCGGTTCATGGCCAGCGAGGCCCAGGTACGGAACAGGCTGTCCTGGCGTTCGCGGCGGATGCTGCCGACGTAGTCGTGGCCTTCGCGCATCTTGGCCACCAGCTTGCCGATTTCCTCGGGTGGGTTCTGCAGGTCGGCATCGAGCGTGACGACGATCTCGCCGCTGCAGTGCTCGAAGCCGGCCATGATGGCCATGTGCTGCCCGGCATTGGCGGCTAACAGGATGACGCGGGTGACATCGGGCCGGGCCTCGAACTGCTGGCGCAGGATGGCTGCAGAGCGATCACGGCTTCCGTCGTTGACGAAGACGACCTCGTAGGGTTCGCCCAGCGCGTCGAGTGCCGGGTAGAGGCGGGCGAATAGTGTTTCGAGGCCGGATTCCTCGTTATAGATGGGAATGACGATGGACAGGTTCGGTACGTTCATGCGGACTCCGGCAGGCTGGCGGCCAACGCGCTGCAGACGCGCTCGACGTCGCTGTCCAGCATCGAGGGAAACAGCGGCAGGGAAACGATGGCGGCGCCGATCCGTTCCGCATGGGGAAAGTCGCCCGGCTTGAAGCCCAGCGCCCGGTAAAGCGAGAACAGGTGCAGCGGCGGGTAGTGCACGCCGACGCCGATGCCCAGATCCTTCATACGCGCGATGAAGCGGCCTCGATCCGTGCCGGCGGGGAGCAGCACCTGGAACATGTGCCAGTTCGAGCAGGTGAAGTCGGCCACGGGCAGTTCCAGTCCAAGGTCGCGGTCGATGCATTCGAAGTAGCGCCGGGCCAGGTCGCGGCGGCGCGCGGTGAAGTCGGCCAGGTGCTTGAGTTGGCCAAGGCCGATGGCGGCCGCAATGTCGGTCATGTTGGACTTGCCGCCCAGAACGTCGACTTCCATGCCGCCGTCGGCAAAGCGACGCACGCCCTGCAGGCGCAACCGCTCGCACAGCCCGGCATCGACATCGGCGGGCAGCACCAGGGCGCCGCCCTCGCCGGTGGTCAGGTTCTTGTTGGCGTGGAAGCTGAAGGAGACGAAGTCCCGATTGGCGCCGAAGGAGTTGCCGATGGGTCGCCCGTTCCACGATGCGCCGAAGGATTGCGCGGCATCCTCGATCACGCGCAGGTGACGTCGTTCAGCGATCGCGTATAGCCGGTCGCGATCCACCGGCAGGCCTGCCAGGTCGACGGGGATTATGGCTTTGGTGTCCGGCGCAATCGCCGCTTCGATGCGGTCGAGGTCGATGTTGCGCGTGACGGGGTCGATGTCGACCAGGATGGGCCGCGCGCCGACTTCGAGGATCACGTTGGCGGTGGCGACCCAGGTCAGGGGCGTGGTGATCACCGTGTCGCCGGCGCCGACTTTTGCCAGGCGCATCGCCACTTCGAGGGTTGCCGTGCCGGAACTGAAGGCGCGCACCGGGCGGCCACCGCAGTGGGCGGACAGCGCCGTCTCGAAGGCCTGCACCTTGGGCCCGCTGGTGATCCAGCCGGAACGCAGCACGGCGGCGACGTCGGCGATGGTTTCCTCGTCGATCGAGGGCCGAGTAAACGGCAGGAAGCCCTGGCTCACGAGCGCGCCACCAAGACCACGCCGACCACGATGAAGCCGATGCCCAGCAGCTTCTGCGCGGCGAGCGCTTCGCCGAACCACTGCCAGGCGATGAAGGCATTGATCACGTAACCGATGGACAGCATCGGGTAGGCGATCGACACCGGCACCCGCGACAGCGCCATGATCCAGACCACCAGGCTTACCGCGTAGCAGGCCATGCCGGTCATGATGTAGGGTTGGAAGGCCAGCCTGAGGCCGACCGGCAGGATGTTGTCGGCATGGAACTCGAAATGGCCGACCGCATTGGTGCCGGCCTTGAGCAGCAACTGCGCGGCGGCGTTGAGCAGCACCCCGGCGAGGATCAGGGAGAAACTGGTGGCGTTCATGGCTTTCTCACTATCACGCGGCGCGTGTCGCGCAGGACTTCGGTCATCGGCAATCCTTTACGCTGCATTTCCTGCCAGGTGGCCGGCGACATCAGCGCCCAGGCAGCCGGAGTGGCCAGCCAGGTGCGCTCGAATTCGGCAAGGTCGGCAATGAACTTTTCGGGTTCGCGCGAGATCCCGAACGCAAGTTCGTCGCGGTAGGCCACCATGGTCGTGGTGCGCTTCAGGTAGAACTGCAGGCTCTGGTCGTAGGTATCGACGCTGAAGAAGGGCGTTTCCGGCGCAAGCTGGGGACTAATGCTGGCGGCAACGTCGTGTGCCGAGTTGGCCACGGCGAGCTTGTCGTGGCCTAGCAGGATGCCCTGACCGAATATGAAGCCGCCGAACGCCAGGACGAACACAGCAGCCACGCTGCGTCCCTGCCGCCCCAGCCGGAATGCCGCCAGACCGGCCAGGCAGAGGGCGGCGGCACCCGCATACAGCCAGGGCTGGTAGGCCTCGAACAGCGCAACGGGTACCTTCGCGCTGGCGAAGCGCGTGACGAAAGGCACCAGCAGCAGGGAAACCCCACCGATCAGCGCGGCGGGGAGGGTGAGCTTGGTGATGCGGCGGTTGGCCTTTCCTTCCATCAGGTAGTGGCCGATCAGCGCCGCCAGGGCAGGAAAGATCGGCAGGATGTAAGAGGAGAGTTTGGAACCGGAAGCCGAGAAAAAGACGAAGACCAGCACTGCCCACAGGAAAAGGAAGCGACGCGGCTGGAAGTGCTGGCCCGGCTCGCGCCGGGCACCGGCGACCAGTCCCTGTGCCAGCACGCCGAGCCAGGGCAGCATGCCCGCCAGCAATATCGGGAAGAAATACCAGGGAGGTTGGTAGCGACCGTGGGTCTTGGTCAGGAAGCGCTCGAAATGCTCATGAATGAAAAAGAAATGGGCGAACTCGGGATTGGCCAGCGATACCGCGACGAACCACGGCGCCGTGATGGCAAGCAGGATCGCCAGGCCGCGCCCGGGGCGGATGCGCAGGATGAAGCCGGGGTCGCGTTGCCAAATTGCATAGGCGACGACGACGAACGCCGGTAGCGCCAGTCCGATGAGTCCCTTGGACAGTACGGCGAGCGCAAGCAGCACCCAGGCACCGTCCTGCCAGCGCCGACTTTCGCGCGGATTGGCATCGTCGCGTTGTGCCAGGCAAAGCGCAAATACCGCCGCGGCGAGGAAGAAACTGACTCCCATGTCCAGCGTATTGATATGCCCGATCACGTTCCACAGCAGGCTGCCGCCGAGCACGGCGCCGGCGATAAGGCCGGCTTGTCGGCCGAACAGTCGGGCGGTGGCGAATGCGGTGAACAGCACGCCGAGAAAACCGGTCAGTGCCGGCCAGAGGCGGGCGGTCCAGTGGTGTTCGCCAAAGGCGCTGAAGGCAGTAGCCGTCGCCCAGTATTGCAGCGCGGGCTTTTCGAAATATTTGAAGCCGTTCAGGCGCGGTGTCAGCCAGTCGCCACTAGCCACCATCTCCCGCGGAATTTCGGCGTAGCGGCCCTCGTCGGGATTGATCAGGCGTCGCTGCTCCAGCGTGCCGAACCAGAGCAGGCTGAAGGCCAGCAGCAGCGCCAGCAGTGTGCCGCGGTGCTGGTCGCGCGGTTGAACTAGGGCGCGCATTCGACGATCAGTGCGGCGGCGACGTCGCGGCCCTCGGCCATCAGGATGTTGTAGGTGCGGCAGGCGGCGTGGCTGTCCATCACCTCGACACCGATGCGTCGTTCGATCAGCGGACGCAGAAGTTCGGGGGAGGGAAAGCGCTGGCGCAATCCGGTGCCGAGCAGCACGATGGGGCATTCCAGGGCGGCGATCGCGTCCATGTCGGCGGCGGTCATGGATTCGAAGGTCTCCGGCGGCCAGTCTTCGATCAGGCGCCGCGGGGTAAGGAGGAAGCTGCGTTTCAGGGGCCGGCCATTCACGGCAATGTGGCTTGCGTCATAGGCGGTGATCGCAAGCAGACCGGGGGTGACAGTGGAATGCAGCTTCATGCGGGGCGGCGATATCGACCTGGGGCGGGGTGGGGCAAGACCGGCTGGAAGCCGCATCAAATCAGGATTTGCGGTGCAGCAATGGCTTCGGTAACATTATACCTTTTAGTTCCCGCTTAACGTTCGCCGACGCGAGCGTGTCGCGTCATGATCGGGGTTCCCGGTTTTTGCGCCACGCCCGCAAGGCGATGCTTTGTCTCTCCGCCAATGGCGTGCCCCGCGCCCGGTGCTCCAATCGAAAGGACGGTTGCCGATGCAGCCTGTAAACAAATCCGCCAAGCTCAACAACGTCTGCTACGACATACGTGGCCCCGTGCTGGCCCGCGCGCGGCAGATGGAAGAGGAAGGCCACAAGATCATCAAGCTGAATATCGGCAACCTCGCCGCCTTCGGTTTCGATTCCCCGGAGGAAATCCAGCAGGACATGATCCGCAACCTGCCGGGTGCGGCCGGTTACGTCGATTCGAAGGGCATTTTTTCTGCGCGCAAGGCGGTGATGCACTACAGCCAGCAGAAGCACATCAAGGGCGTCGGCATCGAGGACATCTACATCGGCAACGGCGTGTCGGAGCTGATCGTGATGGCGATGAACGCGCTGCTCGACAGCGGCGACGAGGTCCTTGTCCCGGCGCCCGACTATCCGCTGTGGACCGCTGCCGTCAGCCTGTCCGGGGGCACGCCGCGCCACTACCTGTGCGACGAAGGCGCCGGCTGGCTGCCCGACCTGGCCGACATCCGCGCCAAGATCACGCCGCGCACGCGCGCCATCGTGATCATCAATCCGAACAATCCGACGGGCGCCCTCTACCCCGACGAGGTCCTCAAGGACATCATCGAGATCGCCCGGCAGAACGACCTGATCATCTACGCCGACGAGGTCTATGACAAGGTGCTTTACGACGGCGCCAGCCACACCTCGATCGGCGCCCTTTCGGAGGACGTGCTGACCATTACCTTCAATGGCCTGTCGAAGAACTACCGCTCTTGCGGCTACCGTTCCGGCTGGATGATCGTCTCCGGCGAGAAGAAGCATGCGCGCGACTACATCGACGGCCTCGACATGCTGGCCTCGATGCGCCTGTGCGCCAACGTACCGGGCCAATGGGGCATCCAGACCGCGCTGGGCGGCTACCAGAGCATCGACGACCTGGTCGCGCCGGGCGGGCGCATGTGCCGCCAGCGCGACGTCGCCCATGAACTGATCACGGCCATCCCGGGAGTCACCTGCGTCAAGCCGAAGGCCACGCTTTACATGTTTCCGCGCCTGGATCCGAAGATGTATCCGATCAGCGACGACCAGGTGTTCATCGGCGAACTGCTGACCGCGGAGAAGGTGCTGCTGGTGCAGGGCACCGGCTTCAACTGGCCCCATCCCGACCATTTCCGCCTGGTCTTCCTGCCGCACGAAGACGACCTGCGCGAGGCCATCGGCCGCATCGCGCGCTTTCTTGACTCCTATCGCAAACGCCATGGCAACTAAGTCCTCCGAACCTGTCAAACCCATCAACGTCGGCCTGCTCGGCATCGGCACCGTCGGTGGCGGCACGTTCAACGTACTGGCGCGCAACGAGGCCGAGATCACGCGCCGCGCGGGGCGTCCGATCCGCATCACCAAGGTTGCCGACAAGAACCTCGAACTGGCGCGGCAGGTAACCGCCGGCCGGGCGCAGGTGACCGACGACGCCTTCTCGGTGGTGACCGATCCCGAGATCGACATCGTCATCGAACTGATCGGCGGCTACGGCATTGCCAGGGAACTGGTGCTGAAAGCCATCGCCAACGGCAAGCACGTGGTGACGGCGAACAAGGCGCTGCTTGCGGTGCACGGCAATGAAATCTTCGCCGCGGCGAGCAAGCAGGGCGTCATGGTGGCCTTCGAGGCGGCAGTGGCGGGCGGCATCCCGATCATCAAGGCGTTGCGCGAAGGCTTGACCGCCAACCGCATCCAGTGGATCGCCGGCATCATCAATGGCACTACCAACTTCATCCTCTCCGAAATGCGCGACAAGGGCCTGCCCTTCGACGTGGTGCTCAAGGAGGCGCAGCGCCTGGGCTATGCCGAAGCCGATCCGACCTTCGACATCGAGGGCGTCGACGCCGCGCACAAGATCACCATCCTCTCGGCGCTGGCCTTCGGCATCCCGATGCAGTTCGACAAGGCGCACGTCGAGGGCATCAGCAAGCTCGACGCCGACGACATCAAGTACGCCGAGCAACTCGGCTACCGCATCAAGCTGCTCGGCATCACGCGCCGCCGCGCGGAAGGCGTCGAACTGCGCGTGCATCCGACCCTGATCCCGGCCAAGCGCCTGATCGCCAACGTCGAGGGCGCCATGAACGCGGTGCTGGTGCAGGGCGACGCCGTCGGCGCCACGCTGTACTACGGCAAGGGCGCCGGCGCCGAGCCGACCGCCTCGGCGGTGATCGCCGACCTGGTCGATGTCACCCGCATGCATACCGCCGACCCCGAACACCGCGTGCCGCACCTGGCCTTCCAGCCCGACGCCATGGAGGACACGCCGATCCTGCCGCTGTCCGCGGTGGAAACCAGCTACTACCTGCGCCTGCGCGTCGAGGACAAGCCGGGAGTCCTGGCCGACATCACGCGCATCCTCGCCGACCAGCAGATCTCGATCGACGCCATGATCCAGCGCGAGCCCGGCGAGGGCGAATCGCAGACCGACATCATCATGCTGACCCACGTCACGCTCGAAAGGAATGTTGACGCGGCAATTGCGAAGATCGAAGCGTTGCCTGTGGTCAAGAAGAAGGTGATCCGGCTGCGCATGGAAGAGCTGGGTTGAGATGAAGTACATCTCCACTCGCGGCGAGGCGCCGGCACAAAGCTTCTGCGACATCCTGCTGGGCGGCCTGGCGCCGGACGGCGGGCTCTACCTGCCCGGCATCTATCCGCAGGTCAGCGCGGCCGAACTCGCCGAATGGCGCGGCCTGCCCTACCATGCGCTGGCACTGAAGATCCTGCAGAAGTTCGTGGACGACATCCCGTCCTGCGATCTCAAGATGCTCGCCGATCGCACCTATTCGTCAAATGTCTATCGCCACTGCCGGTCGGGTCGCGACGCCGGCGACATCACGCCGTTGACCACTCTGGAACCCGGATTCCATCTGCTGGAGCTATCCAACGGGCCGACCCTGGCATTCAAGGACATGGCAATGCAGTTGCTCGGCCACTTGTTCGAGTACGTCCTGGAAAAGCGCGGCGAGACCATCAACATCCTCGGTGCCACCTCGGGCGACACTGGTTCGGCCGCCGAATACGCGATGCGCGGCAAGCATCGCGTCAAGGTGTTCATGCTGTCTCCGGAGGGCAAGATGAGCGCCTTCCAGCGCGCGCAGATGTTTTCACTGCAGGATCCGAATATTTTCAACATCGCCGTGCGCGGCATGTTCGACGACGCCCAGGACATCGTCAAGGCGGTGTCGAACGATGCCGATTTCAAGGCGCGCTACCGTATCGGTGCGGTCAACTCGATCAACTGGGCGCGCGTGATGGCCCAGGTGGTGTATTACTTCAAGGGCTATTTCGCCGCCACCGCGTCGAACGCCGAGGAAGTTGCGTTTGCCGTGCCCTCCGGCAACTTCGGCAACATCTGCGCCGGCCATATTGCACGCATGATGGGTCTGCCGATCGCCCGGTTGGTGCTGGCAACCAATGAAAACGACGTGCTCGACGAGTTCTTCCGCACCGGTGTCTATCGGCCGCGCGTGACGTCCGAAACGCATGTCACCTCGAGTCCGTCGATGGACATTTCCAAGGCATCCAATTTCGAGCGCTTCGTCTTCGACCTGGTCGGTCGCGATGCCGGAAAGGTGCGCGACCTTTGGCGCGCGGTGGATGCCGGCGGCTCCTTCGATCTTCGGGGTACGCCGTATTTTTCCGCCCTGCCGGACTACGGCATCGTTTCCGGTCGCAGCCTGCATACGGACCGTATCGAGACCATCCGCGACGTCTGGAACCGGCATCAGGTCATGATCGACACGCACACTGCGGACGCCGTCAAGGTTGCGCGCGAGCATCGCGAACCCGGGCTGCCCATGATCGTTCTGGAGACCGCGCAGCCGGTCAAGTTCACCGAAACGATACTCGAGGCGCTGGGCCGCGAACCGGTGCGGCCGAAGGAACTGGAGGGGATCGAAAACCTGCCGCAGCGCGTCGAGGTGGTAGACGCCGCGGTGGATCAGGTGAAAGCCATCATCACCCGCAATTGCTGAGGAGTGTCCGGCGCCTTCGGTGAGAGTCGGCGCCGACGCTACGGCACTTTCGCGCTAGAGGTAGATGACCGCCGGGAACACCGTGACGGCGAGGACCAGGATCAGCCATTCCATGTTGTAGCGGGCCAGCACTCCGGTGAAGTGCATGACCAACACGACGATGGCGATGACGTAGTAGAGGATGAAAAGCATTTTTTATTCTCCGTGGGCGGCGAACGTCGCGGGCGACCGCGTATCGGACCGTTAGGCTGATTCGTTGAGGATTCTAGCATCAATGACTAACTGTCGAGCTGGAGACTCAAGGGTTTAAATTTGAGCGGAACTTCCTGTCCGCGACGGGCGCGCGCCGCCCTGTAACTGGCCTGGGCGCGCGCATCGAGTGCCTGCTGCGTGGCTTTGCCGCCGCGCCCGCTGCCCGCGATCAGTAGCGTCCGGTCGCTGTTCGCGACAACGCCGACCACCTCGTCGTTCTTCAACAGATCGATCAGCATGAGACCCTTGCCCTTGCCCATTTCCTTGAGTTCCGCCAGCGCGAAGATCAGCAGGCGGCCGGCGCGGGTGAGCACGGCCACGCTGTCGCCGATGGTTGGGGCCGGCGGCAGTGGCGTCTCGCCTTTCTCAAGCGACAGGAAGGCCTTGCCGGCCTTGTTGCGGGAGATCATGTCAGTCACGCTGGCGACGAATCCATAGCCCAGGGTGCCGGCCACAAGATACTTGCTTTCAGGCGCCGCAGTCAGCACCTGGGCCAGCTTGCCGCCATCCTGCAGGTCGATCATGGTATTGAGCGGAGCGCCATCTCCGCGCCCGCCGGGCAGGTCCGAGACTTTCACGCTGTAGCTGCGGCCGTTGCTGTCGATCAGGATCAGCGGCCAGACGGTTCGCGTTTCCGCGACCAGCCAGGGGAAGTCGCCGGTCTTGTAGGTGATTCCGACCGGGTCGATGCCGTGGCCCTGGCGCGAGCGCACCCAGCCGTTCTTCGAAATGATCACCGTAACCGGTTCGTCGGGCACGGCTATCTCGCCCTGCGAGATCGGCGTTACGGCTTCGAGCAGCGTGCGCCGATCGTCGCCGAAGCGCTTGGCATCGTCGGCGATTTCCTTCTGGATCAGCCTGGTCATCTCGTGGCGCGAGTCGAGCAGCTTGGTGAGCTGGCCATGCTCCAGGCGCAGATCGCCGAGTTCCTTTTCGATGCGGATGCCTTCGAGGCGTGCCAACTGGCGCAGGCGGATTTCCAGGATGTCCTCGGCCTGGATTTCGGTGAGGCCGAAGCGGGCCATCAGATCGGGCTTGGGTTCATCGGACTCGCGGATGCACTTGATCACTTCCTCGATCCTGAGGAAGACCATCATGCGTCCTTCGAGGATATGCACGCGGCGCAACACTTCGGCCAGGCGATGGCGGGTGCGGCGTTCGACCGTGGCGAAGCGGAAGTCGATCCATTCGCGCAGGATGGTCAGCAGGTTCTTCTGCTGAGGCCTTCCGTCGCGGCCGACCATGGTCAGGTTTACCGATACGCTGGATTCGAGGCTGGTATGGGCCAGCAGCACGGCCATGAATTCATCCTGCGGGATGCGCGAGCTCTTGGGTTCGAGCATGATGCGCACCGCCTGCTGGTCGCTGGATTCGTCGCGCACGCTGTCGAGTACGCCCAGCACCAGGGCCTTGAGGTTCTTCTGCTCCTGGCTGACATCCTTCTTGCCGGCGCGGGGTTGCGGATTGGTCAGGCCCTCGATTTCCGACAGCACCTGCGCTACCGAAACGCCGTGCGGCAGTTCGTACACGATCACGCGCCACTGGCCGCGCGCGAGTTCCTCGATGCGCCAGCGCGCGCGCATGCGCATGGACCCGCGGCCGTTGGCATAGGCGTCGCGGATGTCGGCCGGGGTCGAGATGAGCTGGCCGCCGCCGGGGAAATCCGGCCCTGGCAGCACGGCCAGGACTTCCTCCAGCATCGCTTCCGGCTTCCTGATCAGCAGGCGCGCGGCTTCCGCGACTTCGCGCAGGTTGTGCGGCGGGATCTCGGTGGCCATGCCGACGGCGATGCCAGAGGCACCGTTCAGCAGCACTACCGGCAGGCGCGCCGGCATCAGTTGCGGCTCGGTCATCGAGCCGTCGTAATTGGCGATGAAGTCGACGGTGCCGCGATCGATCTCGCCCAGCAGCAAATCGGCGAAAGGCGTCAGGCGGCACTCGGTGTAGCGCATCGCGGCGGCACCATCGCCGTCGCGCGAACCAAAATTGCCCTGGCCGTCGACCAGCGGATAGCGCAGCGTGAAATCCTGCGCCACACGCACCATGGCGTCATAGACGCTGGTGTCGCCGTGCGGGTGGTATTTACCGATCACGTCGCCGACCACCCGCGCGCTCTTGACGTGCTTGGCGCTGGCGGCCAGCCGCATTTCGTTCATTGCATGCAGGATGCGCCGCTGCACCGGCTTCATGCCGTCTTCCACCTGCGGCAGCGCGCGCGCGCGCACCACGCTCATGGCATAGGAGAGGTAGGCGCGCTCGGCGTAGGTGTCGAGGGGCAATGTGGAACCGTCGTCTTCAGTGGCGGGCGGAATGGCGGGTGGCGCCGGCGGTGGAGCATCGAACAGGTCGGGATAGTCGGTATTCATTGGTTCGGTCGGTTGAGTCGGTATCGGCGGTCCGGACGAAGCGGCGCTTCAGTCGGCAGCCACTTCCATGGAGAAAAAGTAGGAAAGCCTGCGGCGCGGGTTGAGCCAGAGCAGCACATCCATCGGCAGTGAATCAGGCCGCACGGCTTCCTCGATCTTCAGTTCTGGCACATCGTCCATGTCTATGACTACCGCGTCCTTCTTGTCGGTATCGGGATCGTAGATCAGTATCTTGGGACGCAGGCTCTGCCTGCCCGGGGAAACCACCAGGCCAAGCGATCCGTCATTGAGCATGACTATGGTTCCTGGCGGATAGACACCGAGCGACTTGATCAGCAGACCCAGGAGCTTCTGGTCGAACTTGCTGCTTTCGCGGGCAAAGAGGACCGCCAATGCCTCGGCAGGCATCAGCGGCGCCCGTTCCGGCGACTCCGGGCCGCATAGGCGGTCGTAGCGATCTACCAGGCAAACGATTTGCGCCAGGGGATTGAGCTTTTTTGTGCCGCGCGGGAAGCCGGATCCGTCGAGAAACTCGTGATGTTCCTCGATGATCGCCAGCGCGCTGGGTGAAAAGACCCCGGCTTCGCGTGCGATATCGACGCCGTAGTGAACGTGGGCGCGGTAGAAGTCCTCTTCGTGCTTGGCGCGGACCTTTGCCTTGAGCAGGTGGGGAGGGACCCTGGTATTGCCGACATCATGTGCCAGCGCGCCCAGTGCCAGGTCGGTGAGTTCTACTTCACCGAGTTTGAGTGCCTTGCCGAGGACCATGGACAGGGTCATCACGTTCAGGGCATGAAACTGGGGTCCGTCGTCCTTCTTGTCACCCAGCAGGTGGAGCAGTATTTCGCCCCCGGCCGCAACCTTGTCCGCGGTTTCACGGGAAAGCCTGGCGAGTTGTTGCCCCGCCTGCTTGGGGCTGTGCTTCAGTCCGGAAAGTGCTTCGCGGGTCTGTTTCGCTGCGTTCTCCCAGCCGCGCTCGGCGCGCCTGGCCTCGTCCTTCTGCGACTGAAGTTTGGCGCGTTTCTGTTCCTCGAAGTTGCACCGAGCTTCGACGGTCGCCGGCCTCTGCTCGGGTGCGGGCTTTTCTTCGGTTACCGGACCCGGTGCGGCGGTGCTCTTGTTGGGGAAGTACTTGACCTGTGCCAGTCCCAGGGCGCGAATCTCGGCAATCTGATCGGCGCTGGTGATGCGAAACTTGCTGTAGAGGAAGGGATGCGCGCTCCATGGCAGATCAATGTCGACAAACAGGCCGATCGCCAGTTGCGAGGTCTGGATGATTTCAGAGTGTTCCGGTCGGGTCCACATGGTTCGATGATCCAGAAAATTTCACACTTCGGCTGCAGGGGAGGGCGGGGAGCGGTGTCGAGGCCGGCATCAGATGTCGGCCTCGACGCGATGGCCATTCTCCTCCATCCAGGCCCGGCGTCCGGCGGCTTCTCCCTTGCCCATCAGCAGGTTGAAGAGAATGCGCGTCGACTCTGCCGACCCGTTGCGCTCCACGATTGGCAGCACCCGGCGCGTGGCGGGTGACATCGCCGTTTCGCGCAACTGGTCCGGATTCATTTCGCCAAGACCCTTGAAGCGGCCGACTTCGACCGCGTCCTCGCGGATGCCTTCCTTGATCAGGCGGTCCTTGATTGCCACCAGTTCACCTTCGTCGAGTGCATAGAGGCGCCGCGCCGGACGCTTCTTGCCCGAAGCCGGGACGTCGATGCGATAGAGGGGAGGCTGGGCGATGTAGACGTGGCCGTGGCGGATCAGGGCCGGGAAGTGGCGATAGAACAGCGTCAGCAGCAGGGTCTGGATGTGTGCGCCATCGACGTCGGCGTCGGACATGATGATCAGCTTGCCGTAGCGCAGGTTGCCCAGATCCGGGCTGTCGTCCGCGCCATGCGGATCGACGCCGAGCGCGACCGCGATGTCGTGGATCTCGTTGTTGGCAAACAGGCGTCCGGGCTCGACTTCCCACGAATTGAGCACCTTGCCGCGCAACGGCAGGATGGCCTGGGTTTCCTTGTTGCGCGCCATCTTGGCGGAGCCGCCGGCGGAATCGCCTTCGACCAGGAACAACTCGTTCTCCGCGATGTCGGTCGATTCGCAGTCCGAGAGCTTGCCCGGAAGCACGGCGACGCCGGACTGCTTGCGCTTCTCGACCTTCTGCGCGTTCTTCTGCCGCGCCAGGGCCTGCTTGATCGAAAGCTCGGCGATGGCCTTGCCGGCCTCTACATGCTGGTTGAGCCAGATCTCGAAGGGGTCGCGAACCATGCTGGAGACCAGCTTCACCGCTTCGCGCGAGTTGAGCTTTTCCTTGACCTGGCCCTGGAACTGCGGATCGAGGATGCGTGCCGACAGCACGTAGGCCATGCGTCCGCAGACATCGTCCTGTTGCAGCTTGACGCCGCGCGGCAGCAGGGCGCGATGCTCGATGAACGACTTGACCGCTTCGAAGGCACCGGCGCGCAGGCCGGCTTCGTGGGTGCCGCCGGCCACCGTCGGGATCAGGTTGACGTAGGACTCGGAGGCCACCGCGTCGACATGCCAGCCGATGGCCCAGGCCGCGCCTTCGCCGGTGGCGAATTCGGCGTGGTCGGCATCGGCGTACTTTTCCGACGCATACAGCGGGGCGACGGCTTCGGCATTGCCGGCCAGTTCGGCGAGGTAGCCGGCGAGGCCATCGGGATAGCTCCAGGTCTTGCTCGTGAGGCTGCCGTCGGCCTGCTCGATGTCGAGGCTGACCTTGACGCCGGGCAGCAGCACCGCCTTGGAACGCAGCAGGCGTTCCAGTTCCGCGGGCGGCACTTTGGGCGCGTCGAAGTATTTCGGGTCGGGCCAGACCCGCACGCGGGTGCCGCTGTGGCGACCGCAGGTGCCGGCCTGGGTGAGGGCGCCGACGACTTCACCACCGCCGGAGAAGTCGATGGTCCAGATCTTTCCTTCCCGCCTGACCTCGACCGAGACACGGGTCGACAAGGCGTTGGTCACCGCGACGCCGACGCCATGCAGGCCGCCGGAAAAGGCGTAGGCCGAATTGCCGGCGCTCTTGTCGAACTTGCCACCGGCATGGAGGCGGGTGAAGGCCAGCACCACGACGGGGATCTTCTCGTCGGGATGCAGCCCGACCGGGATGCCGCGACCATCGTCGGTGACGGTGATCGAGCCGTCGAGGTGCAGCAGCACATGGAGGTTCTTCGCATGGCCGCCGAGGGCTTCGTCGGCCGAGTTGTCGATGACTTCCTGGATGATGTGCGCCGGCGAGTCGGTGCGGGTGTACATGCCGGGGCGTTCGCGCACCGGCTCCAGTCCCTTGAGGACACGGAAGGATGATTCGTCGTAGGCGGGGGTGACGGCCATTTTCAAAACCGGGGCAGTTGGTGTACGGTCACTCTTTTGGAGGGAACCGCGTGGAACGGGGAAAAAAGGAAGCTGCGGTGCGTTCCTGGTTTCTCGTGGAAATCAGAAGCGCGCATCGGCAAGGCAGTCGGCGAGCCCGCTGCGCCAGTCGGGCAGGCCAAGGCCGAAGTCGCGCCGGAAGCGGCTGCAGTCGAGCCGTGAGTTGGTCGGGCGCGGTGCCGGCAGCGGATAGTCGGCGCTGGTGATACGGTGAACCGTCGGAACTTTCTCCAGCAGGCCGCTTTGCAGCGCGGTGGCGAAGATGGCTTCGGCATATTCATGCCAGTTCGTTTCGCCGGCGGCGGCAAGGTGGTACAAGCCGTCGGGTACGTCCTTGCGGGCGAGGACCAGCGCGGTGGCGTCGGCCAGGTGGCGGGTCCACGTCGGGGCGCCGAACTGGTCGCCGACGACACGCAGTTCATCACGATCGCGGCCGAGCCGCAGCATGGTTTTCATGAAGTTCGCGCCATGCAGGCCGTACACCCAGCAGGTGCGGAAAACCTGGTGGCGCGCTCCGGCGGCGGCGATCGCGCGCTCACCATCGAACTTGCTGCGACCGTAGGCGGACAGCGGCGCCGGACTGTCTTCCTCAGTGTAGGCGCCGGATCTCTTGCCGTCGAAGACATAGTCGGTCGAGTAGTGGATCAGCCGTGCGCCGAGCCGCTTCGCCTCCTCGGCCAGGATGCCGGGTGCTACCGCATTGATCGCCTGCGCCAGCGCGGTTTCGGTTTCGGCCTTGTCGACCGCGGTGTAGGCGGCGGCGTTGACGATGGCGGCGGGCGCAATGGCGCGCACGGCAGCGCGCAGTGCGTCCGGGTCGGCGAGGTCGATCTGGCGACGGTCGCAGGCTACCACTTCGCCCAGGCAGGCCAGGGAGCGCTTCAGTTCACGGCCGAGTTGTCCGGCGCAACCGGTGACCAGGATTTTCACGCGAAGGTCTCCGCACTTGCCAAGGGCGTACCGGTCTTGTCCTTGGCGGCGAGCAGCGGTTCGCCTGAAAGTGGCCAGGGAATCGCCAGTTGCGGATCGTTCCAGAGCAGGGTGCGTTCGTGCGCCGGGCTCCAGTAGTCGGTGGTCTTATAGAGGAATTCCGCCGCGTCCGAGGTGACGCAAAAGCCGTGGGCGAAGCCGGGCGGTATCCAGGCCATGCGGTGGTCGGCTGCGGATAGCTCGAAGCCGACCCACTGGCCGAAGGTGGGCGAGGAACGGCGCAGGTCGACCGCGACGTCATACACGGCGCCAACCGTGACGCGCACCAGCTTGCCCTGGGCATGCTCGATCTGGTAGTGCAGGCCGCGCAGCACGTTCTTCTGCGAGCGGGAGTGGTTGTCCTGCACGAAGTCGGCATCGATGCCGGCGTCGGCCAGGCTGCGCCGGTTCCAGCTTTCGAAGAAGAAGCCGCGATCGTCGCCGAACACCTTCGGCTCCAGAATCAACACGTCGGGGATTGCCGTGGGAATGACCTTCATCCTTGCACCTCGTGCTCCAGAAGTTTCTGCAGGTACTGGCCGTACTGGCTCTTGGCCAGCGGCAGGGCCAGCTTTGCCAGTTGCGCGTCGTCGATCCAGTTCTGGCGCCAGGCGACTTCCTCGGGGCAGGCGACCTTGAGGCCCTGGCGCTTTTCGATGACCTCGATGAACTGGCCGGCTTCGAGCAGCGACTCGTGGGTGCCGGTATCGAGCCAGGCCATGCCGCGACCCATGATCTCGACCTTGAGCTGGCCCTTTTCCAGGTAAACGCGGTTGAGGTCGGTTATCTCCAGTTCCCCGCGTGGCGAGGGCTTGAGCCCGGCGGCGATGTCGCAAACCTGGTTGTCGTAGAAGTAGAGCCCGGTCACGGCGTAGCGCGACTTCGGCTCTTTGGGCTTTTCCTCGATGCTGACGGCGCGCCCCGTTTCATCGAAGGCAACCACGCCGTAGCGTTCCGGATCGCTGACGGCATAGGCGAACACCGTGGCGCCAGCGCCGACTTTCGTGGCGCGCTGCAACTGGGTGGCCGAAATCGTGGCCATAGAACAGGTTGTCGCCGAGGACCAGGGCCGAAGGATTGCCGCCGACGAAGTCGCGGCCGATGATGAAGGCCTGGGCCAGGCCGTCGGGGCTGGGTTGCACCGCGTACTTGATCTGGATGCCCCACTGCGATCCGTCGCCCAGCAGTTGCTCGAAGCGCGGCGTATCGAGCGGCGTCGAGATCAGCAGGATCTCGCGGATGCCGGCCAGCATCAGCGTGGTCAGCGGGTAATAGATCATCGGCTTGTCGTAGATCGGCAGCAACTGCTTGGACACGGCCAGCGTGACCGGGTGCAGCCGGGTGCCGGAACCGCCGGCGAGGATGATGCCGCGTGTGCTGCTCATGTTCGGTCTCCGTAGTTGCGATCCATCCACTGCCGGTATTCGCCCGAAACCACATGGGCTACCCAGGCGGCGTTGTCGAGGTACCAGCGCACCGTCTTTCTCATGCCGGATTCGAAGCTTTCCTGTGGCGTCCAGCCCAGTTCGCGCTGGATCTTGCCGGCATCGATGGCATAGCGCTTGTCGTGGCCGGGACGGTCCGCGACCGAAATCTTCTGCTCGCGGTAAGGCTTGCCGTCGGCGCGCGGATGCATTTCATCGAGCAGGGCACAGAGGGTATCGACCACTTCGAGGTTGGTCTTTTCGTTGTGGCCGCCGATGTTGTAGGTTTCCCCGGGCGTTCCCTTTTCGAAGACGAGCTGAAGGGCGCGGGCATGGTCGTCGACATAGAGCCAGTCGCGCACGTTGTCACCCTTGCCGTAGATCGGCAGCGGTTTGTCCGACACGGCATTGTGGATCATCAGCGGGATCAGCTTTTCCGGGAACTGGCAGGGGCCGTAATTGTTCGAGCAGTTGGTGAGGACGGTCGGCAGGCCATAGGTGTGGTGCCAGGCGCGCACCAGGTGGTCGGAGGCGGCCTTGGAGGCGGAATAGGGCGAATTCGGCTGGTAGGGGTTGGATTCGAGGAACAGGCCCGTGTCACCCAGCGAGCCGAATACTTCGTCGGTCGACACGTGATGGAAGCGGAATGAGGCCTTGCCGTCGACGTCGAGCGTCGACCAAAAGGCGCGCGCCGCTTCGAGCAGGGTGTAGGTGCCATTGATGTTGGTTTCGATGAAGTCGCCGGGGCCATGGATCGACCGGTCGACATGCGATTCCGCGGCGAGGTGGATCACGCCGCAAGGCCGGTGGGTCGCGAACAGGGCATCGAGCGCGGTGCGATCGCAGATGTCGGTGCGGCTGAAGACATGGCGCGGATTGCCGGCGAGGTCGGCCAGGGATTCGAGGTTGCCCGCATAAGTCAGCTTATCTACATTGACCACGCGCCAATCGGTGGCGGCGATCAATTGGCGGATCAGCGCCGAGCCGATGAACCCGGCACCGCCGGTAACAAGGATGGTTTTCATGTCGGTTCAGTGAGATTGTAGGGAGGAGTGCAGGTATCGGGCCGGAGCCGGAGCGCTATTGTATTCGATCAAAATATCGCTTCGGGCAGTACTGGCCGTTGACAATAAAAGCTTTAGATATAAAATATCAAAAAACTGTGTAATTTAGCCAGTCGAGGAGGTCTCAATGCGCATCGTATGCTTGGGCGGCGGTCCTGCCGGCCTGTATTTCTCTATCCTGATGAAGAAGGCCAATCCGGTGGCCGACATAACCGTGATCGAGCGCAACCAGCCTGATAGCACCTTCGGCTGGGGCATCGTTTTTTCCGACAAGACCATGGACGGCTTTCGCGAGGACGACCCGCGGGTGGTCGAGGAAATCGAGCGCAACTTCCATCACTGGGACGACGTCGATGTCTTCTTCAAGGGACGGCGCCTGGTTTCCGGCGGCCACGGCTTCTGCGGCATCGGCCGCCTCAAACTTCTGCAGATATTCCAGGCGCGCGCGAAGGAACTGGGTGTGCACCTGAAGTTCGAGACCGAGTTCAAGGATCCCGACGATTATTCGCGCGAATACGACCTGGTGATTGGTTCCGACGGCGTCAATTCGACCACGCGGGCCAAGTATGCCGAGCATTTCAATCCGCGCATCGATGTGCGCAAGTGCCGCTTCATCTGGCTCGGCACCAAGATGAAACTCGATGCCTTCACCTTCGGCTTCAAGGAAACCCGCTGGGGCTGGTTCAACCTGCACGCCTATCAATTCAACGAAGAATGGGCCACCTTCATCGTCGAGACGCCGGAGGAGGTCTGGCTCAAGGCCGGGATCGACAAGATGGACCCCGACCAGTCGATCGCCTTTTGCGAGGAATTGTTCGCCGACATGCTGAACGGCGCCAGGCTGATCTCGAACGCCCGCCACCTGCGCGGTTCGGCGGTCTGGATCAAGTTCAACCGCGTGCTCTGCGAGCGCTGGTTCAAGGACAACATCGTGCTGCTGGGCGACGCCGCGCACACGGCGCACTTCACCATCGGTTCCGGCACCAAGCTGGCCATGGAGGATGCGCGAGCGCTGGTCAATGTCATCAACAGCAGCGAGGGCGACGTGCCGAGCCGCCTTGCACGCTATCAATCCGAGCGCGAGATCGAGGCGCTCAAGCTGCAAAGCGCGGCGCGCAACCGCATGACCTGGTTCGAGCAGGTCGATCGCTATGTCGATATGGAACCGGAGCAGTTCGCGTTCGCCGTCCTCACGGGAAGCCAGCGTGTCGGCCATGCCAACCAGAAATTGCGCGATCCGGCCTATACGGACGACTTTGACCGCTGGTTCGCCGCCCGGTGTGGCGTCGCCACGCCGCCCGGCCAGAAGGCCGTGCCGCCAATGTTTACGCCGTTCAGCCTGCGTGGCATGCGTTTGGCCAATCGCGTCGTCGTGTCGCCGATGTGCACCTATTCAGCGACCGACGGCATGCCCGGCGATTTCCATTTTCAGCACTACACCGCGCGCGGACTGGGCGGAGCGGCGCTGGTGATGACCGAAATGACCTGCACCGCGCCCGATGCCCGTATCAGCCCGGGATGCGCCGGGATATGGAACGACGAGCAGGTCGCCGCCTGGAAGCGCATCGTTGACTTCGTCCATGCCAACAGCCAGGCGAAGATGGCGCTGCAGATCGGCCATGCCGGGCGCAAGGGCTCGACCAAACTGGCCTGGGACGGCATCGACCAGCCGCTGGAGTCCGGCAACTGGCCGTTGATCGCGCCATCGCCGCTGCCCTATGTCGCAGGAAGCTCGCAGGTGCCGCGCGAAATGACGCGGGCCGACATGGATCGCGTCAAGGCCGACTTCGTCGCCGCCACGCGCCGTGCCGCCAGCGCCGACTTTGACATGGTCGAGTTCCATGCCGCGCATGGCTACCTGATGTCTTCCTTCATTTCGCCGCTGACCAATCGGCGTTCTGACGAGTACGGTGGCAGCCTTGAAAACCGCTGTCGCTATCCGCTGGAAGTGTTCGCGGCCATGCGCGAGGTTTGGCCGGCCCAGAAACCCATGTCGGTGCGCATCTCGGCGCACGACTGGGTGCCCGGCGGCATCACGCCCGACGATTCGGTGGAAGTGGCGAAATTGTTCAAGGCGGCCGGCGCCGACATCATCCACGTCTCGTCGGGCCAGGTGAGCAAGGACGAGGCGCCGGTCTATGGCCGCATGTTCCAGGTGCCGTTCTCCGACCAGGTGCGCAACGAACTCGATGTGCCGACCATCGCCGTGGGCAACATCTTCGAGGCCGATCACGTCAATACCATCATCGCCGCCGGCCGCGCCGACCTTTGCGCGCTGGCCCGCCCGCATCTGGCGGATCCGGCCTGGACCCTGCATGCGGCGGCGGAGCAGGGTGTCAGGGACGTGGTCTGGCCGAAACAGTACCAGGGCGGCAAGGTCCAGCTCGAACGCAACCTCGAGCGCGCGGCCCAGCTCGCGCTGAATGCCTGAGGCCGGCATGAGCACGCAGGGACGGCATGCGCTGGTGACCGGTGGCAGTCGCGGCATCGGCGCTGCAATTGCCGGCGCGCTGGTTGGCGCGGGCTTCCGCGTCACCATCACCGGACGCGACGCGACGGCGCTTGCCGACGTCGCGTCACGCCTGGGCGGCGCGCAGCGCTGTCGGGCCGTTGCCATGGAGGTTGCCGACCACGCCGCTGTGGAGCGTGCGATGGCGGTGGCGAGGGAAGGCTTCGGCCCGATTACGGTGCTGGTCAATAACGCCGGTCAGGCCGAGAGTGCCCCGTTTCGCAAGACTGGCGCGGAGTTGTTCGAGCGCATGCTGGCGGTAAACCTCGGTGGCGTGTTCCATTGCACGCAGGCCGTGCTGCCCGACATGCTCGCCGCCGGCTGGGGCCGCGTCGTCAATGTCGCGAGCACTGCAGGCCTGGTTGGCTATGCCTACGTTTCTGCCTACTGCGCGGCCAAGCATGGCGTGATCGGTCTGACGCGATCCCTCGCGCTCGAATTCGCCGCGAAGAACATCACCTTCAACTCGGTATGCCCCGGCTACACGGATACCGACATCGTCGCCCGCGCCGCGGCGAACATCGCCGCCCAGACCGGCCGCGACGAAGCCCAGGCCCGCGCCGAGCTGGCGAAGGGCAATCCCATGAAGCGGCTGGTCACGCCGGACGAAGTCGCCGACAGCGTGCTTTGGCTGTGCGGCGAGGGCGCGGCAAGCATCAACGGACAATCCATCGCCATCGCCGGTGGCGAAGTCATGTAAGGAGTTTCGGTGAAATGAAGCATCTTCCAGGCAAACCCCACGAATTGCCGGGCAACCGGCAGAGTTTCCAGGCCTATCAGGCGCGCCATTTCAGCTACCGAGTGGAAGGTAGCGTGGCGTTGGTCAGCCTCAATCGTCCTGAGCGCAAAAACCCGCTGACATTCGATTCCTATGCCGAGCTGCGCGACCTGTTTCGCAACCTGGTCTATGCTGAAGACATCAAGGCCGTGGTGTTGACCGGCGAAGGCGGAAATTTCTGCTCGGGCGGTGATGTGCACGACATCATCGGTCCCCTGACGCAGCTCGACATGCCCGGCCTGCTCACCTTCACCCGCATGACGGGTGACGTGATCAAGGCCATGCGCGCCTGCCCGCAAATGGTGGTCGCCGCCATCGACGGCATCTGCGCCGGCGCGGGCGCCCTGCTCGCGCTGGGTTCCGACATGCGCCTGGGCACGGCTCGCTCGAAGACGGCTTTCCTGTTTACTCGCGTCGGCCTCGCCGGCTGCGACATGGGGGCCTGCGCCATGCTGCCGCGCATGATCGGCCAGGGGCGTGCCACCGAACTGCTGGCCACCGGCCGCGCCATGGGTGGCGAGGAGGCGGAACGCTGGGGGTTCTTCAACCGCCTGTGCGAGCCGGATGCCCTGCAGGGCGAGGCGCTGAAGTTGGCGCAGGACCTGGCGAGCGGTCCGACTTTCGCCCATGCCATGACCAAGAAGATGCTGCAGCAGGAATGGAACATGGGCGTGGACGAAGCCATCGAGGCCGAGGCCCAGGCCCAGGCCATCTGCATGGCGACCAACGACTTCCACCGCGCCTACCACGCATTCGTCGCCAAGCAGAAGCCGGTTTTCGAGGGGGATTGAGCATGGCTGACCGTGCCTATCTGGATTGGCCTTTCCTTGAAACGCGGCACAAGGAAATGGCGCTCGCTCTCGATGCCTGGGCGCACGAAAACATCGATGATGCCCCGCATGCGCGCGGCGCGGAGACCGATGCGGCCTGCATCGACCTGGTGCGCCGCCTCGGTGGCGCCGGCTGGGTGCGCTATGCCGTCGGTGGCAAGGACTGGGGCGGTAGCGCCGATGCCATCGACACGCGAGGCATCTGCCTGATCCGCGAAACCTTGGCGCGCCATTGCGGACTCGCCGATTTCGCCTTCGCCATGCAGGGCCTTGGCAGCGGCGCGATATCACTGGCTGGAACGGAGGCCCAAAAGCGCACCTACCTGCCGCGGGTTGCCGCCGGGGAAGCCCTGGCCGCCTTCGCCCTGTCGGAGATCGATGCCGGGTCCGACGTCGGCGCAATGCGTTGCGCGGCACGCCAGGAAGGCGACAGCTACGTGCTGGACGGCGAAAAGACCTGGATTTCGAACGGCGGCATCGCGGATTTCTACGTAGTGTTCGCCCGCAGCGGCGAAGCGCCCGGAACACGCGGCATTTCCGCCTTCATCGTCGATGCCGCCACACCCGGACTGGAAATCGCGGAGCGGATCGAGGTCATCGCGCCGCATCCACTGGCCCGGCTGCGTTTCAGCCAGTGCCGCATTCCCGCCACGCAGCGCCTCGGCGAGGCCGGGCAAGGATTCAAGCTGGCCATGCGCACGCTCGACATCTTTCGCACCTCGGTGGCCGCCGCCGCGCTGGGCTTCGCGCGTCGCGCGCTGGATGAAGCCTTGAAGCGCGCCACTACCCGCCGCATGTTCGGCCAGACGCTGGCGGATTTCCAGCTGACGCAGGCCAAACTGGCCGAGATGGCGGCGGCCGTCGATGCCGCTGCACTGCTGGTATATCGCGCCGCATGGCTGCGCGACCAGGGGGCGAACGTCACGCGTGAGGCGGCGATGGCCAAGATGGTCGCCACCGAATCGGCACAGCAGGTGATCGACGCGGCGGTGCAGATGTTCGGCGGCCTCGGCGTGGTGAGCGAGTCGCCGGTCGAGCGCCTCTACCGCGACATTCGAGCCTTGCGCATCTACGAGGGCGCGACCGAAGTCCAGAAGCTGATCATCGCCCGCGAACTACTCAAAGATGCCGCCGCAACCGTCGTCGCATGACACGCCCCAAGGAGACCATAGTGAAGCTGAGCCAGCAGGAAGTCTTACCCGAGTCGGGTATCCAGATACTGCAGCCCGCCGGCTGGGCCCCCCCCAAGGGCTATTCGAACGGTATCGCCGCGCGCGGCCGCACCGTAGTGATCGGCGGCCAGATTGGCTGGGACGCCCAATGTCGCTTTCACACCAGCGATTTCGCCGGTCAGGCGAAACAGGCGTTGCAGAACATCGTTGCCGTGCTCGCGGAGGCGGGGGGGCGTCCGGAACACATCATCCGCATGACCTGGTACGTGGTCGACAAGCGTGAGTACCTGGCGTCCTATCCGGACCTGGGACGCGCCTATCGCGAAATCATCGGACGCAACTTTCCGGCGATGACCGCGGTTCAAGTAGCCGGCCTGATCGAGGATGCGGCGCGGGTGGAGATCGAGGCCACTGCCGTCATTCCGGACTAGCTCCGCCGGCCCGTTTTCAAGGTCCCGCCTGCGACCGGAAGGGAATCGCCCCAGTGCCGCCGGCAATGGACCCTGACGGCGCTGGTAAAATCCAGGCATGAAGAGCAGTCGTTCCGAGTTCCTGCAAATTCGCGGCCGGCGCCTGCATGTGCGCATCTGGGGCAGCGACTCGGCACCGTTGATGGTGCTGCTACACGGCTGGTGTGACGTCTCCGCATCCTGGCAGTTCATGGTCGATGCCCTGCAAGGCGAATGGCGCGTGGTGGCTCCCGATTGGCGCGGGTTCGGCCTCTCCGAATGGAACAACGACGTCTACTGGTTCCCGGACTACATCGCCGACCTCGATGCGCTGCTGCTGCATTATTCGCCCCATGATCCCGTGCGCCTGGTCGGCCACAGCCTGGGGGGGAACGCGACGTGCATCTATGCCGGCATCCGTCCCGAGCGCGTTTCACGTCTGGTGAATCTCGAGGGGCTGGGGCTGCGCCGCTATCAATCCGAGGAGGCGCCCGAGCGCTATGCCAATTGGCTCGACCAGTTGCGTGATACGCCGAGTTTCCGTTCCTATCCGGACCGGCGGGCCTTCGCCGCGCGCTTGCAGAAGGAAAACCCCCGGTTGTCGGACGAGAAGGCCGTGTTGTTGGCGCAGTTCATGGGCGAAGACGACGGCGCTGGCGGCGTGCGCCTTGCCGCCGACCCTTATCACCGCTGGGTCAACCCGATCATCTACCGCGTCGAGGAAGCCATGGCCCTGTGGCGGCGCATCACGGCGCCGGTACTTTGGGTGACGGCACCGGATTCCTTCATCTTCAAGCAGCTGTTCACCCATGATTCCGCCGATTACCGCGAGCGAATTGCCTGCTTCCGCGACATACGCGAAGTCTCCATAGACGACTGCGGGCATAACCTGCATCATGATCAGCCTGAGCAGGTAGCACGCCTGGTCGAGGAACACTTTCGAACATGAAGCCCATCAACGCCGACTTGCACTGCCATTCGACCGTCTCCGACGGACTGTTGGCACCTGCTGAGCTCATTCAGCGCGCCCACGCCAACGGCGTCGAACTGCTTGCGCTCACTGATCACGACGAACTTGGCGGCCTGGCCGAGGCGCGGGCGGCGGCGGATGAGGTTGGCTTGCGGTTCGTTGACGGAGTCGAGGTATCGATTTCCTGGGGCGACGACCAGACCGTACACATCGTCGGCCTTGGCATCGATCCGGCCAACCCGGTGCTGGGGGACGGCTTGCGGCAGATTCGCAGCGGACGCGACGCGCGGGCCGGACTCATGGCGGCGGAACTCGACAAGGTAGGCATTCATGGCGCTTATGAAGGTGCACTGCGTTACGCCGGCAATCCGGCGCTGGTCAGCCGTGCGCATTTCGCCCGTTACATCGTCGAGCGGGGGCATGCGAAAGACACCAAGTCGGTATTCGACCATTGGCTCGCCAAGGGCAAGCCGGGCTATGTTTCGCACGCCTGGGCGACGCTGGACGATGCGCTGGGCTGGATCGTCGGCGCCGGCGGCATCGCCGTGATCGCCCATCCGGGGCGCTATCGATTATCGCGCACCGAGCGGCGGGAGTTGTTCGGCGCGTTCAAGGATCTCGGCGGACGCGGCATCGAGGTGCTGTCCGGTTCGCAAAAGGATGACGAAGTTAGCGAATTCGCGCGCATTGCCCGTGAATTCGGTTTTCTTGCCTCGCGAGCTTCGGATTTTCACGGACCGGGCGAAAGCTGGATCGACCTTGGCCGCCTGCCAAATCTGCCGGAAGGTCTGATTCCGGTCTGGTCCCAGCTCTGACCACGAAAGACTGACAAGGGCAGTGAATGCGGCGCAAAGCGCCGGTAAAATTCCCGGTTCTGTCTTTTACCTGCAGTCGCCCGCATGGCCCAACTTTTTCATATCCATCCAGAGCATCCGCAGCCGCGGCTGATCAAACATGCCGCGGAGATCGCGCGAAGCGGAGGCCTGATCGCGCTGCCTACCGACGCCGCCTATTCGCTGGCGGGGGTGGCTGGCTATGCGCCGCTGCTGGATCGCATCCGCAGCATACGCGGCGTCGATGAACGGCATCATTTCACCCTGATGTGCCGCGACCTGTCCGAGATCGCCACCTATGCGCGAGTCGATAATACCCAGTACCGCCTGCTCAAGGCCACCACGCCAGGAAGCTATACCTTCATCCTCGAAGGCACACGCGAACTGCCGCGCCGACTGTTGCATCCCAAGCGCAAGACCATCGGCCTGCGGGTGCCCAACCATCCTCTGGCGCTGGCACTGCTGGAAGAGTTGAACGAACCGCTGCTGACTTCGACCCTGATCCTGCCTGGCTTCGAGGCGCCACTGGCGGATGCCGACGAAATTCGCCAGCATCTTGAAAAATTGCTCGACCTGGTAATAGACGCCGGGCAGTGCGGTACGGCGATGACGACCGTGATCAACCTGACCGGTGCGCAACCGGAGCTGGTGCGTGCCGGGCAGGGCCCCCTGGCGCCCTTCGGGCTCGAATAAGCCGGTCTGTTAAAATCCGCCACTCCCATGAATTTCATCCAGACGCTGGCGATCTCCGCCCTGCCGATCATCTTCGCCATCACCCTGCATGAAGCAGCGCATGGCTACGCGGCACGGCATTTTGGTGATCCGACGGCCTGGCAGATGGGGCGCATCAGCCTGAACCCGCTGCGACACGTGGATCTGATCGGTACGCTGCTGGTTCCAGCCCTGATCCTGCTGGTCTCGGCGGGTGGGTTGCTGTTCGGCTGGGCCAAGCCGGTGCCGGTGAATTTCGGCAACTTGCGACGTCCCAAGCAGGACATGCTCTGGGTGGCGGCCGCCGGTCCCGGGGCGAATCTGGTCATGGCGCTGTTCTGGGCGCTGGTGTTGAAACTGGCAATAGGAGGTCCCGAACATGCGTATTCGGAGGCGCTCAAGGAAATGGCGCGGGTAGGCATCGGCATCAACGGCGTGTTGATGGTGTTGAACCTTCTGCCGCTGCCGCCGCTCGATGGCGGGCGTATCGTGGTAAGCCTGCTGCCGGTGCGCGCGGCCTGGAAGTTTGCACAACTCGAGCGTTGGGGCTTCCCCATTCTGCTTGCGCTTCTGTTCCTGGGGGTTCTGGATACCATCCTGCGACCCTTGTTGCGGGTGTTCAACACCCTGATTCGCACCCTTTTCGGTTTTTGACATGTACGCAGAAAAAGTCCTATCCGGCATGCGCCCCACGGGGCGCCTCCACCTCGGCCACTATCACGGCGTGCTCGCCAACTGGATCAAGCTCCAGCACGAGTATCCCTGCCTCTTCTTCGTCGCCGACTGGCATGCGCTGACCACGGCCTACGACGAACCGGGCACCATCACCGACAATGCCACGGACATGGTGATCGACTGGCTGGCGGCGGGTGTCGATCCCTCGCAGGCGACGATCTTCATCCAGTCCAAGGTGCCGGAGCACGCCGAACTGCACCTGCTGCTGTCGATGATGACGCCGCTCGGTTGGCTGGAGCGCGTACCGACCTACAAGGACCAGCAGGAAAAGCTCGAGCACAAGGATCTCTCCACCTACGGATTTCTCGGCTATCCGCTGCTGCAGGCGGCCGACATCCTGATCTATCGCGCCAACCGCGTGCCGGTCGGCGACGACCAGGTGCCCCACGTCGAGTTCACGCGGGAAATCGCTCGTAGATTCAATCACTTGTATGGGCGCGAGCCGGGGTTCGAGGACAAGGCACGCGAGGCGGTCAAGAAACTCGGCAGCAAGCGCGCCAAGCTTTACGACCAGTTGCGAACCCGCTACCAGGAAAAGGGCGAGGACGAGGCGCTGGAACAGGCCCACGAATTGCTGAACGAGGCGCAGAGCCTGTCGCTGGGTGACCGCGAGCGCCTGTTCGGTTGGCTGGAAGGCACGCGCAAGATGATCCTGGTCGAGCCCGATGCATTACTGACCCATGCCTCGCGCATGCCGGGCCTCGACGGTCAGAAGATGTCCAAGTCCTATGGCAACACGATCACGATGCGCGAAGATGCCGAAACAGTCGGCAAGAAGATCCGCACCATGCAGACCGACCCGGCGCGCGCACGGCGCACCGATCCGGGCGACCCGGACAAGTGCCCGGTATGGCAATTCCACCTGATCTATTCCGGCGACGACGTCAAGACCTGGGTGCAGGCGGGCTGCCGCTCTGCTGGCATCGGTTGCATCGAATGCAAGCAGCCGGTGATCGAGGGCGTGCTGCGGGAACAGGAGCCGATGCGCGAACGCGCGAAGATGTACGAGGAGGATCCGCAACTGGTGAAGAACATCATTGCCGACGGCTGCGAAAAGGCGCGCAAACTGGCGCAGGAAACCATGCGCGACGTGCGCGAGGCGATCGGGCTCGACTACTCGTGATCGAGAACGCGAACACCGGGGCGGTCGTCGTCCCGTTCGCCGTCCCGCCAGCGCCGACTCTTGCGCCGGGCGAGACGCTGGAGCATCACCTGCCCAAGGTCTATGGCGAGGTGATGGCGGAGATGCCGCGCGACCTGTACATCCCGCCGGATGCGCTGGAGATCATCCTCGACTCCTTCGAAGGTCCGCTCGACCTTCTGCTGTACCTGATCCGCCGCGCCAACATCAGCGTGCTCGACATCCCGATGGCACCGCTCACCGCGCAGTACCTGATCTATGTCGAAGCGATGCGCAAGGGCAATCTGGAACTTGCCGCCGAATACCTGCTGATGGCGGCGATGCTGATCGAAATCAAGTCGCGCATGCTGCTGCCGCGCCCGCCCAAGGCGGAGAATGGCGAGCCGGAAGATCCGCGTGCGGAGCTGGTGCGTCGCCTCATCGAGTACGAGCGCATGAAGGCTTCGGCCGCAAAGCTTGACGAAATGCCGCACGCCGGGCGCGACTACGAGTGGATCACCGTGTGGATCGCCGACAAGGTAGCAGAGCGCCAACCCGAGGTCAGCCTGAATGACCTGCAGTTGGCGTGGTTGTCGCTGATGAAACAGGCGCGCGTGCATCAGCACCACAAGATCCATCGCGAGGAACTCTCGGTGCGCGAGCACATGAGCATCATCCTGCGCCGTCTGCAGGGTGGTGGCTATGTGATGTTCGACCAGTTGTTCGATCTGACCCTCGGCGCGCAGGGCCTGGTGGTAAGTTTCCTGGCGATGCTGGAACTGGCCCGCGAGTCGCTCATTGAAATTACCCAGAACGAGGCCATGGCGCCCATTTACGTGAAGTTGCCCGATGCTGCCGCTGTATAAACCCGATGACTACAAGCGCGTGCTGGAAACCGTCCTCCTGGTGGCGGCAGAACCGCTACCACTTTCCGAACTGAAAAAGCTGTTCGACCAGGAGTTCGACGACGACACCTGGCGCACGCTGCTCGATGACCTGCGTCGCGACTGGGCCAATCGAGGCGTCGAACTGGTGCAACTGGCATCCGGCTGGCGCTTCCAGACGCGTCCCGAATACCAGTCCTACATAGACAAGCTGAAGAACGACAAGCCGCCGAAGTACTCACGGGCGGTGATGGAAACGCTGGCGATCATCGCCTATCGCCAGCCGGTGACGCGCGGTGACATCGAGGATGTGCGCGGTGTCGCGGTGTCGCCAAACATATTGAAGACGCTCGAAGGACGCGGCTGGATCGATGCCGTGGGGCATCGCGACGCGCCGGGGCGGCCGGCTTTGTATGCCACGACACGAAAGTTTCTCGATGACCTCGGATTGCGCAGTCTCACCGAACTGCCGCCACTTACTGAAATTGAAAGGGTGATCGATCTTGGACAAACCGCAATCGCCGAAGCCTCCCCGGCCGGGCCGCCGGTCACCGACCAACCGGACTCCGGCGGCCTTGACGCCGGGTCGCGGCCAGCCCCGCCCGGCGACGGGCAACTCGACCTCGTCGACGCCGAAACGCGGCGAATCGAGCCGCCAGCCGCGCAAGGCGACGCCCTTCCGGCCACCACAGGGGCCGGCGAAGTCGACGGCTGACGCGCGTCGCAGCGGCGACGCAGCCGCGGCGCCAGGCAGGGCGAGTCGGCGTGGCGATGCCGTCTTCGCCGATCCTCCGAAGTTGCACAAGGCGCTTGCCGATGCCGGATTCGGTTCCCGGCGCGAGCTTGAGGAGTGGATTCTTGCCGGGCGCGTCAGCGTCAATGGCGAACCGGCGCATGTGGGCCAACGCGTCGGGCCGGAAGACAGGATTCGTGTCAACGGCAAGCTGGTGCAGCTCAAATTCCAGTCGCGACTGCCGCGCGTACTCGTCTACCACAAACCGGAAGGCGAGATTGTTTCACGTGACGACCCGGACGGCCGCCCCAGCGTGTTCGGCAAGCTGCCGCGACTCAAGAGCGGGCGCTGGATTTCGATCGGTCGCCTCGACTTCAATTCCTGCGGCCTGCTGCTTTTCACCAACGATGGTGGTCTGGCCAACCGCATGATGCACCCGCGCTATGAGATCGATCGCGAATACGCAGTGCGCGTGCTCGGCTCGGCAACTCCGGAAATGCTGGAGCGCCTGCGTCAGGGCGTGCAGCTCGAAGACGGCCTGGCCCGGTTCGACCTGATTGCCGAAGCTGGCGGCGAAGGCTCCAACCACTGGTACCGGGTCGTCCTGTCCGAGGGGCGCAATCGTGAAGTGCGGCGCATGTTCGAAGCCGTGGGGCTGATGGTCAGTCGCCTGATGCGCGTGCGCTACGGTCCGGTGCACCTGTCCCCGCGTCTGAAGCGCGGCCAATGCCGCGACCTTGAACCCGGCGAAGTGCAGGCGCTGCTGAAACTGCTGCCGCCAGAACGAAAAATCGGCCCCGATGCTGGGTTTCCGGTTCACGGCGAAAACGGCGACGGAGCGGTTGCGACGCCGGACGCCGACGGCGATCGAATTGATTTGGCAGAGAAATGAGGCCTCTGATATAATCTTTCGGCTTTGGTTGGCACCGTTCTCGGGAGAGAGAAGGAATGGGCTTTTTGGCCCATTTTCTATTTGTGCGATGAGTTTGTGAGTATTCATGCAACTGTCTGATTTGATTGAGGCGACTGTAACTGGTCTGGGCTACGAACTGGTTGAATTCGAAACCAGTCCACGCGCCCGGTTGCTGCGCGTATTCATCGACAGGCCCGATTCGGAGCAGGCGGACAAGAGTCGCATCAGCGTCGAGGACTGCGCTGCGGTGAGCAACCAGCTTGGCCGGGTATTCACGGTGGAAAACGTCGATTACGACCGGCTCGAGGTGTCCTCGCCGGGACTTGATCGGCCACTCGTGAAGCCGGCGGATTACCGCCGCTTCAGTGGCAAGGAAGTGCAGTTGAAGTTGCGCGTGCCGCTGGGCAACCAGCGAAACTTCAGCGGCGTGCTTGAGGGATTGCAGGAAGAGGGCGGAGTTGAAATGGTCTGCCTGAAAGTGAATGAAACACAGCATCGGTTCGCGTTCGAGAATATCGATCGGGCGCGCCTGGTGCCGAAGTTCTGATAAATGCCGGAGAACTCACATGAGCCGTGAATTGCTGCTGTTGGTCGATGCCCTGGCCCGCGAAAAGAATGTTCCGCGGGACATCGTTTTTGGCGCCCTTGAAATGGCGTTGGCGTCTGCCACGAAGAAGCGCACCAACGACGAAGCCGACGTGCGCGTGGACATCGATCGCGAAACGGGTGAATACGAATCCTTCCGTCGCTGGCTGGTGGTTGCCGACGACATGGTCGAGGATCCCGAACTGCAGATCGGCATTACCGCCGCGCAGCAGCAGATTGCCGACATCGCCCTCGAGGACTACATCGAGGAAGCACTGGAACCCATCGACTTCGGGCGCATCGGTGCCCAGGCTGCCAAGCAGGTCATCCTGCAAAAGATTCGCGATGCAGAGCGTGAGCAGTTGCTTAATGACTTTCTCGATCGCAAGGAATTCCTTGTCAGCGGCACCGTAAAGCGCATGGAACGCGGCAGTGCCATCATCGAGGCTGGCCGCATCGAGGCGCTGCTTCCGCGCGACCAGATGATCCCCAAGGAAAACCTGCGTCCGGGTGACCGCGTACGCGCCTGGTTGATGAAGATCGACCGGCAGGCGAGGGGGCCGCAACTGATACTGTCGCGGACGGCGCCGGAGTTCATCATGAAGCTGTTCGAACTCGAGGTTCCCGAGATCGAGGACGGCCTGCTCGAAATAAAGGCCGCCGCCCGCGATGCCGGCATGCGCGCCAAGATCGCCGTCAAGTCGAACGATCCGCGTGTCGACCCGATCGGCACCTGCGTCGGCATGCGCGGTTCGCGCGTCACCGCCGTGACCAATGAGCTTTCCGGCGAACGCGTCGACATCATCCTCTGGTCCGCCGATCCGGCCCAGTTCGTCATCGGCGCACTGGCCCCGGCCGAAGTGCAGAGCATCGTGGTCGATGAAGAGAAGCATGCGATGGACGTGGTGGTCGACGAGGACAACCTGGCGATCGCCATCGGCCGTGGTGGTCAGAACGTGCGTCTCGCTTCCGAATTGACCGGTTGGACCATCAACCTGATGACCATCGAGGAATCGCAGAAGCGCTCCGAGACCGAACACAGTACGATTCGAGCGCTGTTCATGGACAAGCTCGATGTCGACGAAGAAGTGGCAAATATCCTGATCGAGGAAGGCTTCTCGACGCTGGAGGAAATCGCCTATGTTCCGCTCGCCGAAATGCTCGAAATCGAGGCTTTCGACGAAGCCACGGTGACAGAATTGCGCGAGCGCGCACGCAACGTGCTGCTGACCGAAGCGATCGTCGACGAAGAACAGATGGAAAAGGTGGCGGAAGACATGCTCTCCCTGGAGGGCATGGACAAGCCGCTCGCCGCGAAGCTGGCCAAGAACGGCGTTACCAACCGCGAAGCGCTCGCGGACCTGGCCACCGACGAGTTGATGGAAATGACCGGCATCGATGCCGAGCGGGCGACGGCGCTGATTACTTTGGCGCGCGCTCACTGGTTCGCCGAAGAAGAATGAGAGGTACGGCATGGCTTTGATGACAGTTTCACAATTTGCGACCGAACTGAAAATGCCGGCGCCGGCCCTGCTGGAGCAGTTGGCCAAGGCCGGCGTCAGCAAGGAAGCCTCCAACGACACCTTGTCCGAACAGGACAAGTCGCGACTGCTTGACTACCTGCGCAAGTCGCATGGCGAAACCGCGCCCAAGGCCAAGATCACCCTGACCCGCAAACAGACCAGCGAGATCCGGGCCTCCGATTCCACCGGCAAGGCGCGCACGATCCAGGTGGAGGTGCGCAAGAAGCGCGTATTCGTCAAGCGCGATGCCAGTGAGCTTGCGGCCGAAGTTGCAGCCGAAGCTATTGTCGAGGCACCGGTGGAGGCGCCGGTAGAGATCCCGGCCGAGGTTGTCGCACCGGTCGCCGTGGCGCCAGCGCCGACTCCCGTAGTGGAATCGGCTCCAGTCCCAGAATCTGTTCCAGTCGTTGAAATTGCATCTGAGCCATCTGCCGCCGCAACGGTTGCGTCGGTTCGTTCGCACATCGATCCGGCACAGCAGGCGTTGCGTGAGGCCGAATCGCGGCGCCAGGGCAAGCTGTCGGCGATCCAGGCGGCGGAATTCAAGGAAAAGAACGAGCGCGAAGCGCGAGCTCGTGCTGAAGCGGAAGCGCGGCTGGCTGAACAGCAGGCACAACTGGCGGCTGCCGAAGCGAAGAAGGCCAAGGAACAGGCCGCTGCGGCCGCAGGCGTGTCGGGAACCATCCACAAGCCGGCGACCAAGCCGGAAGACGGCAAGGCCAAGCCGGCGAAGAAGGATGCCTGGAAAGATGATGCCGCCAAGCGGCGCGCGATCAAGACACGTGGCGATGCCGGCACGTCGGGCTGGCGCGGCTCGAAGGGCGGCGGCCGTCACGGCGGTCGCCATGGCCACACTGAAGAAACCCAGGTTCAGCAACCGGTCGAGGCGATCGTGCGCGAAGTGCACGTACCGGAAACCATTTCAGTTGCCGACCTGGCGCACAAGATGACGGTCAAGGCCACCGAAGTCATCAAGGCGCTGATGAAAATGGGATCGATGGTCACCATCAACCAGGTGCTGGATCAGGAAACGGCCATGATCGTGGTCGAGGAACTCGGACACAAGGCGTTCGCCGCGAAGCTCGACGATCCGGATGCGTTCCTCGCCGACGAAGGTGAACACAAGGATGTGGTGCAGTTGCCTCGCGCGCCGGTCGTTACCGTGATGGGCCACGTTGACCACGGCAAGACCTCTCTGCTCGATTACATCCGCAAGAGCCGCGTGGCTCATGGTGAAGCGGGTGGAATAACGCAGCATATCGGCGCCTATCACGTCGAAACCCCGCGCGGCATGATCACGTTTCTCGACACGCCGGGCCACGAGGCCTTCACCGCGATGCGTGCACGCGGTGCCAAGGCCACCGACCTGGTGATTCTCGTCGTTGCAGCCGACGACGGCGTCATGCCGCAGACCCGCGAGGCGATTCACCACGCGAAGGCGGCCGATGTGCCGCTGATCGTGGCGGTCACCAAAATCGACAAGCCCGACGCGAACCTTGATCGGGTCAAGCAGGAATTGGTCGCTGAGGGGGTGGTTCCTGAGGAATACGGCGGCGACTCGCCATTCGTTGGCGTCTCGGCCAAGACCGGCCAGGGTATCGATGACCTGCTGGAACAGGTATTGCTGCAGGCCGAGGTGCTGGAACTGGTCGCGCCAGTCGATGCGCCGGCCAAAGGATTGGTAATCGAAGCTCGCCTCGACAAGGGCAAGGGTCCGGTGGCGACGATACTCGTCCTGTCGGGAACGCTGCGCCGCGGAGATGTGCTCCTGGCAGGCGCCGTGTTCGGTCGGGTACGCGCCATGATCGACGAAAACGGCAAGTCGATCGATTCCGCAGGCCCCTCGATTCCGGTCGAGATCCAGGGTCTTACCGATGTGCCGGCTGCGGGCGACGAGGGCATGGTCATTCTTGACGAGCGCAAGGCGCGTGAAATCGCCCTGTTCCGCCAGGGCAAGTTCCGCGACGTCAAGCTGGCGAAGCAGCAGGCCGCCAAGCTCGAGAACATGTTCGAGCAAATGGCCGAGGGCGAGATTCGCACCCTGCCACTGATCATCAAGGCAGACGTGCAGGGTTCTCAGGAAGCACTGGTGCAGTCGCTCCACAAGCTATCCACAGCAGAGGTCAAGGTCACCGTCGTCCACGCCGGCGTTGGCGGAATCAGCGAGTCCGACATCAACCTCGCGGCCGCGTCGAAGGCTGTGGTCATCGGCTTCAATACCCGCGCCGACGTCGGTGCGCGCAAGGCTGCCGAGAGCCTCGGTGTCGATATCCGCTACTACAACATCATCTATGCCGCGGTGGACGAAGTGAAGGCCGCCTTGTCCGGAATGCTGGCACCCGAGAAGAGGGAAGTCGTGCTCGGCATCGTCGAGATCCGCCAGGTGTTCCGCATCTCGCGCATCGGCGCCGTAGCCGGCTGCATGGTGCTGTCCGGCATCGTCAAGCGCAACGCTTCGGTACGACTGTTGCGCAACAATGCGGTGATCCATACCGGCGAACTGGATTCACTCAAGCGGTTCAAGGATGACGTACGCGAGGTCAAGGAAGGTTTTGAGTGTGGCTTGAGCCTGAAGAACTTCAACGATATCAACGAAGGCGATCAGCTTGAAGTTTTCGAAGTCCAGGAAATCGCTCGCACCCTGAACTGATCGACGATGGCAACCAGGCGCGGAACGGGTCAGGGATTCGAGCGGTCCGACCGCGTTGCGCAGCAGATTCGCCGCGAGTTGGCCGATCTGCTCCGCTTCCACCTGAAGGATCTGCGCATTGCGCCAAAATTGACGCTGGTAACGCTTACCGGCGTCGAACTGACGCCCGATTACGCGCATGCCAAGGTGTTTTATACATCCATGGCTGATCCCGCCTCAAACGAATTGATCGCCCAGGGCCTGCAGCATTCGGCCACCTTTCTGCGCCGTGAATTGGGGCGCCGTGTGCGCATCCACCATGTCCCGGAATTGCACTTTGTCTTCGATCCTTCGGTGCAGGAAGGCGCGCGACTGTCGAAACTGATCGACGAGGCGGTCGAGTCGGACAAGAACCTGCGCAACGAGTGAGCAAGTCCCGAGTCCAGTTTCGTCGCCCCGCGCGAAGGCGCCTCGATGGCGTGCTGCTGCTCGACAAGGCGCTCGGCATTTCTTCCAACCACGCCCTGCAAGAGGTGCGCCGCCTGTTCAACGCCGAAAAGGCCGGGCATACCGGAACTCTAGATCCGCTCGCGACGGGCCTGCTTCCGCTGTGTTTCGGCGAGGCGACCAAATTTTCGAGTGAATTGCTCGATGCCGACAAACGCTATCTGGCGACGGTGCAACTCGGTATCACAACCGATACCGCGGACGCAGAGGGCATGGTGCTGGAGCGCCGTCCGGTTAATGTCTCGCGCGATGATGCAGAGTCGGTACTTGCAGATTTTGTCGGCGTGATCGATCAGGTGCCGCCAATGCATTCTGCATTGAAGCGCGACGGCAAGCCCCTCTACGAATACGCTCGTGCCGGGATCGAACTGGAACGAAACGCGCGGCGTATCAGCATCCATGAATTGCGTCTCCTGGAATGGATGGAAGATCCTGCCGGCGCTCGCTTCACGTTCGAGGTACTTTGCAGCAAGGGTACGTATGTACGTACCCTTGCTGCCGACATTGGCACCCGGTTGGACTGCGGGGCCCATCTTGCGGCCTTGCGTCGCACCGGCATAGGGGAACTTGACGTCGTCCAGGCACATACAATGGAGGCGCTTGCGGCGCTGCCGGTTGAGGCGCGCGATGTTTTGCTCGCCCCCCCGGATGCGCTGCTTGCCGGCCTGCCATCGGCATGCCTGGACCAGGCAGATGCGGCACGATTGCGGCAAGGCCAGCCGATTCGCTGGTCGGCGGAAGATGGCACGCGATTGCGCGCTTATGACCATGAACAACGTTTTATCGGCCTTTGCCGGCAGTCTGGCGACGGTTGGTTGCGACCGCAGCGATTGGTCGCAGGGGTTTGACGCAGATTAGTCACTAGTGCTTGATTAGATTGTATTCAAATCGTTATAATCCACGGTTCTCCAAGAGCCCAACATCACAGGATCAGCAAGGAAACCACAATGGCAATTTCCACGAACGACAAAGCCAAAATCGTCACCGACTACCAGCGTGCCCAGGGTGACACTGGCTCTCCCGAAGTACAGGTAGCGCTGCTTACGGCGCGCATCAACGATTTGACCGGCCATTTCAAGGCCCACACCAAGGACCACCATTCACGCCGCGGCCTGCTCAAAATGGTCAGCCAGCGTCGCAAAATGCTGGACTACCTCAAGCGCAAGAACGCCGATGGCTATCGTTCGCTGATCGAGCGACTCGGTCTGCGCAAGTAATTTTTACCTGACGCCTGTACGGGTTGTCCCGGACGCGCGATGTGCTTTGCGCCAGATACTGCGCAGGCTTGCTGAACAGGCCGGTACAGCCGTGATGGCTGTACCGGCTTTTATTTTTTGCCGAAAGGAATCGTTGTGCTGAATCCGATCAAGAAGAGCTTTGCCTATGGTGACCATACCGTCACCCTTGAAACCGCCGAAATCGCCCGCCAGGCCGGCGGTGCTGTCATGGTCACGATGGATGACACTGTGGTTCTGGCAACCGTGGTGGGCGCGCTGAATGCGAAACCGGGCCAGGATTTTTTCCCGCTGACCGTCGATTACCAGGAGCGAACCTATGCTGCCGGTCGCATTCCGGGTGGATTCTTCAAGCGCGAAGGCCGCCCTTCGGAAAAGGAAATCCTGACCTCGCGCCTGATCGATCGCCCATTGCGTCCATTGTTTCCCGACGCGTTCTACAACGAAGTTCAGGTGGTCTGCACCGTAATGTCCTGCAATCCCGAAATTGATCCGGACATCCCGGCCATGCTCGGTGCATCGGCTGCCATGTCCTTGTCGGGCATTCCTTTCAGTGGCCCGATCGGTGCTGCCCGCGTCGGGTACATCGATGGCAAGTATGTGCTGTGTCCGACCAAGACCCAGCTGGAAAGCACCCAGCTCGACCTGGTCGTCGCCGGAACCGAGGCCGCCGTGCTGATGGTCGAGTCCGAGGCCAAGCGCCTTTCCGAGGAAATCATGCTCGGCGCAGTGGTGTTTGGCCACGACCAGATGCAGGCCGCGATCAAGGCGATCAACGAATTGGTGGAGGCTGCCGGCAAGCCGGAATGGGATTGGCAGGCACCTGCCAAGAACGAACCCCTGATCGCCCGCGTTGCCGAGTTGGCCGAAGCCGATCTGCGCGAAGCCTATCGCATCACCAGCAAGCAGGCGCGGACCCAGAAGACCCGTGAAATTACCAAGAAGACCATCGCCGCGCTGACCGAAGGTGTCGAGAATCCCCCGGATTCGAATCTCATTGGCAATACCGTATTCGATCTTGAAGCCAAGATCGTGCGTAGCCAGATCCTCAACGGAGAGCCGCGCATCGATGGTCGTGACACCCGTACCGTTCGTCCGATCGTGATCCGCAACGGCGTCCTGCCGCGCACCCACGGTTCCGCCTTGTTTACCCGTGGCGAGACACAGGCGCTGGTGGTTGCCACCCTGGGCACCGGCCGCGATGAGCAGATCATCGATGCGCTGCAGGGCGAGTACCGTGACCGCTTCATGCTTCACTACAATATGCCTCCCTACGCGACGGGCGAAACCGGTCGTGTCGGTACGCCGAAGCGCCGCGAGATTGGCCACGGTCGGCTTGCCAAGCGCGCGTTGCTTGCGGTTTTGCCCTCAGCTGATGAGTTCGGTTACTCCATGCGCGTCGTGTCGGAAATCACCGAGTCCAACGGTTCGTCATCGATGGCATCGGTGTGCGGCGGTTCTCTGGCGCTGATGGATGCCGGTGTGCCGCTCAAGGCGCCTGTGGCTGGTATCGCGATGGGCCTGATCAAGGATGGTGGCCGTTTTGCCGTGCTGACCGACATCCTCGGCGACGAGGATCATCTGGGCGACATGGACTTCAAGGTTGCGGGTACCGAAGACGGCATCACCGCGCTGCAGATGGACATCAAGATCCAGGGCATCACCAAGGAAATCATGCAGGTTGCACTGGCCCAGGCCAAGGAAGCACGGCTGCATATCCTGGCGCAGATGACCGGCTCCATGTCGGGGCATCGCGAGGAAGTGTCCAATTTCGCTCCGCGCATGATCCACATGAAGATCAATCCGGAGAAGATTCGCGACGTGATCGGCAAGGGTGGCGCCGTGATTCGCGCGCTGACCGAAGAAACAGGTTGCGTGATCGATATCGAGGACGACGGCTCGATCACCATTTCGTCCGTGAATGCCGACGCGGCCCAGGTCGCGAAAAAGCGCATCGAGGATATCACCGCAGAAGTTGAAGTCGGCCGGATCTATGAAGGCACCGTGCTGCGCCTGCTGGATTTCGGTGCGATCGTCAGCCTGCTTCCCGGCAAGGACGGTTTGCTACATATCTCGCAGATCGCCAGCGAGCGAGTCAATGCCGTTGCCGATTACCTCAAGGAAGGCCAGGTAGTGAAGGTCAAGGTCATTGAGACTGATGACAAGGGCCGTGTCCGGCTGTCGATGAAAGCCATTGCAGCTGAGGCAACTGCCCCGGCGACGACCCAGTAGGGCAGGTTTCCTATCGGCCAACAAAAAGGACGCCTAGGCGTCCTTTTTGTTGGTCTCATGGACGCTGCGTCCTATTTCCCGACCTGCTTTTCGCGATGCTCTTCGAGCGTCTTGCAATCGATGCAAAGTGTCGCCGTAGGGCGCGCCTCAAGGCGTTTCAATCCAATTTCGACACCACATGAATCACAGTAACCATATTCGCCAGACTCTATGCGGGCGATCGATTCTTCCACTTTCTTGATCAGTTTGCGCTCACGGTCGCGATTGCGCAGTTCCAGCGCGATGTCGGACTCCTGGCTGGCACGGTCGTTCGGGTCCGCGAATACGGTCGCTTCGTCCTGCATGGTATGCACCGTACGCTCGATGTCTTCGCTCAATTCGTCCTTGAGCGACATCAGTATGTCGCGAAAATGAGCCAGTTGTTTCGAGCTCATGTAGTCCTCACCCTTCTTGGGCGTGTAGGGCGGGAATTGCTTCTTGTGCAGCAGGTCTTCAGCCATTGCGGAGCATCCGTGAATCTGGAGAATCGGCTTTATAAACGAAACGAAGGACGACCGCAAGAGGCGAATTTCCTTCAGGGGGCTGCGTAGTGGGCAAGGGAATGTTGTCTGGAATCCGCAGTGTTTCGATTCGTCGCAGCAATGCTGCGTCATTTGATTGACCGCGATAGAGCGTGGTCTGTAAAATTGACCCCGTTCGGGGTGTGGCGCAGCCCGGTAGCGCGCTTGCTTTGGGAGCAAGATGTCGAGAGTTCGAATCCCTCCACCCCGACCAATCAATTCAGCCTGTTATCACTGTTTCCCAGAAGTCGCCATGTCGTCATCATAGCCGTTGGGCTAATATTCCGGGAAAATGCCCACATGTCATTGATTAAGCCGCCCGCTTTGGGTGCTGGTGGCGCCGCCATGACTATTTCGCTCATACGCGCTTCTGATGCCGCTGGCCTCCCCGCTGTGCCGAAGGCTTGGTGAATCTGTTTCAGAGACATGAACTCGACCGGGGCGCCAAGGGCGGCGCCGACTGAGCCGCCCAGTAGGCATCACGATGGATGGACGACTACGATGATGTCTCTTGTTCCAGTTGCACCAGGATTGTGCGGGCGTGTTCAAGAAACAATGCACGTTGGGATTTCGCAATCGGCCGACCGGGCAAGAATTTTTCACTCAGAGGGTTGACGAACCGGCCATCGCGTTTCACGCGATAGTCGAGATGCGGACCAGTGGAAAGTCCGGTCGAGCCGACGTGACCAATCACCTGCTTTTGTTCGACTTGCGCGCCGCGGCGAATACCGCGCCCGATGCGCGACAGGTGGTTGTAGTAAGTCTCATACCCGGCGCGATGGCGCAACCGCACCTGGATGCCATTGCCGAGGTTGCGACCAGCGAATAAAACGACACCATTTGCGACGGCCCATACCGGCGTCCCGGTCGGCGCGGCGTAATCGATCGCCAAATGGGGGCGGACGCCACCCAGAACCGGGTGCGGGCGCCGGTATGTAAAGCCGGAGCTGATGCGTGTGAACTGCAACGGCGAGCGCAGGAACATCCGTTTCAGCGAGCGGCCTTCAGGGTCGTAATACGAAAACCGGTCTGAAGCATGGCCTGGCGCGGCGAAGCCGATGCCGGTCAGCTTTTGGCCATCGCTGAGGTATTGCGCAGCAACAATACGGCCAAAATCGACCGGCACACCGTCAGCATAACGTGTTTCAACCAGCAAACGAAAGCGGTCGCCCGGACGGGTATCGGCGGTGAAGTCGAACTCGGACTCGAATATCTGCACGAGATCAAGCAGCACCGACGGTGCCACGGCACCGCTTTCCACGGCGTCCCATAGCGAGCCCCGCACCTCGCCCTGGCGCAATTCGATGCGTACTTCGGGTTCAACCTCGGTGCGGGCGGCCTCCCACTTCCCGCCGCTGCCGTTGACTTCAAAACGCACCCAGGCATTAGGTGAATACGCAAGCTTCACCGGACGGCCGTCGGCAGCAAGCCCCAATTCCAACTCATCGCCCGGACGTACAAGTCGCAAATTGGCACCGGCCGCGCGCAACGCGCCGGCAATCTCGTGCGCGGCTGACGGCAGCACATCGTGCCGCAACAGTGCGGCAACAAGGGTGTCGCGCTTTTTCAGCGTAATCGTATCCGTCTGCAGCGCCGGTGCGGCCGCTGTCTCGACGGGAGAAACTTCAGGTGATGGCACTTCGGGGGCACGGTCCGACCAGACGAACCAACCGAGCAGTGCGGCGATTGCGGTGAAACCGAGAGCGGTAAGAGTTGGTGCATTGAGTTTACTTATCATTTTCTGTTGCTTCCTTTCATTCTGTGCGCCACCAAATAGCGCATCTCCTGTGCCTGGCACGTTAACGCGGCGCGAAGTCTCTCTCATGTCGTGGGACTCCTTCTCTCATCGTTGATGGCATTGGGGGATGAAGATGGCTGTCGCGCCACTGCGCGTCGCAGCTCGGCCAGCTTCTGTTTGGCGAGACGCGCCTGCTCGACACCGATGCGCAGCAGAATTTTCTGGCCGGCCGAACGTCCGTCAAGATCGGGGTCGGCGAAGCGGTAGCGCACTTTTTCCTGCACCAGCCGAGGTGGCACGGTGGGCTCGGGCGTAGCCAACAAGTCGTCGATGGCGACGATCAGGCGGTCGTTGAAATAGCCCTGCGGATAGCCCAGTTCGACATACGCCTGCTGGAACACCGGATAGAAATCGCGGTAGAGCTTTGCCAGCGCTGCCATGTCGGCTGCGCGCAGCACGGCGGCATAGTTCGCATAGCGCCTGGCGTTCTCCGGCGGGATACTCAGGGTCTCGCCTTCCCCGGCCGTTGCCAGCCAGCCGCCGGCCGGACGCACCGGCCACAATTTCACGGGCGCATCCTGGCGCGGCAAATTATCGACGGTGGCGACGACGCGGCGGATGATCGCCTCGGGGATGAACAGGGTGCGCCACGGCTTGCCCCCGAGCAATCCGGCCAGCAGTTGCGCCAGCGGCGCGTCGCTCGCATCGATCGACGGCAATGGCTGGGCGGGCGGCTGTACATCGAGGGGATACAGGATCGGGGGCGGCGGTGCCGCGACAGGCGCCGCTGGGGGCGCAACGACGGAGAGCGGCGCTTCTGGCGGCGGCGGTTGCCTCAGCCAGAAGTATGCACCCGCGCCCGCGACCGCCAACAGCACGGCTACCACCCTCCAAGGTTTCTTGTCGTTCATTGTCTCGTCCTCGCTGCAAGAAAGGATAGTCCGTTCGACCCGAGCGCAATTACCCGAAGTGCCCGGATAAACTGGTCGAGACCTCACCGGGGCAGACATGCTTTTTTGTCGCCGTCCCGCCGGCGCCGACCTTTGCTGCGGCTTGCAGAGGCGGTTGTCGATGGCGGGTGTCTCGCCTATGATTGCGCAATGCTCGCCCATCGTCCCTCCCTCATCGCCTTCGTGGCGCTGATGCTGTGGCCCGCGGCCGCGCTCGCCGGCCCCATTGACAATTGGTGCGAGCAGCTTGGCAAGCGTCTGCGCAGTGTTTCCGCTTCCGCCTGCCGGATTCAGAATTTTGTCGCCGCCCGGGATATCACGCCCAAGGGCAATCCGCTGGTATTTCTCGATGTCGCAACCGCCAGCCGGCGCGAACGAGCGTCGTCGGCCCGGCGCATTCTGGTAGTTGGCGGTATCCACGGCGACGAGCTGACCTCGACTTCTACCGTCTTTCGCTGGCTGAACTGGATTCAACATCCCGACGCAGCCATTCATCACTGGCGGGTGATTCCGCTGGCCAACCCGGACGGATTGATGGCCCGGCCGCCCACTCGCGTCAATTCCAGTGGCGTGGACCTCAATCGCAATTTCCAGACCCCGGACTGGACCCGGGATGCCCATGCTTACTGGGTAAAGCGCACCCGGCGCGACCCGCGCCGATATCCGGGCAAGCTAGCCGGATCGGAAACCGAGACGCTCTGGTTGCAGACTCAGGTCGAGGAATTTCGGCCTGACCTGATCATCAGTGTGCATGCTCCGTACAACCTGCTTGACTACGATGGCCCAGTACCAATGCCGTTGCGCTTCGGTCGCCTGACGCTAAACCAACTCGGTGTGTATCCCGGCTCGATGGGCAATTTCTTTGGCTTGATCAAGCAGATCCCGCTAGTCACCATCGAGTTGCCCAACGCCACCACCATGCCTAGCCAGAAAGACCAGCAGGAGATGTGGCGGGATATGCTGGAATGGATTAAGAACAACAAAGAATAGGAAATTCAGCGCGATATACGGGAGTATCTTGACTCTGTCGCCTCTGTCACTTGCCGATTTCGCACATGAAAGCAACAGAGTTCGCCAGAAAACTTTCTGTGCGGTACACCCCAGCGCCACCTGTAGCTCGGAGAGTGGCTGCAAGATAGTAGATGGCCCCTTAGATAACATCTTTGGGCTAATCGCGTTACACAACTCTACATTCCCAAGTCATGGGATCTCACCGGCAGATTCCGGTGCGCTGCCGACCTTGACTGAGAAAACCAGACCGGCATTTCTGGGTCGGCGGTGTGAATTCGCCAGATCAGAAAGCTGCCCTTCAACGCTATTTTCGGCTGAACGGAAGGCGAGTGACGCTGTGCCGCCCGAGTTTGGCCAGAGGCACACGCTCAGGATTCTCCGCATCGCTACCCACTTTGGCCCGTGGATCGTGTTCAATAAATCGTTTGGTGACTTCTGTTTCCTTCAGGACTCGGGCAATAAATCCTTGCCAGATGTCATCAAAGCCTTTGGTGTTTGTTTGCTTTCATCGAGCAGCTCGCGGCCGAAGCGATTGCGGAATCGAATTTGGAGTTTCATTGGCTTTTTCCTGCCCCGCGTCGAAAAGCTCTGGGCGCGTTCGGCAAAGCGATCATAAATCGCTTCCTAACGCCCTCGATCTTCGTCTGTCGGGGATTCGGAATCCGTTTGCGTTCGATATCGGATCTGTTCTTGGCCTATCTCCTTGTCGTTCGGTTGTGTAAGTACAAAGTGGAACGTGGAGCGTCAGGGCTAGCCGGATGTCTTGCGCGACGCCTCGTCCATCAGATCCAATACGGCCGTCACGCCCTTGAAGAGTCCGATCAGGATCGGCGCCGGCACTTGTTGCAACGCTTGCCGTAGCTGACCTTTCATTGGGCCTGGAATTTCTTTGACCAGCTTCAACCCGACCGCGGAAAGGTACAGACGGACCACGCGGTTGTCGATGTCGCGCCGTTCCCTGCGTACCAATCCGCCCGCCTCGAGCTTGTCGAGCAGATTGCTGGCGGTAGAGGGGTGAATGTGCAGCGCGGCGGCCAGTTCGCTGACCCGCTGGCCCGGCTGAGCCGAAATCTGCCACAGGGCCCAGAGCTGGGAACCGCTGAGGCCATGGCTGGTATCGATATTCTGCATACCGGTCTGGACTGTGCGCACAAGCTGCAGCACTTTGCTGAAGACCTCATCCCCCTTGACGCCATCGGGAGAGCCCACTCCTTGCGGCGGCCGACGAGGGGTTTCCTGCCCGGATATCGTTTCGCCTGATTGTCTCCCTGGTCTGCCCACCTTTCGACTCCTTGTCTTGCGTCAATAATACTTTTGTGCAATAATATTTGGCACAAACACACATGTCAAGTGATTTTCGCTTCAACCCGCCATTCTTGGGACGCGCAATGGACAAATCTTCACTCGATCAAATCCTCTCGTTCGGCCAGCAATTTTCGCCGACCATTTCCTCCGGCTTGCGCATTGCCCTCATCGCTGCATTGGCGTGGGCTGCCATGGCTTTTTCACATCATCTGATTCGCAGCCTGCGTATCTACATCACGCGCGGCCTTGAAGATGGCGAAGAGGTGAAGCGCTTCGCGACGCTGGGCCGCGTCTTTCGCTACACCGCCTCGGTCGTCGTTTCGCTTGTCGCCGGCACCTTGATCCTGGGCGAACTGGGTATTTCGGTAGCGCCGATACTTGGCGCGGCAGGCGTGGTGGGTGTGGCGGTCGGCTTCGGCGCGCAGAGCCTGGTCAAGGACTACTTCACCGGCTTCTTTCTGTTGCTGGAAAACCAGATGCGCCAGGGCGACGTGGTGGAAGCCGGCGGCAAGGCGGGCGTGGTCGAAGAGATCACCTTGCGCTACGTCCGGATGCGCGACTACGAGGGCAGGGTGCATTTCGTTCCCAACGGAACCATCACCACCGTCACCAACATGACGCGCGATTTTGCCCAGGCCGTGGTCGATGTCGGCGTTGCCTATCGGGAAGACGTCGACGCGGCGATCCGGGTCATGCGCGAAGTCGGCGCTGCGATGCGCCAGGATGGCGTCTTCGGCCCGAGGATACTCGACGACCTTGAGGTCGCCGGGGTCGAGCAGTGGGCGGATTCCGCGGTCGTCCTGCGTTGCCGCTTCAAGGTCGCGCCGATCGAACAGTGGGGCGTGCGTCGCGAATTCCTGCGGCGCCTCAAGCATGCCTTCGACGCCGCCGGAATCGAGATTCCGTTTCCCCATCTGACGATCTATGCGGGACAGGCCAAGGATGGCACTGCGCCGCCCCTGCCGCTTCGGCTCGACACGGTCACCGGATCGCTTCCCGGTTGGCATGAAACCACCGCCCAGGAGACCCAGCGATGAACAAGAACACAAGTCAGACAAACGACCGATCGGCTGCCGTTGCGGCGCCGCTTACCGACCATGACATCTTCCTCTTCAAGGAAGGCACCCACGCCCGGCTTGCGGAAAAACTGGGCGCCCATCTCGCCGCCCGCGACGAAATGGCCGGCGTGCATTTCGCCGTGTGGGCGCCGAACGCCGCAGCGGTATCCGTCATGGGCGATTTCAATGGCTGGGACAAGTCGACCTGTCCGCTGGCGGTACGCGGCGACGGCTCCGGCGTATGGGAGGGATTTGTCCCCGCCATCGGTAGCGGCGAATGCTACAAGTACCACATCGTCTCGCGCAACGACGGCTACCAGGTCGACAAGGCCGACCCCTGCGGCGTTTTCAGCGAAGTCCCGCCGCGCACCGGGTCGCGTGTCTGGGACCTCGGCTATGTCTGGAGCGATGCAGAGTGGATGGAGAAGCGACGAGCGGCCAACGCGCTCGATGCGCCGATGTCGATTTACGAAGTTCACCTCGGTTCATGGCGCCGAGTACCCGAGGATGGCAACCGCTCCCTCAGCTACCGCGAGATCGCGCCCTTGCTGGCGGACCATGTTCGCCAACTGGGTTTCACCCACGTCGAACTGCTGCCCGTCACGGAGCATCCCTTTTTCGGCTCCTGGGGTTATCAGACCACCGGTTACTTTTCCCCGACCTCGCGCCAGGGCACGCCGCAGGACCTGATGGCCCTGATCGACCACCTGCACCAGGCCGGCATCGGCGTGATCCTCGATTGGGTGCCGTCGCATTTTCCGAGTGACGAACACGGCCTGGCGTATTTCGACGGCACCTATCTTTACGAACATGCCGATCCGCGCCAGGGCTACCACCCCGAATGGAACAGCGCCATCTTCAACTACGGGCGCAACGAAGTTCGTGCCTTCCTGTTGTCGAGCGCCCTTTTCTGGCTCGACAAGTACCACATCGACGGCCTGCGCGTCGACGGCGTCGCGTCGATGCTCTACCTCGACTACGGCCGCAAGGAGGGCGAGTGGATACCCAATGAGCATGGCGGGCGCGAAAACCTCGCCGCCATGCAGTTTCTGCGCATGCTCAACGAGGCCGTCTATCGCGACCACCCGGACACCCTGACCATCGCCGAGGAATCCACCGCCTGGCCGATGGTGTCGCGGCCGACCTACGCCGGCGGGCTGGGATTCGGCATGAAGTGGAACATGGGCTGGATGCACGACACCCTGAAGTACTTTTGCCAGGACCCGGTGTTTCGCAAGTACCACCACGAGAAACTGACGTTCAGCATCTGGTATGCCTTCACCGAGAATTTCGTCCTTCCGCTGTCGCATGACGAGGTGGTGCATGGCAAGGGTTCGCTGATCGGCAAGATGCCGGGCGACGAATGGCAGCAGTTCGCCAACCTGCGCCTGCTCTATGGACACATGTGGGCTCACCCCGGCAAGAAGCTGGTGTTCATGGGCGGCGAGTTCGGCCAGCGCCGCGAATGGCAGCACGATGAAAGCCTGGAGTGGCATGTGCTGCAGTATCCGCTGCACGGCGGCCTGCAGCGCTGGATGGGCGACCTCAACCGCTGCTACCGCGCCGAGCCGGCGCTCCACCAGAAGGACTTTTCCGGCGACGGCTTCAGCTGGGTCGATTTCCACGACTGGGAGGAAAGCGTGATCAGCTTCCTGCGCCACGGCAATCGCCCGGAGGACAGCGTACTCGTGGTCTGCAATTTCACCCCGGTCGCGCGCCAGAACTATGTCGTCGGCGTTCCGCATCCCGGTTATTGGCGCGAGATCCTCAACAGCGACGCGGCCATCTACGGCGGCAGCGGCGTCGGCAACCTGGGCGGCGTCGAGGCTTCGCCGGTGGCACGACAGGGACACTACCACTCCCTGTCGCTGACACTGCCGCCGCTCGGGGTGGTGTACCTCAAAGCCGAGACGGCAGGTGGAGTGGGATCATGACCGCCGCCACGCTTCCCTTAACAGGCCGCGCCCGCGTCGTGATCGAGCGGGTGCGCCCCGAGATCAATGGCGGCCGCTTTCCTGTCAAACGCACGGTGGGCGAAGAGGTCGTCGTCGAAGCGGACATCTTCGCCGACGGCCACGACCAGTTGCGCTGTTTGCTGCGTCATCGTCAGGCCGGCATGGAACGCTGGGACGAGATTGCCATGGCGCCCCTGGGCAACGACCGCTGGCGCGCCAGCTTCCATGTCAGTTCGCCGGGGCGGCACGAATACACGGTGATCGGCTGGGTCGATCGCTTCCTGACCTGGCGCCACGATGTCGCCCGCCGCCAGGATCCTGCCGACATCATCGCCGCCTTGCAGGTCGGCGCCGAGCTGGTCACCGCCGCGGCAAACCGGGCCGACGGCAGCGCAGCCGCCGAACTCAAGAGCTGGGCCGCGCAATTGGGTTCCACCGCCGCGCCCGACACTCGCCAGGCCATGGCGCAAAGCGAAAGCCTCGCCACGCTGATGGCCATGCACTCCGAGCGCCTTTTCGTTGCGGAAAACGAGCGCGTGCTCGACGTCACGGTCGATATCGAACGCGCGCGCTTTTCGGCCTGGTACGAACTCTTCCCCCGTTCCTGCCGCGTCGGCAACGAAAGCCATGGCAGCTTTGCCGGCGTCATTGAACGCTTGCCCGACATCGCCGCCATGGGCTTCGATGTGCTTTACCTGCCGCCTATCCATCCCATCGGCCGCGGCTTTCGCAAGGGGCCCAACAACACCCTGAGCGCCGGCCCCGACGATCCGGGCAGCCCGTGGGCGATTGGCGCCGCCGAGGGCGGCCACCGCGACATTCACCCCGAACTTGGCAGCGCGGCGAGTTTCCGCGAGTTGGTCGGGCAGGCCCGGAAACTGGGCATGGATGTCGCCATGGACATCGCCTTCCAGTGCTCGCCGGATCATCCCTACGTCAAGCAGCATCCCGAGTGGTTCCGCCATCGGCCCGACGGCAGCATCCAGTACGCCGAGAATCCGCCCAAGAAATACCAGGACATTTATCCCTTCGATTTCGAAAGCGACGACTGGCAGGGACTGTGGAATGAACTGAGGGCCGTGGTGGACCACTGGATAGGCGAGGGCGTGCGCATCTTCCGCGTGGACAACCCGCATACCAAGCCCTTCCCATTCTGGGAATGGCTGATAGGCGGCGTCAAGGCCGAGCATCCCGAAGTCATTTTCCTGGCCGAGGCTTTTACCCGGCCAAAAATCATGCACCGCCTGGCGAAACTGGGCTTCACGCAGTCCTACACCTATTTCACCTGGCGCAATACCGCACAGGAACTGACGGACTACTTCACCGAACTCGCCTTGCACGACTCGCGCGAATACTTTCGCCCCAACCTGTGGCCCAATACCCCGGACATCCTGCCCGAGTTTCTGCAGTACAGCGGCCGCCCCGGCTTTCTGCTGCGGGTGGCGCTGGCCGCAACGCTTGGCGCCAGCTACGGCATCTACGGCCCGGCCTACGAACTGATGGAGCATGAGCCGCTCAAGCCCGGCGGCGAGGAATACCTGAACTCCGAGAAGTTCCAGCTGCGAAACTGGGAATGCGACCGGCCCGACAGCCTGCGCCACTACATCGCGCGCCTCAATCGCGTGCGCCGCGAAAACCCGGCGCTGCAGTCTGACTGGAATCTGAGCTTCCATGCCATCGACAATCCCCTGATGCTTTGCTACAGCAAGACGGCGGGCGATGACACCCTGGTCATGGTGGCCAACCTCGATCCCCACCACGTCCAGGCCGGCTGGGTCGATTTGCCGCTGGCACAGCTGGGCCTGCCGGAAGACAAGCCCTACCAGGCGCACGACCTGTTGTCGGGAGCGCATTTTCTGTGGCAGGGCGGCCGCAACTTCGTCAGCCTCGACCCGCAGGCCTCGCCGCTGCACATCCTGCGCCTGCGCCGACGCTTGCGCAGCGAGCACGACTTCGACTATTTCCTGTGACTGGGGCGGCGTGATGCACAAGGACATTGATATCCGCCACGACAGCCCGATTCCAGCCGCAGCCGAGCCGGAAAGCGATTCCCTCTGGTACAAGGATGCGGTCATCTACGAGCTGCACATCAAGGCCTATGCCGACGGCAACGGCGACGGCATAGGCGACTTTCGCGGCCTGACCGAGCGGCTCGACCACGTCCAGTCGCTGGGCGTCAATACCGTGTGGCTGTTGCCTTTCTACCCATCGCCGCTGCGCGACGACGGCTACGACGTGTCCGATTACGAGAACGTGCATCCGTCCTATGGCACGCTCGACGACTTCCGCCATTTTGTCGACGAGGCGCACCGGCGCAATCTGCGCGTGATCACCGAGCTGGTGGTCAACCACACGTCGGACCAGCATCCCTGGTTCCAGGCCGCGCGCAATGCGCCGAAGGGTTCGCCCGAGCGCGAGTTCTATGTCTGGAGCGACGACCCCAAGAAGTATGCCGGCACCCGCATCATCTTCACCGATACGGAAAAATCGAACTGGACCTGGGACGAGGTGGCCCAGCAGTACTTCTGGCACCGTTTCTTCAGCCACCAGCCCGACCTGAACTTCGACAACCCGGCGGTGCTGCAGGCCGTGATGAAGACCATGGAATTCTGGCTTGAGATGGGTGTCGACGGCTTCCGGCTCGACGCGATTCCCTACCTGATCGAGCGCGACGGCACCAGCAACGAAAACCTGCGCGAGACCCACGACGTGATCAAGGAGATCCGCCGGCGGTTGGAGGAGAAGTATCCCGGCCGACTGCTGCTGGCCGAGGCCAACATGTGGCCCGAGGACGTGCGCGAGTACTTCGGCGACGGCGACGAGTGCCAGATGGCCTACCACTTTCCGCTGATGCCGCGCCTGTACATGGCCATCGCCCAGGAAGATCGCCACCCGGTGGTTGAAATCCTGGCGCAGACCCCGGACATTCCGGCCAACTGCCAGTGGGCGGTGTTCCTGCGCAACCACGACGAGCTGACCCTGGAGATGGTCACCAACAAGGAACGCGACTACATGTACAGCATGTATGCCGCCGAATCCCGCGCCCGCATCAACATCGGCATTCGCCGGCGCCTGGCGCCGCTGCTGGAGAACAATCCCGACCGCATCAAGCTGATGAACAGCCTGCTCCTGTCCATGCTCGGCACGCCCGTGCTGTATTACGGCGACGAAATCGGCATGGGCGACAACATCTTCCTTGGCGACCGCGACGGCGTGCGCACGCCGATGCAGTGGAGCAGCGACCGCAACGGCGGCTTCTCGCGAGTCGATCCGCAACGCCTCTACCTGCCACCGATCCAGGACCCGATCTACGGCTACGAGGCGGTCAACGTCGAATCGCAGGCGCGCGAACCGTCGTCACTGTTGTCCTGGACGCGCCAGTTGCTGGCGGTGCGCGCCACGACCCGGGCCTTCGGCCGCGGCAGCGTCGCGATGCTGCATCCGGGCAATCGCAAGGTGCTGGCCTATGTTCGCGAGTACGAAGGCGAAGTGATCCTGTGCGTGGTCAACGTCAGCCGGGTGGCGCAGCCGGTGGAACTCGACTTGGCGGCCTACAAGGGGCGCGTCCCGGTCGAAATGATCGGACGCAGCGCCTTCCCGACCATCGGCAAGGAGCCCTACTTTCTGACGCTCATGGCCTACGGCTTTTTCTGGTTTCGGCTCTCGGCCGACGCCGAGCCGCCGATCTGGCACACGGATCGGGCGCCGCTGGACGAACTGGCCGTGGTGGTCCTGTTCGATGGCTGGAACAGCTTCTTCCGCGCGCGTGTCGTGCCCTGGCGCATCGCCATGGCGGAAAAGACCCGGGTCCAGCTCGAGCGGGAAATCCTGCCGCGCTTCCTGCTGCGCCAGCGCTGGTATGGCGCAAAGTCGGAGCCCCTGGAACGCGCCGTGATCGCCGAACATGCGATGCTGCAGGCAGGCGATGCGCAATGGCTGCTGGCCCTGGTCGACATCCAGGGACCGGCTGCGCCCACGCGCTGCTTCGTGCCCCTGGCGATCGCCTTCGAGGACGCCGAAGGACAGGTGCCGCGCCTGCTTGCAGCCGTGGCCGTGGCCAAGGTACGCCAGCAGGCCGCCACCGGCGTGCTGGCCGACGCCATGGCCGACGAGGCATTCTGCCGGGCCATGGTCGATGCCATTGGCGCCAATCGCCAGCTGAAGACCGAAAGTGGTGTCCTGTGTTTTACGCCGAGTGATGCCTTCGCCAGGATAGTCGGCGAGACGCTGCAGGGCCCGATGCCGGTGACGCGCCTGGCTGCCAGCAGCAACTCGGTCAGCCTGCTCGGCGACGGGCTGTTCCTCAAGGCATATCGACATCTGCGCGAGGGCGTCAGCCCGGAACTGGAGATGGGGCGCTTCTTGACCGATGTGGTCGACTTCAGGCATTGCGTCCCGGTGGCCGGCTCCGTCGAGTTCCGGGCGACCGACGGCACGGTCTACGCACTGGCACTGGTTCAGGCCAAGGTGATGAACCAGGGCGATGCATGGGGTCATACGGTTGACCGACTGGTTCGGCTGCTCGAGTCATGTTGCAACATCGAGGAGAAGATCCCGCAAGACCTTGCGCCGATGGTCGAGCGCATGCAGGTCCTGGCGCGCCGCGTGGCGGAGCTGCACCTCGCCCTGGCTCGTCATACCGGCGATCCGGCCTTTGATCCGGAGCCGGTGCAGGCCGACGATCTCGGGCGCTGGGCCGCGACGGTGGGCGACGAATGCCGGCGTACGCTCGACAGCCTGTCCCGGCGCAGCGGGGCCTGGGCGGAGCCGCTGGCCGGCCTCGCGCGACGGGTCGTCGCGGCCTCCCCCGCATTGCTCGCGCGCATCGCCCGGGTTTCCGCGTCGGACCCGATCGGGGTCAAGACGCGCCTGCACGGCGACCTGCATCTCGGTCAGGTGCTGGTCTGCCACGACGATTTCATACTGATAGATTTCGAGGGCGAGCCGCTGCGCCCGCTCGCCGAGCGGCGCGCCAAGCACTGTGCCCTGCGCGACGTCGCCGGCATGCTGCGCTCCTTCGACTACGCGCGCCACGCCGCACTCGAACAATGCGCCAAGGCCGGCTCCGACCCCGGGCGTCTGGACGAAGTGGCGCGGCAATGGGAACGCGGCATGCGTGCCGGGTTCCTGCAGACCTACGGCGAGGTCGTGGTGGCTGGTGGGCTGTATGCCGATCCCGCGCAATTCGAGGCCGCGACAAGCCTGATCGACCTGTTCGAGCTGGAAAAGGCTTTGTACGAGCTTCGTTACGAAATGGACAACCGGCCGGACTGGGTCGGCGTTCCGCTCGCCGGGATCGCCGCGCTGGCCGGTGCCTCCGGATCAGACAAGGGAGAAATGCCATGAATGACATCAACGTACTACTGGAGCCGGTGCACGCGCTGCTGACCCAGGTCGGCGCCTTCATGCCGCGTCTGCTTATCGCGCTTGGCGTGCTGGTCGTCGGCTGGCTGTTCGCCAAGGCCTTCCGCTTCAGCGTGGTCAAGACCTTGCGCCTGCTCAACTTCAACGTCCTCACCGAACGTGCCGGCGTCGACGCCTTTCTGCAGCAGGGCGGCACGGAGAAGGACACCACCGACGTGGTCGGCTGGATCGCCTATGCGGTCGCGCTGCTGGTGTCCCTCATCATTGCATTCAACAGCCTGGGCCTGACCCAGGTGACCGACCTGCTGAGCAAATTGCTTCTGTTTGTGCCCAAGGTGCTGGTGGCCCTGCTCATTGCCGTGTTCGGCAGCTACTTCGCGCGCTTCGTCGGCACCACGGTGCAGGCCTATTGCCGCGCCGCCGCCATCAGCGACGGCGAACTGCTGGGGCGCCTGGTGCGTTACGCGATCCTGACTTTCGTCCTGTTGCTGGCCATCGACCACCTTGACATCAGCGGCGGCCTGATCCAGCAGACCTTCCTGATCCTGCTGGCCGGCTTCGTCTTTGCCGCTGCGCTGGCCTTTGGCCTGGGCGCGCGCGACCATGCCAAGGCAATTCTCGATCGCTGGTTTCCCCGCGATCCTACGGGAGGCAAGCAATGACGGCCCGGTGTCCACAACTACAAGGGAGACGAACATGAAAGTCCTTGCCATGGTCCTGGCCGGAGGCCAGGGTTCCCGGCTGCATCCCCTGACGGCGGAGCGGTCAAAGCCCGCGGTGCCTTTCGGCAGCCGCTACCGCATCGCCGATTTCGTTCTCGGCAACCTGGTGAATTCCGAAATCCGCGGCATCTACCTGCTGGTGCAGTACAAGTCGCAGTCGCTGATCGAACACGTCGACAAGGCCTGGGGCCATGCCAGTGCATTCCCCGGCCAGTTCGTCACGGTGGTGCCGCCGCAGATGCGCGAGGGACAGGAATGGTTCCAGGGCACGTCGGATGCGGTGTACCAGAACATCAACCTGATCGAGCGGCATGCCCCCGACATGGTCGCGGTATTCGGCGCCGACCACATCTACCGCATGGACGTCAGGCAGATGGTCGATTTTCACCGCGCGCGCTCGGCCCACGTGTCGGTGGCGGCGATTCCGGTGCCGCTGGCCGAGGCGTCGGCTTTCGGCATCATCGACGCCGATGCCAAGGGGCGAATTCGCGGCTTCCTCGAAAAGCCGGAAAATCCGCCGCCGATGCCTTCCGACCCGAGCCGTGCCTATGGCTCCATGGGCAACTACCTGTTCGATACCGAGGTCCTGCTTGAGGCCTTGCGAGACGCACGGGAACGGGGTGAACATGATTTCGGCCACCACATCCTGCCGCGCCTCATCCACAGCCACGGTGTGTATGCCTACAACTTCGCCGAGAACGTCGTTCCCGGCGTCGCCGCCACCGAGGATCAGGCCTACTGGCGCGACGTCGGCACCATCGACGCCTATTACGCGGCCAATCGCGACGTGCTGGGCGCAACGCCGCGCTTCAACCTGTTCAACCCGCAATGGTTCATCAACTCCAGCAACTATCAGGGACCGTCGCCGCGCATCGCCTCGGGCGAATTCGAGAACATCGCCATCGGTGCCGGTTCGCTGGTGACGGGCGCCCGCATCCGCAACTCCATCCTGCGCCGCGAAGTGATCGTCGAGGAGGACGTCGAGATCGACGACTGCATCATCATGGATTACACCGTGATTCGTCGCGGCTCGCGGCTGAAGCGGGTGATCGTGGATCGCTACAACGACATTGCGCCGAATACCCGGATCGGCTTCGACGCCGCCGCCGATCGCTCCCGTTACGCCGTCAGCGAAGGCGGCGTGGTGGTGCTGCCGAAAGGGCCGGATGTGCCCGACGTGACGCGCTACCGCATTTAGAAAGCCACACATGAACCTGCCACTTACCGCCGTCTGGCCCGGATCCCCCTTTCCGCGCGGCGCCACCTGGGATGGCGAAGGCGTCAACTTCGCCCTGTTTTCGGAAAACGCGGACAAGGTCGAGTTGTGCCTGTTCGATCCGAGCGGGCGCCGCGAGGTGCAACGCATCGAGCTGCGCGAGCGGACCGACCAGATCTGGCATTGCTATCTGCCGGAAGCGCGTCCCGGGCTGCTCTACGGCTACCGCGTGCACGGTCCCTACGACCCCGCGCGCGGCCACCGTTTCAACCCCAACAAGCTGCTGGTCGAGCCCTATGCCAAGGACCTCGTCGGTCAGCTGCGCTGGAGCGACGCCCACTTCGGCTACCGCATCGGCCACCGCAACGAAGACCTGTCCTTCGACCGCCGCGACAACGCCGCCGGCATGCCCAAATGCCGCGTCATCGATCCCGCCTTCACCTGGGGCGACGACAAGTCTCCGCGCATCGCCTGGTCCGACATGGTCGTCTACGAACTGCACGTGCGCGGCATGACCAAACGCCACCCCGAGGTGGCCCCGGCCCTGCGCGGCACCTATGCCGGCCTCGCCTCGGCGCCGGTGATCGACCACCTCAAGCGGCTCGGCGTCACCTCGGTGGAACTGATGCCGGTGCATGCCTTCATCGACGACCGCCACCTGGTGGAGCGCGGCCTTTCCAACTACTGGGGCTACAACTCCATCGGCTTCTTCGCGCCCGACCATCGCTTCAGCGCGAGCAATGTCGTCAGCGAGTTCAAGACCATGGTCAAGACCTTCCACTCGAACGGCATGGAGGTGATCCTCGACGTGGTGTACAACCATACGGCCGAGGGCAACCAGATGGGCCCGACGCTGTGCTTTCGCGGCATCGACAACGCCGCCTATTACCGCCTGGTCGGCGACAACCCGCGCTACTACATGGATTACACGGGCTGCGGCAACACGCTCAACCTGCAACAGCCGCGGGTGCTCCAGCTGATCATGGACTCGCTGCGCTACTGGGTGCTGGAGATGCATGTCGATGGCTTCCGTTTCGACCTGGCCTCGGCCCTGGCGCGCGAACTGCATGCGGTCAATCGCCTCGGCGCCTTCTTCGACATCCTGCTGCAGGATCCTGTGCTGTCGCAGGTCAAGCTGATCGCCGAACCCTGGGATCTGGGCGAGGGCGGCTACCAGGTGGGCAATTTTCCGGTCGGCTGGGGCGAGTGGAATGACCGCTATCGCGACACCATGCGTTCCTACTGGAAGGGCGACGGCGGCCTGATCGGCGATTTCGCCTGCCGCCTCACCGGTTCCAGCGACTTCTACGAGCACAGCGGCCGCAAGCCTTATGCCAGCATCAATTTCATCACCGCCCACGACGGCTTCACGCTGCATGACCTGGTCGCCTACAACGGCAAGCACAACGAAGCCAACGGCGAGGACAATCGCGACGGCACCGACAACAACCGCTCGTGGAACTGCGGCGCCGAGGGCCCCAGCGAGGATGCGGCGATCGACGCCCTGCGTGCACGGCAGAAGCGCAACCTGCTGGCCACGCTGTTTCTTTCCCAAGGGGTGCCGATGCTGGTGGCCGGCGACGAGATGGGGCGCAGCCAGGGCGGCAACAACAACGCCTATTGTCAGGACAACGAAACCAGCTGGGTCAATTGGGACCTGTCCGCCGCCGATCGGGAATTCCTTGATTTCGTGCAGGCCCTCATCGCGCTGCGCCGAGAACATCCGGTGTTCCACCGCCGCCACTTCTTCCAGGGACGCGACATCCGCGGTTCGGGCAGCAAGGACATCCACTGGTTCAAACCCGACGGGCTCGAGATGAGCGACGAGGAATGGGTGCACGACTTCGCGCGCTGCCTCGGTGTCTTCCTTTCGGGCGAGGCCATGCACGAGTGCGACGGCCGCGGCCGGCCGATTCGCGACGACAACTTCCTGCTGCTCTTCAACAGCCACCACGAGGCGGTCGCCTTCATGGTGCCGCTGCTGGGTGAGGATCGCGAGTGGACGGTCCTGCTCGACACCGCCCAGGACAGCGGCGTCGGGCCGGAGGACCGCTTTCGTTCCGGCGACAGCTACCCGCTCGAAGCGCGTTCGCTGGCGGTGATGGTGCAGCGGAGCCGGTCATGAGGCGGCGCTATTCGATGCCCTTCGGCGCCGAACCGCTGGAAGGCGGCGGCGTCAGCTTCCGCCTTTGGGCGCCGGGTGTCGGGGCGGTGGCCTTGCGCCTGGACGATGCACGCGAATTGCCGATGCGGGGCGCGGGTACCGGCTGGTTCGAACTCACGCTGCCCACGGCCGGCCCCGGCAGCCGCTACCAGTTCCGCTTGCAGGATGGCTCAAATGCGGGACTGCTGGTGCCCGATCCGGTTTCGCGCTGCAATCCCGATGACGTGCATGGGGCGTCCGAGGTGGTCGATCCGGAGGCGTTCGACTGGCCCGAGGACGGCTGGAACGGCCGGCCCTGGGAAGAGGCGGTGATCTACGAATTGCACGTCGGCAGTTTCACCGCAGCAGGGACATTCGACGGCGTGATCGAGCGCCTCGACTACCTGGCCGGCCTCGGCGTGACGGCGCTCGAACTGATGCCGCTGGCCGATTTTCCCGGCCGGCGCAACTGGGGCTATGACGGCGTGCTGCCGTTCGCGCCGGATGCCGCCTATGGCCGGCCGGCGGACCTCAAGCGCCTTGTCGCCGCCGCGCACCAGCGCGGGCTGATGGTGCTGCTCGACGTTGTGTACAACCACTTCGGACCCGAGGGCAACTACCTGCATGCCTATGCGCCCGACTTCTTCAACCCGCGCCATGCCACGCCCTGGGGCGCCGCCATCAACTTCGATGGCGAGGGCAGTCGCACGGTGCGCGACTTCTTCATCCACAACGCCCTCTACTGGCTGGAGGAGTACCAGTTCGACGGCCTGCGCCTGGATGCGATCCACGCCATCTGCGACGAGGGCACACCGGACATCGTCGAGGAACTCGGTGCCGCGGTGCGCGACGGACCGGGCAGCAATCGGCATATCCACCTGGTGCTGGAGAACGACCGCAACCAGGCGCATTACCTGGCACGCGATGAAAGTCGGCGCTGGCGCTACGGCACCGCGCAGTGGAACGACGACATCCATCATGTGCTGCACGTCCTCGCCAGCGGCGAGGACGACGGTTACTACGCCGACTATGCCGACGCGCCGACGCGGCTGCTGGGGCGCTGCCTGGCCGAAGGCTTTGCCTATCAGGGTGACCCCTCGCCCTTCCGCGACGGCGAACTGCGCGGTGAGCCGAGCGGCCACCTGCCGCCCGCCGCCTTCGTCGACTTCCTGCAGACCCACGACCAGATCGGCAATCGCGCCTTCGGCGAACGTCTCTGCCACCTCGCTTCGCCGGCGGCGATGGAGGCCGTCACGGCGCTGCTGCTGCTGGCGCCGCAACCACCCATGCTGTTCATGGGCGAAGAGTTCGCGGCGGCACAGCCCTTCCTGTTCTTCTGCGACTTCGGGCCGGAACTGGCGAACGCCGTCACCGAGGGGAGGCGCCGCGAGTTCGCCAGGTTTGCCCGTTTTGCCGATCCGGCCACGCGCGCGCTGATCCCCGACCCCAACGCCGAGGCCACGTTTGCCGCCTGCGTGCTGGACTGGAGCGCGGTCGCGTGCGCGCCGCACAACGAGGTGCTCGAACTCCACCGCCGGCTGCTGCTGCTGCGCCGGCAGTGGATCGTTCCGCGCCTGGCCGGAATGGACGGCGGGTCGGCCCGATTCACCGTTCTGGCGGAACGCGTCCTGCGCGTGAGTTGGAGGCTGGGCGATGGCAGCGTCCTGTCACTGTCGGCCAATCTTGGCGAGCAGGCTGCCGAGGCGCCCGCGGCGGATGGCAGCCTGGTCTTCGCCACTTCGCGGGTCGACGCCGGCATGCTCGCGGCCGGGCATTGGCCGGGCTGGTCGGTGGCCTGGCATCTGCTCGAAGGGGGGGCATCATGAGCCGTTCCAAGACGGCGGGCGATTCGCATGCGCTGGCCCAACTGGCCGCCCGCTGCGGCATCGCGCCGAGTATCAGGACATCTGGGGCAAGCGTCACCTCACCTCGAGCGAACCCGGCGCGCTGCTGGCCGCCATGCATTTTCCCACCGACGCCGACCCTGCCGCGCTGTTGCGCGAAATGGAGGAGCGCGAGTGGCGCCGACCGCTGCCGCCGGTCACGGTCTTGCGCGCCGGTGCCATGCCTGCGGGTGCCGACGTCGCTGCCGATGGTACTGGCCGGCCGTTCGCACCGTTGGCTGCTGACCGCCGAGGATGGCGCGACCACGACCGGCGAGTTCCTGCCGATCGAACTGCCCTGGCTGGGGCAACAGCGCCTCGGTGGTGTCGACTTCCTGCGCGCCGAACTGGTCCCTGCCGCCGCTGGCGGCGACCGGCTACTATCGCCTTGAAATCGAGCTTTCCGGGGCGTGAGGCACAGGCCCAGTCCGCGATGACGCTGATCGTCACGCCGTCGTCCTGCTACCTGCCGGGCGCGGTGACCGGCGAGAACTGGGTTGGGGTCCGAGCGTAGCTCTACGGGCTGCGCTCGAAACGCAACTGGGGCATGGGCGATTTCAGCGACCTGCGCGCGCTGATCGATTTGACGGCGGATGCCGGCGGCGGCGTGGTCGGCGTCAATCCCTGCACGCCCGGGTTCCCGATGATCCGGAGCGGATCAGTCCCTACAGCCCGTCGAGCCGCTGCTACACGAACATCCTTTACATCGACGTCGAGGCCGTACCGGAGTTCGCCGAGTGGGAGCGCGCGGCACCTTGGTCGGTGGGGAACGCTTCCAGGCCCGGCTGCGACGACTGCGTGCCAGCGAACTGGTCGCCTATGCCGACATCACGGCGGCGAAACGCGAGGTGTTGGCGTTGCTGTATCGACACTTTCGAGAACAGCATCTGGCAAACGATAGGAGAGCGCGCGCTCTTCCGAATCTTCCGCGAGAATGCCGGCGACGCGCTGGAAAGCCATGCGCGTTTGAGGCCCTGCAGGCGCATTTCCATCGGCGAGGACGCCGCCGTCTGGGTCCGCCTGCGGCCGCAGACATACGTGATTCCGGCGCGCCGGGAGGTAGAGCGATTTGCTGGTGAAAACGCCGATGCGATCGGCTTTTTACGCTTGGATGCAGTGGCTGACCGAGGAGCAGCTCGCCGCGGTGGGCCGGCAATCGCGGCGGCGCGGCCGGCGTCGGGCTCTTTACCAGGATCTGTCGTCAGCGTGAGCCCGGGCGGTTTCGGAAGCCTGGATGATGCAGG
>JADJUP010000026.1 GCA_016716965.1 Sulfuritalea sp. | reverse complement strand
CCACAAGCTATCCGGAGTTTGTTTCAACCGCGCGCGGCGACGCGCCTTCCTTTCTAGAGGGCAGAAACATGGCGAATAACAATGACGATGACGACGTTCCATTCATGCAGAAGTTGCTGGACAACCACTTCCTGCTGCTGTTCCTGGGGGTTGCATCTCCCACGGTTCTATACATCTTGTGGGGCGTCGTGGACATCATGAGTGTCCCCCTCGCCAAGTAAGCAATCCAGTCAATCAGGGAGAATCCAATGAGTGCAATCCTGCCGCCGTCAGAGCGGTTGTGGTGGAAACAGCCGATCGCCGGCCAAGAATGGGCCTGGATCGGAATCGCCTTCGTCTGGGCCATGATCATGTTCGTCATGATGGTGTATTGGCACATCAACGGCAAACAGAACCTTTCCAACGAGGTGTACAAGACCACGACGGAAATGTTCCAGGCCAAGACGGATGCCTTCGTCAAGGAAAACACCATCCGTACCGAGACCGACCAACAGATTCCGGTGGTAAAGCCCAACGACAAGGGCGAGGCCTTCCTCCTGGCGCGGCTGTGGTCCTGGTACCCGATCCTCGAACTCGAGGCCGGCAAGACCTACAAGATCCACCTCTCGGCGGTCGATTACAACCACGGCTTCTCGCTGCAGCCGACCAACATCAACATCCAGGTCATCCCCGGCTATGAGCACGTGGTCAAGATGACGCCGACCAAGGCGGGCACCTACGCCATCGTCTGCAACGAATACTGCGGCATCGGGCACCACACGATGCTTGGCCGTATTTACGTGAAATAAGGGGAGTAACAGATGGCAACTACTTACCGTACCTGTCCGCGCACCGGGCTGCAGTTCGACCTCGATGCCGACAAGCTGATGCGCTGGAACGCCGTAGCCGGCGTGCTCTGGCTGCTGGTGGGCGGCATCACCGCCCTGCTGGTGATCCTGACCCGCTGGCCGGCGATCAAGCTGCTACCGGCCGACCAGTTCTACCTGATCCTGACGGCCCATGGCATCGACATGCTGATCCTGTGGATCATCTTCTTCGAAATGGCGGTGCTCTACTTCGCCTCATCGACATTGCTGCGCTGCCGATTGGCAACGCCATGGCTGGGCTGGGTGCAGTTCTGGCTGATGGTCGTCGGCGGCATCATGACCAACATCGCCATCTTCCAGGGCGGCTCGAGCGTGATGTTCACCTCCTACGTGCCGATGCAGGCCGCGCCGCACTTCTACCTCGGCATCATCCTGTTCGCGGTCGGTGCGCTGATCGGCACCGCCGTGTTCTTCGGCACCCTGGTGGTCGCCAAGCGTGACAAGACCTATGTCGGCTCATTGCCGCTGGTGACCTTCGGCGCCATGACGGCGGCGATCATTGCCGTGTTCACCATCGCCTCCGGCGCCGCGATCCTGATCCCGACCTTCTTCTGGTCGATGGGCTGGATCAAGGAAATCGACGCCCAGTTGTATCGCATGGTGTGGTGGGCGCTGGGTCACTCCTCGCAGCAGATCAACGTCGCGGCCCACGTCTCGATCTGGTACCTGGTCGCTGCCGTGGCCTTCGGCGCCAAGCCGCTGTCGGAGAAAGTCTCGCGCTTCGCCTTCCTGCTCTACATCCTGTTCCTGCAATTGGCCAGCGCGCACCACCTGCTGTCCGACCCGGGCATGAGCGCGGAATGGAAGGTGCTGAACACCTCCTACTTCATGTACTTCGCGGTGCTGGCCTCGATGATCCACGGCTTCACGGTTCCGGGTGCGATCGAAGCGGCGCAACGCAAGAAGGGCTTCAACAACGGCCTGTTCGAGTGGCTGCGCAAGGCACCCTGGGGCAACCCGGTGTTCTCCGGCATGTTCATCTCGCTGGTCGGCTTCGGCTTCATCGGCGGCATCTCCGGTGTGGTGCTCGGCACGGAACAGATCAACATGCTGATGCACAACACCTTCTACGTCCCGGGCCATTTCCACGCCACGGTCGTCGTCGGTACCACGCTGGCATTCATGTCGATCACCTACCTTCTGGTGCCGACGCTGTTCAAGCGCGAGATGCTGTTCCCCAAGCTGTGCCAGATCCAGCCCTACCTGTACGGCATCAGCATGACGGTGCTGTCGCTGGTGATGATGGGCGCCGGCACCCTGGGCGTATCCCGCCGGCACTGGGACATGGCCTTCTCGGGCGCGCCGTTCCAGTACGAGTGGCCGGGTTCCGCCTACCTGATGATGGGTCTCACCGGCATCTTCGGCGTGATCGCGGTCATCGGCGGCGGCCTCTGGATCGGCCTCGTGGTGCTCTCGCTGCTGTTCGGCAAGAAGCTCGACGGCGGCGCGACCTCCGACAAGCCGACCCCGATCCCCGACCAGTCGGCCGCGGCTTCCGCCTCCCATACCGGCAGCCAGGACCATGTCGGCGTGCCGGGTACGGTGGTGCTGGCGGTCACCCTGCTGGTCTGCTTCGTCCTCTACTACTTCGTGAATTGGAAGTACCTGTCCGAAGTCTGGGGACTCAGCTAACGTCGCACCACAGGCTCCCGCGCCTCGGCGCGGGGCCTGCCTGAATCGGACTTGTCGACAGGACCGATCCAAGCAGGTTAAGAACCAACCACCCACACAAAACCACCCATGGAAAAGACGCTGCCCCAACCGTCAGGACTCAGCTTCCGCACCATCGCAGGAGTCTTCAAGCTGCGCATCGGCGTGGTCATCACCTTCACCGCGCTGGCCGGCCTCGCCGTCAGCGGCGGCCCGAGCCTCAGCGCGCTGCAACTCGTGGTGCTGACGCTGGCCGTGCTGGTGTCGTCGGCCAGCGCCGGCGCCTTCAACCAGTACTACGAGCACGATACCGATCCGTTGATGTCGCGCACGAAGAACCGCCCCTTCGCCACCGGCGAGGTCAAGCACGGTCCGATCTGGCTGGTGGTGATCTTCGGCCTCATGGCGGTCTCCGTGGTCGCCGCCTGGATGGCGCTGAATGCCTGGGCCGCGCTATTCACCTTCCTCGGCGCCTTCTTCTACGCCATCGTCTATACCGTCTGGCTCAAGCGCCGCACCTGGCTCAACATCGTCTTCGGCGGCCTGGCCGGCAGCTGGGCCGTGCTGGCGGGCGCCACCGCGGCCGACCCGCAGGTCGGCGCCGTGCCGCTGGCGCTGGCCTTCGTCCTCTTTCTGTGGACGCCACCGCACTTCTGGAGCCTCGCCATCGCCTATCGCGACGACTATGCCGCGGCCGGCGTACCCATGCTGCCCGTGGTGGTCGGCGACCAGCGCGCGGCGCAAGTGATATTCGCCAGCACGCTAGCGCTGGTCGCGGCCTCCTTCATTCCGCTGGCCTTCGGCCTCGGCGCAATCTACCTGGCCGGCGCTGCGATCGGCGGCGGGCTGTTCATCCAGAAGGCCTGGCTGCTGGCGCGCAATACCAACCGGCAGACCGCGATGAGCTGCTTCCATGCCTCGCTGGCGCAACTGACGCTGGTGCTCACCGCGGCGATCATCGACGCCCGCTTCTAGGCGTTAGCCATGGCGACCCTGCGATCACTTGCCACCGCGCTTGCGGCGCTTGTGTTCGCCATCGCTCCAGAAGTCGGCGCTGGCACCACGGCGAATTCGGCACCCGTTACGATGCCCGCCGCCGCGCCCGGCCTGGTCCAGGTGCCGCAGGGCAACCGCAGCGGGCTGACGCTGGCCACGCTCGACGACAAGGCCGCCTACCAGTTTTCGCAGGATGCCATCGGCAAGCCGGTCGGCGACCATGTGCTGCTCGACCGCCAGGGCCGACCGACGCGCCTGGCCGACTACCGGGGCAAGCCGCTGCTGGTGAGCTTCATCTACACCGCCTGCTTCCAGGTCTGCCCGACCACCACCAGGAACCTGCAGAAAGCTGTGGAGAATTCCGTGGCGATGCTCGGTGCCAATCGCTTCAACATCGTCAGCATCGGCTTCAACCAGCCCTTCGATTCGCCCCAGGCGCTCAAGTCTTTCGCCTCCCAGTACGGCGTCCACCTGCCGAACTGGGAATTCCTCAGCCCGGCGGCCGCCATCGTCGACGATGTCACCAGGAACTTCGGCTTCAGCTACGTCGCCACCTCGGCCGGCTTCGATCACGTGAACCAGGTCACCCTGGTCGACGCCGAAGGTCGCATCGTGCGCCAGATCTACGGCCAGGCCTTCACCGCCGCCGACATCGCGGAACCGCTCAAGGCCATGGTCACCGGCGCGCCCATCCCGGCGCAGACCAGCACCCTGGCGGAACTCGCCGACCGCGTCCGCATCATCTGTTCGGTCTACGATCCGCTCACCGGCAAGTACCGCACCAACTACGCGCTCTACTTCGAGATCGCCGGCTTCATCAGCTTCCTGTTCTTCCTCGGCTGGATCGCCTGGAACTTCACGCGCAAGCAGCACGGCACCGGAGCCTGAGTGCCCCCGCCATCCCGGCGTGAGCCGCGGATTTCCGCCACCGGATTCAATCCGGTTGATTCGAGTCAAGTGAAAAAAGCCGCCAGCTGAATATCATTAATTCCTAATAGTCGGCACCCAGTCCGGCGATCGGGACACCCCAACGTGAGCTTGCAAGCCGCAGCGCAATCCAGCTTCGAACGCAGCGAAAACCTCCTCGACGCCGTCTTCGGCGGCGCCGACAATCCGCTGCGCCACCTCGGCGCGCTGGGCCTGTATTTCCTCTGGATCCTGGTCGCCAGCGGGCTCTACCTCTACACCGTGCTCGACACCAGCATCGATGGCGTCTACAGCTCCATCGACTGGCTTTCGCGCGAACAGTGGTACCTGGGCGGCATACTGCGCAGCCTGCACCGCTATTCCTCCGACGCCTTCGTCCTGGTCATGATGCTGCACCTGGTGCGCGAGTGGGCCTACGGCCGCTACCGCGGCTTTCGCCTGTATTCCTGGGTCACCGGCGTGCCCCTGGTCTGGCTGGCCTATATCTCGGGCATCGGCGGCTACTGGATCACCTGGGACCGGCTGGCGCAGTTCTCCGCCATCGCCACGACGGAACTGCTCGACTGGCTGCCGATCTTCAGCGAGCCTGCGGCGCGCAACTTCCTCGCGCCGGATTCGATCAGCGACCGCTTCTTCACCGTGCTGGTGTTCATCCACATCGGCGTGCCGCTGATGCTGATTCTCGGCCTCTGGGCCCATGTCAATCGCATCAGCCGGGTGGACTACCTGCCGTCGCGGCGCGCGATGGCGGCGATCATGGCCAGCCTGCTGGCGCTGGCGCTGGTCAAGCCGGCGCTGTCCGATGCGCCGGCGAACCTGGCGCTGGCGCCGGCCGACCTGCGCCTCGACTGGTTCATCCTGTTCCTCCATCCGCTGACCGACATCACTTCGCCGGCGGCGGTGTGGACGCTGATCTTCGGCACCACGCTGCTGCTCTTCGCCCTGCCCTTCCTGCCGCATCCGGCCGCAGCACCGATCGCCGTGGTCGACGCGCCGAACTGCAACGGTTGCAGCCGCTGCCATGCCGACTGCCCCTATGAGGCGATCACCATGGTGCCGCATCCGGACAAGCCGGGGCACCAGATCGCCGTGGTCGATGCCGACAACTGCGCCGCCTGCGGCATCTGCGCCGGATCCTGCCCCTCGTCTACACCGTTCCGCAGCCAGGACAAGCTGGTCACCGGCATCGACATGCCGCAACAGCCGGTCGACGTCCTGCGCCGGATGCTCGAAGAGAAAGTGGCGCGCCTGTCCGGCAAGACCCGCCTGGTCGTCTTCGGCTGCGACAAGGGCGCCGACGTCGCCGCGCTGGACGCCGCCGACACCGCGACGCTGAGCCTGATCTGTACCGGCATGCTGCCGCCATCCTTCGTCGAGTATGCGCTGCGCAGCGGAGCCGACGGCGTCGTCGTCACCGGCTGTCGCGATGGCGGCTGCGACTTCCGCCTCGGCATGGAATGGACGCGCGAGCGCCTGTCCCGCAACCGCGAACCGCATTTGCGCGATCTCGTCCCGCTCGATCGAGTGCAGTTGGTCGAAGCCTCGCGCAGCGACGCCGGGAAACTCGCAACGGCGATCAGCGCCTTCAGGACCCGACTCGAAAAAGACATGGCTGCAACCACCAGACCTCCCGCCTACTCCAGAAGAAAGATCCATCATGGCTAAGCCCGCCGCCATCATCGGCCAGATCATCCTCTACGGTGCCTTTGCCGCCTTCATCGGCTACTTCTCGACCGCGCCGACCTACCGCCAGATCGCCGACGACGTGGCCCTGGTCAAGCTGTCGATGAGCCACCTTGGCGGGCGCGAGTGCCGCAAGCGCACGCCCGAGGAACTGGCCAAGCTGCCGCCCAACATGCGGGCGCCGCTGGATTGCCCGCGCGGACGCTCGGATACCAAAATCGTGGTCGAGCTCGACGGCAAGCCGTTCTACGAGGTGACCATGCATCCCACCGGTCTCTCCCGCGACGGCGTCGGCACGGTGTACAAGCGCTTCGAACTCAAGGCGGGCACCTACAAACTCGGCGTCAAGATGAACGACAACCTGGTCAACCCGGGCTTCAACTTCGTCAGGGAAGAGCAAGTCACGCTGAAGCCGGCGCAGGTGCTGGTGATCGACTTCAACCCCGACCGCGGCGGCCTGTTCTTCCAGCAGGCGAAGAACTGACGCCACCCTCCAAGCGGACCACGACCATGCTGAAACTCATCCAATCCATCGTGCGCTGGTTCTTCATGCGCGCCGAAAACCTGTTCAACGTCGCCTTCGGCGAAAAGATCAATCCCTTCTACCACCTCGGCACCATCAGCTTCTGGCAGTTCTGGCTGCTGATCGGCACCGGGTTCTACCTCTACATCTTCGCCGACACCGCGGTGCATGACGCCTACGAATCGGTGGAGCGCATCACCCATGAGCAATGGTGGGCGGGCGGCATCATGCGCAGCGTGCATCGCTATGCCACCGACGGCATGATCCTGACCATGCTGCTGCACATGCTGCGGCACTTCGCCTACGACCGCTACCGCGGCTTCCGCTGGTTCTCCTGGGCTACCGGCATCGCCCTGATCTGGCTGGTCTACATCTCGGGCCTCAACGGCTTCATGCTGGTGTGGGACAAGCTGGCGCAGTTCGTCGTCATCGCCACCGCCGAATGGTTCGATGCGCTGCCGATGTTCAACGGCACCCTGATCCGCAATTTCATCTACCAGGACAACGTCACCAGCCGCCTGTTCACCCTGCTCGCCTTCATCCACCTCGGCGCGCCGCTGATCGCCGGCGTCATCGCCTGGGTGCATGTGCAGCGCGTGCCGCGCGCCCACATCAACCCGCCGCGCGAGATCGCCATCGCCTTCACCCTGATGTTCGTCGTGCTCGCCCTGGTCAAGCCGGTAGTGAGTCAGGGCGGCGAGGCCGACATGCTGGTGGTGCCGACCAACATCGCCTTCGACTGGTTCCAGATGCCGGTGCTGGCGCTGGTCTATGTGGTCGATCCGATCAACCTCTGGTTCGGCATCGTCGGCCTCTCGCTGCTGCTGTTCCTAGCCCCCTGGCTGCCGCCCAAGCGCATGGGCGCGGGCAAGGCCGAGGCGATGGTGACCTTCCACCCCGACCACCGGGCAGTCGCCATCCGCTTCGATGAGACCCTGCTCGACGCCGGCCTGCGCCAGGACATCAACCTGCCCTACGAATGCCGCAACGGCGGCTGCGGGCGTTGCAAGTGCACCGTGGTCGGCGGCCAGGTCGCCCCCGGCCTCTACCAGCCCGGCGCGCTCTCCCCGGAAGAACTCGCGGCGGGCAAGGTGCTGCTGTGCTGCGCCACCGCATTGGGCGATGTCGAGATCGAGTACGAAGCCTCGACGGTGCCCAACTCACTGCGCGAATACCGCGCCACCGTGGCGAGGATGGAGAAGCTCAGCCACGACGTGATGCGCGTCATGCTCGAACTGCCGCCGGGGCAACAGGTCCCCTTCAAGGCCGGCCAGTACATCAACATCATCCTCGACGACGGCCAGCGCCGCGCCTTCTCCTTCGCCAACCCGCCGCACCAGCCGGGCCTGATCGAACTGCAGATCCGCCTGATGCCGGGCGGGCGCTACACCACCTATGTATTCGAACAGATGAAGGTCGGCGATACGGTCCGCTTCGAAGGCCCGCTGGGCGATTTCTCGCTGCGCGAATCCGAGCGCCCGATCGTCTTCGTCGCCGGCGCCACCGGCTTCGCGCCGGTCAAGAGCATGGTCGAGGATGCCTTCCGGCGCGGCCTCAAGCGGCAGATCCACCTCTACTGGGGCGTGCGCCGCCTGGCCGACCTCTACCTGCCGGAGTTGCCCGCGACCTGGGCGCGCGAGCACGAGAACTTCCACTTCATCCCGGTGCTGTCGGACGCCGCGCCGGAGGACCAATGGACCGGCCGCACGGGACTGGTGCACGAAGCCATCCTGGCCGACTTCCCCGACCTCGCCGGCAAGGAAATCTACGCCTGCGGCTCGGTGAAGATGGTGGAGGCGATCTTCCCCTCGCTGAAGAACCAGGGCGCCGAGGAAGGCATGTGCTTCTCCGATGCCTTCACCATCTCGGCCCGCTCGATGGCCTTCCAGCCGAAGCAGTAGGCGCCGAATGCCGACGCGGGTGCCACCGATCGCCGTACCACCGGCGCCGACTCTTGCAGTCGGCGGCGCGGCGCGATGGTCAGCCGCGCTTCTTCGGCAGCATGAGCTTGAGGCAGACCAGCACGAACATGATGCCGCCGATCACCGCGATGAGCCCGCCGGCGCCCATCATGCCCATGCCGATCTTCTGCGGCAGCGTGGTCAGCGCCTGTTCGGCGCCGGCCACCTTGCGCTGCACGCCGTAGCCGCCCGACCAGGCCAGGCCGAGGATGTGGATCAGTTGCCCGCCGCCATACACATAGGGCTGCCAGCGCGCCATGCGGCCTTCGACTTCGCCGAAGCCCAGTTGCGGCAGCAGCACGTAGGCCAGGCCCATGAAGGCCAGCGTGACGCCCACCGTGGAGCCGTGATAGTGCGCCGGGATCACCACGTTCACGCCCTGGATCATGTAGGCCAGCACGCCGCCGACAGCGAACAGCGAAAACGAGGCGATGAAGGCCGATTTGGCGGCATGGGCCGGCACCTTGCGCATGGCCAGCAGGCCAAGGAAACCGACCAGGATCAGCGGCGCCATGTAGGGATGGCCCCAGATCATCAGCTTGGCGAAGAGCTCCATGTGCGGCAGTTCGCCGGCCGGAATCGTGAAATAGATCGCCGGCACCATCAGCAGCGGCAGGGCGGCGATCCAGAACATGGCCGACAGCGCGCGCGGCGACGCGGCGGGCGCCTGTCCGAGATGAATGGCGATCCAGATCCAGGCCACCACCATCAGCAGGGAATGCTGGAACTGCAGGGTATGGCCGCCGCCCCAGAACAGGACTTCGAAGTAGATCTTCTCCTCGACCCGCGGCACCACGATCCAGGACCAGACGAAGGCGGCCAGCGCGAGGAAGGCCGCCACCGCGCCGAGGAAGGCGCCGAGCTGCAGCGGCGAACCGGAGGCGGGACGCGGCCAGGTAGTCAGCAGCGCGCGCAGCACGGCGAGGCCGAAGCCGGCGCCGCAGATCCACAACGAGGCGTAGAAGGTCGGCTGCTGCAGCACCGGAATGTAGTTGTTGAGCACCGGAACCGCGCCGGGCAGGAAGGGCGACACGGTCATCACCAGGGTACCCACCGCCGCCAGCGCGAAGCCGCCCCAGCCCATCCAGGCGAAACCTTCGCGGCCCAGCGCGCTCCAGATCACCGCGGCGAAAGCCATGAACCATATCGCCACCGAAAGGTCCACATGCACCACCAGCGCGGCGCGAAAGAAATCCTTCAGCGGGAACACGTCCTGGATGCCCGGGGTGCGCGACAGCACCAGCAGGATGGCCAGCAGGCCGGAACCGATCAGGGCCATCAGCCCCAGCCACAACCATGCGCGTGCCAGGGATTTCGCGGCGCCGCCGGGACTCTGGATAGTATGCAATTGAACTATTACTCCACGCAAAGCCGGGAAGTATACGGCAAGCTCCGCGGAGAAACGGGGTACACTTCCGAGCGATGAAAAAATTCGATTCCACCTCCGTCATGAAACTGTTTGCTGCGCTCGCCATCTGCCTCGCCACCCTGCTGGCGGGCTGTTCCCAACCGACGAACTTCACCGGCACCGACCTGTCAATGGTCGATTGGGGCAAGGATTTCAAGCTCACCGACCATAACGGGAAGGCGCGCAGCCTCGCCGATTTTCGCGGCAAGGCCGTGGTGCTGTTCTTCGGCTACACGCAGTGCCCCGACGTCTGTCCCACCACGCTGTCCACCCTGCGCGAAACCATGGCCCTGCTCGGCGATGATGCCAGTCGCGTACAAGTGCTGTTCGCCACGCTCGACCCCGAACGCGACACGCAGGCCCTGCTCGCGCAGTACGTACCGGCCTTCCACCCGAGCTTCCTCGGCCTCTACGCCGACGAAAAAGCCATCGCCGCGGTGGCGAAGGATTTCAAGGTGTTCTACGTCAAGCAGCCGGGCAAGACACCGGGCAGCTACAGCGTGGACCACTCCACCGGCAGCTACGCCTTCGACCCGCAAGGCAGGCTGCGCCTGTTGCTTCGCCATGGCGAGGCTCCGGCCAAGGTCGCTGCCGACCTGAAACTGCTTCTCGCTGGCAAATAGGTCCAAATTACGGATATCACCATGAAGAAAGTTGTGCTCCTGCTCGCCTGCCTGTCCCTGCCCGCGCTCGCCGCCGAACCCGCGAAGGATGCCGCCAAGCCGCCGATCAACCTCGACATCGGTACGCCGCCTGTGGTGGTGGTCAAGCATGCCCTCGCGCAGCGCACGTCTCGCCTGGTGCGCTTCTACGAGGCCGGCGAGATCGGCCTCGGCAAGGACGGCTTCATCTACCTGCGCGACGGCGTCAAGATGGGCCTCGCCAAGCGCCAGATCGCGGAAAAGCTGATCGACGTCGAGAACCAGGAACGCCGCGCGCTGATCCAGGCCCTGGCCGACAGCAACCACCGGCGCGACGCCGAACCCGAAATATGGGAACTGATGCGCGCGCGCTGGAACCAGCAGTGGAAGTCCGGCTGGTGGCTGCGCGATGCCGATGGCAAGTGGAGCAGGAAGCCCTGATTGACCAGCGCGCGCGCAAGGCTGCTGGTTGCCGACCCATGCCAGCGCCCCTTCTATCCGGAAGCCAGACCGCGAACCGGCCGCAGATCGATCCGCCGCGTCACCGGGGCCGCCGCAGCACCCGCTGACTCCCCCGGCTATCCGGGAGCGGGTCGCGCCAGTTGTTCGCGGATCTCCACGGCCAGAACCTTGAAGTCTTCCTCGAGGACGGAGATCAGCGCGCCGACATCGAGTTCGGGATCGCGGCCGGGATCATGTTTTTCGATCTTGCGCGCGGCCTGGACCATTGGCGTGGCGCCGAAGATCGCGCAGTTTCCAACCAGCGAATGGGCCGTCCGGCGCAACAGGGCCTGGTCGCCGGCCGCCAGCGCAGTTCGCATGGTCACAATTTCCCCGGGAAAGAACGCGATGAACGGCTCGGCCACGATTTCCAGGATTTCGCGATCCTCGCCGGCAAGCGCCGTGGCATAGTCGAATCCGCTTCCGCCGCCGCGAGCGGGCGCAAACCGGTCGAGCAAGGTCAGCAGATCGGCCGCCCGGATCGGCTTGCTGAGGTACTCGTCCATGCCGGCCGCGAGGCAGGTTTCACGATCCCCGTCCATGGCATTCGCGGTCATGGCAATGATCGGCGTTCGCGCTCCGGTTTCCCGTGCGCGAAAGTGCCGGGTCGCCTCCAGGCCATCCATGACCGGCATTTGCATGTCCATCAGGATCAGGTCGTATCGGTGCACGGACAATTTTTCAAGGGCATCCCGTCCGTCCTGGGCGAGCACCGGACGATGGCCCCATTTTTCCAGCATCGCCAGCGCAAGTTTCTGGTTGACCGGGTGGTCTTCCACCACCAGGATGTCCATCGGCGACCTGGTCGGCGCATGCCGCGCCTGAACCCCGCCACCGTCCGTCGCCGGCTCTCCTACCCCGAGGGCATCGAGGATGGCCTCCAGCAACTCGGACTGCCGAACCGGCTTGTCGACGCAGCCGGCAATGCCGGCGTCACGCCACGAGTCGGTGTCGCGGCTTCCCACCGGCGACAACATGACGATTGCCGGTCGCCGCTCGGCGGGCAGCCTGCCGATGATGCGCGCCGTGCCGACGCCGTCGAGCCGCGGCATCTTGGCATCCAGCAGCACGAAGGCGAAGGCCTGCGAGGCGGTTTCGAGCAACTTGATGCCGGCCTCGCCGGAACCAGCCGACACGGCATTGACGCCCCAGCCGGCCAGCGTACTTACCAGGATGTCGCGAGTGACGGCACTGTCATCGATGACCAATGCATGCAGCCCGTCCAGGTGCTGGTGCGACGGCAGCGGGTGATCCGCAGCGGCCCCGACGGCGGCGAACCGGATCAGGAAGTGGAAAGTGCTGCCGCGCCCCGGCTCGCTGTCCACCAGATGCGCCCGTGCATCATCGAGATCAGCCGGGCGGAAATGGTCAGGCCGAGACCGGTGCCTCCGTACCTGCGTGTGGTCGACGTATCTTCCTGGGCAAAGGCTTCGAAGATCGATTCCTGCTTGCTCTTTCGATGCCGATGCCGGTATCGCGCACCGAAAAATGCACCGTCGCCCACTGCATCCCGTTCCTCCAGGTAGGCGCGCACAACGATCTCGCCCCGCTCGGTGAACTTGATCGCATTGCCTACCAGGTTGAGCAGCACCTGCCGCAGTCGTCCCGAATCGCCGCCGACAAGCGGAGGAATATCCGGATCGACGTTGCTGGCCAGTTCGAGGCCTTTGCCCCCGGCGCGCGCGGCCATGGTCTTGAGGGTGGCACCGAGCACTTCCTGGATGTCGAAAGCCACTTCCTCGATGTTCATCTTGCCGGCTTCGATCTTGGAAAAATCCAGGATGTCGTTGATCACCGTCAGCAGGGCTTCGGTCGAGGATTTGACCACCTTGAGCAGCTCGCTCTGCTCCGCAGTCAGATCGGTATCGAGCGCAAGTTCGGTCATGCCGAGGATGCCGTTCATGGGTGTGCGGATCTCGTGGCTCATGTTGGCGAGAAAGTCGCTCTTTGCCCTGTTGGCGGCCTCCGCCTGCTCCTTTGCGCGCAAGGTCTCGCGCTCCCATTCCTTGCGCTCCGTGATGTCGGATATGGTGCCCACCAGTCCGGCGATCGAGCCATCGGCCCTGGTCCGCGTCGCCTTGTAATAGATGCCGTCACGGACGATGCCGTTGCGCTGCGGGATTTTCGCCTCGTACATCTGGTGGGATATTGCCTGCAACAGTTCGCGGTCATGCTCTTCTTGAACCGCGGCACCATCGGCATCCAGCAGTTCATACACCGTCTTGCCCAGGTAGTCGGCGCGGGAAATGCCAAAGAATTCCTCGAAGGCGCGATTGAGCACGCTGTAGCGGCGCTGTTCGTCCTTGACGTAGACCGGAAGCGGAATAGCCTCGATAAGCTCTTCGACGAAATGCAGCTGTTCCTGCAGCTTCTCCGTCGCCTGGTAGCGTGCCGTGATGTCGGTGCGAATCGCGACGTACTGGTACGGCCGCCGTTCATCGTCGAGGAAGGGCACGATGGTCGCCGCCACCCAGTAGAAGCTGCCATCCTTCGCGCGATTGCGCACTTCTCCGCGCCAGACCTTCCCCGCCGCAATGGTCTGCCACAATTCGCGAAAGAACTCCGGGGTGAAATCCGGAATTGACGATCCGGTGATTGGCGCCTTCCAGCTCCTGGCGCGAGTAGCCACTGATCTCGCAAAACCTGTCATTGGCATAGGTGATGGTGCCCGTCGGATCGGTGACGCTGACGATCGCGTGCTGGTCGAGGGCGAACTTCTGGTTCTCCAGCGCGCGATTGGCTTCGCGATGTGAACGAGCCAGGCGCGATACGACTTCGATCAGCCCGTCGAGGCTCTCGGCGTTGTCGACCGACCCGGCGAATCCGATCTCCTCCTGCAGCGAACGCGCGGTTTCGCGCAGGCCGTTGATCGCGGTTTCGCGATTGGCGAGTTCGACCTGAAGTTGCCGATTGGCCGCGGTCAGTTCGTCGGAACTGAGCTCCAGGCTGCGGGTGCGCAGGGCAAGGTCGCGGTCATGCTGCTCGTAGGTTGCCGACATCCGCTCGAACACGTCGCCCAACCCCGAAAGACCGCGTGCCAGGTCAGGCGCAATGTCCTCGCGCAGCGCCAGGGCGGCCAGGGCGGACTGGAATCTTTGGAGATGCTCGGCGTCCTCGATTCCGACCGAACGGCGCAACTGGCGCATCAGCGTTTTATGCATGGATTTCAAGGCCCCTGGTCCTTGCGGCGCCCCTGACGGGCATGGACCCGGTTCAGGCCTCCGCAATGGTCGTGATGGTCATCGTCTGGTTGTGCAACCGGCACGTTGCCCCGGCCGCAAACGGGCTTATTTCCCCATAGGAGTAGAACCCGGTACAGACGGCGGTGGTTCCCAATACGGCGGCCACGGCCTCCACTTCCTCCGCGACGCGGTCGCCCATCACCAGCTTGCGGCCGACGCAGGACACCAGGATGGCCAGCCTCGCCTCCGCCGCCGTCGGTCCGGTCATCGCCGCCACCGCGTTGGCCGCCGTCTCGGCTCCATCGATCAGAGCATCGGTGGACGCGTGCATCAGCTTGGAGGTAGCCACCCTGCAGTATCTCGCCGGCAAGCGTCAGGCTGCCTGCCTGCTCGTCGATACCGAGGATGGTACGAATGAGGCCGATCGCGCTCATGTCGTCGCCGAGCATGGCGAAGGGAAAAAGCAGTCCCGAGGCCGGCAGGTCGCGCGCGTATTCGCCCAGGTAACGCTTGTAGATGTCCAGCGCCGGCTCGCCGTCGAGTTCGTAAAGGACATTGCCCTCGCATCGAGTCACCTTGCGCGCGGGTCCGAACGTTGCCCAGCCGCCATAGGAGCCATGGCCGATCCGCAAGCCCTCACCGGCAAGTCCGACCGCGACGACGGCGCGATCCGAGGCGCCGTTCACACCCAGGGTCCACGTCTTGACGAAGGCGCCGTCGTCACCGGCCAGCCCGCCGGTAATCGGAACCGAGGTCCCGAGGACCTCGGCCATGCCCTGGATCAGCGCACTGCCGTTGATTTCCACGCCCTGGCCGAAGACCAGCACCAGGCCCAGCCCCGGCGCGGCAAGCTGCCGCCCCAGGCGCTCGCCGGCCGCACGCGAATCGCCCATGCCGGCAAGATCCGTGGTGCCGGCGACGATCCGGGTGGCATCGAGGCGAACCGCGGTGACCACCACGCTGCCTTCCTGAACCCCCTGTGTCGACACTTCTCCCGCCGTCGAACATCCGATCACGACAGCCCCCGGAAACCGGCCGGCAAGCGCGTTCGCATCGCCGCTGGAAAAGAACGGAGTCGCGCCGAAGACCAGCACCAGGTTGGGGCCGAGGGCGACGAGGGGCTGAAGTTGCCGGTCCGGCGACTTCCAGTCAGTGAGAGTTATCTGATGGATTTTCATGTTCGTCCAAAATTCAATTGTCGGTACTGGATTCCAGGTTCTCGTCGAGGAACCGGGAGCGGATGGCAAGCACCTCGCTCCAGGCGCCGGTGAATGCGTCGACACACCGCGGGTCGAAATGCGAACCGCTGTTGTCGAGGATGAATTCCCTCGCAGCATCGATTTCCCAGGCCCGCTTGTAGGGGGCGGGCCGAGGTCAGCGCGTCGAACACGTCGGCGACCGCCACGATGCGGCCATGAAGCGGAATGGCATCGCCGACAAGGCCCTGCGGATAGCCGCTGCCGTCAAATTTCTCGTGATGGGACAGGGCCACGATTGCCGCAGCGTTGAGGATGGGCGACGTACTGTTGCGCAGGATCCGGTGCCCGATCTCGGCATGGCGCTTCATGATCGTGAATTCCTCGGCGTCGAGTCGGCCCGGCTTCAGCAGGATATGGTCGGGAGTCCCGACCTTGCCAATATCGTGCATCGGCGCCGCTTCGAGAATCAACTGCTGCTCCTGCGGCGCCAGGCCCAGGCGTTCCGCGATCAGGCGCGAATAGTGGGCCATGCGCAGGATGTGTCCGCCGGTTTCCGGATCGCGGTATTCGGCCGCCTTGGACAGCCGGAAAATGGTTTCGCGTTCGCGTTCCGCAATGACCGCCGTGGCGGCAGCGACTTCCTGCGCCAGCAGCGCGGCACGGTCGCCGAGCAGCTTCTGGGCGTGGCGCAACTGGCTTATGTTGCGGATCCGGGCGGTGAACTCGGTCTTGTCCACCGGCTTGGTCAGGAAATCGGTGGCCCCGGCCTGCAGCGCGGCATAGCGCACCTCGCGGAGATCGTTTGCCGTGATCATGATCGCCGGCACATCCTGCCTGCCGTCGACTTCCTGAAATCGGCGAATGAACTCGAGGCCGTCGGGCGCGGGCATCATGTAATCGACGATGACGATATCGACCTCGTTCGTCGTGCACCAGTCCAGTGCCTTTTGCGACGCATCGAAGCAAAGCGGCTGCAGTCCGTCGATCTTCGCCACGAGGTGCCTCAGCACCGTGAGGTTGATCTCGGAGTCATCGACGATCACGACGGACAGGCTCATGACGCAGATCTCGCGCCTGTGCGTCGAACCACAGGACGAACTCGTGAGTCGTACATGCTTGTCGGTTCGGATGACCCGAAATGATCGATCGACATCGGGGTTGGCAATTGCATTCTCAAGGTGGGCACAGGGCGCCCTTCGCTGATCGATTCTAGGTAAATCGGACGTCGTCCGCAATAGAATCGACGCATAAAATAGAACTCTCGCATCACTCTGCAATCGCGCATGGAGTCAGCAATGGCGAGCCTTTCCGTCATTCTCCGCTTGCCGATCGTTGCGCCAATCGCCGCGAACGTGACAGGCTAGCGATCGCCCCCCCTATACTTCTTGTACACCAGCCGCGCATCCTGCTCGGCACGTTGCTGGGTACAGATCGACGGATCGTCGTCGTGGCCGCTGAAAAAGTCGTCGGCCTGGGCGCGCATCACCATGTCGATCGCCGCCTTGTCCCTGGCATCGAACAGTTCCGTGATCAGGGTGGTAACTTCGTCGAGGTGTTCCTCGTAGGTCACGCCGACTGCTCCGCATCGGCCCGCAGCGCCTGCAGGTACAGGGCTTCGACCTTCTCGCGCGCCCAGGGGTGCGGCGCAGGAACTTGAGGCTGGAGGACAGGCTGGGCTCGTGGGTGAAGCAGCGCAGGTCGATGCGGCGGCCGAGGCCGTCCCACCCCAGGCGCGCCACCAGGCTTTCGAGCATCGCCTGCAGCGTGATGCCGTGCAGCGGATCACTCATTGCCGCTGCCCGCCTTGTGCTGCTCGTCGTAAGCCGACAGCGTGGCCCCGGCGGCCGCAAGATGCTCGCGCAGGTACTTGATTTCCGGCTTGCCCAGTTCGTTGCCATGATGCGGATGGTGCACCGTGAATTCGTGGCGATTGAGGACGACCCGGAAGCGCGCCCCATGCCCCGCTTCGACGCTCGCGCCGAGATGGTGCAGCAGGGACTCGATTTCGCGCCATTGCACGTTGCTGCTGATCGGATCGTGGAAGATGGCTTGCAGGACGTGGCGGTGTTTGTTGCTCATGCGGATGCTCCTCGGCGACGATGGCGACGGGCTCAGTGAGCCGTCATCGCACAGCGAGTATAGGCGGCTCTCAGCGAACTGTCATGGCGGCATCGGCGCGGCGCAACCGCCGCAGCAGCATGTCGAACAGCGCATTCGGATCGAAGGGCTTGGCCAGAAAGTCATCCATGCCGGCGGCCATGCAGCGCGCCCGGTCTTCGGCAAAGGCGTTCGCCGTCATCGCGATGATGGGGACACCGACATAGTCGGGATCGTGACGGATGCAGCGCGTGGCGTCGAGGCCATCCATGCGCGGCATCTGCATGTCCATCAGGATCAGGTCGTAGCGCTGGCTCCCCGCCATGGCGCAGGCTTGTTCTCCGTCCCGGGCGGTATCCACCGTGAGCCCCGACTCGTCGAGCAGCATCCTCGCCACTTCCAGATTGACCGGCTCGTCGTCCACCACGAGGATGCGCCGTCCGGCGAAATCGCGGCGGATCAGCAGTTCGGCGTTCGCCGAATCCCCGGTGGTGTCGGTCGCCAATTCGGTGCCGCGTGCCAGCCTCGCGGTGAACCAGAAGCGGCTGCCGACCTTCACCGTACTGTCAGCGCCGACTTTCCCGCCCATCAGTTGCGCCAGGCGGCGCGTGATCGCGAGCCCCAGTCCGGTGCCGCCATACTTGCGCGTGGTCGAGTTGTCGGCCTGCTCGAAGGCTTCGAACAGGCGTGGCAGGGCTTCGGTTTCGATGCCGATGCCGGTGTCGATCACTTCGAACAGTACGGTCACGGCGTCCGCGTCATCCTGCTCCAGCCCTGGCGCGCAGCGTGACCGAGCCGTGCTCGGTGAACTTGAGGGCATTGTTGGCGTAATTGAGCAGGGCCTGCTGGATGCGCGTGGGATCGCCCAGCAATCCGGCGGGCAATGAATTCGCTTCGATTTCCAGGCGGATGCCCTTGGCCCGCGCGCGGTTCGCAAGTATCGAGCCGACCTTGCGCAACAGGCCGGGGATGTCGAGCGGAATCGTTTCGAGCACGAACTTGCCGGCCTCGATCTTGGAGATGTCGAGGATGTCGTTGATGATGCCCAGCAGGTGTTCGGCCGCGGTATCGATGTTGTCCAGTTGATGCGCCTGCTGCGGTGACGCCGCCGCGACGCAGCAGGGTGGGCCATGCCGACGATGCCGTTCATCGGTGTGCGGATTTCGTGGCTCATGTTGGCGAGGAAGGCACTCTTGGCGACGTTGGCCGCCTCGGCCGCCTCCTTGGCCTCGGCCAGTTCGAAAGTGCGTGCAAGCACCTGTTCTTCGAGGCTGCCACGGTATCGCTCCAGTTCAGCCTCGCCTCGCAGGCGCTCGGTCGCATCGCGATCGACGCCCTGGAAGCCGGTCAGTGTGCCGTCGGCATCGAACACCGGCGAGGCATTCGACTCGAAGCTGCGATAGCCGCCATCCGCGGTCCGCCAGCGAATCGTCACGCCGTGCCAGCCACGGCGGCTTTCCAGGGCGGTCTTGAAGGTTTCGACCAGCGTGGCGCGATCATCCGGATGCACCAGGTCAATCGCATTGGCTTCCAGGAATTCACGGATGCCAAACCCAAGCAGGCGCAAGCCGTGTTCGTTCGAATAGGTATGGCGGCCCCTGGTATCCATGGCCCAGACCCAGTCCGCCGAATTTTCCGCGAGCAGCCGGTAGCGCGCCTCACTGGCGCCCAGTTGCGCGTTCTTGTCGTCGGTCTCGCGCACCGCCCTGGCGCCCGTTCTCTTGAGCGCGACGATCGCTGTCGCCAGTTCGTCGATCTCGTCGCGCGGGGCGGCCTTGGTCGCAGGCTCCGCGTCGGCGAGGAAGCGACGCAGGTCCGCCGGCTTGACGTTCTTCAATTCGTCGGCGATGACCAGCAGCCGCCGGCGTACGAACTCGTGGTAGATCACCACCGCCAGCAACACGACCAGCAGGATCACCAGGGTATTGCCGGCCAGCGCTATCAAGCCCTGGCGGATGTGCTCGGCGCGCAGTTCGCGCAGGTCGGTGACGATCTCGAGGGTACCCAGTTCGTGGCGCCGGCCCGATTCCTCGAAATACAGCGGAAAGGCCTTTTCGACGACTTCCGTGAACCGGATCTCCCTGCCGAACTGGAGTTCGGCGCGACCGGGAACGGTAAGGTGCATCGAGTGCACGTTGGGCAGTTTCGCGGCGCCTTTCAGCAGTACCGCAACCTGGTCGAAGTCGAAGACCCACAGGCTCTTGCTCAACGCCGGGGTGATGAAATCCGCCACGGACTGGATGTGCCGATCCAGACTGGCGACGCGCTCGCGGTAGGACAGGACCGCCTCGCCCGCCGAAATCAGTATCGAGGCGATGCCGCCGACCAGCACCGACCAGAGCAGGATGCGACGTGTCAGGCGGCTTTTGAAGCCGAGAAAATCGAGCCGACCTGAAACTTTCTCCGGCATGACCACGGGACGGACCACTTACTCCGCCTTCAGGGCGGCAAGGATGCGGTTGTAGCTGCCGTCGGCCTTCATCTCGCGCAGCGCCTGCGCCAGTTTCGGCACGAGGGCCTCGTGCTTGCTGTGCAGGTAGAGGTACATGTCCACATCCTTCAGCGCCGGCGCCAGCGGCGCGATTGACGACAGGCCCATGTGGCGCGCCAGCGCGACACCGTCCGCCAGCGTGTACAGCGCCAGGTCGATGCGGCCGCCGTCGAGCATGAGGAACATCTGCTCGGCCTTGTCCACCTTGCTTACGGACCTGGCGCCGCCGGTATTGCCCTCGAACAGCTTCCAGCCGTTGATGAAGGCGACCCGATGGGACTTGAGGCTGTCCCAGCCCTGATCGAGCCGGATCGAAGCGTCTTTGGCGAACGCGACGAAGCTGATCCCGATGTAACGCTCGGGCACCTGCACCAGGTTCGGGTACTGGCTGGCCAGCCCCGGCACACGCAGGCCTTCGCCATCCACCTCGCCGAGGTTGGCCGAATGCAGGGAACGCTCCGAAGGAAGGCTGACCAGCTTGAAATCCACCCCGATGCGGCGGAAGGCTTCCTTCGACAGGTCGTGCAGCGCCTGACGGTCGAGCGGCGTGTTGTTGGTGCTGATGGTGATCGTCTCGGCACGCGCCGCAATCGCCAGGCCGCAGAGCAGGCCGATGAGGGCAAGTATCGTGATTCGAATTCGCATCGCAATTCCGGTCGTCGTGGATGGACGAGCGGAATCCGCCGCGCGGACCCCGCCCATGCTGGAAATGCTCTCATGGCTAGGCCGAAAGGACTATTGGTAGATTGCGCGGCGAACTGCGGAATATACGTAGTCGACAAGCCCGGCCCGGACCGCGGCAATGCTTAGTGGCTGGTGCCCTCGGAGCGGCTGATCTTGTTGTGGAGGTTGTACTTGCCGACCGGCTTGTCCATCGGGATGCGCTTGACTTCCCTGAATGTCGCCGCGTCGAACACGATCAGCGCGCCGCCGTCGGCCTTGCGTTCCCACAGGCTGGCCAGCACGTACTTGCCGTCGCGGGTGAATTCGACGTGGGCCAGGGTCTTGCCCGGGTCGGTCTTGATCTCGGCGACCCTTTCCAGCGTGCGCTTGTCGATCACCTGCAGCGTGTCCTTGCCCTTGGACATCATCGAATCGGTCCAGGCATAGGGCGTGTTCTCGTGGCTGCGCATGAAGAAGCCGGGGCCCAGGGTCGGGATGGTCTTCAGCGTGCTCCAGTCCGTCATGTCGATCACGGTGATGAGCCCCTCCTTGAGGTTGGGCGTCGCCATCACCCTGCGCTCGGCACCGCCGGGCGGCGTGTATTTCCAGGTGATGCCGGACCCCAGGTGCGGCATGCCCGGCAGCTTGAGGTCGGCGATCTTCTTCCTCACGTCCAGATGCACCACCTGGCCCTTGCCCGCTTCGCGGCTGGAACCCATGAGTTCGGAGTAGTCCTGGGTGAAGAAGAAATCGTCGAGCGGCTCGGCAAGGAAGGTGCGGCGCGGGTTGAGGAAGCCGGGAATGAAGCTGCCTTCCTTGTATTTGAAATCGTGGATCATGCCGACCGGAATGTCGTCGGCCTTGGGGTTGTAGCTGATCTCCCACACCTCTGGGACATCCTTCAGCGCAGCGACGAAGCTCTGGCGCGGCGCGGCGTCATACACCGCGGAAACGCGCGAGCTTTCCTTGCGGTCCTTGTTCCAGACCTCGTGCACCTTCAGGAGGTTGAGGTCGGCATCGAGCAGCACCAGCGTGTGCGGCAGGTAATTGGCCACCGCCAGGAACTTGCCGTCGCCGGAAACGGCGACGTTGCGCGTGTTGATACCGGCGCGGACCTCGGCGACAACTTTCAGGTTCCAGATGTCGAACTTGGTGATCCAGCCGTCGCGCGAGGCGAAGAAGACGTAGCGCCCGTCCGGCGTGAACTTCGGCCCGCCGTGCAGGGCATAGCGGCTGGGGAAGCGGTGGATCGGCTCCAGCCTGTCGCCGTCGAGCACCGTCACATGGTGGTCGCCGGTTTCGACCACGATGAACAGGTTCATCATGTCTACGCCCTTGAATACGTCGGCGGGCGTGGCCGGCAGGCTGCCGGATTCGAAACTGACGACGCGCGAGGCGCGGATGTCGGCCTCGGTAAAAGTCGGCGCCGGCGACACGGCGGTATAGATGTAATCGGCAAGCGCGACGATCTCCGCCGTGCTCATCCGTTCGGCAAAGCCCAGCATCTGGGTGGCGGCGCGGCCACCGGTGATCACCTTCACGGCTTCCGGCTTGCGCAGGCGCGCCAGGCTTTCCGGCAACAGCGCCGGACCGGTCAGGCCGAGCCGCCCGGGGCCGTGGCAGGCGGCGCAATGCTGCTGGTAGAGGGCAGGCGCGTCGGCCGCGAATGCCGGCAACGCGACAATGGATAGCGCGGACACAAGGAACGCGAGGCGGCAAATCGGCGTGGCTTTCATGCGGCAGACCCCTGGCAGGCAGGCTCGATGCGAATGGGTCCAGCATAGCCCAGCGGCAACCGCCGACCTTGATCTGCGCTAATTCGCGGCGCTTCAGAAGCGCCCGTCGTCGAGCTGCTCCGGCATGCCGCGCACGACCTGGTCGAAGCCCAGGATGCGCCGGCCCTTGTGGTCCTTGAGGAACTCCCCCGCATCCTCGCGATTCACCAGCGGCACGAACTCGTGGCCCATGGGCCCGAGCACGTCTGACCCGGTTACGTAAAGCGCCTTGCGCGCATCGATGCGCTGCAGGCCGTAAAAATCGGTGACCCAGATCGCCGCCATGTCTTCGCGACGATGGCCCGCGGCGTACTTCGCCGGGTCGTGCCAGAACTTGAACATGTCCTTGGCGCCGTCGAAGTGATGGGCATGGCCGTCCTTGCACGATGGTCGCCACCCAGTTGGGATACTTCGAAACCAGCATGCCGCACACCGGGCAGAGGTCTTTGGGACCGGGCTTGGGCGGCGCCTGGGCGGCGGCGAGCGCAACCCAGACAGCCAGGACGAAGGAAAGCAGGAAGCGCATGGCAGGCATGCTTAGCCGTGCTTCTGCTCCATCATCATCTTCTTGCGCCGCTCCGCGCGGTTCTTGCGGATCTGCGTGACGTCTTCGGACATGCCGAGGTAGGACTGCTTCAGCGCCTCGTCGAAATTGCCCAGCGTGCCGCCATGCTTCGCCTGGAACTCCTTGGCGACATCGGCCGAAGCGAAGGAATGCTTGCTCTTCTTCGTCATCACATGCTTCATGTCGGCGCCGACCAGATAGGTCAGCTTGTCGACCGGCACCAGGGGCCGCGGTTCTGCCGTGGCGCCGAAGTCAGGGCCCCAGATCATCTTCGGCTCGCGGTCGACATTGACGCCCAGGCTCAAGGCAAGGCAGTGGATCGAGCAGGTGCCGTCGACCAGGTCGTCGCTGTATTGCACCAGCATGCGGGTGCGGTGATGCTCCTTGCGGTCCATGCCGCAATAGGGGCACTTGGCATATTTGTCGAGTTCCCTCTCAAGCGGATTGCCATCGGCCGCCTTCTTCGGCGTGAATTGCGCCGGGTGCCGTCCGTGGCGCAGGCCTGTTGCGCCCGCGCGCCGCCGGTGGCGAGCCCGACACCGGCAAGCAGGGAAAGTTTGAGTGCGTCGCGTCTGTCCATGGTGATCTCCCGAGAATTTGATGTGCGGCGCAATATTAGGTTCTCCGCATATTGCCGGGCTGCGACATTTCGTCGCAGCAGACGGCCATCCGCCGTCTTTTTCACGCTTCCTTGATCACCGTCAAGCGACCGCGCAAAGCCCCATGACTGCGACATCGTGTCGCGCGGCAAAGGGTCGCGTGCGGCGCTTTGTCACAGAGTGAGATGAGGCTCACCGACTAATCTGCTCAGCTGTCGTTTGTTCCGGCCCAAGTGAAAGTCTTCTTCACCTTCGGGCTGGTGCCAGTGCTAGCACACATTTCGAATCGGACATCATGCAGACTCACTTGCTCAATCCCCGCCGTCACATTGACTTATCGTCCCTGGCAGTTCTCGGACTCGTTCTGGCGCCGTGCATAAACATCCCGGCAATCGCTGCTGAGGCTCTTTCGCCGATCACGGTTTCCGGTGCTGTCGTCCGGCCCGACCTCGCGCCGCAAAGCTCACAGAATCCCTTCCGCATTGCCGAAAGCAGCAGCAGCCATACCCAGACCATCACCCGCGAAGAAATCGAGGATCTGCGCCCGCGCGACGTTTTCGAATTGCTCAACAACGCCACTGGCGTCATCGCAACGCAGGGCAGCCGCAAGGGCTTCAGCGGGCTGTCGGTCCGGGGCGATTCGAATTTCCGCTGGATCGTCGATGGCGCCTACCTGCAGCCGAACATGGCCGGGCGGATCATGCGCAGCATCCCCGTCATGGCCATCGAGGAAGTGACCATCGTGCGTGGCGCCAGCGCCCTGACCATGGGGCCGATGACCGGCTCCGCCAGTCCGGGCGGCGCCCCGGTGGATGGCTTCGTCATCGTGCGGACTCGCAAGCCGGGAAAGGACGGTGGTCAGGCGCGGTTGGCTCTGGAGTCGTTCGATACCGTGCAGGCCGGTGTCTGGGCGGGAAAGATGCTCGGGGATGTAAACACCAAGGGGTACATCGCGGGCATGGTCAATTATGCCGACACCAACGGGCCGAAAGAAAAGCTGAACAATGGTGCCAGCTATAACCTGTGGAGCAGCACCGGCGCCGGCCTGCTCAAGGCCGGCCTGGATACCTCCGGATGGCTGGTCGACTTCATGGTCTATAAGGACGACAGCGAGTTCGGCATTCCCAATGCCAACCTCCACTTCGGGCCTACCGGAAACCCACCTGCCTTTGGCACCAGCGGTGACTGGCGAATCGATCCATCAAAGACGGATGTATATGTCGTCAGCGGAAATCGTCAATGGGGTGGCGGCCACACCACACTGTTCAGCCTTTCCGCCAGCAGCAGCCATCAGGTTCTTACGACGACCACACTTAACCTGAATGACAACAAGAACCTTCACCTCAACCTTCGTCACAACATCGACTTCGGAAAATCCCGTGCGGTGCTGGGTATTGACTATCAGCACTGGAACAATCCCTCCGGGATGAATTATTTCGAGAACATCCCGCGCGAAGAAAAGACCAAGGGCTGGTTTGCCCAGTTTGAACACAAGCTGTTTGACGGCAGGCTGGCGCTGGATGCCAGCCTGCGCAAGGACACGGTCACGGTAGTACGGGGCCTTGACTACTACACCGCCGGTGCGCAGCCGCCCGGCGGCACGGCGTCGCCCCTGATCTACCGCGACCGCAAACTGCCTGCTGCGACCTTCTTCAGCACCGGCGCCGGCTTCCGCCTGACCGACCAATGGAAGATGACAGCGCGCTATGGCGCGAACAAGCAGGTCAGCAACAACCTCAACCCGATGCCTGGCGTCGTGCTCGGCGACGACGAGCAGAAGAAATGGGAATTGGGTCTGGAGGGTCAGTTCTCCCGCGGCTTCAATCCATCGTTCAATTACTTCCATCGTGCGGTAAAGAACGAGAAGAGCGTCAAGGGCTTCACCTACACCTCTGCCACGGCAGCAACGGTCACCTGCCGGTCTACGGTGGCGACAACCGGCGCCGCTGCGACCCGCTGGAACGGAACTTCGGACATCACCGAATGCTATGGTCAGGACGATACCGTGCGCGGCGGCCTCGAGCTGACCATCAATGGCGCCTTTGCCGAGCGCAGCAGCTACCGATTGGGTGTCACCGACTTCCTGAATCGGACAAATGTCGTCCAGACAACACCCAAAACGGTCGCTGACCTGTCGGTAACGCACGGATTCGGCGCTTACACATTGACCAGTGCGGTGAAGTATGTCACCGCTTACAAGGGCAGCAGCACGGATGCGGGACTCTATCTCGGAGGCTACACGCGCCTCGATCTCGGCCTGGGCTACGACTGGAAGTTCGGCAGCACACCCATTCGCAGCAGCATATTTGGCCGCAACCTGACCGACAAGAAATACGAAACCTCGAATGGCGTCCAGGATGTTGGCCGCGTTCTGGGCGTCGAATTCCTGGTCGGGTTCTAAGCCATGGCAACCAAGAAGCCCTGGACGGCACGACGTATCCACCTCTGGGTCGCCACCATTCTGGCCGTGCCGATGATCCTCATGGCCGTGAGCGGCGTACTCATCGCGATGCGCAGCGTCAGCGATGTCAAGGTGCCAATGCGCTGGCTGGGGAGCGAAGCCGTCCCTGATCGCCTGCCGATTTCGGCCTATCTGGAAAGCGCCCCTGGCGTAACGTGGATAGGCAATGCTCAGGGTTTGACCCGCCTGGCCGAAGGCAAGTCGGAGGTCATCTCTCACTTTTCCGGCCAGGAAATTGTTGGCCTCGCTGCGCTCCCCGGATCTCCGCAGCCGATCGTTGCCACGCGCATGGCCGTCTGGGCCGAGCAAGAAGGTAGATGGCAGCCGGTCCAGCGCGGTCGCGTCCGCCAGTTGACAACCCTTTCTGATGGTCGCGTTCTGGCCATTGCCGGCGGACGCGGCGAGATGGCAGCGGGCCGGCCGATGGCGACCCGCGACGGTTTGAAGTGGGAGGGCTATGGGCCGGCCATGCGCGCCAACAAGCAGATGCCCATACTAGAAAATCCTTCGGTGGCACTTCATCAATGGATGCGTGAGTTGCATTCGGGTGCCTATTTCTTCGGCAAAGGCCCTGGGGAGATCGCCTGGAGCAATGTCTTCGGCTGGGTGTTGGTGCTTCTGGCGCTGACCGGGTTGTGGATGTGGTTGAAGACCGAACAGCGCAAGGCCCGCGAGCGCGGCCAGCAGAAGGGCGCGGCATAGCCATGGCAACCTACCTGATCATCATTCTCGGCATTGCCGGGCTGATAGGCGGCTTGGCGCTCACCGGTGTTGGCGTTGCTGCGCTGATGCACCATCGGCGCCGGCGGGAAGCGGCTCCGACACCGGCCGTTCCGAAGATAACGCTTGAAGGCAAGGGTGAGTTTGCCGTCGAGCCCGGGGTGTTGCTGAACACCTTGTGGGAACACCTGCCGGATGCCGCTTGCCAGGCGGGTGAGTGCGGCGGCTGCAAGCTGCGCCTGCTGTCAGGGGAAGTCGCCTGGATACGCGACCCCGTTACCGAAGTCGACCGCAGTACCCATATTCTGGCCTGCAGTTGTGAGGCGCGCGGATCGCTGCGCTGCGCACCGGTCTGAGCCTCCGCATGGCGCCAGGCTTCCGGCGACTTGCTCGGGTGGCGCTATTGGCGTGTGCCGCATCCGTATCGCACGCGGCATCCGGTGCTGAGGAATCCGCCGCCTGCACCCTGCCGGATCTGGCGCGCACCTGGCACCGGGGCGCCGAGCCGGCACCCGAGGGTGCGAACCGCACCGAGCCGCCGCTGTGGGTCGGCCGCACCGAGAGCGCCTACCGAATCCGCCTTCAACCCTGCCGGGACAGTGACTGCGACAAATTTGGCTTCCGCGGATGGCTACCCGTCGACATTCCTGCTCCGGGGCGATACCGGGTCGCGATAGACCAAATGCTGTGGATCGATGCCTTCGGCACCCGAGGTGTTCTGGATGGCGTGCTGTGCGAGCATGCCGGCTGCGCGCCGATACGCAAGATCGTTCAGTACGACATGCCGGCCGGTACGCACTGGATTGCGCTGGCCGGAAAGCTGGAGGGGAGCGTCGGGGTGCTCGTCAGCCGCGTGACCGAGACCGATCGGCTGCCGGCGACACCGCCATGGCAACGCTAGGCGCCGTGCGCACGGGACAACGCATGCCGCCAAATGAATATCGCACGCCAGGCGCGGGTACGTGGCGGCAGCGCACGGCGGCTGTATCCGCTCTGGGCGCCGGCCAGGCGATCGGCCTGTTGGCCGTCGGGTTATTGCACGGTGCTGCGCTCTGGGGTTTGTGGCAGCACCGGCTGTTGCCGACGCCAAACGCGGTCGCCACGCTGTTCGTGAACTTTATCGCACCCCCGCCGCCGGAAAAGCGCGCGGAACCCAAGCAACCGCCACCCCCGAAGCCAATCGAGAAGCCGCAGCCGCGCCAGATCGTCGCAGTGACACCGGTGACGGCGCCCACGGACTACGTGGCCCCGCCGCCACCGCCTCAGCGGGCGACCGGTGGCCGAGGCACCAGCGATGCCGCTGCCGACAGGACCCGTGGCGCTGACGTCGGAACTATCGGTCGCATGTCCGGAACGCTCCGCACCGGCCTATCCAGCAATCGCGCCGCATGGGCGAAACCGGCATCGTCGTACTGCGTGTGGAACTGGACGAGCGCGGCCAAGTTGCGGTGGCGCGCGTGAGCAGTTCCAGCGGCCATTCCCGCCTCGACGATGCGGCCTTGGGTGCGGTACGCACCTGGCGCTGCACCCCGGCCACACGCAATGGCCAGCCGGTGCGCGCGGTTGCCCTACAACCCTTCAATTTCATCCTGCAAGGAAACTGATTCATGGATCAAGCCGCCGCCCAAAGTCTGGGCTTTGCCCACTTCCTCACCCAGACCGACGGCGTCGGCCGGACCGTGCTGGCGGCGCTGCTGCTGCTCTCAATCGCCAGCTGGTATCTGATCGTTACCCGCGCGCTGGCCAACTGGCTGGCCCGGCGGCGGGCCGACACCTTCGTTGCAGGCTTCTGGCAGGCGCGCTCGCTCGATGAAGTAGCCGCAACGCTCGACGGCGGCACCGACAACGCCTTCGCCGCCTTGGTGGATGCGGCGCTCAAGGCCCGCGCGAGCAGCGACGAACAGAATCTGGCGGTAGCCGGCGGCATGGGCGAGTACCTGACCCGCGTGCTCAACAACGCGGTGGACCGCGAGGCCGCGGAATCCGAGCACGGCCTGACGGTGCTGGCTTCGGCCGGCTCGGCCGCGCCCTACATCGGCCTGTTCGGCACGGTCTGGGGCATCTACCACGCCCTGGTGCAGATCGGCATGAGCGGCCAGGGCACGCTGGACAAGGTGGCCGGCCCGGTGGGCGAGGCACTGATCATGACGGCGCTGGGCCTGGCGGTGGCGATTCCGGCGGTGCTGGCCTACAACGCCTTCAACCGCCGCAACCGGATGTGGTTGTCCCGCCTCGAGTCCTTTGCCCACGACCTCTACGTGCTTGCTGACCGTAAAAGGCGGCAACGGCAAGCCGGTTCAGCCTTCGGCTTCGCGGCAGGCCTGAGCCATGGCACAACGCAACTTCAACCGCTATCGCGGCAAGGCGCCGATGGCGGACATGAACGTGGTGCCGCTGGTCGACGTGATGCTGGTGCTGCTGGTGATCTTCATCGTCACCGCGCCGCTCCTAACCCATGCGGTGAAGATCGACCTGCCCAAGGCCTCGTCCTCCGCCAACATCACCAAACCCGAGCATATCGAGCTCGGCATCCGCGAAAGCGGCGAGTTGTTCTGGAACGGCGAACCGGTAACGCTGGAAGCGCTGCCGCATCGCTTTGCCGTCGAGGCGCCGAAGCAGCCGCAACCGGAAGTACATATCCGCGCCGACCGTCACGCCCACTACGAGAAGGTCGCCCAGGTGATGGCGCTGGCGGCCAAGGCCGGGCTGCTCAGGATCGGCTTCGTCTCCGATCCGGCCATCCAATACTGACTGGACGACAAAGGCCAAGCCATGGCAATCGCGCCATTCCGGAATCGCCGAGACCCTGCCGCACGGCTTCTTGCGCTTGCCGGAATCCTGCTGATCTGCCTTGCGCCCGGCATCGCCCGCGCTGAACCCTATCGCTGGAACATCCCGGACTGGGCGCCGCCGCCAGCCGTCCCCGGCGACAACCCGATGAACGCCAGCAAGGTGGAACTCGGACGACGGCTGTTCTACGATCGCCGGCTATCAATCAATGGCACGATCTCCTGTGCATCGTGCCATCAACAGGATCGCGCGTTCACCGATGGCAATCGGGTGTCGGTCGGCGTCACAAGCCAGCCGGGCGTCCGCAATGCCATGACCCTCACCAATGTCGCGTTCCTTTCCACCCTTACCTGGGCCAACCCGTCGCTGACCCGCCTTGAATTGCAGGCCATTCGCCCGCTGCTCAACCAGCACCCGGTGGAAATGGGCATGTACGGCAAGGAACCCGAGCTGATCGGCAAGGTTGCGTCGGACACCGACTACCCCAGACTGTTTCGTGCCGCCTTTCCGGAGACCAAAGGGCGCATCGACCTGTCCTCGATCGTCCGCGCCCTGGCCGCCTTCGGCAGGACCTTGCTCTCATTCAATTCGGCCTACGATCGTTACAAGTTTGGCGGCGACGCATCTGCTCTCTCCGACGCCGCCAGGCGCGGCGAAACGCTCTTCTTCAGTGACAGGTTCAATTGCGGACGGTGCCATTCGGGTATCAATTTCACCGACAGCACCTACCGCGGCGGACCTCGTCCAAACGCCGTATTCCACAATACCGGCCTCTACAACATCGACGGCCACGGGTCCTATCCGAAAGCCGATGCGGGACTTCGCATCAGGACGCGTGCCCCCGGAGACGAGGGCAGGTTCCGCACACCGACACTGCGCAACATCGCCCTGACCGCGCCCTACATGCATGACGGCTCCATCGCCACGCTCCCTGAGGTCATTCGCGATCACTATGCCAAGGGAGGCATGGCCGCGCATTCCGGACAAGGCGCCAGCCCGCTGCGCAATCCCTTGGTCGCTGGATTCTCGATCTCGGCGGCTGAACTCGATGAGCTCATCGCCTTCCTTGACTCGCTCACCGACCACGAATTCGTGACATCAAAAAAACTCTCCGACCCGTTCGCCGCGCCCCGGCGATAGTACTTCCGGGAGGCGTCCAGGGGATTCCGCTCCTGCGACACCATGACGCAGGCCCGGCCCGCCGCCACGGACTTAGCATTCACCGTTCCCCCTCGCCTTGGAGTTTGCGCATGAAACACCACTTGTTGTTGCTCGCCGCTCTCGCCCTTCCCACCCTTGCCGCGGCAACCGATCCGGCGCCCGGCTTTCGCGATGCGGCAAAGCTCCATCGAGCCGGCAACACCGCGGCCGCCATCGCGATATGGCAACCGCTCGCATCGAAGGGCGACGCCAATGCCGCCTTCAACCTCGGCACCATCCACCAGCATGGCGATGGCGTGGCGAAGGACCCGGCGCAGGCACTGAAGTGGTACCGCATTGCCGCCGAGCGCGGCGACCGCGAATCGCAGTCGCGCCTGGGCGCGATGTACCTCAACGGCGAGGGCACGGCAAAGGACGAAAAGGAAGGCTGGCGCTGGATCAACGAGCACCGCGTCGCCCATCTGCACCACGACCACCATCCGCAGATGCAGGCATGGCGCCAGCAGGCGGCGAAGCTGATCGACGAACGCGACCGGCGCGAGGCCTTCGCCGCGTCGCGGCGCGATTCGGCACGGATGATGGCGGAACTGAAGCGCAGAGCCGGCACACCGGAAGCCGTCCAGCTCGCGGCGGGAAGCGACGTCGCAGGGAACAATTGAAGTCGCATCACCAGCGCCGTCAGCAGGGGATGCCGCCCCTGCTTCGCACCGGGCATGACTTTGGGGCGCCGATCAGGCGACCAACTTGTACATCACCAGATAAAAGCGCAGCCCCTGCCACAGCGTCGCCGCACCGAGCGCGATGACGAACAGCGCGGCGAGCTTCTGCAGGCCGCCGCGCAGGCGCGGCCCGAGCTTGCCGAACAGCACCGAGGCGAACAGCATCGACGGCAGCGTGCCGGCGCCGAAGGCCAGCATCAGCAGCATGCCTTGCGGCGGGCTCGGCGCGGTGGTGGCCTGCACCGCCATGGCCATGGTCATCGAACAGGGCATCAGGCCGTTGATCGCGCCGCTGATGGCGGCCCCCAGCACCGGGCCCTTCTGCGTCGCCGTCACGAACTGGCGGCGCAGCCAGGCGACGGGCGCGAAGCCGTATGCGTTGCGGATCGGCGAGACGCCCAGCAGGTCGAGGCCGAGCAGGATCACGATGGCGCCGGCGAGGATCTGTAACACGCCCTGGGCGAGGCCAGTCACGCCGCTGGCCACCAGCACCGTGCCGAGCAGCGCGGCGGCCAGACCGACGACGGCGTAGATGCCGATGCGCGCGGCATGGTAGGCCGCGTACGGCCACGCCCCGGCGGCCTTGAGCTTCATGAAGCAGCCCGACACCAGGCCGCCGCACATGCCGATGCAATGGCCACTGCCGAGCAGGCCGACCATGAAGGCGGCCCAATAGGAGAACTGCGAGGAAAACTCGGCGAGGTGGGCGTGGTGGCTGTGGTCCATGGTCAGCAGAAATGGCTGCGGCATTCTGCCGCATTCCGGAAAGGCGCTGCCGGCGCTAGAGTAGCGCGCGAACGCCCCGCTTCGATCCAAGGATTCGCCATGCTTCCCACTGCCATCGCCACCGAACAAGCCGCCGCCGTGACACTGTCGGCACCATTGTGCTTCGAGCGCGGCCAGCGCATCCACGAGGCCGGCGCGATGGGCTTTCCCTGGCGTGTCAGCCAGGGCGTGGTGCGCTTCGATACCACGGAAGCCGGCAATGGCGAGCTGAGCTTTGCCGGCCTGGCCATGGAGGGCGACCTGGTCGGCGCCGAGGTGCTGATGTTCGGCCGCTTCGCGTACCGGGCAACGGCCCTCACCGCCTGCCAGCTGGTGCCCTGGCCGGGACATCTGGACAAGGACGAGGACAAGCTGTTGCGGGCACTGGCGCGCTCGGACCAGCGCACCGCCGACGTCGTCGCCCTGCGCTCGGGGCAGGCCATGGCGCGCGTCTGCCGCCTGATCGAACTGCTGCTGCCGCCATCCGCGACAGCGCCGCTGAAGGCGGAGTTGCCGCCCTTGCGCGACATGGCGGAGATCACCGCGCTGACCATAGAGACCGTGTCGCGCATGCTCTCCGGGCTGCGCCGGCTCGGCGCGCTGGAACCGGAACAGGAACGTCGGGGCAACGGCGGCAAGACCTGCCTGGTTTCCCGCGAGCTGCTCGCCGCCGCCTGATTCCGGGGCACCCGCGACGCCATCAGCGCCGCTGCAGGCGCAGCGAGTTGGCCACCACCGAGACCGAACTCATCGCCATCGCGGCGGCCGCGATCATCGGGTTCAGCCGTCCGGCCGCAGCGACCGGAATCGCCACCACGTTGTAGCCCAGCGCCCAGAACAGGTTCTGGCGCACCACGCGCATGGTCTGGCGCGAGAGTTCGATGCCGCCGGCCACGCGCGCGATGTCGCCGCCGACCAGGGTGATGTCGGCCGATTCGAGCGCGATGTCGGCGCCGCTGCCGATGGCGAAGCCGACGTCGGCCGCCGCCAGCGCCGGCGCGTCGTTGATGCCGTCGCCGATCATGCCGACGCGATGGCCTTCGGCCTGCAGGCGGCGCACCAGTTCCAGCTTGTCGGCCGGCGAGGCGCGCGCGATCACGCGGTCGATGCCGACTTCGCGCGCGACATGGTTCGCCACCGCGTCGAGGTCGCCGGTGGCCATCACGGTTTTCAGGCCCAGCCGGTGCAGCAGCGCGATGGCGGCGCGGGCGCCGCTGCGCGCCTGGTCGGCGACGGCGAACAGCGCCGCGACCGCGCCATCAACGGCGACGAACACCGGCGTCTTGCCCTGCTCGGCCCAGGCCTGGGCCTGCTCCTGCTGGGCGCGGAAGTCGATGCCGGCGGCTTCGAGCAGCAGCGCGTTGCCGATCAGGATGGCGCCATCGTCGGTCCGCGCGCGCAGGCCGCGACCGGGCACGGCTTCGAACTCAAGAGTCGGCGCTGGTGACACGGCGCGCGCACGGCACCAGGTGGTGATGGCGCGTGCCAGGAAATGTTCGGAATGCAGCTCGGCGCCGGCCACCAAAGCCAGGATGCGTGCTTCGTCGGTTCCCGCCACGGCAAGGAAGTCCGTCACCGTCGGCTTGCCTTCGGTGATGGTGCCGGTCTTGTCGAACACCAGGGTGTCGAGCGTCGCCGCGGTTTCCAGCGCTTCGCCCTTGCGGATGTAGATGCCGCGTCGCGCCGCCTGGCCGGTGCCGACCATGATCGCGGTCGGCGTCGCCAGGCCCAGCGCGCAGGGACAGGCGATCAGCAGTACTGCCACGGCATGCGACAGCGCGCGCGCCGGCGGGTGACCGGCGAGCAGCCAGCCGGCCAGCGTCAAGCCGCCGATGCCGGCCACCGCCGGCACGAAGCGCGCCGAGATGCGGTCGGCCAGTTTCTGCACCGGCAGCTTGGAGCCCTGGGCGTGATCGACCAGCTTGACGATGCCGGCCAGCGTGCTGTCGCCACCCACCGCCGTGACGCGCAGGATGAAGGCGCCGTTGCCGTTCAGGGTGCCGCCGACCACGGCGTCGCCCGCGCCCTTGGCCACCGGCAGGGATTCGCCGGTGAGCATGGATTCGTCGACGCTGGAACCGCCGTCTTCGACCACCCCATCGGCCGGCAGCTTGTCGCCGGGACGCACGCGCAGTCGATCGCCGACCGCGACCTGGTCGATGGCCACGGTCTCGTCGCCGTCGGCCGTGACGCGGATCGCCATGTCCGGCTGCAATTCGATGAGCTTGCGGATCGCCTCGGAGGCTTTGCCCTTGGCGCGCTCTTCCATGTAGCGGCCGCCGAGGACAAAGGCGACGATGGCCGCCGCCGATTCGAAATACACATGGTGGTGCGGCCGCAGGGCGCCGGGCAGGCTGTAGAGATACGCCGCGCCGGCGCCCATGGCGATCAGTGTGTCCATGTTGGCCTCGCGCCGCTGCGCCAGGGCCCAGGCCTTGCGGAAGATCTCGCGGCCGGGACCGAACAGCACCGCCGACGAGAGCGCGAGTTCCAGCAGGCGCAAGGCCGGCGAGCGGTGCATCAGCATGCCCGAGACCATCACCGGCGCCGTCAGCAACGCGGAATGCAGCAGGCGTCGCCGCGCCTCTTCCAGCCGCGCCTTTTCGCGCTCGACCAGCAGCCGGCGCTGGGCCAGGGTGTCCATCGGCCGCGCTTCGTAACCCAAACCTTTGACCGAATCGAACAAGGCCTCGCGCGAGAGGCGGCCCTTGACGCTGACGGTAGCGGCGGCGAAATTCACCGCTGCCGCATCGATGCGCGGATCGCGCTGCAGGCTCATCTCGATCAGCAGCGCGCAGGAGGCGCAAGTCATGCCTTCGATGGCGGCGTTGCATTCCTGGGTGGGGCCGTCGACAACTTCTGGAGGCGCCGGTGCGTTTTCAGGAGTCGGCGCTCGCGCAACGGCGATATTGCCGATCACGGCATCCACCACGGCCAGCAGGCGCTCCTCGGGCAAGGCCACGGGATCGCCCCCCAAGGGGACTTCCTCCGGGGCGAAATATATCGTCACCGAGCCGATCTGCGGCACGCACTTCACATGCTTCACCGCGCCGTGCTTGCGCAGCAATATTTCGAGGATGTAGCAGCGCTCGGGCTGCTTCTCCAGCGCCGGCGCCAGCAGGCGCAGGCGGCGCCTCAGGCGATGGACGACGCGGGCGTGCTTCACGGCGTCGCCGGCTCCTCGGGCTTCACCGTCACGACGGGCGTCGCGATCGACTTGCGGTAGCGCACCAGCAGGAACATCAGGTAGAACACCGTGAGCCAGGCGTCGGCGTGCTTCACCGGGTTCTTCAGCCAGCGCTGGCTGATCAGCTCCCAATGCACCTTGACCAGGTAGAAGGCGACCAGGTCGTTGAGGAAGTTGATCACCGCCTTTTCGGTCAACGCCGTGGCCAGCATCGGCTGCAGCCTGGCCTGCAGGCTGCCTGCCGGGGCCGTGGGCTGGCGCAACGCATCGAGGCGTGCGCGCACATCGTGCAGGGCCCGGCGCACGCGGGCGGCCGTCTCGCGCAAGGCCTGTCGCGCCGCTACCATTGGATCCGCGGCCGGCGCTTGCGGCGCGTGGCCGACCTCGCCCGCAGCGGGGGCCGGCAGGCTGGCCAGGCCGGCGCGCAAGGCGCGCGCGACGTCAGCGGCAGTGCATAACCTGGCGTCGAAATGCACCGCCAGCCGCCGCTCCGTCACCTGGAAGACGACGCGATAGACGCCGGCGACGTCACGCAAGGCGGCGTCCATCACCGCGCCCGCGGCGGCATGGCAGATCTCGGCCGGCAGTTCCAGGCGCAGATGCCCGGCCTCGCGATGGCGGACGAGGATGCGTCGCGCCAGGTCGTCGACAGTCATGGCGCCAGCCTCAGGCCGGTGCGTCCGCAGCCGGTGGCGGTGCCTGTTCCGGCGCGGCGGCGGGCGCCGGCGTCGCGGCGGCCTGCGCCTCGCCATCCTGGGCTTCGGCGATCAGGTCGTCGAGGTTCTCGCGCTGCTGCGCGGCGAAATCCTTGCCCATGCCGATGGCCCTGGACACGAAGCGGATGACCTCCTTTTCGTGCTTGTGCAGCAGGTAGCCGACGGCGATGCCGCCGGCCACGCCGCCCGCCAGCAAGAGCAGCGGATTGCGCAACAGCCCGCCACCGATCAGGGCACGCCCCGCCGTGTAGCCGGAGGCGGCGATCATCGCGCCCTTGGCCACCGGGTGGTTCATCATGCCCATGCCCTGGCCCATCGAGTGCGACATGTGCTTCATCATTTCATCGTTCATCATTGCCATCTCCTTGCCTGCGATAGTCAATTGTCCTGCGAAGGACCGGGCGTTTCTTTGATCTGGTTCAACATCTGGTAAATCCCCTTGCAGCCTTCGCAGCAGAAGAGGAAGGTTTTCTCGGCCGTCGCCAGCGAGAACGGCCGGGGCCCGACCGGCAGGCTGCACAGGTCGCAGGGCGTGGCCGGATCGACGGCGCTCATTTGAGCAATTCCAGCGCCGCGCGCTCGAAGCCGGCCTCGTCGGATTCGCCGATCAGCTTGACGCGGACCACGCCGCGCGCATCGACGAAATAGGTGGTGGGCAGGCCGACCACGCCGTAGGACTTGGCGATGGCGGATTCCTCGTCGAGCAGCGCCGGGTAGCTGACGCCGATCTTCTGCATGAAGGCGGCCACGGTCTTGCGGTCCTGCCCGGCATTGATGGCGATCACTTCCAGCCCGCGCGGCTTGAGGCGCTGGTAGACCTTCTCGATGGCCTGCATCTCGCCTTCGCAGAACCTGCACCAGTCGGCCCAGAAGCGGATCACCAGCGGCTTGCCGGCCCAGGCGGCAAGCGTGGCCGGGCTGCCATCCATGGTGCGTGCCTCGAAGGCGGGAGCGGCCATGCCGACGTTGAGCTTGGCCGCCGGCGTGTCGCCGCCGCAGGCGGCCACCAGCAACAGCAGCAGGACGGAAACGATGCGCATCAATGCTCCAGCAATATCAGCCGCGACTGCCAGATCATCGCGGTGGCGATGAAGGCGGTCAAGGCGTAGCCATTGGCGGCGATGGCGGCGAGCTTGCGCGAGAAGGCGGGCACGATCTCGCGCAGGCTCTCGCGCCCGGCAAAGGGCTGCACCGCACCCACGGCCAGCCCTGCGGCGGTGGCGACGAACAGCGGCAGGTAGAGGAGATAGCCTTGGTAGCCGTATTCGGGCTTGAGGATGCAGAACGGGCAATGGTGGTTGGGATGCTCGTAGACGTAGAGCGAAACGAAGGAAAGGATGCCGGCGATGGTCGCGGCGAAGGCCAGCACGCTCGCCGCCGCCAGCGCATAGGCCAGCCAGCCGCGGCGCGCGCCGCCGATGCCGTGCGCCGCCGCCAGCGCGATCACCGTGCCCAGGCTGCCGTAGAACAGCCACATCGCGGGCAACGGCTTCATGGCGGACGCCTCGGCCGCCAGCGTCGGGCTGCCTTCGGAAAACAGGCTGCCGCAGCAGGAGGTGATGACATCGGCTTTGAGGCCGAGGAAGTATTGCAGCTCGATCCAGGCGCTGCCCGCCAGCAGCGGCGCCAGCACCAGCAAGAGGACGTACTTGGTACGCACCAGCGGGTAGTCGCGGGCGCGGCTGTCGACGTGGTTGATCGCCAGCCACATCGCGGCGAGGAAGAACACGGCGATCTTCGCGTTCAGCGCCGGAAAGCCGAAGGCGTTGACGTTGAGCGTGCCCACCGCGCACATGGCGCCGACGAACATGGCCGACATCTTTTCGGCATTGAAGACGAACAGCAGCACGGCGGCCAGTTGCAGCAGCAGCACGAAAGTGAGCAGCGTCGAGAACAGGTAGGTGCGGCGTTCCAGCTGCAACTGGCGCTCGCTGCCGCTCCTGATGTCCCAGCGGCGGATCACCTCGACGGCGAAGGGTGCGCTGGCGGCGAGTGCCAGCACGCAGAGCGCGGAGGCGAGCAGCAGGGCGATGATGGCGGGCTGGAACAGCATGAAAGTCGGCGCTGGCGGTACGGCGTCAGCGTTCGTCCACGATGCGCCCGTCGCGCATTTCGACCACGCGATCGACCACGTCGGACTCGGTGACCAGCGGGTCGTGGCTGGTGAGCAGGATGCTGCGGCCCTCGCCGGCCAGGCCTTCGAGGATGGCCATGAATTCCTTCGCCAGGTGGGTGTCGAGGTTGGCGGTCGGCTCGTCGGCGATCAGCAGTTCGGGATCGTTGATCAGGGCGCGGCAGATGGCGACGCGCTGCTGCTCGCCGCCAGAGAGCCACTCGACTTGCGCCGCACGCCGATGGCCGAGCTTGAGCCGCGCCAGCAGTTCTTCGGCGCGCTCGACCAGTTGCTTGCGCGGCTGCCCCGTCGGGTAGGCCGGCAGGATGATGTTGTCCAGCGCCGTGAGGCCCTTTATCAGGTTGAACTGCTGGAACACGAAGCCGAAGCGGCGGCGGCGGATCTCGGTCAGGAAGCGTTCGGGCAGGCCCGAAATGTCCTCGCCATCGAGCCGCACCCGCCCCTCGGTAGGCCGCGCCAGGCAGCCGACGAGGGTCAGCAGCGTGGTCTTGCCTGAACCGCTGGGCCCGCGCAGCGCGGTGACCTTCTGCGCTTCAATATCCAGGTCGATGCCGTCGAGCGCCCAGAACTCGTTCTCGCGCCCCTGGTTGAAGGCCTTGCGGATGCCGGTGAGTTGAATCACGATCTCATCACCGAATCCGGGTCGGTGATCGCCGCTTTCCAGATCGGCACCAGCACCGCCGCGGCATAGGGCACCACGGTGAAGAAGAACAGGGTCGCCACCTGCAGGCCGTCGATCTGCGGCGTCAGCTGGAAGCGCGGATAGAGCACGGCCCAGCCCTTGAGCACCGGCTCGAACAGCGAGGCGGCGAAGTGGAAGACATGCACGTAGGCGGCGACGAAGCCGAGCAGGAAAGCCGTCAGCGAGACCAGCAGGCCTTCCCAGAACTTCATCTTGATCACGTCGCCGGTTTCCCAGCCGATCGCCTTCAGTATCCCGATCTCGCGCTTTTCTTCGGCCGAAAGACCCGAGGCCTTGTCCCAGGCGAGGATGCCGAAGGCAAGGATCGCGGCCGAGAGCAGGGCCAGCACGATGCCCTCGCGCCAGTCGAAGATCGAGGCATAGGTGCGCAGCACTTCCTCGCGCAGGATGGGCCGCGCGTCGGGCAGCGCGGCGGCGAGCTTGAGCGCGACGTTGCGTACCTCCAGCGGATTGGCCACCGAGAGCGCGATGTCGGTGTAATGCCCGGCGGGATAGTCGAAGAATGCGCGGAAGCTCTCCTCGCTCATCAGCACCAGGTCGGCGCTGACCAGCTCCGAGGCCTGCGGCAGCACGTCGGCGACGACGAAGGTATGCAGCTTGCCGGAGTAGGAACGGAAGGAAATGCCGTTGCTTTTGGCCAGCCCGCGCGAGCGCTCCAGCGCCGGGCCGACCACGATCTCGCCAGTGGCCGGCGCATTTGCCGCGGGCACCATGAAGGTGTAGTTGGCGCGGGTCACGGCGTCGTAGTAGTAGCCCCAAAGCCGCGCCTCGCGCATCTGCACGCCGCGGATGCTGCCGATCTTCTCCATGTAGCCGGGCGGGATCAGGTCGTGGCGGCCGGCCACCATGCGCTGCACGATCACCTCGGGCGAGTTCGCCAGCACCCGCGCCGCCTCCTGGCGCAGGGCGTGGCTGTAGAGCGTGACCGAGGCCAGCATGAACACCAGCACGGTATAGACGAGCAGCAGTCCGAGGTTGCGCGCCTTGCGCCGCGCCAGCGCCAGCAGCGTGAAGTCGATCAGGTAGCGCTGCCTTGCGAGCCAGAGCTTCATTTCGCTTCGCCCAACGCCGTGTCGCCAGCGCCGACTCTTGAGACCGGGTCCGTCAATCCGGCCGGCGGCGCGATCAGCGACCCGGTCGGGAAATGTTCCAGCGCCAGCGGATGGTCCTGGAAGGCCGAGTGCAGGTCGGCCTGCGAGGGATGCCGCGTGTAGCGCGCCTCGGTGAACAGCGCGAGGTCGGTGAGCCGCAGTCGCGCCACCAGCGCCGCCATGCCATCGGCGTCATCCGCCGCCGTCGCACGCAGGCGCGCCGCATCGACGAAGCAGGCGGCAAAGGCGACGCCGGCCAGGGCGAGGAAGACCAGTGCGCGATCGGCGGGGCGGCTCATAGCAGTTTGCGCACGGCGGCAGCGATCTTTTCCGGCGGGGTGCCGAGCGGCAGCATGTCCACCAGCTGTCCGTCGCGATCGACCAGATACGTCTGTGACGAGTGATCCACCGCGTAGCTGCCATCGGGCCGCGTCGGCTGCCGGACGTAGCCGGCCCCGAACTGCTTCGCAATGACGGCGGTTTCGGTGGCGCTGCCGACCGCGCCGAGCATCTGCGGATGGAAGTAGGCGACGTAGGTTTTGAGCGCGGCGGGCGTGTCGCGTTCCGGATCGACCGAAACCATGATCATCCGCGTCCGCTCGCGTTCGGCGGGCGACAGGGCGTTGAGCGCCCCGGCGCCGGCCGCGATCGAGACCGGGCAGACATCCGGACAATTGACGTAGCCGAAATAGAGCAGCAGCACCTTGCCACGCAGGGCGCGCGAGTCGAGAGAGCCCTCGCTCGCCTGCAGGACGAAGTCGCCACCGGGCGGTCGCGGCACGACGGTGGTGGCGGGATCGGAACAGGCGCCGAGCAGCGTGCAGGCGAACAGCGCAAGGACGAGGCGCGGCAATGCGGACATCGGTTTCATGATCGGGGCGCGCCACAGCCGGGCGCGCCGGAGAAAGGCCGCCGGCAATGCCGGCGGCGGAAGAATCCGGCAATTACACCCGATTCGCGGCCCGCATCAGGGCGCCACGCAGGGCGATCGTCAGGCTCGAGCCGAGACCGATGCGTTGCGCCACGGCTGGCAGGATGATCAGCGAAGCGAGTGCGAATCCGGCGCCGAGCAGCAGCGAGGCAATCTCGCCGTTATCCGCCTGATTTTCCTGTGGGCTGGATGTCATGTGTGCCTCCCTGAATTCGAATGGACTGCGACCGATCATAAGGTGCGACATCCACGCGCACCTGCGACAAAGTGTCGCAGCGGACCGACTTTCTGCGGTCCGGCTTGACTCAGGTCAAGCGAGCCCGACTTCCTCGTCGGTCAGGTAGCAGCCCGGGTCTTCGGCCCAGGCGTCGCCCGTCAGCTGCTGGGCGCGCACCCGCGTGTTGCCGCCGCAGATGGCGAAGTGCGCGCAGGCACCGCAGCGACCGCCCACCGTGCGCGGATGCGCCTTGAGGCCGGCCATCAGCGGGTCGGAAACGTCGTTCCAGATCTCGCCGAAGGCGCGCTCGCGCACGTTGCCGATCGTGTAGTGCCACCACATGGTGTCGGGATGGACGTTGCCGAGGTTGTCGATGTTGGCGACGTTCACGCCGCTGGAATTGCCACCCCACTGCACCAGCTTCTGCCGGATGTGTTCGACCTTTTCCGGGAAGCGGCGCTGCAGCCAGTAGAGCAGGTACACGCCGTCGGCATCGTTGTTGCCGGTGGTGAATTCCTTCTGCAGGCCGCGCTGTTGATACTCCCAGCAGGTGTCGAACAGCAGGTCCATGGCGCTGCGCGTCATCTGGTGCAGGGCATCGTCCTTGCGATTCTTGTTGCCGCGCCCGGCGTAGTTGAGGTGCGAGAAATAGAAACGGGCGATGCCCTCCTCCTCGACCAGTTTCAAGAGGCCCGGCAGGTCCTGGTAATTGTCCCGGGTCATGGTGTAGCGCACGCCCACCTTGAGCCCGGCGTCGCGGCACAGGCGGATGCCGGCCAGCGACTTGTCGAAGGCGCCCTGCATGCGGCGGAACTTGTCGTGCGTCGCGCCCAGGCCGTCGAGGCTGACGCCGACGTAGTCGTAGCCGATCGCCCTGACCTTCTCGCACATCGCCGCGTCGATCAGCGTGCCATTGGAGGACAGCGCGGTGAAGAAGCCCATTGCCTTGGCACGCGCCGAGATCTCGAAGATGTCCGGCCGCAACAGCGGTTCGCCGCCGGACAGGATCAGTGCGGGAACGCGGAAGGCCTTGAGCTGGTCCATCACGGCAAAAACTTCCGCGGTGGAAAGCTCGCCGGCGAAATCCTTGTCGGCCGAAATCGAATAGCAGTGCTTGCAGGTGAGGTTGCAGCGCCGCACCAGGTTCCAGATCACCACCGGACCGGGAGGCTTGCGCGCCGGCCCGAGCGGCGTCGGCACGGCGATTTCCTGCATGAACTGGGAGATTCGGAACATGGCGACATTAGGCGCACAGGGCGCCGCAAGTGCTTTGACTGCGGTCAAGCGCGCGCGTGAAATACTGCCCGCGGTCAAGGAAATCCGCGAGCGACGAGCTTACTATTTCCCCATTTCGAACGCGAGAAGCCACCATGAAACCATCCCCCGCGCGGCTTTGCGGCCTGGCCCTGTTCATTTTCCTTTACGCCGCACCCGGTGCCGCGCAAGCGCCGCTGGGCATGAACGAACAGCCGATCCACGACGCCGCGCGCATGGGCAAGCGCGCCGAGGTCGAAGCGATACTCAAGGCCACGCCGCAGGCGCGTGACGCGCGCAGCCCGCTTGGCATCACCCCGCTGCACTATGCGGCGATGAACGAGGACAGCGGCCCGCTCAAGGCCCTGCTGGCCGCCGGTGCCGCGGTGAATACGCGCGACGGCGAAGGCCGCACGCCGCTGCACATGGCCGCATTCTCGACGCGCACGGCGAACGCCAAGCTGCTGCTCGACGCCGGTGCCGACCCGACCCTGAAAACCAGCGCCGGGCGCGACGTGCTGAGCATGGCGCGCAAGGTGCGCGCCGACGAACTGGCCGGCATCGTCTCGCTGTGGATACTCAAGGGCTGCCAGCCCGGCAAGCCATGCTGAAAACCCTGCTCGCGCTGCTGCTGGCCGCCGGCATCGCCGCCGCGGCGAGCGCCGAAGACGAAGCGCTGCCGGCGGTCACCGTGTATGCGCCCTCGCCCTGCCTCGCCTGCATCGACTGGGCCGACCACCTGCGCCGGGCCGGCTTCAGCGTCAGCATCGAGGAAAAGGAACAGGCCACCATGCCGCGCATCAAGCGCTGGCTCAATGTGCCGGCGGAACTCGAATCCGTGCACACCGCCAGGGTGGGCAACTATTTCATCGAGGGCCATGTCCCCGCCGAGGACATCAAGCTGCTGTTGAAGGAACAGCCACAGGCCCGCGGACTCGCCGTGCCCGGCCTGCCGCGCGGCGCGCCGGGCCGCGAACTGTCCAATCCCTTCTGCGAAACCGCCTGCACCATCCTCGACAACGCCGGGCAGGAACGCGAGATCCGGCGCGAGGCCTACAACACGCTGCTGGTCGGGCCGGACGGCGGGACCACCGTCTTCGCGCGCCACTGACGGTCACGCATCAAGCCCGCGACGACCGTTGCCATATCTTGCGCCTGCCGCAGCGGCGCAGGAAATCGGCGGCTGGTTGCGACCCGACGCGAACCATGTTCAGGGCAGCATCATGCCGCGGATGCTGAAGTACAGCATCGCCGCCATCAGCGCGGAAACCGGCACGGTGACCAGCCAGGCCGAGACGATGCGCATCAGCGCGGAACGCTTGACCAGCTCCTTGCGGTAAATGCTCTTCAGGGTCTTGCGCTCGCTCTTGGACAGGTGGCTGTCGGCAACGGCCTGCTTGCTAGCCTTCAATTCCGCGAGCATCGCGCCCTTTTCTTCGAAGTCGGCGGCGCGAAAGCGCTCGAGGTAGGCTTCGACGATGGCCTGGTCCGAACCCTGATGATGCTCCTCGATGATGTCGATCATGCGACCGTAGTGCGCCTTGATGAACTCGCGCAGGAAGCCGACCCCGAACACGCCGCCGACGGCGATGTGGGTCGAACTCACCGGCAGGCCCAGTTGCGAGGCGACGATGACGGTGATCGCGGCCGCCATCGCGATGCAGTAGGCGCGCATCTGGTCGAGCTCGGTGATGCCGGAACCGACAGCCTTGATCAGCTTCGGGCCATAGAGCGCGAGGCCTAGCGAGATGCCCACCGCACCCACCAGCATGACCCAGATCGGGATGCTGGCCTTGGCCGACACGGCGCCGTGCATGATCGCCTCGTTGATGCCGGCGAGCGGACCGATCGCATTGGCGACATCGTTGGCGCCATGGGCGAAACTCAGCAGTGCTGCCGAAAAGATCAGAGGCATGGTGAACAGCGAATTGACCGCCGCCTTGCTGTTTTCCAGTCGCTCTGCCGCCCCCATGCGTGACCGCGTGACAAGGTAGGTCAGCGCCGCGATCGCGAGTCCGATCAGGGCGGCCGCGCCGAAACCGACGTTCCAAATCTGCTTGAGACCCTTCATGATCAGGTAGGTGGAGAACGCCCAGGCCATCACGGCCAGCAGGATCGGGACCACCGAGCGCGCCGCCGCCAGCATGTCGGCCTTGTAGGTGATGGTGCGCTTGATGAGGTAGAGGAAGCCGGCCGCGATCAGGCCGCCGAGCACCGGCGAAATAATCCAACTGGCGGCGATGCCACCCATCTTGCTCCAGTTCGCCACGCCCCAGCCGCCGGCCGCGATGCCGGCGCCAAGCACGCCGCCGACGATCGAATGCGTCGTCGACACCGGCGCGCCCGAGGCGGTGGCGATGTTCAGCCACAACGCGCCAGCGAGCAATGCCGAAGTCATCAGCCAAACGAACACGTCGGCGTTGGCGAATGCCGACTGCGCGATGATGCCGCCTTTGATCGTGCCAACCACTTCGCCGCCCGCGATCAATGCCCCCGCGGCCTCGAAAATCGCCGCAATGGCAATCGCGCCGCCCATGGTCAGCGCCTTCGAGCCCACCGCCGGCCCGACATTGTTTGCCACGTCGTTGGCGCCGATGTTGAGGGCCATGTAGCCGCCGATCATCGCCGCGATCACCAGCGAAAAACTGACCTGGCCGCCGCGCATCGAGACGTACATGATGATGCCGACCAGGAACAGCAGCGCGGTACCCAGTCGAAAGAGTTCCTGCCGGCCTTTGCGGCCCGCGTTCTCGGTCAGAACAAACTTTTCGAAATCCATCGAGTACCTTTTTTTGAAATCAACATTGCAGAAGCCGACCACAGACCCCGCAGGGAGCGAGCCTAAACGCGCCCAAGTCCGCAACGAACGCGCCCTTCTTCGTTTGGATTCAGCGAGTGGTTCCCCGATACCGCCTCCCAGCCGAGGAAACCATGTCCGGGATTCGAGCGATTCATCCTGCGCTTCCGACACACCATGCAGTCGATCGGGATCACCGGCTGCAAACCCCGCCCTCGATGTTATCGCCTTCGCGAACTTCAGTCTCGTCCCCGGCAAATTGCATGGCTTGGGTCGGGTCAAGCATCCTTGCCACCGCCGAACAACTGCCGTTCAGCCGGCGCCGACTTTCCACACGAGGCTGGACGCGAATTCGACCCCGATCCAGCCACTGGCCACAGCCCTTTCGGAAGCCCGGACAGAATAACTAAAGGGGTCGTACTCGAATTGACTTCGTAGAAGTCGGCGCTGGTGACACGGCGAAGCTTCCGCACTCATCGCTTGCCCTTGGCCCTTTTGATCTTGCTTGCCTTGTCTTCCGTCACAAATCCAATCAGTCGCTTGGGCGGATCGAGCGAAATCATGAGTTGGCAGATGGCCTCGAATACTTGCTTCAACTGCGCACGGGTGTTATGCGCGAAGGTATCGTGCCGCATCGCCGGCGCCTCGGTCTTCTCTTCGATCTCGTTCAAGCCCGTGGGCTATTGAGCACCGACAAGAGCATGGCAACGCCTTGCTCGGTGAAGGCGTAGAGCGCAGTGCGACGACCTTCGCGCCCGGTGTTTGAGGTCGCCGTTTGTGATCTCAAAGCCGCAACATCTTGAATTTCCGCCTGAAACATGAAGTCGCTGGGGAAGCGATCGAGGTTGCGCTTGACGGCCTGTACCAGGATGCGGGTTTCCACGCCGTAGAGTTCCGCGAGGTCGCTGTCGAGCATCACGCGCTGTTCGCGCAGCACGAAGATGCGGCTGCCGATCAATGATTGCAGCGGAGCGAGGGCTTGCCCGGTGCTCACTTGACGCACACCCGCTTATCTATTGCGCGTCCGCGCCAGCACGCCTGACCCTCGACGTGCCGAGTGGCACGGTTTTTCAGCGGGGAAACTCCGATAATGGCGGCCAATTCGTTTTGAACGCTGGGATTCCCGCATGGAAATCAAGGTCAACTTTCTCGACAAGCTTCGTCTTGAAGCCAAGTTCGATGACTTCACGGTGGTGGCCGATCAGCCCATCCGCTACAAGGGCGATGGCTCGGCGCCGGGGCCGTTCGATTACTTTCTGGCTTCATCGGCCTTGTGTGCGGCTTACTTCGTGAAGTTGTACTGCGAAACCCGCAACATCCCCACCGACAACATCCGCCTGTCGCAGAACAACATTGTCGATCCGGAAAATCGCTACCGGCAGATTTTCAAGATCCAGGTCGAACTGCCGGCGGATATTTCCGCCAAGGACCGCCAGGGCATCTTGCGCTCCATCGAGCGCTGCACGGTAAAGAAGGTGGTGCAAACCGGGCCGGAGTTTGTGATTGAGGAAGTGGAAAGTCTTGATGCCGATGCTCAGGCCTTGCTGACGCTGGGTCGGGGTACGAGTGCGGATTCGGAAGCGGGCACCTGTATCGCCGGCAAGGATCTGCCGCTGGAGCAAACCATCGCCAATATGTCGGGAGTGTTGGCGAACCTGGGCATGAAGATCGAAATCGCTTCGTGGCGCAATCTGGTGCCCAATGTGTGGTCGCTGCATATCCGCGATGCGCACTCGCCGATGTGTTTTACCAATGGCAAGGGCGCGACCAAGGAAGCTGCGCTGGCGTCGGCCCTGGGCGAATTCATCGAGCGGATGAACTGCAATCATTTCTACAACGACCAGTTCTGGGGCGAAGACATTGCCGATGCGGCCTTCGTGCATTACCCGAATGAGCGCTGGTTCAAGCCGGGCCGCAAGGATGCGCTGCCGGATGGACTACTCGATGAATACTGCCTGCAAATTTACGACCCCGATGGCGAGTTGCGCGCCTCGCATCTGGTCGACACCAACTCCGGCAACATGAAGCGCGGCATTTGCTCGCTGCCCTATGTGCGCCAGTCCGACGGCGAGGTGGTGTATTTCCCGGCCAACCTGATCGACAACCTGTACCTCAGCAATGGCATGAGTGCCGGGAATACGCTGGCTGAAGCGCAGGTGCAATGCCTGTCGGAAATTTTCGAGCGGGCGGTCAAACGCGAAATCCTGGAAGGAGAACTCGCCCTGCCGGATGTGCCGCAGGAGGTGCTGGCGAAATATCCGGGCATCCTGGCCGGCATCGAGGAACTGGAAAAGCAGGGCTTTCCGGTGCTGGTGAAGGATGCGTCGCTGGGCGGGAAATTTCCGGTGATGTGCGTCACCTTGATGAACCCGCGTACCGGCGGTGTGTTTGCCTCGTTCGGGGCGCACCCCAGCCTGGAGGTGGCGCTGGAACGCAGTCTGACCGAATTGCTGCAGGGGCGCAGCTTCGAAGGCCTGAACGACTTGCCCCGGCCCACCTTTGAAAGCAACGCGGTGACGGAGCCGAACAACTTTGTCGAACACTTCATCGACTCCAGCGGCGTGGTGTCGTGGCGCTTTTTCAGCGCCAGGGCGGATTTCGATTTTGTCGAGTGGGACTTTTCCGGCCACGGCCACGACACCAAAATGAGCTCCAATGCCGACGAAGCCGCGACGCTGTTCGGCATTCTCGAAGGCCTGGGCAAGGAAGCCTACATGGCGGTTCATGACCAGCTCGGCGGCGGTTGCAACGCGGTGGCCTGCCGCATCCTGGTGCCGGGTTACTCGGAGATATATCCGGTCGAGGACCTGATCTGGGATAACACCAACAAGGCGCTGGCGTTCCGCGCCGACATTCTTAACCTGCACCGACTGACTGATGCCAGGCTGAAGGCACTGCTCAAGCGCCTGGAGGACAGTGAGCTGGATGATTACACCGACATCATCACGCTGATCGGCATCGAATTTGACGAGAACACGGCCTGGGGCCAACTGACGATTCTGGAATTGAAGCTGCTGATCAATCTCGCCTTGCAGCGGCTTGAAGCGGCCCACGAACTGGTCGGAAGCTTCCTGCAATACAACGAGAACACGGTCGAGCGCGGATTGTTCTATCAGGCCCTGAACGCGGTGCTGGAGGTGATGCTGGACGACGAGCTGGAACTGGACGATTACGTGGTCAATTTCCGCCGCATGTTTGGCGACGCACGGATGGATGCGGTGCTGGGGTCGGTGGACGGCAGCGTGCGCTTCTTCGGCCTGACGCCGACGAGCCTGAAACTGGAAGGGCTCGACCGGCACCAGCGCCTGATCGACAGCTACAGGAAGCTGCACGCGGCGCGGACCATTGTGGCGCCTTGATCCCGGGCCGGTGAAGCGCCGTCCCGCCAGCGCCGACTTTCAGGACGACGTGAAAGGCTGCCTTGGGCGCACTCCGGCATTGACGAAAATTCATCCCGCCCCCGTGCGGCAACCATTGCGGCACGAAAGCTCAGCCCCCCGCCGTACCCGCGCCAAGAATCTCCTGCGTCATGCCGCGCAACCACGCCTGGTCCTCGCCACGCGGCTGAGGGTCTTCGTGCTGGCGCACGGCCTGCGTGATGAGGCCGTCGCCGCGCACGCGGTACTGCGCATCGATGCGCATCGCCTCCAGCGGATCAACGTCGGTGTAGACGTGACAGACGCTCTCGGGCAGCGCCTGCACCGGCGCCAATCCGCGTGAGCGCGCGATGATTTGGTCGGCGGCGATGCGGCCCAGCCGCGCGGCCATGTGCGCACTCTTGGGATAGGCGCCGAACAGCAGCGACGCGCGGCCGAGCAGGTCGCCGACGAGGAACACGCGCTCGTCGCCGACCGCGTGCAGGTGCAGCGGATCGAAGGCGGCCCAGGCGGCGGGTCTGCCGGCGGCATCGGCTTCGAGCAGGCCGGCCTGGCGCACGATGTCGGCCGCACCCTGCGGCGGAATGATGATCGCGTCGTCGAAGCGGATGTCGTCGAACTCGGTGGCGAGGGTCCGCGCGAAGGGATCGAGGGATTTCACCGTGGCATGGGTGAGGTGCTGCACCTGGTCCGGGTAGCGTTCGGCAAAGACGCGGTTGAAGCGCTGCATGCCGCCGCCGGCATCGACCAGCACGAGGCGGCCCGGGATGCGCCGCGTCTTCAGCCACCAGGCGATCATCACGGCGCGTTCATATGGCGCCGGCGGGCAGCGCGCGGGGCCGGGCGGCACGGTCATCAGCAGGACGCCGCCCTTGAAGTCCGCCAGCTTGCGCTGCAGCGCATCGAGTTCGCCGGCGACATAGCCCGCCGGGTAGAGCCGGCGCACGGCCTCGATGGCGCGCGCGTCGTCCCCCAGCCAGGGCGCGTAGTCGTAACGGATGCCGGCGGCGAGGATCAGCCAGTCGTAAGCCAGCGAGTCGGGACCGGCCTGCAGCCTGCGCCGTTCGCGATCGATGGCGCTGACTTCGGCCTGCAGGTAGCGGTAACCGAAGCGACTCGCGGCGACGGCGTAATCCTGACGCGGCAGCGGCTCCGGCGTGCGCCCGACCAGCCAGGCGTTGGACAGCGGCAGCGAACGAAAGGCGGCTTCGCGCTCGATCAGCGTGACCTCGAGTTCGGGTGCCACCAGGCGCAGGCGACGCGCGGCGGTGAGGCCGCCCCAGCCGCCGCCGACGATGAGCACGCGCTGCGCAGCACCCGCCAGCGACTGGCCGCAGGCATGGCCGGCCGCCAGCGCCAACCCGCCGGCAAGGAAATCGCGACGGGTGGCCATGGCCGGCGTCAGCGGCCTTCGCCCGCCATCACCGCGCGGATGCGCTCGCTGATGTCGCGCACCGCCATGCCGTAGGGAAAGCGCGCCAGGAAGCGGCCGCGGGTGTCGAGCAGCACCATGCCGGCGGTGTGGTTCATGGTGTAGTTGTCGGGCGCGGCGCCTGGCTCGCGCACGATTTCGTACTGGACGCGGAAGCTATCGGCAGCACGGCGCACCAGTTCGGCCGAACCGGTGAGGCCGAGGATGCGGGTGTCGAAGGCGGCCGTGTATTCGCGCAGCACCTCGCGCGTGTCGCGCGCCGGATCGACCGTGATGAAGACGGGCTGCAGGCGCGACGCCCGGTCGCCGAGGGCTTCGAGGATCTGCTTCACTTCCAGCAGCGTGGTCGGGCAGACATCGGGGCAGGAAATGAAGCCGAAGCTGACGAGCTGGAAGCGGCCGCGAAAATCCTCCTGCGTCACCGCCCTGCCCTGCACGTCCATCAGCAGGTAGCGCGGCATCAACGGTGCCGCGTCCTGCGGCGCCGGCACATGCTGCGCCCCTGCCGGCTGTGCCAGCGCGGGCAGCGCGGCAAGCAGCAGCGTGGCGACGAACAGCGCAACCGGCCGCCGCGGACTCATGTCACTTCGCCGCCACGGGCAATGCATCCGAGAGGCGCAGCGCCAGCGCGTTGAGCCGCGCGGTGAGTTCCGTGGCGCTGGCGCAAGCCTGGCCGGAGCGGGTCTGCGCGGTGTAGGCCTCCTGCGTCGCCTCTTCGTAGGCGGCGCCGAAACGCTGGGTCTTGGGCGCATGGGCCAGCATCAACTCCCTGGCGCGCGCCGCGACTTTCGTTTCGGCGCAGGCCAGGGCCTGGCCGTTGACGCCGCCGAGGCTCTTGACCGCAAGCAAGCCGGCTTCGGCATCGGCGGCAAGAGTCGGCGCTGACAGTACGGCGAAGAGAAGCGAGAAGCCAAGTGGGATGTATCTCATCGGATGGTCCTTGTGGGTTGGGTCGATTGTAGGCTCAGGGCATTCGGGGCGCAGGGTCGCGCAGCACCAGATGCGGCGAGGAAAAGGGGGCAAGGCGTTCGAGGAAATCCAGGGTCTCCAGCACCGGCGAGTTGCGGAAGAATGTCGCCAGCGGGGTTTCCATCCAGATGCGGTCGGCGAACAGGTAAACCTCGTGCGGCGTGTCGCCGATGCCATCGTGGTTGCGGTCGAAGCCCTGGTAGTCGTCCCAGTGATTGCCGCGCCAGACGTTGGCGCTGCCGGCGCCCGGCGCGCTGATGCCGACCGTGGTGAGGTTGTTCTCGAAGCGGTTGTCGAAGAAGGCATGGCCGCCCTCCTCGCCGTAAAAGAACAGGCCGATGATGTTGTGGGCGAAGCGGTTGTTCCTCACCGTGAGCTTGCCCACCGAATCCGGCGGCGCGTCGACGCGCAGACCGACCGAGCAATGCAGCACCTCGTTGCCCTCGACCAGGGCGTCGTGGCTTTCCTTGAACACGATGCCGCCACCGCCGCCGGTCAGCGCATGGGCGACGTGGTTGCCGCGCAGGACCAGGTCGGGCGAATACAGCACGATGATGCCGGTGCCGGTATCCGAAAGCCGGTTGTCCTCGATCAGAAGGCGCGGCGAGAAGACCACGTGCATGCCGTAGCGGCCGTCGACAAAATGGTTGCCGACGATGCGGTTGTCGGCCGAGTTGGCGAAGGTGAGGTCGCGCCCGCGCCGGAAGCGGTTGGCCTCGATGACGTTGTGCTGGCTGTACCAGAGCCGGATCGCGTCGCCGCGCATGCCGAGGTCCAGCGGCTTGCCGGTGACGCGGTTGCGGGCCACGCGCGAGCGGTTGACGCGCTTCAGGTGGATGCCGAACAGCACGTCATCGATCACGTTGTCCTCGACGCGATGGTCGTCGCCTTCGAGCAGGATGCCGGCATCGACCCCGTCGTGCGACTCGCCGCTGCCGCGCAGGTGCAGGCCGCGCAGCGTGACGCCGTTGGCCGCCACCGAAAGCACCGTGCCGCGGCCGGAGCCGACGATGCTGGCCCTGCCGCCACCATCGAGCGTCATCGGCCTTTTGATCGTGACCGGCGCGACGTAGGAACCGGGGGCAAGCCTGAGCGTGCCCCCCGATGGCGTAGCGTCTATCAGATCCTGCAGGGATGCCGCCGACGCCGCCGGAACCACCAGCGCGAACAGCAACGCTGGCAGCAGCCTCAGATCGGGTGGCCCCATGGCAGGACCAGGACCACGGCCAGCAACAGGCCGTGGGCGCTGGCGGAGAGGATGGTCAGCTTCAGCGCCGGCGCCAGTTGTTCCGGACGCGCGGCATTGGCCCACAGCACGCGTGCGGCGGCGATGCTGGCGCCGACCGGAAGCAGCGCGACCAGGGCCAGCGCGGGCAGGCGACCGAGGGCAATCATCAGCAGCGGCCAGCCATAGGCCAGCAGCGTGATCAGCGCGTAACCCCAGCGCGCCCGTTCAACGCCGAGGCGCACCACCATGGTGTTCTTGCCGGCGCCGGCATCGGCCTTCACGTCGGGGAACTGGTTGATGTAGAGCACGTTGGCCACCAGCAGGGCGAAGCCGAGGCCGGCGGCCACCGGGAAAAAGTCGAAGCCCCGCCGCTGCACGAAATCGCTGCCGACCACCACCAGCAGCCAGCCCGCGGTGATGGCGAACTCGCCCAGGCCACGGCTTTGCAGCTTGAGCGGCGGCGCCGAATAGGCCCAGCCGACGACGAGGCCGGCGAGCCCGATCAGGATCAGGCCGGGATCGCTCACCGCCGTCAGCCACAGGCCGGCCGGCACCACGGCCGCCAGCAGCGCGTAGCCGAACATGCCGGTGGCGCGCAGGGACAGCACGCCGTTCTGGATGAAGCGGCTGCCGCCGGTGAAAGGGAACTGGCGCTCGGTGTTGGCCGCGTCGCAGCCCGAAATGGCGTCGTAGTAATCGTTGATCACGTTGGCGCCAGCGTGGGCGACCAGGGCGAAGAACAGCGTTGCCGTGGCCAGCGCCGGGCCCAGTGCGATGCCGGAATATGCAGCGGTGGCCAGTCCGAGCAGGCAGCCGACGAAAGTAACGGAGAGGAAGGCCGGCCGCGTAGCCGCGAAATAGCGCAGCAGCGGGTTGTGCAATGCGTCGAGTGTCGGTTCCAGCGGCTTCGGCATTTGTCGTCCTTGTCTACTTCAGTGCCGCCTCGGCGGCGGCGTCGAGTTCGGCGCGGTTCATGGCGCCCAGCTTGCTGGCGACGATATTGCCTTTCGGTCCGATCGCCACGGTGAAGGGCAGGCCGGCGCGCGTGTTGCCCAGCGCCTGCATCAGCTCGATGCCGCCGGTCTTGGCCAGCAATACCGTGTAGCTCATCTCGTAGGCCTTCATGAAGTCGCGCACCGATTCTGCCTTGTCTTCGAGGCCGATGCCGATCACGGTCAGGCCGCGCTTGGCGAACTTTTCCTGGGTTTTGATCAGTTCCGGAATCTCGACGCGGCAGGGTGCGCACCAGCGCGCCCAGAAATTCACGATCAGCGGCTTGCCGCGAAAGGCTTCTAGCGCGACCGGCTTGTCCTCGCTGCTGACGAGCTTCCCGGCGAACAGGGCGTCGCTGCCGGCGGCATGCGCCGTGCCCGCGAAAAGGAGCGCGAGCACGAAGAATCGCCGTATGACCAGCGCCAACTTCCTGACCGGATCGATCAAGGCAGGTCACCCCGCTTGAAGATCTGGTAACCCAGCGTCGCCGCCGCGACGCCGACCACGGTCGGATACACCAGCGCGAAGACTTTGTAGCCGAAGGCGCCGAACAGGTCGAGGATGACGTAGGCCGACGGCCCGAGCACGATCAGTTGCGGGTCGAACAGCGCCAGCGCGGCGGTGCGGAAGACTTGCAGCGGATTGGCCAGTGCCATGGTCACGGCGATCTCAGGTGAAACCTTGCCCTGGATCATGACCCCGAGCAGGATCAGGTCGAGGAACAGGAGCAGCGTCAGCCAGACCACGAAGGCCGCGCCCTGCGCCATGTCGGTGCTGCGCGCCAGCGCCGAAATCAGCATGCCGATGCCGAGGAAGCAGGCGGCCATCACGGCGAGCAGCACCGTGTAGTAGCCGAACATGCCCCAGGGCACCTCGATGCCGCGCAGCAGCGCGATGACCACGGCCAGCAGCATGGCGGCGAACACCGGCAGGAAGATGACGATGTAGCGGCCGAGGATCTTGCCCCAGAACCAGGCCGCCAGCGACACCGGCAGCGACAGCAGGTATTCGTAGACGCCGGCCTCGCGGTCGCCGGCCACCGAGCGCACGGTGGTGATCAGGACGAAGATCGGCAGGATGGCCATGGTCAGCTGGATGTAGGTGACCAGCAGGCGCGAGAGCCCGATGAAGCCGAGCACGCGCGATTCGGTCAGGCCGAAGAGGAAGAGCAGCGCGACGATGCCGCCGAAGACCAGGCTGTAGACCTGGAACCAGCGCGCGCAGGGATTCGACGATGTCGAGTTTGGCGGTGAGCCAGAGTTGCTTCATGCGGGAAGCCCCCTTCTATCCGGAGATTTCGCAGATTGCGCAGATGAAAGCAGGGAGTTGCAGCGAACCACCCCTGTCCGACTCTCGCTTTGCTCCGATGCATCTGCGTAAATCTGCGCAATCTGCGGCAAATTTTCTGTTGCAGTTCATGTCACTTTCCCTTGGCCAGCACGTGCTGGCGCATTTCTTCGAAGGCCTGCGAGCCGGCCTCGGCGTAAGCGCGGGCAGAATAGTTGTACCCCATCGGCGACATGGCGCCGCTGCCATAGTGCGCCTTGCGCGCGTCCAGCCATTTGTCGCCCTTGCCTGATGCGTCGGCGACCCAGAGGCGCGTTGCCGGCTCGGCCATCCAGGGGAAATCCTTGGCCTTGTCGCGCATCCAGAACACGGCGCAGCCGATGTCGTCGAACTTGAACACGATGTTCTTCTCGCCGCCGCGCATCTGCGCGGCGAAGCGGCGGTCGGAAATCACCATGCTGCAACGGACGCAGGTGTCGCGATCCCACTTGATCTCGGCCATGCCTTCGGGCCAGTCGCCCTTGCTGCCGCAGGCGGACAGTGCGGCTGCGAGCGGCGTCAGCGCGAAACCCCGGGTGGCGGCGGCGATGATGAAGCGGCGGCGATCCATCATTGACTATGCCCGTTGCCGCTTTCTTCCAGCGAATAATTGCTGATCAGCGCCACGTAGCGCGAGGTCATGCCCATGAAGCGCAGGCGATCGGGGCCGGGGACTTCTCCTTCCCAGGCCAGGCCGTCACCGAGGTCGCGGAAATTCCAGGCCTGCATGGCCTTGGCAAAGGCCGGCTCACTGCGCTTGATGGCGATGCGGCAGGCGAACTGACCGGAAAGCGAAACGTCATCGGCGACACGGTCGTCGAGTACTACCTTGCCCATGTCCATCTCGATCACGCGATTCACCAGCGCCGAAACTTCGTTCAGGCGGTGGCTGGAAATCAGCATGGTGGTGTCGTCCTGGCGCTCGGCGAGAAGCTCGAAAAGATCTTGCGCGCCTCCGGATCGAGGTTGGCGGCGGGTTCGTCCATGATCAGCAGCCTGGCCTCGCGACCGAGCGCGATGGCGATCAGCAGTTTCTGCTTCATGCCGCCGGAGAGCTTGACGAAGGGCCGCGCAAGGATCGGTTCGAGGTCGAGGCCGAGGCGCTTCGCCAGTTCGTGGATCTTCGCCGGATCGGTGCCGCACAAGGCGGCGGAAAAATCGATCAGTTGCGCCACCGGCATCTTCAGCGGCGGCGGCAACTGCGGCACGAAGCCGATGCTGCCGAGCACCGCGGTGCGCTCCTGGCGCGGGTCGCGGCCGTTGATCGTCACCTTGCCGTCGAAGGCGTACTCACCGAGCAGGCAGCGGATCAGCGTGGTCTTGCCGGCACCGTTGGAGCCGATCAGCGCGACGCGCTCGGCGATGCCGATTTCCAGGTTGATGGCGTCGAGCACGCGCTGTCTGGTTCGGGAGCGGAAGGCGTTTTCCGCAGATTACGCGATTGACGGCGCCACATTGCGTAATCTGCGGATCAATGGTCTTCATAACAGTTTGGAAAAGCCCTTGACGTCGAACTTGAGCGACCCCGTCGGACAGGTGTCTACGCAAAGGCCGCAACGCGTGCAATCGGGCCCGATCGGCACTTCAGTATCGACGGCGCGGCCCTTGATTACTGTGTCCAGCACGTGCGGCACCAGGCAGACCTTGCGGCAATCGCCTTCGTGGAAGCAGCTGTCCAGCGTGTACTTGATGCGCAAGGGGGACAGGATGCCGACCACGCCGTAGGTGAGGCCGATCGGACAGGCATAGCGGCACCAGGCGCGACGCGAGAAGAAGACTTCGAACACCAGCAGCGCCAGCACCCACAGCAGCGCCAGGCCGGGACCGTAGATCAGCGCACGCGAGACGATGCCGGTCGGCGAGATGGCCTCGAATACGGTGTAGCCGGTCGCCAGCGCCAGCACGGCGAAGACGATCCAGGACAGGGTGCGCAGGCGCCGGTCGATGGCCTGGTCGGTCACCAGCTTCTTCTTCACCAGCCAGAGGTGGATCTTCTCCGCCCATTCCGCCAGCAGGTGGTAGGGGCAGACCCAGGAACAGAAGGTCCGCCCGCCGAGGAGGATCCAGAGCACGAGGACGGTGCCGGTGCCGATCACCAGATTCACGATGATGTGCTTGTGCGCCAGCATCACCTGCAGGGCCGAATTGAGGTCGATCAGGTGGAAGCCGATGAAGCGCGAGGCGGTCAGCGCGCCTTCGAGGATCTGGATGTCGAGCCAAAAGGACAGCGTGAAGAACAGGTTGACGACCAGCAGCACCGTCCAGCGCCGGTTGCGCCACTTGTTGGAATGCACGGCATGGGCGCGCGCATGCAGCTTCTCGGCGATCAGGTCGCGGTTGCCGCGCTTGTAGAAATGGATCTTTTGCGCCGGCTCCGAAATCGCCGATGGCTTCTTCGCCTCGCGACCGAACATCACGGCGATCTGGTCGAGGAATCGGCGCTTGAGGTACTGGCTCATGTATTCCACACCTCCCGCGCTTCGACCACGATGCAGGCCGGCTCCACCGGGCAGATCATCTCGCAGACCCCGCAACCGACGCAGGGCTCGTGCACCACCGGCGACTTGCGCTTGCTGCCGTCCGGGGCGAACACGGTTTCGATCGAGATCGCGCCCTTGACCGGGCATTCGCGCACGCACAGATCGCATTCGGCGATGTCGTAGGGATGCTCGGCGACCTTGATCGGCTTCCAGCGATCGACGTCCATGTAGCGCAGGCGACCCTTGAATGCCGCGCCGCGCACCTGGCCCTTGAAGCCCTTGCCCTGGATCGCGAGACAGGCCTCGGGCCGCGTCAGGCGCGCGACGCCGATGCGCTCGCCGAGGTTCAGCGTCGGCTCGGCATCCTTTTCCTTGGCCTTGAGGATGGGCGCGGCGGCGAGCTTTGCCCCCTTGCGCACGCCGAGGAAGGCCGGCTTCTTGTACACCAGCGAGCCGGTCGGGCAGGCCAGGATGCACTGCACGGCATCGCAGGAAAAATCGCAGGCCTGCTCGCGGGCATCGATGTAGGGCGTGCCGACGCCGAAGCCGTCGACCAGGTCGGCGAGCTTGATCGCCTGTACCGGGCAAACCTGCACGCATTGACCGCACTTGATGCAGGAGGAGAGAAAATCCTTTTCGTCCAGCGCGCCGGGCGGCCGCAGGCGCTTCTTCTGCGCATAGACCAGCGGCAGGTAGCCCGACAGCGCGGCGCCCATGACGCCGCCGGTGAGCAGAATGGTACGCAGCACGCGCCGGCGCGCCTGCTGCACGCGCTCGCGCGAAGGCGGCGCCTTGGCGGTGCGACCGGCGTGGTGTCCTGCGGAGGCGGTGGCGGTCTGAAAAGTCGGCGCTGGCGGCAGGCGGCTTCCCATCGTCACGCATTTCCTTCTCGCTCATCCGGTCACCCTGCCCTTCCCTGCCTCGGGTTTGCGAAAGCGCGGCTTCTCGTCCTTCAGTGTCAGTTCCGGGGAGGAGAAGGGCGCCAGGCGTTCGAGGAAGTCCAGCAGTTCCAGCACAGGGGCCGTCTTGAAGAAGCGCGCCGGCGGCATTTCGATCCAGATCTGGTCGGCGAAGGCATACAGCTCGTAGGGCGTGTCGCCGACGCCGTTGCCGTCGCGGTCGAAGCCCTGGTAGTCGTCCCAGTAATTGCCGCGCCATTCGTTGAGGTTGCCCTTGGTGCGCCCGGCCTGCACCACATGGGTCAGGTTGCCTTCGAAGACGTTGTCGATGACCACATTGCCGCCGAGTTCGGACGTCAGCTTGATGGCGATGCCGTTGTAGGCGAAGCGGTTGTTCTTCACCCAGATCTTGCTGTCGGGCTGGAAGGGCGACAGGTCGGAACCGATGCCGACCGCACAGTAGATGATCTCGTTGCCCTCGATCACGGCGTTGCTCGCCTCCTTGAATCCGATGGCCATGCCGGTGGCGCCCGTGGCATGCGAAATCAGGTTGTTCTTCATCACCCCGCCCTCGGTGTACATGAAATACACGCCCACCGAGTTGTCATAGAACTTGTTGCCTTCGACCACGTTGTTGTTGGCGAACATGAAGTGGATCGAGTAGCGGCTGCGCATGCCGACATTGCCGCGATAGATGTTGTCGTGGGAATACCAGGCCACCATGTCGCGCGAATCGACGACTTCATTGCCTTCGATCAGGTTGCGGTCGCTGTACCAAAGGCGCAGCCCATCGCCGCGCACGCCCAGTTCGCGCGGCTTGGACCGGATCCTGTTGCCGCGCAGGATGCTGTCGCTCGACTGCTTGAGGTCGATGCCGAACAGGCAGTTGTCGATCACGAGCTTTTCGATCACATTGCGGTGCCCGCGCACGTCGAGGCAGGAATCGTCGGTGTCGTGCGCATCGCCCGAGCCGGTAAGGCGCAGGCCGCGCAGCACGGCGCCATCGGCCTGCAGCGAGAACACCGTGCCCTTGTCGCCGGCGTCGATTGTGACCTGGCCGCCGCCTTCGATGACCAGCGGCTTGGTCATCACCACCGGCCCGGAATAGCTGCCCGGCGGCGGACGCAGCGTGGAACCCGGCCGGCGCAGCGTCGACCAGTTCCTGGAAGGGCCGCAGGCCATGCACCCGCTTGTCGCGTTCGTGCAGCATGTAGGTAGGCTTCGGGCGATCGACACCGACGCGCGGCGCGGTCGACAAATCGGCCGCCGCTCCCAGCGCAGGCGGCTTGCCCTCGTCCGCGTCGCGGTCGGCCGTACGCGCCACCAGCAATGTCGAAACACCGAGCAGCAGGGCCGGCAGGAAGGCGTGCCAGCGCTTCGGGTTCATGGCCGCCTCAGCTCTCCCCGCCCTCGCGCATCTGCCGGCGCCGCAGGAGTACGGCCAGCATCAGGCAGCCAAAGGCGATCAGCAGCAGGCCGTAGCCCCAGTAGGGATAGGAATAGGTCGAGAACTGCGCCACCTTGCCCTCGCCGAATACCGTGGGCATGAAGGGCTTGACGGTGAAGGCGCCCCAGGGGTGCATGTTGTGGCCGAAGAACCAGAGCCAGCCGGCGTATTCGAGGACGAAGAAGATCGGCATCAGCGCCGGCACCAGCGCCAGCAGCAGCGAGAAGCCGCGGATCTTCGCGACACCGGCGACGACGATGGCCATCGCCACGACCAGTCCGACGATGACACCCGTGGTGATCAGGCGCACGTTGTCGCCCCAGACCTTGATCTTGTCCGGCTCCTTGAAGAAGGTGCCGGCTTCGCTGACATAGGCGGCGATGTGGCTTTCCAGGTGCCCCAGCGCGAACTGATGCACCACCATCCACACCGCCACGGCGGCGAAGCCCGCTGCCAGCACCATCAGGCGCTTGCGGCCTGCGGGCGTGATGAAGCCCAGCAGCATCACGGCGAAGAAGCCGAAGAAGAACTTGGCCATCGGCTTTTCGACCGGCGCCCCGGTCGAAATCGGAAACATGCCGACGTAGTGGTTGATGGTGTTCATCTCGTGCACGCAGTCCAGGCCCTCGGCACCCGTGTTGACGTTCTGCTTCTTGTCGAGGATGGGGTTGTAGCGTTCCACCGAATGATCGAGGTCCTTCTGCAGTACCTCGTCGGCCATGCGCGTGCCCTTGCCTGCAGCGCGGCAGCCGTTATAAACGCCATCGAAATGGAAATGGATGCGAATGCCGTCCGGGAAAGCATCCTTCGGGTAATTGGGCGCGGTCAGCGACACCCACCAGATCGGTGAGAAATACGAGGCGATCAGTGCCGCCAGGGCGATCAGGGTCAGTACCGTGATCAGTCGATTCTGCTTTTTTTGGTCTTGCATGATGTGCTCGATGTCAGGGGAGGCTTTTGTCCGCCTGCGTTCCGCGCTCCGGTGGAGCGCGGAAGCGTCGGATCGATATTATTTCTTCTTGCCGCCCTTGGCCGCCGCCTTGCACATCGCGCCCGGCATCGAAAGGCTCGACTGGTAGGCCGATATCGCCACCAGCTGCTCATTGGTATAGGGCTTGATCACCTTGACCATGTCCGGATTGGCGTTGCGCCGATGCCCGTCGCGGATCTCCGTCATCTGACGCAGCAGGTACTTGTAATGCTGGCCGGCGAGCACGGGATAGAACTTTTCCTTGACGCCCTCGCCGTTCGCCTTGTGGCACTCGACGCACTGCTTTTCATAAAGTTCCTTGCCGGCCGCGACCTGCTTGGCCGCGTCCGGGCCGTCATACTTGCCGTGGTCGATGGGAATGCATAGCGACTGGATGTAGGCCGCGGTGTCGGCCAGATCCTGCGGATCGGTCATTTCCTTGGCGAAGGGGTACATCGTCGGGTTGTCGCGCAGGCCGACGCGGATGTCGGCCATCTGCTTGATCAGCACCGTCGTGTGCTGGCCGGCGAGCTGCGGAAAGGTGCCGTCGGGACGGCCGGCGCCGGAAGGCAGGTGGCAGGCGCCGCAGATTTCGTAGGTTTCCTTGCCGCGCTTGATGTCGCCCTTCTTGTCCAGCGCTTCCTTCAGCTCACCTTCCATCTTGGCCCACTGGTAATCCTTGGACTCGATGCCGGCGGCCTTGGGTGCCGGCGGGCCTGCCAGGGCAAAGGCAGGTAGCAGAGCCAGCGAAAATGCCACGGTGAGTATCTTGTGCATGTCTATTCCTCTATGTTGGTTGGCCTGAAGCGATGATCCCATCGGGTATATCAGCGCTCATTGATGGACATCAAGCGCCGGACCGCGAGGCTCCCGCTTACTTGATCTCGGACAAATATTTGGCGAGTTCCTTGATTTCCGCCTCGGAGACCAGATGCATCACTCCCTTCATCGCCGCCGAATTGCCGTTGGCGCGCGCGCCGCTCTTGATGTCGAGCATCTGGCGTTCGGCGTATTTGGCATTCTGTCCGGCGAGCTTCGGATACTCGGGCGTCAGCGGCTTCTTGGCATCCTTGCCATGGCAGGCGACGCAGGTCTTTTCAAGGTACAGCGCCTTGCCGTCGGCCATGGCGGGAGCGGCGAAAGCCAGCGCGGCGGTGGCCGCCAGAATCAATTTCAGTTTCATGGGTATCCCTTTCATCAAAATGAACAGGGGGCAGAGTAGATCTGCCCCCTGTGACCTGCATTGACCTGCGTTAATTACTTGACCTTCTTGGCCCCGTTCTGCTCGAGGTAAGTCTTGGCGCGCAAACCGAGGTCGGCGGTCTTGACCTGGTATTGCCAGATCTGCTCTGCCCACAGGTTGGCGTTTTCCCAATCCTTCTTGGCGGCGAAGCCTTCATGCTTCTCCTTCAGGCCCTTGGTCTTGCCCAACTGGTCGAACGCATCCTCGACCATGGCCACGACATCCGGGAAGTCCTTGTAGTTCACGCTGGTGATGTAGGCCACGACGGAGTCGATGATCGCCTGGGTGTCGGCCACCTTCTTCACTGTCGCCTTGTAGTCGGCTTCGGTGTAGCTACCCTTGGCCAGCGTCGTCTTGGTCGGCTTCCAGCCCTTCGGCTTGACCAGCAGGTAGCCCTGCATCTCCAGGTGCAGCGCGGAACAGAACTCCGTGCAGTAGTAGGGATAGACACCTTCCTTGTCGGCCTTGAACTTCACCGCAACAGTCTTGCCCGGCTCGACCGACGCATGCACGTTGTAGGTCGATACGGTGAAGCCGTGGGTTTCGTCCTGCGCGCGCTCGAGGTTGGTCAGGTTGATCGTCACTTCGTCGCCGACATCGACTTCGATGGTTTCCGGCGTGATGTGCGAGCGGATCAGGGTGGCGAAGACTTCGACCTTGTTGCCCTTCTTGACCACTTTCTCCTCGCCGGCGCGCACCGCACCCGGGTGTGCCTTGTCGGTGCGGCTGTCGGTGCCGACCTTGTAGCGCACGGCGGGCTTCAGCTTCTTGGCATCGATGGCGACGACATAGTGCGGCTCGCCCAGCGGCAGCGGCATGTCATACAGCAACTGCATCTTGTCGTTGCTGATGTCGATCAGCTGGTGGTTCTGCGGATGCAGCGGTCCGGTCGGCACGAAGCGGTCGATGGCGAGCTTGTTCAGCGCGACGAGGTACTTGCCGGCCGGCTTGGTCGAATCGCCTTCCATGGTCATCAGATGGCCGATGTTGTAGTGCACGCTGATCTTGTCGAGCACCTTGCCTTCGCAGAAGTTCCACTTGGCCACCTGCGAGTCGACGTACAGCGACGTGTAGGCCACGCAGGGTTTGCTGTCGTACTGGGTATGCAGCGGGCCGAGGCCGAGCGCAACCTGCGTATGCAGCGCATCCTTCATGCCGATCACCGGAATCCCGTAGGCGTCCTTGGATTCGAACTTGCCGGCCTTGATGGCGGCCATGATCTTCTCGAAGGAATAGACGGACACGTGCGTGTCGAGCTTGCCGGCGACGGTGAGGAACTTGCCGTCCGGGGTCACGTCGACGCCGTGCGGCGACTTGGGCTCGGGTACCAGGAAGAGGATGCCTTCCTTGATTGCCGTTTCCATCATGATTACGTCATGGCCGTTGATTTTCTTGGCCTTGCCCTGGGCCACCAGTTCGGCGGCCTTCTTCCAGTTGATCACGTGCAGGTAGTCGGTGTCCTTGGCCGAACAGCCGGCTTCATACGGCGGACGGCCCTTTTCGATGCCGCCGACGTAGCGCTCGGAACAGAACGAGTTGGTGAACGACCAGCCGTCGGACGGCCCCTTGCCGAAGTCCGAGAGGTCTTGCGAGTAGGGAGGCAGTTCGAGCGAGAACGACTTCTTGGTATCGATGCGCCCTTCCTTGCGATCGAACTTCCAGTAGGTCACGCCGCCACGATACTTTTCATTGAACTCTTCGAGCGGGAAGAACTTCTTGTTCTCCAGCGGCGCGGCATACTGCGCGGCCTCGATCACGTACTCGGTGTTGGAGCTGACGAAAGCGCCGCCGTGCTCCGACTTGAAGATCGGGTTGACCACGATCTGCTTGGTTTCGAAGTCGCGCAGGTCGATCACCGCCAGGCGCGGATTGGCCTTGTCGTTGATGAAGAGGAACTGGCCGTCGTACTCGCCATTGGTCTCGGAGATCGCCGGATGGTGCGTGTCGCCCCAGGTGATGTCCTTGCCGTCGATGCGGCCGCCGGCCAGCACCTTCTTCGAGCTTTCGTCAAAGCCGTAGCCCTGCCAGGGTTCCGGCGTGAACACGCCGATGTACTTGAGGATGCGCATCGACGGAATGGCATAGACGATGACCTGGCCCGACTGGCCGCCCGAACTGAAGGCGACGAACTCGTCGCGCTTGCCGGTCGGCACGTAGGTCTTGGCCGCCGCCAGCAGATCCTGCTGGCTCAGGCCGCGCGCCTTGAGCACGTCCTGCAGGCTTTCGGCCGCCAATGCGGTCGCCGCCATGCCCATCCCGGCCGCCAACAGCAGCGTGGTGGCTTGCTTGCTAAACTGTTTCATGTTTTTTGCTCCCATTCCGGTTGATACTTCCAATTGCTGCCCTGTATGCGTCCAACTTCGGCACGCCGCCATTCGTCCTGCGGCAATTTGTCGCACTTTGAACCGGAACACCCCTTGTCGGCCTTGACCAGAATCAATCCGCCGAACGCAATCGATCGAATCGACCTATGCATGGATAAGTAATGGCCGAAGAACCTGCCCAAAAGTCCGGTTCCAGCCTGGTCACGCTGGCGATGCTCGCCATCCTCGTCGGCATCGCCGGCGCCGGCTATTACTGGTCACCCCTGCTGCTGCCGAAGGCCGATGTCACGGCGAAGCCGCAAGACGGGTGTGACCTGCAGCGCCAGGCCTGCGCCGCCGTCCTGCCGGATGGCACGCGCATCGAGCTGTCGATCGCGCCGCGGCCGATTCCAATCCTGACGCCGCTGCGCGTCGAAGTACTGCTCACCGGTATTCAGGCGAGCAAAGTGGAAGTCGATTTCGCCGGCGAGACGATGAACATGGGCTACAACCGGATCGAACTCGCAGCGACCGGCAACGGTCGCCATGCGGGCGAAGCCTCGCTGCCGGTCTGTGTCTCCGGCGGAATGAACTGGATAGTGACGGTGCAGGTGGAATCCGGCAGGCAGCGGATCGCCGTGCCCTACCGCGTCGCCGTCGGATTTTGACCTTTACTGCTTCGCCGGACGCTTGAGCAGCTTGCGTTGCAGGGTGCGGCGATGCATGTTGAGCGCCCTTGCCGTGGCCGATATGTTGCCCTGGTGTTCGCGCAGCACGCGCTGGATGTGTTCCCACTCCATACGATCCACCGACATCGGCGCCGCCGGCGGTGCGGCGTCCGCAACCGCCGGCTCGGTGCCCGGGGCATGGCCGAAGGCACGCAACAGCGTATCGACGTCGACCGGCTTGGCGAGGTACTGAACGGCACCCAGCTTGATTGCGTCAACGGCGGTGCTGATGCTGGCGTAGCCCGTGAGCACCACGATGCGGCATTCGGGCATGGCCTTCCGCAGCCGTGGGAGCAGCGCCATTCCCGATGCGCCATCAAGGTTTAGGTCGAGCACGACCCAGTCCGGCACGTCTGCCTGCGCCCGCTCCAGAGCCGCCTCGGGAGTCGCTGCGACAAAGACTTCGTGGCCGCGCCGCTTGAGGGCTCGTGCCAGTGCGGCGCTGAAAGTCGCGTCATCCTCGATCAGCAGTATCGCTTCATTCATGTGCTTGCCGTCTCCGTGTTGTCCGCCCTCGGCAGCTCGATGCGTGCCCGCGCGCCGCCGCCGGGCGGGTTGTCCAGCAAAATGCGGCCACCACCACGTTCCACCGCCGAGAAGGCCAGCAGCAGGCCGATTCCGGCGCCGCCATGGCTGGCCGGCAGCGCCTCCCGGCCGCCGCGACGCAGCACCTCCGCGGCGAACCCCTGCCCGTCATCGCTGATCGTCAGCCGGAGCCAAACGTCGTCCCAGTCCAGTTCGACGCGAATAGTCCCGGCAGCGGCGTCGGCCGCGTTGTTGAGCAGGTTGCCGACGGCCTGCTCCAGGGCCGGATCGAAAGCCTGGCGCGGCACCTCGCCGCGACCCGCGATCTGAATGGCCGCACTGGCCCGTGGCCGCATCGCCTGCCAGCGCGCCAGGACACCGCGCAGCCAGGCAGCAGCATCCAGCGCCCGAAGCGATTCCGCGCGCGCCGCGCCGCTGCGTTGCGCCATGCCGCTGATGATGCCCTTGCATAGCGCGACCTGCTCGCGCACCAGTGCGAGGTCGGTGCGCGCATCGGCATCGATCGAAGCATCGCGCTCCAGTTCGCCGACCAGTACCGCGATGGTCGCCAGCGGCGTGCCCAGTTCGTGCGCGGCGCCCGCCGCCAGCGCCCCCAGTGCCACCACGCGCTCGTCGCGCAGGGCCTGCTCGCGCGCGGCGGCAAGCCGGCTGTCGCGTTCGCGGATCGATGCCGTCATGCGTGCGACGAACCAGGCGATCATCGCCGCCGACACCACGAAGGTCAGCCACATGCCGGCCAGATGGAGTCGCGCGGCACGTTCGACGTCGTCGATGGCGAGCGGCAGGTAGACCCCGGTCAGCATCGAGTAGGCCAGCACCGCCAGGAGCGTCACCGCGGCCGTCAGCCGCCCCGGCAGCGACAGCGCGGCCACCGCGACCGGAATCAGCAGCAGGGAGATCAGCGGATTGGCGGCGCCGCCGGAAAGGTAGAGCAGGACCGTCAGAGCCGTCAGGTCGACGCAGAGCTGGCCAAACAGTTCGGCGGCCGACACCGACGCCGGCGGCGAGCGCCACTGCAGCCAGGCATTGAATCCCGCCAGCGCCACCAGCACGGCCAGCATGGGCAGAAGCGGCAGCCCCAGCCCGAGCATAGTCGGCGCTGACGACACGGCGATCGCCGCCGCCAGCAACAACCACCAGCGCAACAGGATGCTGCGGCGCTGGTCGAGGTAGAGGTTGGCACCGGCGTCGGCGACTGGGAATGCGGGCATGCGCGGATTATCCGACACAGATCAAGGAAAAGTGCGCCATCGGTCTGCGACAATCGGTCGCATCACCCTGCAATGGATGGAACACGATGAAGCGATGCCTGCTGTTGCTGTTGCTGCTCGCCCTGGGCGGGTATGCCCACGCGCAGAACCTGGAGAAAGGCAAGGAGATCAACAGCACCTGCGCCGGCTGCCACGGCGAACTGGGCCAGGGTGGATCTCGTGGGGAGTACCCGCGCCTGGCGGGGCAAAGCGCCAAGTATCTCGAATCACAACTCAAGGCGTTCCGCGCCCGCACGCGCGTGAACATCCCGATGTATCCCTACACCCAGGAACGCGAACTGCCCGACGAGGACATCAAGGACGTCGCGGCCTACCTGGCGTCGATCGACTTGCCGACGAAATGGCCTGTGTTCAAGGAAAGCGACGACGCCCTGACCCGCCTGACCATGACCGAACGCGTCATGATCATTCCGCGCGTGCCCGGCAATCTCGCCAACGGCGAAGCGCTCTACCAGAAGCAATGCGTTACCTGTCACGGCAAGACCGGCATGGGCCGGGGCATGTTCCCGATGCTGACGGGGCAGTACACCAGCTACCTCAAGCGGCAGATGGAGAAATACATCAAGGGCGAACGGCCCCACGACGAGGAAGCCGTTGGCGGACTCCTGGACAAGCTGAAGGAAGACGACCTGCAGGACATCCTGGCCTACGTCACCACGCTGCAGGAACAACAGTAGGAATCGAAGCGCAGCATATAGGGCCCCTGTCATCCTCTCCTCGCGGGGAGCCTGCTATCCGGCTCTCTGCGCTCGATATCGCCAGCGACCCATCCTGGCGTTCCACAACAACCTCAGCCGGAAATCCGCAGGCCGGTCTTCTTCAGGATCGCCGTGCTGTAGAGGATGTCATGCGCCCGGCAGGCATCGCCCAAAAGAAACGCGATCTCGGCGACGCGGGCGGCAACCTCGTCGCGGGTCTGGCTGTGCACCATGGCGAACAGGTTGTAGGGCCAGTCCGGCAAACGACGCGGGCGGCGGTAACAATGGGTGACGAAACCCAACGCGCCGACCAGCGCGCCCAGCTCGTCGATGCGGGCATCGTCGACATCCCACACCGACATTCCATTGGCGGTATAGCCGATCGCGTAGTGGTTGGGCACGGCACCGATGCGGCGGATCACGCCGGTGTCCAGCATGTGCTGCAGGCGGACAATGACTTCATCGCCACCGATGCCGAGTTCTTTGCCGATGGCATCGAAGGGCCGCGACACGCGCGGCAGGCCGCCCTGCGTGGCGACGATCAGGCGCCGGTCGAGGGCATCGAGTCCGGTCTTGACCGCATCAGGCATGGAGTTTCATCTCCACGAAGTATTCGCGTTCCTTGGGAAAGGGAAACACCGGCAGCCCGGTGGCGGCCTCGATGGCGGCCACGGCCGCGGCGATGCCCTCGGGTGTGGCCGTGGCAAGCACGAACCACATGTTGAGCGCATGGTCACGGCGGTAGTTGTGCGCCACTTCGGGGAAGGCATTGACCTGCGCCGCGACACGATCGAAGTCCGCCTCCGGCACCTTCATCGCCGCCAGGACAAACGCGCCGCCGGCACGCTCGATCTGGAACATCGGCCCGAAGCGCGTCAGCACCTTGCGTTCGAGCATGGCGTCGATCCGTTGCAATAATTCCGCTTCGCTCAGACCCAGTCCGTCGGCAACCTGACGATAGGGCTCGGTCACCAGCGGAAAATCCCCTTGCAGGGCGTTGATGATGCGGCGGTCGGTCGCGTCGGGCGCCGCCGCCGCGCCGGAACGATCAGGCATGGCCGGGCTCGACCAGGCGACGATCCGCCACCTGGTCGGAAAAATAGCGCGCACCGCACTGCTTGAAACGCCGCGTCGAGAACAGTGCCATCGCCGGTGCTCCGGCGATGCTGGCGAGGCGATCGATCACGGGCTGCGCCTCTGCACGCGAACGGCCATGCACCATGCAGTAAAGGTTGTAGGGCCAGTCGGGCAGGCTGCGCCGGCGCCGGTAGCACAAGGTGACGCCGGGCTCGGCCGCAAGCCTTGCACCGATGCCGTCGACCACGCCGTCGGGCAGGTCGAACACCACCATGGCATTTGACCGATAGCCCAGCTCGTGGTGTCGCACGACCACGCCAAAGCGCTTGATCATGCCGTCCTGGACCATGCCGGTGATGCGCGCCAGCACCTCGTCCTCTTCCATGAACAGGGTTTCGCCCAGCTGGCGGAAGGGTCGCGGCATGATCTCCAGTCCTGGCTGCAACGCGGCGATCAGGCGCTTTTCCTCGTCGTCCGGCTGGCGTGCCGAAACGCTGGCGACCGGTGCGACGGACTTGTGGCCGGAGGCGAGGTCGAAGCCGAGGTCGATGTGGAATTCGTTTTCCAGCGGCAATGCGATAACCGGACAGCCGGTGTCATGTTCGATCCCTGCCAGCACGGCCTTCAGCGTCGCCTGGTCGGCCGCGGTGGCGACGAACCAGAGGTTGTAGCGGTGCTCGCGCTGGTAGTTGTGGTTCACTTCAGGCCGCGCACTGACCAGCGCGGCGATTGCCTCGATACGGTCTTCGGGCGCCGCAAGTGCGGCCAGCGTCGAGGCGCCGACGCGGCGCGGCGCAAACACGGCGCCGACACGGCTGATCGCACCGCGTGCCTGCAGGCGCCGCAGCGTCGCCAGAACCGCCGTTTCGTCAGCGCCGACTTTCAGTCCGACTTCGGCAAACGGATGCGCGACGATCGGAAAGTCGCGCTGCCAGGCGTTGAGCAGCGCATATTCGAGCGGCGAGTAGGGTGAGTCCATGGTCAGAATCCTATGCGTGCGGCACGGCTGGTGAAGAAAATGCCGGAAGGCGCTTCGGCAGGGAGGCTGCCGAGCTGGCGGAAGGTCCGCGTGTCGTAGATCAGAACGCGGTTGTCATCGCGGGCGGAAATCCAGACCGCCTCGCCGCGCGGCGTGAACTCCATGTGCAGCACCGCCTTGCCCGGCTGCAGCGTCTGCACCACCTGTCCGGTGAGGGTGTCGATCACCTGCACCCAGCCGTTGTCGGGGAAGGCGAAGTTCACCCAGATCTGGCGCCCGTCGGGGCTGGCCATGACGAACACCGGCTGGCCCCTGACCGCGACACGGCCGGTTTCCTTCCAGGTCGTGGCATCGGCAACCAGCACTTCGTGGCGACCGATCGCCGGCAGCCAGGCGCGGCCTGCAGCGACAGACCAGCCGCGCAGGTGCGGCATCTTGAACACCGGCAGCTTCTCCTCGCCACGGCCGTATTTTTCGAGGATCTTGCGCGAGCCCTTTCCCGGTTGCCACAAGTCGAGCAGCGCGATGCCGTCCTCGCCGAACAGCCCGGCAAGGTAGTGGCGACCGTTGGGCGTCACCAGGCCGTCATAGGGCTGCTGGCCTGCCTGGAAGCGCTGCGTGACGGGCTTCTTCGGATCCGAGAAATCGCTGACCCAGATCTCGCCGCCATCGAACAGCGCGTAGGCGAATTTGTTGCCCGGCACGTCGGCCAGCCCCACCACCTTGGAGAACTTGCCCGGCGCATACTCGGCCGGCACTTCGGAGAGCAGCTCCAGCGTGTCCGCATCGAAGGCCTTGATGCCGCCCGGCGTGTAATTCTGCGCCACGACGATGCGCCCGTCCTGCGAGATTGAACCGCCTATCGCGTTGCCCGACTGCATCACGCGCTTGACGATGCGCGCCTCGAGCAGGTCGAGCTTGGTCAGGCCGCCGTCGCGGCCGAAGACGTAGGCATAACGCGCATCGCGCGAATACACCACCGAGGCATGCGACAGGTCGCCGAGGCCGCCGATGCGCGCGTAGGCCTCGCGGCTGGAGGTATTCACCAGCGTGACATGGCCGCTGGCGCGCTCGATGACCAGGCCGAGGTCGCCCGTGCCGCGCAACTGCACGGCACTCCCGCTTTCGCGCAGGGGCACCGTGCCGCATGCGGCAAGTACGACCAGCGCACAACCGAGCAACAGCGATTGCAGCGGATGCTTCATTTCGGGAAGCCTTCCATCAGGCGGGCGACGATCCATTGCGCGTCGTCCTCGCCGAGAAAGCGATGCCAGGGCGGCATCGCCGTGCCCGGACGGCCGCCGATGATGGTCGCCACCAGGCTTTCGGCCGGCTTCTCGGCCAGCGTCGCCGGCAGCAGGGCCGGGCCAAGCCCCCCCTGCAGGGTCATGCCGTGGCAGGAGCCGCAATCCTGGCGCACCAGGTGGATCAGTTCCTTCTGCCGCGCCGGCGTCGGCTCGGCCAAGGCCACGACAGCGCTACCCGCCAGCAGCAGCGTCAGCACGACGACGATGGGGCGACGCCTAGTCGACATGGACCATCCCCTTCATTTCCTCGTGCGGGCCGCAGCGATAGGCATGGCTGCCGCGTGCGGTGAAGGTCCGCGACCAGTGCTCGCCGGGAAACATGCGCTCGGATTCGAGTCCGTTTTCGGCAGGGAACAGCACCGAGTGGCTGGTGCGCTTTTCCATGTTGATCCACTTCACCGTGTCGCCAGCCTTGATGCGAACTTCGGCCGGCAGGAACTTGTAGTCCTGGATCTTCACCTCGACCGTCTGCTGGGCGAGAACAGTGCATGCAAACACCAGTGCCAGGAGGCCCGGCACTGGTTTCGCGAGGCGGCCGGCGAACGACATTTGCGAACCTGGCGCCTTACTGCTTGGTCGCCTTCACGTCGCCGTCGGCACCGATCCCCAGCTTGTAGCCCAGCGATACATGATGGAAGCGGCCATGCGAGTTGTCGGCATGGATTGCGATGCCGAAAGGCACGCTCTTGCCTTCGCCCGGATTCTTGCGGGTGAAGGTGACCGTGTAGGTATCGCCGCTCTTGCTGGCTTCCGCCTTGGCGCCGGTAGCGCCGCCGCTCATCTTGCGCTCGGCGCCAACACTGCCGTCGGAAACCTTGTTGCCCTTGCTGGCCCACTGCACCAGTTCATAGGCACCGGCCGTCACGTACTTCGATTTCTTGTCGTCGGCGCCGGGCATGGTGCGGGCATCGGCGTGGCAGCTCTGCCAGCAGCCATACTGGTCGGCCTGCGGCACCTTGGCGTCGGCGAACAGCAGCGTGGCCTTGACCTCGTTGTCCTTGTCGCCCTTGTCGGCGCCACCGGACGGCGCCTTGAAGGTGAGGCGGATGTAAAGGTTGGCGGCGTCGTAGGCGGCCTGCACACCGACCGGGAAAGTCATGGTCTTGGGCGCACCCTTGGGCTCCAGTTCCTTGTCGGCCAGACGCTTGAAGTTGAAGTTCAGCGCGCCCTTTTCCTCGTGGCAGCCGACGCAGGTCTCGCCCTTCTTCATGCCGGCGGTGCCGCTATGGTCAGACTTCTTTGTCGCCCATTCGATGGGCGTCACGCCGGGGTGGAACACATGCACGTCGCGTTTGGGCACCTTGCCCCAGTCAGGAGCGGCGATCGCCGCATGGGAACCCAGGGCCAGCAGGACGCCGGCGACGGCGGTGGATACGATGGACTTGCTCATGTGCTGCTCCTTTCGAATGCGGAATTGAACGTGACGTGCTCGACGACTCACTCGTCGTCGTCTTCCTTCATGCCCTTGGGCTTGGTGTGGGCGATGCCCTTGTGGCAGTCGATGCAGGTTTTCTTCTCTTCGATGCCGATCTTGTGCATCTTCGATCCGCGCAGCTTCTGCTTCTCGATATCCATGGCATCGAAGCTGTGGCAGTTGCGACATTCGCGCGAGTCGTTGGCCTTCATCCGCGCCCATTCGCTTTCGGCCATCTGCAATCGATGCGCCGCGAACTTCTCCGGCGTATCGATGACGCCGGTGATCTTGCCCCAGACTTCCTTGCTCGCCTGGATCTTGCGGACCATCTTGTGCGTCCAGTCCTTCGGCACATGGCAGTCGGAACAGGTGGCACGCACGCCGGTGCGGTTGGTGTAGTGAATGGTCTTCTTGTATTCGACATACACGTTGTCGCGCATCTCGTGGCAACCGATGCAGAACTCCATCGTGTTGGTGGCTTCCATGCCGGTATTGAAGCCACCCCAGAAAAAGATGCCGGAGAAGAAGCCGACGACCAGAAGACTCAACAACGAATACTTGGCACTCGGCCGCCGCAGCATGGCGAGAAATCCGTTCTTTTGCGTATCCATGAAACCACCCTTTTCCCTGAATTACCCTGATGCCACACAGGATAAGGGGGCTTTCGCCCCCTCTCCTTGCCGCCGATCAAGTTTCGATCGTTTTCTCAGTAGATATCGTGCTGCGTGTTGTAGACGTTGAACTTGCCGGTCGGCGTGATCATCTTCGGATCGGTGATCACCTTCTTTACCTTCAACGTCGCATCGTCATACACCACGATCGCCGACTGGTCGGTCTTGCCACCCCACAAGGAGATCCAGACTTCCTTGCCGTCGGCGCTGTATTCCGGATGCACGGCACGCTTGGTCGCCTTGGTCGGCGGCAGGCCGGAATCCTTCGCCACGTTCAGCACAGCCTTGGGCTTGGACAGATCCGACATGCTCCACACGGCGACGGATTCGGCCAGGTCCTTGTCCGGGTTCTGCGGCGCATCGGCCCAGAAATGCTTGGACTTCGGATGGGTCTTGACGAACAGGTTGCCGGGAACGTGCTTCATTTCCTGGACCACCTTCCAGTTGAACTCCTTGTACTTGGCATGCTCCTTCTTGTCCGAAGGCGTGCTGATCAGCGTCACGACATCGGCGCCGAGGTGGCCCGTGGCCCAGACCGGACCGAACTTCGGATGCATGAAGTTGGCGCCGCGGCCCGGGTGCGGGATCTTGGCGGTGTCGATCAAGGCAGCCAGCTTGCCGAGCTTGGTGTCGACCGCGGCGATCTTGTTCGAGGCATTGGCCGCAACCAGGAAGTAGCGCTTCGAGGCATCCCAGCCGCCGTCGTGCAGGAACTTGGCGGACTCGATGGTGGTGGTCTTGAGGTTCTTGATGTCGGAATAATCCACCAGCAGGATCTGGCCGGTTTCCTTGATGTTCACCACCCATTCCGGCTTGATCTCGGAGGAGACGATCGAGGCCACGCGCGGCTCGGGGTGGTACTCGCCATCCACGGTCATGCCGCGGGTGCTGACGACCTTGAGCGGCTTCAGCGTGTCGCCGTCCATGATCACGTACTGGGGCGGCCAGTAGGAACCGGCGATCGCGTACTTGTCGTCATAGCCCTTGAACTTCGAGGTATCTACCGAGCGGGCGTCGAAACCGATCTTCAGTTCGGCAACCACGGAGGGCTTCTCCATCCAGAGGTCGATCAGCGACAGGCGGCCGTCGCGGCCGATCACGTACACATAGCGGCCGGACTTCGAAAGGCGCGAGATATGCACGGCGTAGCCGGTCTTGACGATGCTGCGGATGTCTTTGGTGTCGCCATCGATCAGGGCCACCTCGCCGGTGTCGCGCAGCGTCACCGAGAACATGTTCTTCAGGTTGAACTTGTTCATCTGCTTGGTCGGACGATCCTTGACCGGGACGATGACCTTCCACGAGTCCATGGTGTCCTTGAAGCTGTACTCGGGCGGCACATCCGGCGTCATCTGGATGTATTTCGCCATCAATGCGATTTCTTCCTTGGTCAGGATGTCATCGAAGTTGACCATTCCGCCATCGGTACCGTAGCCGATGATCTTTTCCAGGCGGCCCTGGCCGAGCTTGAGCGTTCCGCCCTCGGTCTTGCTGCCGTCCTTCGCCGTTTTGGTCCAGTGCGGCTCGAGGTTCTTGCCGGTGGCGCCCTTGCGCAGCACCCCGTGGCAACCGGCACAACGCTCGAAGTAAATCTTCTTGGCGGTCTCCTTTTCGGCCGCGGTCAGCGTCGGCGCAGCCTCCTGGGCAAACGCGGTCCCCATTGCGCCGGCCATGACCGACAGAGCAAAAAATCCGAATATCTTCCCTTTCATACTTCTCTCCTTGTGAGTGAACCCCCAAAAACACGACATGGCTGCATTGGCAACCCTTTGAACCCTATGGTTATAAGGATGCGCGCATCGTTTTGCCGCAACCTTGACCCGAATCAAGTCCTTTCCCGATACCTCGGCCGGGTCCGGCAACCGTGTGTGATGGCGTGGCAATTTCGCCAAACACCTTCGCATTGCTATAATCCGGCCCGTTCGTGGTGCCCGCGCATGGCTTTGCATGCCGGGTGAAACGGGAAGCCGGTGGGAGCCTTGACAGGCTCGATTCCGGCGCTGCCCCCGCAACGGTAAGGAAGTGCGGGTTCATCACTACGCCACTGGGTCACCCCGGGAAGGCGATGAACCAAGACTTCCAAGCCCGGAGACCGGCCAGGGACATTCGTTGAAAGCGCTGCGGGGAAGCAGTGTGCGTCAGCCGCCGTCCCCTTTCGGCCGCTCCGTCCACCTCTCCCTTCGCGTTTTCGCTCTTGCCATGCAATGTTTTGGCCTGCGGGGACGCTGGCCACGAAGGGAGTCTTGATGAACACCATCCACGGCCGCGCTGCGCGCCGAAGCCTTTTCCGCATTTCTCTGATGGCCGCCGCTCTGGCTGCTGCCAACCCGTCACTCGCGGCTGATGAAGCAACGGTGTTGGTAACCGGAAGTCGCTTTGCCGGCAAGCCCTCCCACACGGTCACCGGAACGTCGGTCATCACGGCCGCCGCGATCGCCCAGTCCTCCGCCACCAGCGTACCGGAGATCCTTGCCAAACTCGGTGGCGTCCATGTTCGCAACAGTTCCGGCAGCACGAATTGGCAAATCGACCTCCGTGGCTTCGGCATGTCCGGAGACCAGAACACCCTGATTCTCCTTGACGGCCGGCGACTTAGTGAAAATGAACTGACGCCAGCGCTACTCTCTTCGGTACCACTCAATGCGATCGATCGCATCGAGATCCTGCGCGGCTCCGGGGCAGTCCTGTATGGAGGTGGCGCGACCGCCGGGACCATCAATATCATCACCCGTAACCCGGCCAGCGAAGGTCGGCTCACATCGATCCGTGCCGCCTACGGCGACTACGGCACCAGCGACGTTCGCGCAACGGTCGAACTCGCCAGCGGAGCGGTCGGCATGCTGCTCCACGCCAATCGCTATGTATCATCCAACTACCGAGTCAACAATCACGACCGCGAGGACAAGCTCGAGGGTGTGGTTCGCTGGCATGACGCAGACGCTAGTGCAACACTTCGCTTCGGAAGCAGCCGGCAAAAGATGCGCTTTCCCGGAGCTCGTAGCACAGTTCAGATCGCATCAGATCCCGCTGGGTCAGCTACACAGAATGACCACGGCCTGACCGATGCCTGGAACGTTGGCGTCAGCGTCACCCGTTCGGCTGGAATCGGCGAATTCGCGATTGACATTGACTATCGCAACAAGAAGGCCGACAACAAGTTTCCGGCCCTGTTCGCTGCAAACGCAACCGATTCAGATACCGTTACCGTCAGCCCCCGCCTGCGAATTCCGCACCAAAATGGCAGCTTGTTGGTAGGCATCGACAGCACGCGCTGGACCTACAGCAACATAGATCTTTTTGGCCTCGCCAACGCCAACCAGACCATCGACGCCCTGTATGCGCAGGAAACTTGGACACCCCTGCCGGGAACAGATATATCAGCAGGGATACGAACCAGTTTCTACAAGGACAGCTTCTCCCGACCTGCAGTCGCATCACGGCGCGACACACTCAATGCATTTGAGCTTTCCTTGCGCCAGCGACTTGTGGGCGGCTTTGATGCCTACGGCAGTTGGGGGCAGAGTTTCCGAGTCGCCACCGCCAACGAAAATTACAACGTGTTCACTGGCACAGTGACTTTGCTGCTGCCGCAAAAGTCCCATGACGGCGAAGTCGGCGTGGAGTTTCGCAATCGCTCGACGCGAGTACGCGCGGCTGCATTCGCTTCCTACCTGACCAACGAAATACATTTGCTGGTTCTCAACGGCACGCCCACCTTCGGATTCGGTGCCAACTCCAACCTGGCACCAACCCAGCGCACTGGCTTCGAACTGGAAGGCAGCTGGCATCCGTTAGCTGAACTGTCACTAAGCGCTATCTATCAGCACACCCGGGCCACCTTCCGCTCGGGAACCTACGACGGCATTGATCTGGCAGGCAAGGAAGTTCCACTCGTACCGAGTCAGTTGCTGACTCTGAATGCCGCCTGGCGTATCGGCAACGGGCACAACCTGGCCGCCAATTTGCGCTTCGTCGGCAGCCAGCGCTATGACAACGACCAGATCAATAGCTTTTCCCTGATGCCGTCCTATAGCCTGGCGGACTTGAAGTATTCCTATGCGACGGGAAACTGGATTTTTGGCGTTGCGGCCGACAACCTGCTTAACAAACGCTATTACAGTTACGGGATTCGAAACGGCGCTGGAACGAGCTTCAACGCATATCCAGAGCTTGGTCGCCGCGTCATACTTTCCGCAGAACTAAAGATCTGACTCCTCCATGCTCCACCTGCCCAATCTGGCCGTGTTGCGCTACGCTGGCTGATCCATGCCCAGCCGCCGCCGTGCCCTGCTGGTCATCGTCGCCCTCTGCGGGCTGGCGCTGGCCAGCCTGCTGGTGGCGCTGGCGGCGGGCAGCATGCCGGTTACGCCCGGCGACGTGCTGCTGGCCCTGGCAGGCGGCGAAGGCCTCGCCGCCGAAGTGATCCAGGGCCTGCGCCTGCCGCGCGCGATCGCCGCCTTTGCCTGCGGCGGCCTGCTGGCGCTGGCCGGCGCGCTGATGCAGGTGCTGCTGCGCAACCCGCTGGCCGATCCTTACGTGCTCGGCATTTCCGGCGGCGCCGCGGTCGGCGCGTTGTCGGCGATGCTGGCCGGCCTGGCGCTGGCGCTGGTCAACCTTTTCGCCTTCGCCGGCGCCTTTGCCGCCATGCTGCTGGTATTCGGCCTGGCCCACGGCGACAGCAGCTGGACCCGTACCCGCCTGCTGCTGACCGGCGTCATCGTCGCCTCCGGCTGCGGCGCGGTGGTCGCCTTGATCATGTCCATCGCACCGGAAACCCACCTGCGCGGCATGCTGTTCTGGCTGATGGGCGACGCCAGCCATGCCAGCAATCCCTGGCCGGCGCTCGCCGTGCTGGTCGCCGGCGTGGCAGCGAGCATGCCGTTCGCGCGCGAACTCAACCTGCTTTCGCGCGGCGACACCCTGGCCCAGACGCTGGGCGTTTCGGTGCAACGCGTGCGGCTCGGCGTGTATTTCCTCGCCGCGACGTTTACCGCGGTGGCGGTAACCACCGCGGGCAGCATCGGCTTCATTGGCCTGGTGGTGCCACACCTGGTGCGGCTGGGCATGCTCAAGCTCGGCTGGGGCAACGACCAGCGCCTGTTGCTGCCTGCGTCGGCCCTGAGCGGGGGCAGCCTGCTGGTACTGGCCGATACCCTGGCGCGAACGATCGTCGCGCCCCTGCAACTGCCGGTCGGGGCGCTGACCGCGATCCTCGGCGTGCCCCTGTTCCTGTTCCTGCTCGGACGCCAGCGCGGGAGCGGTCAATGAGCTCGCCATTGCTGCATGCGGATGCCCTGTCGGTCAGCATCGGCGGCCACGTCATCTGCCGCGATCTGGAGTGGACTGTCGATGCCGGCGAGACGTGGGCGATCCTCGGCCGCAACGGCGCCGGAAAGTCGACACTGCTCAACACGGTTGCCGGCCTGCATCGGCAGGATCGCGGCACCCTGCATGTCGGCGGCCATGCCCTGCCCGAGGCCGCCACCGGGCGCCGCGCGCGGGCCCTGGCGCGGGTACGCGGCTACCTGGCGCAGCATCAGCTCGATCCTTTTGCCTCCACCGCAATGGAGACGGCTCTGGTCGGCCGCCACCCGCACCTCGGGCGCTGGGACTGGGAATCCCTTGCCGATCGCGACATCGCCGCCGCGGCGCTGGTCGAGGTCGACCTCGCCGACTGCGCCGAGCGCGACGTGCAGACCCTGTCCGGCGGCGAACGCCAGCGGCTCGCCGTGGCGCAACTGCTGGCCCAGCAACCCGCGTTGTTCCTGCTCGACGAGCCCCTGACCCACCTCGACCTGTCGCACCAGGTTGCAGTCATGGAGTTGTTCGCGCGGCGCGCACGGGCCGGCGCCGCCGTCGTTGCGGTGCTGCACGATCCGGGCTTCGCGGTGCGCTACTGCAGCAAGGTGCTGCTGCTGTTCGGCGATGGCGAGTGGCTGGCCGGCCCCGCCGACACGGTGATCACCACGACCAACCTGACCCGGCTTTACGGGCATCCGCTGCGTGAAATCGGTGTCGACGGCGATCGCTGGTTCGTCCCTGCCTGAAGTCGCCGACAGCCGCCGGGAAATTCGCCGACGCCCACCTTTCCGGCATGAAACCGGGCCAACCAAGATTCCCCTGACGGCTTGCCAGTCTTTCGATAGAGTAGCGGCATCGGCCACTCTGGACCGTACGGAGAAACAGGGATACTTGTCATGCCAACCACACTGAAACCACTCACCGAAAAGGCCCTGCTGGCGATGCCGGCCAAGGCCTACATGAACGCGGAGCAACTCGACTTCTTTCGCGACCTGCTGCGCAGGCAGCGCCAGGACCTTATCGACAACGCCTCGATGACCATCGACCACCTGCGCGACGGCGAAGCCGAGGCCGACCCGAACGATCGCGCCACGATCGAAGAGGAAAACTCCATCGAACTGCGCATTCGCGACCGCGAGCGCAAGATGTTGCCGCGCGTAGAAGCCGCCCTGCGCCGCATCGACGACGGCTCCTATGGCTTCTGCGAGGAAACCGGCGATCCCATCGGGCTGCGCCGCCTGCTGGCGCGGCCGACCACCGTGTATTCGATCGAGGCGCAGGAGCGCCATGAATCGCGGCAGCGCATCCAGGGCAAGTAAGCCGGGCGCGGCCGTGAAGGAAAAGGCCGGCAGCGCCGCCACGCCACGCCGCAAGGCGCCGGCGAAAAAGGCGCCGACACAGGGTGCCATGACCACCCTGCCGAACGAGTCCGGCCTGGTCGAGCAGATGCGCAGCATGGCCGGCAAGGTGCTCGATGCCGGCGCCGCGACGGTGGGTGCGGCCTCGACGCTGAAGACCGCGGCCGACGTGGCGCGCGCGCTGGGCCGCGGCAAACCGATGGAGGCGGCCGCCGACGTGCTCAAGGCCATGCTGCCCGGCCTGTCCGAACCCGGCGTGTGGACCCGCACCGGCGCGGCGCTCAAGCGCATGCGCAAGGCCGCCGGACTGACCATCACCGAAGTCGGCGCCGCAATCAACCTGAAGGACCCGTCGCTGATCGAAGCCTGGGAGAACGGCCGCATCGCCGTGCCCTTCGAGCTGGTCCTGCGCCTGGCCGCGGTGCTCGGGCGCAACGATCCGATCGACTTCGTCATGAAGTTCACCCGCGCCTCCAATCCCGACCTGTGGCGCAGCCTGGAGAACCTCGGCGTCGGCAAGTTGCTGATCCAGTCCGCGCGCGAACGCGAGTTCGCCAACATCTACCGGGGCGACGACGAGGCGCGCAAGCTGAGCGATGCCGAATTCGCCGAGGTCCTGACCTTCACCCGCGCCGCCTTCGAAATGGCCATGGCATTCCGCGGACGCGAGGCGCAGCAACAACCGAGGCGCAGGCGCACGGCGCAGGAATAGTGCGGCGCCGGCGACCGTATCGCCAGCGCCGACCCCAAGGGATACCGTCCCCGGCTTCGCCGGGGACATAACTTTCAATGCTGGGCGAACACCTCGTCAGGCCGGACGAAGGCCTTGAACTCCAGCGCATTGCCGTCGGGATCGAGGAAGAACATGGTGGCCTGCTCGCCGGGTTTGCCGACGAAGCGCATCGAAGGTTCCATCACGAAGCGGATGCCCTGGGCACGCAGTCGCTCGGCGAAGGCCCAGAACTCGTCCAGCGGCAGGATCACGCCGAAATGCGGAATCGGCACCGCGTGCCCGTCAACCATGCCCTCGCCGCCGGCGCAGGCCGGCAGCCCGAGGTGTGCCGAAAGCTGGTGTCCGAACAGCTCGAAGTCGATCCAGTGCGCGGTGCTGCGGCCCTCGGTACAACCCAGCCGACCGACATAGAATTCCCGCGCCCGCGCAATGTCGGCAATCGCAAACGCATAGTGAAAAGCGGACATCGTTGGCTCCCCTGGCAAGTCCGTTGGCAATTTGCTGCGTATATTACCTGCCGCCTGCCGACGGCGGCGGCCGCATGGCGCGCTTGCCGCGCGCCGTTTCAAGCTGTTCGCAGAGGCGCTCGGCGCCATCGAGGATGCGTGGCGTATGGCGCTGTATCAGCTCCGGCGGCACGAAATACAGGTTGTCCTTCGTCACGGCCTGCAGGGTGTGCCAGCGACGCCAGTCATCCAGCCATTCCGGCCGGGCCGCGTCCATGCCGCTGGCGACGATGGCTTCCGGGTTGGCGGCAATCACGGCTTCGACACTCACGGTCGGCGCCAGCGTCGCCAGTTGCGCAAATACATTGCGGCCACCGCAAAGGCGTATCGCATCGCTGATCATCTGCTCGCGATTGACCGTCATCAGCGGCTGTTTCCATATCTGGTAGAACACCGTGACCGGTGGCCGCTGGCTGTAGCGCTCCGCCAGCCGGCCATGGCGCTGGCGAAACGCTGTTGCCGCCGCACCGGCCGCAGCCTCGGTGCCGGCCAGCCGGCCGAGTCGTTCCAGTTCGCCGGCGATGTCGGCGATGCGATGGGTCTCGATCATGTAGACCACCAGTCCCATGGCGCGCAGTCGTGTCACCGCCGCCTGCGAGGTACCGCTTTGCCAGCCGAGCACCAGATCCGGCCGCAATGCGACGATGGCTTCGAGGTCGAGCCGCGAGTAGGCACCCACCCTGGGTATGGACTTTGCCTCCGGCGGATGGTCGCCGTACTCGACGTTGCCAACCACACGGCTGCCTGCGCCGGCGGCGAACAGCAGTTCCGTGATGTGGGGCGAGAGGCTGACGATGCGCTGCGCCGGGGCGGCGAGCCGGATGCGGGCGCCGCCAACATCGGTGAGCACGATCTCGCCGCGTGCCGGCAGGCAGCACAGCGCGAGCAGCAACAGGCAGAGGCGCGTCATCGGCCGCGTTCCCGCTGTCGCGCCGGCGTCGGGGCGAACGCGGCTTGGCGGCAAGTCCGGAGCGCGGCAGTGGCCATGGGATAATCGATCGATGAAAGACTTCGCATTCTAGCGATGGCCAGACCCAAAGCCAGTGCGTCGCACGCGGCGCCGGCACGCAAGGCACATGTACGCCCTGGCGACATTCGCGGCGCCAGTCGCCTCGCGGTGGACGCCACACTCGGCCTGACGCGGCTGGTGGCGAGCATGCACCACAACATTGCGCGCATGCCCGGGCCGCTCGGACAGTTCTCGCAGGAGCTGCCACGCGGCATCACCGGCCTGGTTTATCGCAGCATCCAGGGCTGCACGCGCCTGGTCGGCCACGGTATCGACGCCCTGATCGGCCAGTTGCTGCCGCTGGTCGACGCCGAACCCACGGAATCGTCCGCCACGCGCGAGGCGGTGCTCGCCGCGCTCAACGGCGTGCTGGGCGACCACCTGGCCGCCAGCGGCAATCCACTGGCCATCGAAATGCGCCTGCGGCGAAACGGCCGGCCGTTGCCGCTCGAACGCAACGACCTGGTGGCCGCCCTCCCCGGCGCGACCGGAAGGATCCTGTTGCTGGCGCATGGCCTGTGCATGAACGACCTCCAGTGGCGGCGCGGCGGCTACGACCACGGCGCCGCGCTGGCGGCGGCCGGCGGTTACACCCCGCTCTACCTGCACTACAACAGCGGCCAGCATGTTTCGACCAACGGCCGGGCGCTCTCGGAATTGCTTGAGGACCTGATCAAGTCGTGGCCGGTTCCGATCGAGAAACTCGTCATCGTCGGCCACAGCATGGGCGGACTGGTCGCCCGCAGCGCCTGCCGCCATGCCGAGAAATCAGGTCAGGCCTGGCTGGCCCACCTGCGCCAGATGGTGTTTCTCGGCACGCCACACCTCGGCGCACCGCTGGAGCGCGGCGGCAACTGGATCGACGTGATCCTGGGCATCAGCCCCTACACGGCCGCCCTGGCCCGCCTGGGAAAGATACGCAGCGCCGGGATCACCGACCTGCGTCACGGCAGCATCCTCGACGAAGACTGGGAACACGGCGACCGCTTCGCCCGCGGTCGCGCGCCGCGCCTGATCCCCCTGCCTGCCGGCGTGCAATGCCATGCGATAGGCGTGACCCTGGCCAAGGCTCCGGCCCATTTCGCTGAGCCGCTGCTGGGTGATGGCCTGGTGCCCGTGAAGAGCGCTCTCGGCGAGGGCAGCGCGAAGCGCGGCCGACTCGATTTCCCGGAATCGCGGCGCTGGATCGGCTACGGCATGAACCACATGGACCTGCTCGACGATGCTCAAGTGGCGGAGCGTTTGCAACACTGGCTTTGCTGAGCCGGGAACGCTCGCGGCGGACGATTCGGCCCACCCCAATGTGATTAGAATGAGAAAAACTCAAGGAGGCATCCACCATGGAAAAGATCTGGCTCAAGCATTATCCGGCCGGCGTGCCGGCAGAAATCGACCTCAACGAATTTCGCTCGATCGGCGACCTGTTCGAGAAGAGCGTCAAGCTCTACGGGCCGCGCAAGGCCTACATCAACATGGACAAGGCGATCACCTACGCCGAGCTGGAAAAGCTCTCGGCCGCCTTCGGCTCCTACTGCCAGTCCGTGCTGAAACTGCCCAGGGGCGCGCGCATCGCGCTGATGATGCCCAACCTGCTGCAGTACCCGATCTGCCTCTACGGCGCGCTGCGCGCCGGCTACACGGTGGTGAACTGCAACCCGCTGTACACCGAGCGCGAACTGGAGCACCAGCTCAAGGATTCCGGCGCCGAGGCCATCGTCATCGTCGAGAACTTCGCCAGGGTGCTGGAAAACGTGGTCACGCGCACGCCGGTGAAGCACGTGATCGTCACCCAGCTGGGCGACATGCTCGACTTCCCCAAACGCATGATCGTCAACCTGGTGGTGAAGCACGTCAAGAAGATGGTACCGGCATGGAGCATCGCCAATGCCATCGAACTGCGCGACGCGCTGATCGAGGGCGGCCGCTATCCGCTCAAGCCGGTCGAAGTGGGGCACGAGGACCTCGCCTTCCTGCAGTACACGGGCGGCACCACGGGCGTATCCAAGGGCGCGATGCTGACCCATCGCAACATCATCGCCAACCTGCAGCAGGCCCATGCCTGGATCAAGCCCTTCCTGCGTGACCATGAAATCATCATTACCGCGCTGCCGCTTTACCACATCTTCGCGCTGACGGCGAACTGCCTGACCTTCTTCAAGATAGGCGCCACCAACGTGCTGATCACCAATCCGCGCGACATTCCCGGGTTCATCAAGGAGATCGGCAAGTACCCGTTCACCACCATCACCGGCGTCAATACGCTGTTCAATGCCATGGTGAACAATCCGGACTTCGCCAGGATCGACCTGTCCCAGCTGCGCCTGACACTGGGCGGCGGCATGGCGGTGCAGCGCGCGGTGGCCGAGCGCTGGAAGGAGCTCACCGGGACCACCCTGCTCGAAGCCTACGGCCTGACCGAAACCTCCCCCGCCGCAACCATCAACCCGGTCGACCTCGAACAGTACAACGGCAGCATCGGCATGCCGATCTCGTCGACCGAAGTGGTGATCCGCGACGACGAAGGCAGGGACCTGCCCCTCGGCGAGGCCGGCGAGCTTTGCGTGCGCGGCCCGCAGGTTATGAAGGGCTACTGGAACCGTCCCGAGGAAACCGCCAAGGTCATCATGCCCGACGGCTTCCTGCGCACCGGCGACGTGGCGGTGATCGAGGCAAGCGGCTTCGTCAAGATCGTCGACCGCAAGAAGGACATGATCCTGGTCTCCGGCTTCAACGTCTATCCGAACGAGATCGAGGACGTGCTGGCCATGCATCCGGGCGTGCTGGAATCGGCGGCGGTTGGCGTGCCGGACACGAAGACCGGGGAAGCGGTGAAGATCTACGTGGTAAAGAAGGACCCGACGCTGACCGAGGCCGCGCTGCTCGAACACTGTCGCGCCAACCTGACCGCCTACAAGGTACCGCGCCACATCGCCTTCCGCAACGAGCTGCCGAAGACCAACGTCGGCAAGATACTGCGTCGCGAACTGCGCGACGAGAAAGCCTAGGAGGCAGCCGCCGCATGAGTGAAATCCGGGTTTGCCGTCCGCACCACACCACGCTCAAGAAGGCGCGCAAGGGCGCCGAGCACATCGCCGAGGAACTCGGCGAGGAATTCGGCCTCGACCACGAATGGGAGGGCGACATCCTGCGCTTCCAGCGCATGGGCGTTTCCGGACACATCGAAGTCGGCAAGAAGGAAGTCGAGATCTACGTCAAGCTCGGCTTCCTGCTGATGGCCCTTGGCCCGCGCATCGAGCACGAAATCAACCGCTTCTGCGACGAGAACTTCGGGCCGGCTTGACGTCCCTGGCGCACAAAAGTCGGCGCCGGCGACACGGCGCCACAGCGCGTCAATCCTTGAGCGATTTCACCAGATCGATGTATTGCTGCATTGCGTCCTCGGCCGAGGTGCCCTTGACCGCCGCCCAGGCGTCATACTTGGCGCGTCCGACCATGTCGGTGAAGCCCGGGCGTTTGCCCTCCACGTCGCCCTCGCTGCCCTGCTTGTAAAGCGCGTAAAGCTGCAACAGCACGTCATTGGAGGGCCGCTCGGGAAGCTTCTTGGAATCGGCTGCTGCCGCTTCGAACTTCTTCTTGAGATTGCTCATGTCATCGTCACCGTCAAGGAATGGTTGCCCGGATTGGGCTTCGAATATTATATGTCTCCGGGCATAGCACCGGATGCCGTATCCCTTTGCGGGATATGTCCGCCTATTTGAGGATGACCACGATGCACCGACGCGAAAGAATGTCTGCTGTTGATACGGCCTGGCTGCGCATGGACCGGCCGACCAACCTGATGATGATCCTCGGCGTCATGGTCTTTGCCCGGCGCATGGACTTCGCCCGCCTGCGCAACACCATCGCGGCCCGCCTTGTCGGACGCTACCGGCGCTTCCGCCAGTGCGCGGTGCAGGAAGTCGGCGGCGCGTTCTGGGAAGACGATCCCGACTTCGACATCGACGCGCACCTGCGCCGCCGTGCCCTGCCCCGGGGCTCGGGCAAGGTCGCCTTGCAGGCGCTGGCCGGCGAACTTGCGGTGCAGCCGCTGAACCCGGGCAAGCCGCTGTGGCGTTTCGACCTGATCGAGGACTACGAAGGCGGCTCGGCCATGGTGGTCCGCATCCACCACAGCATCGCCGACGGCATCGCGCTGGTCGGCGTGGTGCTGTCGCTCACCGACGAGTCGGCCGACGCTCCGCCGCAGAAGGCACCACCGCCCGTCGGCGACGAGGACGGGGAGTTCGATGAACCTTCGCGCGGCCTGCTCGAAACCCTGGCCGAAACCCTGGGCTCGGCCGTCCATGCCGGCAGCGACCTGGGCAGCAAGGCCATGTCCCTGGCGCAGGACCCCGACCGTCTGCAAACCTATGGCCAGTACGGCATCGGCCTGCTGGCCGAACTTGCCAAGCTGCTGGCGATGCCACCCGATTCACCAACCAGCCTGAAGGGCCACACCGGCACCGTGAAGCGCGTGGCCTGGGCCGATCCGATACCCCTGGGCGAAGTCAAGGCGCTGGGCAAGGCGCTCGGCTGCTCGGTCAATGACGTCCTGCTCTCGGCCGTGGCCGGAGCCTTCCGTGCCTATCTGCAGCAGAAGGGCGAAACCGTCGACGGCGTCGAGGTGCGCGCGATGGTGCCGGTCAACCTGCGCTCGGCGCGGGACGAAGGCACGCTGGGCAACCGCTTCGGCCTGGTCACGCTGTCGCTGCCGATCTGGGAGGCCAATCCCTTCGCGCGGCTGTTCCTGGTGCGCGAACGCATGAACGAACTGAAGCACTCCTTCCAGCCGCCGCTGACGCTGGGCGTCCTCGCCGTCGTCGGCCTTGCGCCGAAGCTGGTGCAGCAGCAGTTCCTCGACATGCTGGCGGCCAAGGCCAGCGCGGTGATGACCAACGTGCCCGGCCCCAAGCAGCCGCTCTACCTGGCCGGCAACCGGCTCGATCAGTGCATGTTCTGGGTGCCGCAGTCGGGCGACATCGGGGTCGGAGTCTCGATCCTCAGCTACAACGATGCGGTGCAGTTCAGCCTGATCAGTGACCGCCATTTCATCCCCGACCCGGAGACCGTCACGCCGCTGTTCGCTGCCGAGTTCGAAAAGATGCTGCTGGCACTTCTCATGCTGGAATGGGATCGGCCGATCGATCCGGCAATGGCCGAAGAAAGCCTGTTCGGCCGTCGCGTCACCGGGGTGCCGGCAGTCACACCGCATAAACCCGGAAGGCGCAAGGTCGCGCCGAAGTCGTCAGCCGCAGCCGCCGTGTCGCCAGCGCCGACTCTCGAGCCGAAGGCAGCGCGACGGATACCGAAGCGGTTCCGGACGTAAGCTCTACTCGTCTTCGAGTTCCGACTTCGCCAGTTCGACGTCGAGCTTTTCCATGGCCTCGACCGGGGTTGCCGCTGCGGCCTTTTCGTAGAGATCGATCGCGTCGTCCATGCGCTTGTCGCCGAACAACATGACTAGCGCATTGGCGTATTCGATGCAGGCGATCGCCGAATCCGGAGTCAGCTTCAGTGCCGTCTCGAAGTGCTTGACGGCAAGTTCCTTGCTCGCACCGTAAGTGAGCCTGGCGACCATGGCCCCCATCTTGTCCACGACCTCGGCATGGTAGGCGCCCAGCGCACTATGCGCCTCGGCATGTCTCGGCTCCAGGCGCAGGGTCGCTTCCAGTGCGGACTTGATCCTGCCGCCGAGGCCGTCGGTCAGGGCCTTGAGCACCGAGATGCCCTGGCTGTAACGGCCCAGCGCATAGGCCTGGAAGTAATGCCCGTTGACGTTCTTCGGCTGCGCCCGCTGCAATTCCCCACAGCGCGCGGCAATGCCCTGGAATGTTTCCAGCTTGCGCCGCTCGTCGCCTTCGAGGTAGGTGGCGTAGATCATGGCGGCCTTGTTGGCGGCGTTGTAGCCATCGATCCCGGCAGCAAGTCCGGCCTCGCAAGCGGCCTGGAACTCGCCCTGATGATAGAGCCGCCATGCCTCCTGAACGGCCGGATCGGCAGGAAAGGGTTCCTGGTCTCCCCGATGCAGGCGTTCCCAATTCTTCTTCAGCGAGGCACCGGCGTAAATGAATGCCTTGTCCGCATGCGGGAACTTGGCCCAGGCAGGCTTTGCAGTGGCAGGTCTCATCGGGCTCTCAGTCGGGCAGGTAATTCTTCGACACTTCCTCGAACAGTTCGCGCGAGCGCCCCACGAGGTAGGGCGCAGCGAGCGCCATGACCTGAAACGCGCCGCGCGACAGGCTTTCTCCGTCGATCTTCTTCCGCGGATCGCTGACGAACTCATACGACAGCCAGTAGGTTGCGACCACCGTCATATTCACCGCCAGCGCCTGGATCTCTGCCGGGGTCGCCTTCATGTCGCCGGTCGCCACCAGGCCCTTGCAGATCAGCCGCGCGGTATTCACCTTGTGCGCCACGATGCGCTTGAAGTGCGTTTCCAGCAGCCGGTTGCGCGAAAGCAGTTCGTTGATGTCGCGATAGAGGAATCGGTACCTCCAGATGCCCTCGAAGATCAGGTGCAGGAACAGCCAGATGTCCTCGACATTGGGCGGGCGTCGCGACGGCGCGCCGAGGGTTTCCTCTATGCCGCGCTCGAAATCGCCGAACAGGGACTCGATGATCTCGTCTTTGTTGTGAAAGTGGTAATAGAGGTTTCCGGGGCTTATGCCCATTTCGTCGGATATGAGTTGCGTGGTGACGTTCGGCTCGCCGAAATCGTTGAACAACGCCAGTGACGTCTCCAGGATGCGCTCTCGCGTGCGGCGCTTAGGTTTCTTTTCCATCACTCACCCGTCTCGACCATGGTCGCGAGGATAGCAGAACCACCCCCATCCTCCCGTCATCGCCGGCATCTCAGGCAGCGACGCGACTGCGCCGCAAACGCCTGAGGGCGCCCGCCAGGTCGTCCAGCGTGTCGGACAGGCGCAGGGCCGTAAGGCCCATGTTCCGCGCGCGACGCCGCTTGAGCTGCCCCATTCGGCGCGCCAGAGATCGGTGCGGATCGGTCAGTACCGCGTGATTGATCGACACGCCGTGGCGCGCCAGCTTCGGCGCCAGTTCGTCAGCCCGCCGCAGCAGTTCCTCCCGCGTCTTGCGGTAAGCCTTTTCGGAAAGCTGCTTGCGGTCGGCGTAACTGAACATGTTGGTGAAGAACATGTCGGCGTCGTCGCGATCCGGCTCGAACAGGATGACGTCGGCGTCCTTGTACTCGATGTCGTACTTCGCCAGCCCGGTCTTCATGCGCGAATGGATGATGGCGCGGAAGGTTTGCGCGAGTACCACCGGCAGACCGCCGTCGACCAGCCTGCGCTGGCGGATGTGCTTTTCGTGCGCGGCATGGGTGGCGTCGAAGGGCACCAGCGGATTGATGCACAACACCAGACGCGCACCTTCCTTGAGTGCCACGGACGCGTGCAGGGTCTTCTTCAGCGCACCGTCGACATACCAGCGACCGTCGATCTCCACCGGCGGGAAGAGGCCGGGCAGCGCCGCGCTGGCGCGTATCGCCGTCGCGATGGGGACATGGTCGTGACCCTCGGCACCGAAAGCAATCGCGGTACCCGAATCAAGGTCGGTCGCCACCAGGTACAGGCGGTGACGCAAGCGGCGGAAATCGTTGGTCATGCCGGGCAGCGAGAACAGCCGGGTCAGGAAATCATCGACGCCGGCATTGTTGAACAGGCCGGTCGGAATCGCCTGCGACAAGCGCTGGAAGGAAGCCAGGAAATCCCGGCGCAACGGACTGCGCAGGTACTCCACGAGCGACTCAGCAAGCAGCGCCGGTATCGTCGACACCCGCCGCGCGTATTCGTCGAGGGCCGGTCGCAACAGCATCTCGGGTTCGAAGGGAACCTCGGCTGAATCGCTGTCTATGAACATCCGGTACAGGTAGGCAGGACCAAGTCCGTTGGCCAGGCCGGCGGCAATGAAACTGCCTGCACTCACGCCCACATAGGCATCGAGGTCGGTGAAATCGAACCCGTCGAGCGCCTCGGACAATGCCATCAACGCACCGATCTCGTAGATGGCACCGAGCGGGCCACCACCGGCGAGGGCCAGAGCCTTGCCCGACGGTCTCTTCACGGCTTTCGTCCCCGTTCCGCCATCGCTCCGCAACCATGCCTCATTGGCCGCCACCGCCTAGGTGGACGGGCATTTGCTGCCCGCACCGGCGTCAGGTTGCAGCGCTCTTGGGGGCCGCCTTCGGCGCTGCTTTTGGCGCTGCGCGGCGTACCGGCTTCGCTGCAACGGGCTTGGCCTTCGCAGCTTTCGGGGCGCCGCCATTGAGCTTTTCGACCTCGGCCTTGAGCTCGGCCACGCGCTTCGCCAGTTGTTCGACATCGGCTTTGGTCGGTACGCCCAGGCTGTTCAGCGAACGAGCGACGCGATTCTCGAAAACCTGCTCCAGCTTGTCCCAGGTCCCGGTCGCCTTGGCCGCCATTTCGGTGACCCTGTCCTCGGTAACCTTGCGGGTCTTTTTCTGGATCGCCTCGCCTTCGCGAATCAGCGCGTCAAAAACCTTGTTGCCTTCCTGCTGTGCCTTGGCAAAAGCGCCAAGTCCGGCCAGCCAGATCTGCTGGGCCGATTCACGAATGGTTGCGGAAAGCTGACTGTCTTCGCTGATGGCCTTCAGCTTCTTTACCACGAGTTTCTTCACCATAACAATCTCCTGATTGAATTGATCCTGGCAGCCTTGAAGTCAAGGCCCGGGCGGACGCTTTGCCCACCATCCGATCAAGTCTATCGACTCGCATTAGAGAGGTCACACTAATGACCTCGGGGGCATCCTCCAGAACGCGCCCGCCACCATTCCCGGCACGTGATGCCGCCGGCGGGAGCCCGCGGCACGTGTCGAACCGCGGGGGAGCGACGCTTATGTCGACGCCTTTTTCTTCCCGCTTGCGGCGCCGGCAGCGTTCTTTGCCGGTGCCGGACCAGAAGCCCGTTTCTTCGCCGCAACCACGATCTTGGCGGAAGCCTTGGTTGGCACGGCCTTCTTCGCCGGAGCCTTCGCTTCCGTGGACTTCTTGGCTACGGCCTTTTTTGTCGTGGCCTTCTTCGCGGGAGCCTTGGCTTCCGTGACCTTCTTCTCCTTGGCCACGGCCTTGCTCGCCGCGGATTTCTTCGCCGGCGCCTTGGCAGCAGAAACGGCGCTGGAACCCTTCCAGGTTGATCGCGCCTTTCTTGCGAGGGCCACTACCTTGGCAATATCTTCGTCCGTGTAGACACCCTTGACACCCGATATCGCCGCCAGCTTCATGCCGTGCTTGATGCCGAGCTTGTAGATCTCCTTGACCTTCTCCCATTCGGTATCGCGACCGATGGTAAATACCTCGAAGCGTCCCTCCAGCGCCAGGACGATTGTCTCCGCCAGGCAGGCGTAGATGACATTCTTCGGCAAGCCGATCGACTTCATGCCCTTGACCGGCGTCGGCAATTCGATCTCACCCGATTCGATCACCAGCACATCCGGGCGCTTGGCCACCTCCGAGGGCGGCAGATCGAGGGGGCGTGCCACGTCGGTGATCACGCAGCCAGGCTTGACCTTGGTGATATCCAGGATCTTCTTGCCGGCACCCGAGGTCGAAGTGACGATCATGTCCATGTCGCCAAGCAGGCTGTCATAATCCGTGGATGAGATGACCTTGGCATCGGGCGTGTCCTGCAGGATCGAATCGCGCAGCTCATTGAGCTTCTTGATGTCGCGCCCGGCGATCACCACTTCGTCGAAGGCCATGGCCAGCAGGCGGGCGCTGACCGAACCGATGGAGCCAGTGGCGCCGATCACCATGGTCTTCGCCGGCACCCGTTTCGAATCCTTGGTCGGCTTGATCAGGCCCATGCGGCGCATGGCGTCGGCCGCCGCCCAGAGCGCGCCGGATGCGGAGTAGCTGTTGCCGGTGGTGATCGGAATGCTCGCGCGTCGCGCCACGGTGATGCCTGCATCGCCGACGACCTTGGTGAAGGCCCCAAGGCCCATGATCTGGGCGCCCAGGCCTTCGGCGATCTTCGCCGCGTGAAGCAGGCGCCGGTAGGTGAACTCGGGGCTGTGCGAGAGCATTTCCTTGGGTGTGCCACCCACGGAAATCAGCCAGCCTTCAGCCTCGGCGCCGGTGGGCGAGACGATGTTGCTCATCTTGCAATACACCATCGGCGGCATGTAGGCGGCGAGCGTTTCCACCTTGTCCATGATGAACTTGGGCGTGCCCTTGGGCAGCGGGAAGCCCTTCTTGATGTACTCCTGGCTCAGCGGATGGACCACGAAGGCGAAGCGGCGAATGTTGCGGAAATGTCCGGTGGGATGGAGCAGGCGCGGCTTGATGTCGAGCTCGTGGAGTATCTCCTCGAAATCATGGTCGGTGAGTTCCGCTTCCGACTTTCCGGTGGCCGCGAGAATCATGGCAGTGATGGTGCTGATGCCGACCACCTGATCGAAGAGCTTGGGCGAGACATCCACCGCAAGGTTGACCTTGTGCTTGGCGAAAAAGGCAAACGCCTCGTCATCGACAGCCGAGGTGATCAGCGTCTTGCCTTCCAGGTTGCCGCCGGCGGCAACGGCCTGGATTTCGCGGAAGGTGCCGACGATGACATGGGACTTGGCCACGGCGTTGGCCACGATCTTGTTCTTCAGCGTACCCAGAACGGACTTCAGGAAGTCTCCCGGCACGCCGTCCGGAAGGAGTTCCTTGCCCTTGGCGAAAAGTTCGAGCTGATCGAGCGAACTCAGCAGCACGGGAGAAGCGGCATGGAAGACAGGATCGGCAAAGCTGAGGTTCCTGGTGTAGTCGGACAGGGCCACCGCCATGTCGTAATTGCGCATTCCGGAGAGGAACAGGACCAGGTTATTGTCGAAGTAACGACCCAGCTCCTTCTGCACGTAGCGCACGGCACGCACTTGCAGCAGCCGCCGCAGGCTGGCGCCCGTGGTGACAGGTACCCGCGTGACGACCTGCATCAGATGCTGCGACTTCTTGTTGATCACCGTGCGCAAGCCGACGTGGTAGTGGTCGGGCATGTCGCTCAGGGCGATGGCATCGGCATTGGCCTGCTGGCGTCGCATCAGCTCCCAGGCCTTGCTGCTGTCCTTGTCAGCGCCGAAGCGCCGCACCTGGAATTCCTGGCCGAGGAACTTCGTCTTGAATTCGAAATCCTTTTTCGACGACCCCAGGGTCACGGTAACGACTTTTTTCATCACATCATTCCTCGTCTTATTGTTCGACCAATGTTCGTGTTTGCTGCAGGATGACAGACCTACTCCGGCTTCTTGCGACGCCGGACCGGCTTCTTCGGCGCCGCCGGCGCCGGCGGCAGCACCTGGCGAATCAGATCCTCGCACTGCGCCTGCGTCATGTAGCGCGGCACCGGATAGCCGGTGTGAGCCTCGCGACAGGCGGCCTCGGCCAATTGCGGAATGTCGGATTCCTTCAGCGCGGCGAGGCAGGTCGGGATGCCGAGGTCGCTATTGAGTTGCACGACCGCGTCGAGGAACTTCTGCGCCAGCGCATCTTCCCCTTCGCTTTCCTTGCCGAGCCTGGCGCGCACCGCCAGCAGGGCCAGGCGGTCGGTGACGGCCGGCAGCGAGTACTTGAGGACCAGCGGCAGCATGATGGCGTTGGCCAGTCCGTGCGGGGTGTGGTACCTGCCGCCGAACTGGTGCGCGATCGCATGCACATAGCCGACGTTGGCCCGCGTGAAGGCAAGCCCCGCATAGGTGGCGGCCAGGGCCATCTTTTCCCGTGCGGCGAGGTTCTTGCCGTCGCTATAGGCCACCCGCAGATTGTCGAATATCAGCCCGACGGCCGACAGGGCCATGTCATCCGTGTAGGAATTGGCCCACTTGCCGATGAAGGATTCGATGGCGTGGGTCAGGGCGTCGATGCCCGTCGCCGCGGTGATGTGCGGCGGCAGCCCGGTCATCAGGCAGGGGTCGAGCGCCGCCATCTTCGGCACCAGTCGCGTATCGACGATCACCAGCTTGGCATGGCGTTCCGGGTCCGAGATCACCGCGGCAACGGTCACCTCCGAGCCGGTGCCCGCGGTGGTGGGAACGGCGTAGATCTTGACCGGCGTATGCAGGCCCTTGAAATAGCCGGCCAGCTCGCGCAGCGACTTGCCGGGATTGGAAACCGCCGCGGCGATGGCCTTGGAGGCATCCATCGAAGACCCGCCGCCGAAGGCCACGATGGCATCGCAGTCGTTCGCCTCATAGAAGTCGATGCCCTCCTCGATCAGCGGAATCGGCGCATCGGGCGTGATCGAATCGAAGACCACGTACTCCGCGCCGCCCGCCGTCAGGGCCGAGGTCAGGTCATCGAGCAGGCCCAGCTTGGAAATGATGCTGTCGGTGACGATGAGGATCTTGCGGTGGCCGAAGCCGGCGATGGTTTGCCCAAGCCGTCCGCTGGCACCCGGCCCGACCAGGATCGTCGGCTGCGGTATGGGCAGGAAGCGCACGGCCAAACCGGCACCCTTCATTGCGGCACCCAGTGCCGTGGTGCGTAGTGAATCGCTGATGAAATCCGAAATCAAGGGAACTCTCCTCAAAAACACTGCCCACCGGGTTCTTTCCCGTTTTTGGATCGGGCAACAACCTTCCCGAGCGCTGAACTCTATCACCCAACATCGGCCTGCGCTCGACCTGGAACCCCGCCGGAACAGGGCATGCCGCAATGCGCGCAGGCATTTCCGGCCGGACGTCGAATCAGGCTGCGACCCCGGCGTCGCTACGTATCATCTCTGCGGCCTTTTCGCCGATCATCAGGGTCGGCGCAGTGGTATTGCCGCCGATCAGCGTCGGCATGATCGAGGCATCCACCACGCGCAGGCCTTCGAGGCCTCGCACGCGCAATCGCGAATCAACCACCGCCATCGCATCGTTGCCCATCTTGCAGGTTCCGATCGGGTGATAGATGGTGTCGGAGCGCTTCCTGAGTTCCTCGCGTATCGCATCGTCGGAATGTATCCCTTCCGTATAGACCTCGCCGGTGCGAATACCCGCGAGGATCGGCGCATCCATCAGCTTGCGTGTCAGCTTGAAGCCATCGACCATGGCCTCGAGATCGTCGGGATGGCCGAAAAAATTCGGATCGATGCGAGGTGCCGCCAATGGATCGGCACTGGCCAGCGCCAGCGTTCCAACGCTCTTCGGCCGCAGCAGGCAGACATGGCAGGAATAGCCGTGCCCCATATGCAATTTGCGCGCATGGCTGTCGATCATGCCGACTACGAAGTGCAACTGGAACTCCGGCGCCGGCGAATCCGGGAAGCGGCGCAGGAAGCCGCCGCCCTCGGCGCCGTTCGAGGTCATCATGCCGGTGCGTTCCCTCCGATAGCGGCCGACCTCTTTCATCATCTGCACTGCGCCACCAAGGGAGATGCCGAGCAGGTCAAGCGACCTGGCGCGGTAGTTGAAGACATAGTCCGGATGGTCCTGCAGGTTCTTGCCGACGCCGGGAAGGTCGTGGATGACGGGGATGCCGAACTGCTGCAGTTCGGCGCCGGCGCCGATGCCGGAGAGCATCAACAACTGGGGCGACTGGATCGCGCCGGCGGCCAGGAGCACTTCACGTTTCGCCTGGACGGTCTGGACTTCGCCGCCCTGCAGGAATTCCACGGCGCTGGCGCGCTTGCCAGTGAACACAACGCGTCGCGCCCGCGCCTGGGTGATCACCGTCAGGTTGGGTCGGCTTGCCATGTGCGGTGCCAGATAGGCGCGGGCGGCGTTCCAGCGTTCGCCGTTCATCTGCATGACCTGGTAGATGCCGATGCCTTCCTGGTCGGCGCCGTTGAAGTCGTCGATCAGCTTGAAGCCGGTCTGGCGTGCGGCTTCCAGATAGATTTCCTGAAAGGGATTCTTCGAACGCAGGTTCGCGACATTGAGCGGTCCGTCCCGCCCGTGGTACTCGCCGCCGAAGTTCTCGTTGTGCTCCGATTTCCTGAAATAGGGCAGCACATCCTGCCAGGACCAACCGTCATTGCCCAACGCCGCCCATTGGTCGTAATCCCATGGATGGCCGCGCGTATAGACCATCGCGTTGATCGAGGTCGAACCGCCCATGGCCTTGCCGCGCGGCATGTAACCGCGCCGGCCGTTGAGACCTGGCTGCGGCACCGTTTCGAACGCCCAGTTGTTGATCGAGGTCGGCAGCATCAGCGCGGTACAAAAGGGCACCTTGATCAGCAACTGGTCGTCGCCCTTGCCCGCTTCCAGCAGGCATACGCTCACCGCCGGATCTTCCGAAAGGCGACCCGCCACGGCACAGCCTCCGGCACCACCACCCACTACGATGTAATCGAACTCTTTCATGACGTTCCCGATCGTTCAGATTCAATCCGATGTTTCGAGCGCTTCCAGCAAACTGCGCAGCATCCGGGGCGAAAAGGCCATGCCCAGATGGCTGACGCCGCTGATGGCCGTATTGCTTGCGCCTTCCAGCCGGGAGCTGGTCTCCTGCGGAAACACGTAGTTGTCGTGCAAACTGTAGATCGACACCGACGTCGGCGGCAACGTCGCCGGCAGCGCGCGGAGCCAGGGACTGTCGATGCGCATCTGGCGCGCATTCGGGCCAAGGCCCAGACACGCCAGCAGCGTTCCATGATGCGGCGAACCCAGCGTGATCAAGCGCGCCACCTTCCCGGTTCCATGGCACCGCAGGTAGGCGCGGGATGCCAGGCCACCCATGCTGTGTCCGACCAGGATCACTTGTGGCGCACCGGTGCTCGCCAGCACCTCTTCGATACGCCGCGCAATGCCCTCAGAGTAGCTGTCGATATCGGCATAGACCGGCTCCAGGCTGTGGGTCGCAACGGTCCAGCCTGCTGCTTCCAGGCGCCAGCGCATCCAGACCCAGAATCCGCGATTGCACTGGTAGCCATGGATCAACAACAGGGGCAGCGGACGCGTCGCGCAATGGCCGAGGCGGTCGGGGCCCAGCCAGAATCCTTCGAAGGGCTGGATCACGGTGAACAGGACGATCAGTGCGGCATACTCCTCGAGCACCATGCGCAGTGCCTGTAGCGGACCGATGCGCATCTGCTCGGGAACCGCACCGGCCCCCCTCAACATGAAGCCGAAGGTCAGCAGGACCAGGCACAGTCGCACTACAAGAAAACATGCCAAACCGAAACCTGCCGCCTCAAGCGGTGTCCATCCGCGTGCTGCCAGCCAGACGCCGAGCACCCCGTAGATCGCCAGTTCGGCGAACAGTAGCCAGCGCAATTGCCGTGCCGCCATCGCCGACTTTCAGCGCATCAGGAACTTCGTCAGGCGCTCGAACAGCACGCCATAGGGCGGATTGAACAGCGACATCCCATTGAGCCCGGACTGGTAGAACACCGCCTTCTGCTTGGTGAAGGTCTTGAAGCCTTCGATGCCATGGTAGTGGCCCATGCCGCTGGGTCCGACGCCACCGAAAGGCAACTCTTCCTGGGCGATGTGCAGGATGGTGTCGTTGATGGTGACGCCGCCGGCCACGGTTTCGTTGAGCACGCGGTCGCGCTGCGCCCCATCATTGCCGAAATAGTAAAGCGCCAGCGGGCGCGGATGCTGGTTCACATGAAAGATCGCGCCATCGAGGTCATGGTAGGGCAACACCGGCAGGAGCGGGCCGAAGATCTCGTCCTGCATCACGCGCATGCCATCGTCGACCTGAAGCAAGGCCATCGGTGGCAGGCGGCGGTGCACGTCGTCGGCCTGCGCTGTCGACAACGGCTCGATGGTCGCGCCGCGTTCCCGTGCATCAGCGAGATAGCCCTGCAGGCGCTGGTAATGGCGCTCGTTGACGATCGCGGTGTAGTCGGGAGTGTTCGCCATGTCGGGAAACAACTTCGCCACCACGGCGCGCGCCGCCTCGATGAAGGCCTGCTCGCGTCCGGCCGGCACCAGCACGTAATCGGGCGCGATGCAGGTCTGCCCGGCGTTGAGCAGCTTGCCGACCATGATGCGCTCGGCCGCCTTGGCCAGCGGGTAGTCGGCGCCGACGATGGCCGGCGACTTGCCGCCGAGTTCCAGCGTGACCGGCGTCAGGTTGTCTGCCGCCATGCGCATGATGTCGTGGCCGACCTTGGTCGATCCGGTGAACAGCAAATGGTCGAAGGGCAGGCGGGCGAAATCGGCGCCGACCGCCGCATCACCCAGCACCACGGCGACATCCTCGGCGGCAAAGTACCTGCCCGCCAGTTCGGCCAGCAGTTCGCCGGTGCGCGGCGTGAATTCGGACATCTTGACCATGACCCGATTGCCGGCCGCCAGCGCCGCTGCCATGGGCGAGATGGCGAGGAACAGCGGGTAGTTCCAGGGCACGATGATGCCGACCACGCCCAGCGGCTGGTTGATGATGCGCGCCCGGCCCGGACGAAACCAGATCGATGGTGCCTTCTTCTGCGGCTTCATCCAGGCGCCGAAATGCGAGCGCGTGTGGCGCACTGCTTCGAGGCTGGGAAACAGTTCGAGCAGGCGTGTTTCGTGCGCCGAGCGATGACCGAAGTCGGCCGCGATCGCATCGACAAACCGATCGCCGTTGTCATGAACCAGCGCCAGCAGCGCATCGAGACGCGCCTGGCGGCGACTGCGATCGACCTCGGGATTGCGCCGGGTCGCGGCATGCATCTCGGCGAAGGTGCGTTTGAATGCGGCCGTGGCGGCCACCGGCGCGCTCGCGCCAAAATTTGGCGGTTCCATTGCGTTCATTGCGGGGCTCCTCCTGCACTGGACAACGTAGTATTCCAGTGTATGCGTCGCGGCTTCACCGGATTAGGCAGGGTACTCTAACGAAGCCCTGCCACGGCGAAGGATAATTCGAGTAAATGGACGACGATCTGGACAAGGACGCGATCGGCCGCGAACTGGCTGCCTGCATCGCCGCGGCGCGGGAACTGCGCGCCGTGCGCGCCGCCGACCCCGAAGCAGCAGACTATCCGGCGCTCAAGGAATGGCAGTCGGCGCGATTGGCGCGCACCTATGCCGACCTGCTCGCCAGTGAGCGCTATCGTCCGGCAGCGGAGTTCTTCCTCAGCGACCTCTACGGACCCAAGGACTTTCGCAGCCGCGATGAGGAGTTGGCACGGGTGGTACCGGTCATGGTGCGCGTGTTGCCGGCGCGGGCGCTGCTTACGCTGCTGGAAGCGGTGCAGATGGACACCCTGTCGGAATCGCTCGATACCGACATGGTGTTGGCCCTGCGCAAGGCGCGCCGCGAAGGCGACATCGATTTGCCCGCCTATGTCGCCGCCTATCGAGCCTGCGGCAGGCGCACGGACCGCGAAGAGCAGATCGCGCTGGTAGACAAAATAGGCAAGACCCTCGACCGCCTGACGCGCATGCCGCTCATTCGCGTTTCGCTGCGACTGATGCACGGCCCGGCCCACCTCGCCGGCCTCGGCGAACTGCATTCCTTCCTGCAGCGCGGATTCGACGCCTTCAGCTTAATGAACGGTGCCGACGAATTCCTTGCCATCGTCACCGCGCGTGAAACGGCACTGATGCGCGAGTGGCTGGCGAGACCCGGCGGCGACAAGCCCGCACGCGAAGCTCCGCGCCGCATCCCGGATCAGTCGACGGCGTGACTGGTTCTATACTTCGCCCAGTTTCCCGTCAGCCGGGGCACGATTTTCCATTCATCATCGCAAGGGTTTGCCTGCCATGTCACTAAAGAATCTGATGGTCCACCTCGATGCCGGCGAACGCGCCGGCGTACGCCTCGCGCTTGCCGCAAGCCTGGCGCGCCAGCACGGCGCGCGACTGATCGGCGTATTCGGCCAGCTCGCGCAGGCGCGGCAAGTCGGTATCGTCATCGCCTGGCCCGGTGCCGAGTATGTCGCGGCACGCGATGCCAGCCGTGCCGCCTTCGAAAAAGCCACGGCCGGACTCGACCGCGCCGAATGGATCGACATCAATCGCGGCAGCGAAACCGAAGTATTGCGCCTTGTCACCACCCAGGCGCGCCACGCTGACCTGGTCATCCTCGGCCAGCGCGAACGTGGCGGCAACAACCTGCTGCCGGAAGACTTTGTCATGGACGTGGTACTCGACTGTGGCCGTCCGGTACTGGTGATTCCCTATGCCGGCGATTTCACCGCGGTCGGCAAGCGGCCGATGATCGCCTGGAACGACGCGCGGGAAGCGGCGCATGCACTCAACGATGCATTTCCGTTGCTGGAAGGCTGCGAGGATGCCTGGGTGCTTTCATTCGCCACTCGCCGCGACGATGCCGATGCTTCCTGCGCCAGCGCGGTTCGCCACCTGGCCGACCACGGCGTGAAGGCCAAACCGGAGGTTCTGGTCGTCGAGGATTTCGGCATCATGGACCTGCTGCTCAATCGCGTCAGCGATCGTAGCGCGGACCTGCTGGTGATGGGCGCCCATGGCCAGATCGGCTTCCCCTTCGTCAGCCGCGGCGCCGGCACGCGCTACATTCTCCAGCACATGACGGTGCCGGTGCTGATGTCTAACTGAGCGGGGTGCCGGCCACAAAGATCAGTGGCGCACCCGCCCAGTCAATAGCGCTCGAAGTCGCCTTCGACCGCGGCCGTACGGCGGGCACGCTTTGCCGTGCCGCTGGCGACCGAAGGAAGTCCCTGTGGGGCGCCGACCCTTGAGTTGCCATACTCGATTGTGAAGAACTCCATCAACTGCTGAAGTTGTGCAGCCTGGCCACCCATTTCCTCAGCGCTGGGCGGTGTGGATTTCGCCGAACAGATGCGCCTGATCGCGTGGCGGGCAGCGCCAGTATTGCGGCGGTGCGACCACCGTGGCGCCCAGCTCGGCCGCCGCATGCCAGGGCCAGTGCGGGTCGTAAAGGATGCCGCGCGCCAGGGCGACGAAATCCGCCTGACCGGCTGCGATGATGGCTTCGGCCTGCTTCGGGTCCGTAATCAGTCCTACGGCCATGGTCGGCAAGCCGGTTTCGCGCCTGATGCGTTCCGCCAGATGCACCTGATAGCCCGGCCCGAGTGCGATCTTCTGCAACGGCGAAACGCCGCCGCTCGATACGTGAATGAAGGCCAGGCCGCGTGCGCGCAGGGCCTGCGCGAAAACCACGCTTTGTTCGATATCCCAGCCGCCGTCGACCCAGTCGGTGGCGGAAATGCGCACCCCGACTTCGACGCGATCGCCGACAGTCCGGCGCACGGCGTCGAACACCGCCAGCGGAAAGCGCATGCGGTTGTCCAGCGAACCGCCGAACTCGTCCGTGCGCTGGTTGGCCAACGGCGACAGGAACTGGTGCAACAGGTAGCCATGGGCGGCATGCAGTTCGATGGCATCGACGCCGAGGCGGGCCGCGCGTTCGGCGGCGGCGACGAAAGCCTGCAGTACGCGATCCAGCCCTGCCGCGTCGAGCGCCGCCGGCGGCAGTTCGTGCGCGGCATGCGGGATGGCCGAGGGTGCGGAGGCAATCCAGCCGCCCTGGTCCAGCGCCACCTGCTGGCCGCCGTCCCAGGGCTTGTGGCTGGACGCCTTGCGTCCGGCATGGGCAAGCTGGATGGCGATCGGCATGCGGCTGTATTCCCTTACCGACGCCAGCACCCGGCGCAGCGCCGCTTCGTTGGCGTCGTTCCACAAGCCGAGGCAACCCGGAGTGATGCGGCCCTCCGGCTCCACGGCGGTGGCCTCGACGATCAGCAGGCCGGCACCGGACAGCGCCAGCTTGCCCAGGTGCATGAGGTGCCAGTCGTTGGCATTGCCGTCTATGGCCGAGTACTGGCACATCGGGGCGATGACGATGCGATTGGTCAGCTGCAGGCGGCCGATGGCATGGGGCGAAAATAGTTGCGACATGGAATGCTCCGAATCAGGCGGCACCCGCGGCAAGCCGGCGGCGGTGCAGGATCAATGCAAAGACGGCCACCGCGATGACGAACACGGCGGGGATCGCGTAGAGGTTGAGCAGGGTCCAGCCGCCGCCGAGGACCAGCGCGCCGGCCGAGACCGAGGACACGGCTTGCACGCCGAACACCATGAAGTCGTTGCTGCCCTGCACCTTGGCGCGCTCCTCGGGCCGGTAGGTTTCAGTCAGCAGCGTGGTGCCGCCGATGTAAAGGAAATTCCAGCCGACGCCGAGCAGGAACAGCGCCCACCAGAAATGCATCAGCGTGACGCCGGACATCGCGAACATTATGCAGGCCACCATCAGCACCACACCCGCCATCAGGATGTTGAGCACGCCGAAGCGCTTGATCAGGCCGCCGGTGAAGAAGGACGGCCCGTACATTCCCAGCACGTGCCATTGCAGGACGAAGGCGGCGTCGCCGAAGGGCAGGCCGCAAATGTCCATCGCCAGCGGGGTCGCCGCCATCAGCAGGTTCATGGTGCCGTAGCCCAGCGCCGCTGCCAGCACCGCGACGACGAAAGCCGGTTGGCGTGCGATCACCGGCAATGGTCGTCCCGCACCGGCCTGCGGCCCGCCGGCCATCTCGGGCACGCGCAGGCGGCTGGCAATCAGCATCGCGATCACCGCAAACACCGAGAGCGTGGCATAGGTGGCGGCGAACTCGACCGCCCACAGGTCGCGCGTGATCTTCCCCGCCCAGGGGCCGATGAAGCCACCGACGATGCCACCGGCCAGCGTCAGGGATATCGCCTTGGGCTTCCAGTCGGTCGGCGCCATGTCGGCCGCGGCGAAACGGTACTGCAGGCCGAATGCGTTGTAGGTGCCGGCGCACAGGGTGCCGAAGCAGAGCAGCCAGAAGCTGCCGATGGTCACCGCCATGGCGCAGGTGATGCCGCCGAGGATGCCGAGCAGGCCGCCGAGCAGGAAGCCGGCACGACGGCCGTAACGCTTCATGAAGGCGGAGGCCGGCAGCGTGGTCAGCGCCGTGCCGATCACGTAGCCGGTGACGGTCAGCGTCGCCAGCGCGGGAGTCGGCGCCAGTCGCGCGCCGGCCAGGCCATTGACGGCGATCAGGGTCACCGCATTGCACAGCAGCAGCGCCTGGCAACCGGCGAGCAGGGTGACGTTGCGCCTGACTTGCGGCGATACGGATTCGTTCATGGTCGTTCATCCAGGAGTCGGCGCTGGCGACACGGCATCGCGAGTGTCAATTGTTCGAAACCTCGATCAGGTTCCCGTCCGGGTCGCGAATGTACACCGAGAGGATGGGGCCGGTGGCGCCGGTACGGGTCACCGGGCCTTCCTCGATGTCCACTCCGCGGAGCCCGAGATGCGCCACGACATCCGGAATCGGCGTCGACGTCAGCAGGCAGAGGTCGGCCGAGCCGGGCATCGGCGCCACCGCGTGTGGCTTGAATGGCGTGGCGGCCGGATGCAGGTTGATCTTCTGGCGGCCGAAGGCCAGCGCGCGGCGACCGGTGCCGAAGCTCACCGCTTCCATGCCGAGTACATTGACATAGAAATCGATACTGGCATCGATGTCGCGCACTGTAAGAACCAGGTGGTCGAGGCTGTCGATTTTCATGTCTGATGTGCGACGAGTTGAATCACCTCGCCGGTCCCGTTGTGTTGACGACCATCAATGACGTCGCGTGGTCTGCAAAAGGCGTGCAGCATACGACAGTCCGGGATTTCGCGGGTGATCCCGTCCGGCACTGCCAGCGGGCAGGCCACCGGCGGACCGGCACCCATCAGTCCCTCGCGAGGGCTTCGGCGAGAATGGCCTGAGCGCGCAACACCACCGGCTTATCCACCATCTTGCCGTCGACTGCCAAGGCGGCACCTCCCGCCGCCGCATCGGCGGCGATCACGCGCCTGGCCCAGGCGATTTCGTCGGCATCGGGCGCGAAACATTGCTTGACCACGGCAACCTGGCGCGGATGGATGCAGAGCTTGCCGCCGAAGCCGAGGCGGCGCGCGCGCAAGGCATCGCTGCGCAACAGATCGGCATCGTCGAGCGCGGTGGTCACTCCGTCGATGGGAGGCAAGATGTCGGCCAGCCGCGAGGCCAGTACGAGGGCGACGCGGAATGGCAGCAGTTCATCCTCGGTGGCGCGCATGCCCATGTCGGCCTGGAAATCGATATGGCCGAAGATCAAGCGCTGCACCCCTTCGGCATGGGCCAGCGCCTGGCGCTGTTCGAAGCCGTGCGCGGACTCGATCAGGGGCAATACCGACTTGCCGCCGGCCGCATGATGGACTACTGCGACATCCTCTGCGTGTTCCGCCTTGGGCAGCACCACGGCGGCGATGCCCGAATGCGCCAACAGCTCCAGGTCGGCCGGAAACCACGGCGTATCGGCGGCGTTGATGCGGACCATGACCGGGTGCGCGGCATCGAGCGCGGCCGCCAGCGCCGCGCGCGCGGCATCCTTTTCGCCCGGCGCGACAGCATCTTCCAGGTCGACGATCACCGCGTCGGCGCCGGCATTGAGTGCCTTGGCGATGCGCTCGGGCCGGCTCGCCGGCACGAAAAGCAGGGAGTTCAGCGGCTTCATGCGGCTGCTCGCATGGCGTCGGCCGCAGGCAGCAGATCGCCGACGACGGGCACCGACTCCAGGCCCCAGACCGTGTCGATGATGCGCCGCAACTCGGCATCACTGGCGCCGCCACGATACGCGCCCAGGCGCAGCGCCTTGTCTTCCAGTTCGGCACGCGACAGCGTATTGCCCGGGTCGCCCTTGGGCTCGTCGACCCGGGCCGCGATCTTGCGGCCATCGCGCGTCGTCACCGTGACCTTGCCGATCCAGCGCGCCGGGTAGGCGCCGTCGACCTCGGCATCGAGTTCCATGCGCACGCGCGCGGCGAACTCACGCACGGCGGCATCTTCGAGGCAGGCATCGAACTCGGCGAGCCCCGCGCGGCCCTGCGTGGCGATCAGGCCCAACACCGTGCCCATCGAGAATTTGGCCTGATGCACGGTCTGCGGATCGGTGACCGGACCGAGCACGTCGATCGCCGCCTGATGCACGTGCGCCGTGACCTCCGAAATGTCGGCGCTGGCGATACGGTGATCCTGCATCGCCTTGAGCAGGGCATCCGCCGCCGGATGGTTGTGGCGGCACGACGCGTGGAACTTGAACGAGGTCTCGGCCACCGTCCAGCGCGTGCCGAGTCCATCGACCAGGCGTGCCGGATCGGCGTCGCTCGAGGTGCCGGCCGCCAGCCCCTGCGGGCCTTCGAGGATGTGCTGCGCGCCGGTGAAGCCGTCCCTGGCGAGATAGGCCGCGGTCAGGCCGGCCGCGGCGGCATGCGCGGTGTGCAACTGCTTGGAGTTCGCCGCGTCGCGCAGGAACTCCCAGAGTCCCGCCGACTGGGTGCCGGCCGAGCCGAAGGCGTGCAGCATCTGCTCGGGGTTCAGCTCCAGCAGCCTGCCGACCGCAGCGGCGGCGGCCAGCGTGCCTGCCGTGCCGGTGGTGTGGAACACGCGGTAGTGCGAGCGGCCGAGGTACTCGCCGACGCGGATGCCGACCTCGTAACCGGCGACGCAGGCCACCAGCAGGTCGCGCCCCGATTTGCCCAGCGCCTGGGCGACGGCCAGCGCCGGGGGGAATACGACGGTAGCCGGATGGAATACCGAACCGTTATGCACGTCGTCCTGCTCGACCACGTGCGAGGCGGCGGCATTGACCATGGCGGCGAACAGCGGCGAAGTGTGCCGGCGGGAAATCAGCACCTCGGCCATGCCCTCATTTGCGTCCATAGTCGGGCCCATGGCGCGGGCGAAGCGCTCGATGATCTCGACCGGCTCCGCGCCCTTGCCGGCGAGTGCCGATGCGGCCCAGTCGAGGAACAGGTCTTCGGTGCGGCGCAGGACGGCGGCGGGAATGGACGCGGCCTGAAGGCCGGCGGCAAAGGTGGCGAGCGTGCGGCTTGGGTGGTCGGTCATGTTCTGATTTCCTAGATGGCGCGCTCGGTGCGCAGGCGTTCAATATCGGCGGGGGCATAGCCCAGACCGGCGAGGATGGAAGCGGTATGCTGGCCCAGCGCGGGGACGGCATCCATGCGCGGGGCTACGTCGCTCGGCAGCCCGGGCGGCAGCAGCGCCGGCAGCTTGCCGGCCGGACTGTCGACTTCGACCCAGCGGCCGCGCGCCTGCAACTGCTCATGCTGCCAGAGGTCGTGCATGTCATTGACGCGCGCATTGGCGATGCCGGCCGCTTCGAGGCGCGCTTCGACCTGCGCCGCGTCGAGGCCGGCGAAGGCCAGCTCGACCAGTTCCTTGACCTCGTGCCGGGCGGCGGTGCGCTTCAGGTTCGAGGCATAGCGTGCATCGCCTGCGAGTTCCGGCCGGAGCAGCACCTTGTCGCAGAAGATCGCCCACTCGCGCTCGTTCTGCAGTCCGAGCATCACGACCTTGCCATCGCCGGCGGTGAAGGGGCCGTAGGGATAAATCGTGGCGTGCGCCGCTCCCGAGCGCGGCGGCGGCGCCGCGCCGTCGATCGAGTAATACAGCGGATAGCTCATCCACTCGGCCATGGCTTCCAGCATCGAAACCTCCACGCGCGAGCCCTTTCCCGTCTTGCTGCGCTGGATCAGGGCGGCCAGGATGTTGCTGTAGGCATACATGCCGGCGGAGATGTCGGCGATCGAGCAGCCGGCCTTGGCCGGCTCGTCGGGCGTGCCGGTGATCGAGAGGAAGCCCGATTCGCTCTGGATCAGCAGGTCGTAGGCCTTCTTGTCGCGATAGGGGCCGGAATCGCCGTAGCCGGAAATGTCGCAGACGATGAGGCGCGGGTATTTCTCGTGCAGCGCCTCGAAGGACAGGCCGAGGCGCGCGGCGGCGCCGGGCGCGAGGTTCTGCACCAGGACGTCGGCCTGCTCCAGCAGGCGGGCGAACACGGTGTCGGCCTCGGCATGCTTGACGTCGAGCGTCAGGCTTTCCTTGGAGCGGTTGGTCCACACGAAGTGGGAGGCCAGGCCATGCACGCGGTCGTCATAGCCGCGGGCGAAGTCGCCGACGCCGGGACGTTCGACCTTGATCACGCGCGCGCCGAGGTCGGCCAGTTGGCGGGTACAGAATGGCGCGGCGATCGCGTGTTCCAGCGAAACGACGGTGATGCCGTCGAGAGGACGTTGTGCCATGGTCATATTCGCCTCTTCAGAACGACCTGGGCAAGCCCAGGACGTGCTCGGCCACGTGCGAAAGGATCAAGTTGGTCGAGATCGGCGCCACCTGGTAAAGCCGCGTCTCGCGGAATTTGCGCTCGACGTCGTATTCGCAGGCGAAGCCGAAGCCGCCGTGGAACTGGATGCAGGCATTGGCCGCTTCCCAGGAGGCTTTGGCGGCGAGGTACTTGGCCATGTTGGCCTGGGCGCCGCAGGGCTGGTGCGCGTCGTACAGGCGGCAGGCCTCCCAGCGCATCAGGTTGGCGGCCTCGACCTCGATGTAGGACTCGGCGATGGGGAACTGCACGCCCTGGTTCTGGCCGATCGGGCGGCCAAAGACGATGCGCTCCTTGACGTAGGCACTGACCTTGTCGACAAACCAATAGCCGTCGCCGATGCACTCGGCGGCAATCAGGGTGCGTTCGGCATTGAGCCCGTCGAGGATGTACTTGAAGCCCCTGCCCTCCTCGCCGATCAGGTTCCCGGCGGGGATTTCGAGGTTGTCGAAGAACAGCTCGTTGGTCTCGTGGTTGACCATGTTCGGGATCGGACGCACCGTCATGCCGTGGCCGATCGCGTCGCGCAGGTCGACGATGAAGACCGACATGCCCTCGGATTTCTTCTTCACCTCGGCCAGCGGCGTGGTGCGCGCCAGCAGGATCATCAGGTCGGAATGCTGGATGCGCGAGATCCACACCTTCTGCCCGTTCACCACGTAGCGGTCGCCCCGCTTCACCGCCGTGGTCTTGATCCTGGTGGTGTCGGTGCCGGTGGTCGGCTCGGTCACGCCCATCGACTGCAGGCGCAACTCGCCGGCGGCGATCTGCGGCAGGTAGCGCTGCTTCTGCGCCTCCGAGCCGTGGCGCAGCAGCGTACCCATGTTGTACATCTGGCCGTGGCAGGCGCCCGAGTTGCCGCCGCAGCGGTTGATTTCTTCCATGATCACCGAGGCCTCGGTCAAGCCGAGGCCCGATCCGCCGTATTCCTGCGGGATCAGCGCCGCCATCCAGCCGGCCTTCGTCAGCGCATCGACGAAGGCTTCGGGATAGCCGCGCTCTTCATCGACCTTGCGGAAGTATTCGGCCGGATACTGCGCGCACAAATCGCGCACCGCATCGCGGATGTCCTGGTAGGCGTCGTGTGCCGTTTGCATGAAGGTTCTCTTGGCGTCGGGGGTTGTGATTCAGGCGAGCGTGACTGTCATGTCCATCGTCAGATGTCCTTCGGCGTCACGCGCCCACAACCTGACGGTCTTGCCGTCGTCCTGCGGCTGGCCGCAGACGTGGAAGGGCGCAATGTCGAATACCGGCTTGACGGCGCGGAACTCGATGGCGGCGATCACGGCATCGGGCAGGTTGCGCCGCAGCAGGTCGACCAGCATTGTCGCGATCAGCGGGCCATGCACGATCAGGCCCGGATAGCCCTCGACTTCGGTGACGTAGCGGCGGTCGTAGTGGATGCGATGGCCGTTGAAGGTCAGCGCGGAATAGCGGAACAGCAGCACGTCGTCGGGAACGATTTGGCGTTCCCAGGCCTGCGTTGCAGGGGCTGGCGCAAAAGTCGGCGCTGGCGACACGGCGCTGGGCAAGTCGCGATAGACGATGTCGTGCTCTTCGGTGATGGCGAGTCCCTGCGGACCGTGGAACTCGTGGCGCACGAGGACGAAAACCAGTTCCCCGGATCGACCGCTCTTGTGCTCGACCGACATCACCTGCGAACGCCGCTGCACGGCTTCGCCTACCCGCAACGGCTGCGGGAAGGTCAGGCGGCCGCCCGCCCACATGCGCCTGGGAAGGGGCACCGGCGGCAGGAACCCGCCTCGCGCCGGATGGCCGTCCGGCCCGATCACCGACTGGCGCGCCGCCGGCACGCACAGCGTCCAGTGCCAGGGCGGCGGCAGCGGGTCGCCCGCCACCGGAAAGGCATCGTCGCGGTCCAGCGTAGCCGCCAGCGCTGCCACTTTCGACGCGGTCACCGTGTCGTCCAGGGTTTCGCTGCGGCCGATCCAGCCGCGCAGGTGATCGAGGTCAATCATGGGGACTCTCCACCTTCTTCACTTGTTCGAATCGAAGCCGGCTTCCTTGGCCAACGCCACGACCAAGGATTTCTTCAATTTTCCTACAGCCGGTTCACCTTCGGAAAACGGACGGCAAAGGACTCCGGCATCGAAACGACCTTTTTGGCCGCGTAATCGAAGAAGACGAAGCCGGACTTCGCCATCGCGATCAGCGTCGCGTCGGCCGGCCGCGTAACGCGGAAAATGATGTCGCCGCCGTACTTGTTGAAATCCGCGACGCCGATCTCGAAGCGCAGTTCGTCGCGCGCGTAGGCCTCGGCGAGGTAGGTCGTGGCCAGGTCGGTGACGATGATCTGGTCGTCGGCACTTTCTTCGACGCCGAAGTCGAACAGGAAACGCGCCCGCGCCTCGGAGATCATCGAGATCATCGAGTCGTTGCCGAGATGGTTGGCGCCGTTGATGTCGGTAATGCGCACCGTGAGCTCGGTGGAATAGCAGAACTGGTCGTCGGGAAACTGGAGCTTGATGCGGGCCATGGCAATTGGGGACAAACGGATAGTGTCGCGATTCTAGCCGTCCTCCGGATGCGGTCCGGCCCTCCGGGCAGGACACCAAAAGAAAAACGCCCGACTCCTTGCGGAATCGGGCGCGTTTCCTGTTGCTGGCGTCCCCACGGGGATTCGAACCCCGGTTCATACCGTGAAAGGGTATTGTCCTAGGCCTCTAGACGATAGGGACTTATCGTTTGGTGGAGGTACGCGGGATCGAACCGCGGACCTCTTGCATGCCATGCAAGCGCTCTCCCAGCTGAGCTATACCCCCACAAGAGAGCGCGCATTATAGGGAGGCGGGGGGCTCGTGTAAAGCCCTATAGCGATCTTCTAAATGAGCTTGCCGGGGTTCATCAGGCCTCGCGGATCCAGCGCCTGCTTGACCATCCGCATCAGGTCCATTTCGGTCCCGCTCTTGTAGCGCAGGACTTCCTCGCGCTTGAGCTGTCCCAGGCCGTGTTCCGCGGAGATCGAGCCGCCCAGTTGATGCACCAGGTCATGCACGACGCGGTTCACCGACTCAGTCTGCGCGATGAATTCGGCATTCGACTGGACATCGGCGCGGGACTGGTTGTAGTGCAGGTTGCCGTCGCCGATGTGGCCGAAACAGACGATGCGCACTTGCGGAAACGTCGCCTGCAGCGCGGCATCGGCGCGCGAGATGAATTCGGCGATGCGTGAAACGGGTACGGCGATGTCGTGCTTGATCGAGACGCCCTCGATCTTCTGAGCTTCCGAGACATTTTCCCGCAGGGCCCACAATGCCGTCGCCTGCGCCTCGCTGGCGGCGATCGCGGCATCGGCCACCAACCCGTCTTCGGCCGCATCCTGGAGCGCCGCTTCCAGGGTTCCCGCGAGATCGGCCTGCGTACCGGAAAGCTCGACAAGGACCTGCCATTCGGGTTTTCCCGGCAAGGGGTCACGGGCATTGGGAATGTGCCTGAGCACCAGATCCAGCGCCGGGCGACCGACGATTTCGAAGGCGGTGACGTTGTCGCCCGCCACCTCGCGCAGGCGCCCGAGCAAACCCACAGCGGCCGCGGGATCGGGAACGGCCGCCCAGGCCGTGGCCTGCGCGCGCGGCCGCGGAAAGAGCTTCAGGGTTGCCGCCGTGATCAGGCCCAATGTGCCCTCGGCACCGATGAACAGGTGCTTGAGGTCGTAGCCGGTATTGTCTTTGCGCAGTGCGCGCAGGCCGTTCCAGACACGGCCGTCGGCAAGCACGACCTCCAGTCCGAGCGTCAGTTCGCGCGCGTTGCCGTAGCGCAGCACCTGTACGCCGCCGGCATTGGTCGATAGGTTGCCGCCTATCGTCGCGCTGCCCTCGGCCGCAAGCGACAGCGGAAACAGCCGATTGGCCATGGCGGCGGCCTCCTGGACCGCATGCAGGGTGCAACCGGCCTCGACCGTGATCGAGTTGTTGTCGGCATCGACGCCGCGAATGCGATTCAGGCGGCGCAAGCTCAGCACCACCTCGCCACCGACCGGCGTGGCCCCGCCGCACAGCCCGGTATTCCCACCCTGCGGCACCACGGCGGCGCCGGCCGCGACGCAGGCGCTCACCGTCGCGGCAACCTCCTCCGTGCTGCCGGGGACGGCGACGCACAACGCGGTGCCGCTGTAGCGGCCGCGCCAGTCGGTGCAATACGGCGCGACGTCGTCGGCCGAGGTGAGTACATGGCGCACGCCCAGCACGCGGCGCAATTCAGTGATCAAGGCATTCATGCGGACAGTGCGTGTTCCAGTGCGGGCAGCATGCGCAACACCGCGGCGCGCCCCTCGGCGATGGCTTCGCTGCCGCGATGGTAATCCATCAGGGCCAGGTGGCCCAGGCGCGGCGCCAGCATCACGTCGGCAGGTTCGCCGGCCAGCCGGCTTCGCGCGATGCGCATCTGCATCACATGGATGCTGGTCGTCAGCACACCGGCCATCGAAGGCAACAGTTCGCCATTGCCCGGCCGCTGGCGGCTGAATGCCTTGCGCAGGCGAGCCGCCCAACCGAGCTCGCCGTCCTCCCCGGCGGATTCCCCCGCCTCGACGTCATTGGCCGGCTGCCGCAGGCTTCCACCCATCCGGTCCGAGCCCAGATCCACCGCGATCACGATGTCCGCGCCCATCGCCCGGCACAGCGACACCGGTACCGGATTGACCAGCCCGCCATCGACCAGCAGCCGTCCCTCGCGCACCACCGGGGTAAACAGTCCGGGCACGGCGATCGAGGCGCGCACCGCCGCAGCCACGGAGCCTTCGCGCAACCAGATTTCGCGCCCCGTCGCGAGATCCGTGGCGACGCAGGCAAAGGGCATCGCCAGTTTGGCGAACTCATGGTCCACAAAATTGCGCTGGAAGAATTCGATCAGCTTCTCGCCCTTGATCAAGCCTCCCGAGAAACTGACGTCGAGCAGCCCGAGTACCTTTTTCCAGGTAAGCGACTCGACCCAGTGCTGGAGATTGTCGAGATCGCCATTGGCATGGGCGGCGCCGACGAAGGCACCGACGGAGCAGCCGGCCACCATGTCCGGCGCATAGCCTGCCTCGGTCAGCGCGCGGATGACGCCGATATGGGCCCAGCCGCGCGCCGAGCCGCTGCCAAGAACCAGGCCCAGCTTTGGCTTCGAGCCCGTCACCGCTCAGCCCTCCGCTTCGGCGCGGGTGGCGTAGAGATCGTGTACGTCGCAATCGACCACGGTCACCTCGGCGAACTCGCCGACCTCCAGGTCATGTCCGTCGGCGATATGGACCAGGCCGTCGACGTCCGGCGCATCCCCCTGCGAGCGGGCGATGGCGCCGTCCTCGTCGATCTCGTCGACCAGCACCTGGATGCGGCGCCCGATCAGGCGCTCCAGGCGTTGGGTGGAAATGTCTTCCTGGTGGCGCAACAGGCGCGCCTTTCGCTCTTCGCGGATCTCGTCGGGCAAGGCGCCGGGCAGCGCATTGGCGCCGGCGCCCTCGACCGGCGAATAGGAAAAGGCGCCGACGCGATCGAGCTGTGCCTCGTCGAGGAAGTCGAGCAGTTCATTGAACTCGGCTTCGGTCTCGCCGGGAAAGCCGGTGATGAAGGTGGAGCGGATCGCCAGGTCCGGCACTTCGCGGCGCCAGGCGGCGATGCGGTCGAGCACCTTCTCGGCGGACGCCGGGCGCTTCATCAGCTTGAGGATGCGCGCGCTGGCGTGCTGGAAGGGCACGTCGAGGTAGGGCAGGATTTTCCCCTCGGCCATCAGCGGGATCAGGTCGTCGACGCTGGGATAGGGATAGACGTAATGCAGGCGCACCCAGAGTCCGAGCTTGCCGAGTTCGCGGCACAGTTCGAGGAGCCGCGTCTTGACCGGACGGCCGCCGTGGAAGCCGGTGCGGTATTTGACGTCGACGCCATAGGCGCTGGTGTCCTGCGAGATCACCAGCAATTCCTTGACCCCAGCCTCGGCCAGCACCTCGGCTTCGCGCAGCACCTCGCCGATCGGCCGCGACACCAGGTCGCCGCGCAGCGAGGGGATGATGCAGAAGCTGCAGCGGTGGTTGCAGCCCTCGGAAATCTTCAGGTAGGCATAGTGGTCGGGCGTGAGCCGTATGCCCTGCGGCGGCACCAGGTCGATGAAGGGGTCGTGCGCGGGCGGCAGGTGCGCATGCACCGCCTCCATGACCTCCTGCGTGGCATGCGGGCCGGTGACGGCCAGCACCTTCGGATGCACGCTCCTGACGATGTCGTTGCCGGCGGCGTCCTTCTTGGCGCCGAGGCAGCCGGTGACGATGACCTTGCCGTTCTCCGCGAGCGCCTCGCCGATGGCGTCGAGCGATTCCTCGACCGCGGCGTCGATGAAGCCGCAGGTGTTGACCACCACGAGGTCGGCACCGTCATAGCTGCCGGAAATCGCATAGCCCTCGGCGCGCAGGCGGGTAAGAATCTGCTCGGCGTCCGAGGCCGCCTTGGGGCAGCCGAGCGAGACGAACCCGACCGTGGGCGCGCGGGCCTTGCGCTTTGCCACTACTTCTTTTCGGACTTCTCGTCCGGCTTGACGTAGATGCCGGGAAAGATCTTGCGTGTCTGTTCCTGCATGGTGTCCTGCATCTGCTGGAACATCTTCTGGCTCTGCTCGACGTAGGCGCCCATCATGTGCTGCATGGCCGGGCCCTGGAACTTGAGGAACTGCGCCCAGAGGTCCTGGCTGTCGCCACCGGTCTCGCCGTAAAGCGACTTGGCCTGCTCCTTCAACTTGGCCTGGACCTCGGTGAAGGACTTGATGTTGTTTTCGATGTAGTTGCCCATCATGCCCTGCATGGCATTGCCGTAGAAGCGGATCATCTGCGACAGCAGGTCGGAGGAGAACATCGGCGCGCCGCCGGCTTCCTCTTCGAGGATGATCTGCAACAGGATGGCCCGCGTCAGGTCGTCGCCGGACTTGGCGTCGACCACCTGGAATGGCTCATGCGCCAACACCAGTTCCTTGACATCGGCCAGCGTGATGTAGGTGCTGGTACGGGTGTCGTACAGGCGGCGATTCGGGTACTTCTTTATAAGTCGGCTCTGTGTGGCCATTTCTCTCCCCTCCAGTAAGTGCAGCTTTCAACTTTGTTGCCAGGCGCCCGGACTCCCCGCGACGCAGGGAGTCCAAGCCTGCCGTGCTTCGGCAGAATCAGCTGTAATGCAGGCCGCCATTGATGTTCAGCGTGGCGCCCGTCATGAAGCCGGCCAGATCCGACACCAGGTAGGAACACAGCGCGCCGATTTCTTCGGGCTTGCCGAGGCGGCCTACGGGAATCGTGGCCACGATCGAATCGCGGACTTCCTGCTTGATCGCCATGACCATGTCGGTGCCGATGTAGCCGGGAGCGATGGCATTGACCGTCACACCCTTCTTCGCCACTTCGGACGCGATGGCCTTGGTGAAGCCGAGGATGCCGGCCTTGGCCGCCGAGTAGTTGGCCTGGCCGAACTGGCCCTTGACGCCATTTACCGACGACATGTTGATGATCCGGCCCCAACCGCGGTCGGCCATGCCAGGCAGCACCTGGTGGGTGACGTTGAACACGGAATCCAGGTTGGTGGTCAGGACCGCATCCCACTGGCCCTTGTCCATCTTCTTGAACACCGAGTCACGCGTGATGCCGGCGTTGTTGACCAGGACGTCGATCGGGCCGATTTCGCTCTCGACCTTCTTGACCATCGCGGCGCAGGCGTCGAAATCCGTCACGTCCGCTTCGGCGACCGTGACCTCGAAACCATCGGCCTTCATCTTCGCCAGCCACTCATCCTTCGGGGGAAAATTCGGCAGGCAGTTCGCTACGACGTTGAACCCGCTTTGCGACAGCGACTTGCAGATTGCCGTGCCGAGTCCACCCATCGCGCCTGTTACCAATGCTGTACGTTTTGCCATTTTTGAAACTTCCTATACGACTGAAAAACCTTTGCGGAACGAAGGCGCGCTGCAAGTCGCGCCTCCGTTCCTGGCGATCAGAACATGTGCTGGCCGCCGTTGATGGAGATATTGGCGCCGGTTACAAACGCCGCTTCTTCGGATGACAGGTAGGCAACCAGGCCGGCGACTTCTTCCGGCTTGCCCAAACGCGATTGCGGAATCTGCGGCAGGATCTTGCTGTCCAGCACTTCCTGCGGGATCGCCATGACCATCTTGGTGCCGATGTAGCCCGGGGAAATCGTGTTGACGGTGACGCCCTTCTTGGCGACTTCCAGCGCCAGTGCCTTGGTGAAACCGTGCATGCCGGCCTTGGCGGCGGCATAGTTGGTCTGCCCGAATGCGCCCTTCTGGCCATTCACCGAGGAGATGTTGATGACGCGACCCCAGCCGCGATCCATCATGCCGTCCATGACCTGCTTGGTCATGTTGAAGGCGGAGTCGAGGTTGGTGTGGATCACCGCGTCCCAGTCGGCCTTGGTCATCTTCTTGAACGTCATGTCGCGCGTGATGCCGGCATTATTGACCAGCACTTCGACGGGACCGACATCGGCAGTCACCTGGGCCACGCAGGCCTTGCAGGAATCGAAATCGGCGACGTCGCAGGGATAGGCCTTGAAGCCGTAGCCCATGTCATTCATGGTGCGCAGCCATTCGCCGGCCTTGGTGTTGCTGGGGCTGTAGGTGGTGACCACCTTGTAGCCCAGCGCCGCCAGCTTGATGCAGATTGCTTCACCAAGACCACCCATTCCTCCCGTTACCAGAGCTACTCGCAGCATGTCCTACTCCTCTCGATTATTGTTGGGTCGGGGCTTCGATTGCGTCACCGACAACTGCGCCCCGCACAGGTGCCGGTCTTGTCATTATGCCTTTTCCTTGACGTAGCTTCCGGGCGCCGGCGCGCCGGGGGGATGTGCCTTGCTGCCCAGGCGCACGCGCGCCGGAACCTGCCCGCCGGCCTGCTGCGCCAGCCAATCGGCCCACACCGGCCACCAGCTGCCCTTGGTCTCGGTCGCGGTATCGAACCACTCGTCGGCGTTCGCCGTGGTGCTATCGTTCAGCCAATGGCTGCGCTTGTTCTTGGTCGCCGGGTTGATCACGCCGGCGATGTGGCCCGAGGCGCCCAGCACGAAGGTCGTCTCCCCGCCGAGCAGGCCGCGACTCTGGTAGGCCGACTTCCACGGCACGATGTGGTCCTCGCGGCTGGCATAGACGAAGGCCGGCATGTCCACGCGCCCCAAGGTCGGCCTTGACGCCGCACATCTGCAGCTTGCCCGGCACGCGCAGGTTGTTCTCCAGGTACATGTTGCGCAGGTACCAGGCCAGGAAGGGGCCCGGCAGGTTGGTCGCGTCGGCGTTCCAGTAGAGCAGGTCGAAGGCCGGCGGCTTGTTGCCCTTCAGGTAGTTGCCCACCACGTACTGCCAGATCAGGTCGTTGGCGCGCAGCGAGGAGAACACCGAGGCCAGTTCGCTCCCGCGCAGCAGGCCGCCCTTGCCGATGGTCGCTTCGCGCGCCTGCACTGCGGTCTCGTCGACCAGGCAGCCGATCTCGCCGGAATCGGCGAAATCCAGAAGCGTGGTGAGCAGGGTCAGCGATGCCACCGGGTTCTCGCCACGCAGGGCCGCGACGGACAGCGCCGAACCGAGGATGGTGCCGCCGACGCAGAAGCCCAGCGCGTTGATCTGCTCGACCTGGCAGATGTCCTGCACCACCTTGATCGCTTCCAGCGCGCCGCGCTCGATGTAATCGTCCCAGGTCAGGTGGCCGAGGTCGGCCTGCACGTTCTTCCACGAGATCAGGAACACCGTGTTTCCCTGCTCCACGGCGTAGCGCACCACCGAGTTTTCCGGCTGCAGGTCGAGGATGTAGTACTTGTTGATGCAGGGCGGCACCATCAGGAAGGGCCGTGCCGCGACCTTGTCGGTGGTCGGCGAATACTGCAGCAACTGCATCAGTTCGTTTTCGTAAACCACCGCGCCGGGCGTGATCGCCAGGTTGCGGCCGACCTCGAAGGCGGTGTCGTCGGTCATCGAAATGCGGCCCTTGCGCATGTCTTCCAGCAGGTTCTGGATGCCGCGCTGGATGCTCTCGCCCTTGGTTTCGAGGGCGGTCTTGACGAATTCCGGATTGGTGGCGAGGTAGTTGGACGGCGCCATCGCGTCGACCATCTGCCGCGTCATGAAGCGCATGCGGTCCTTGGCCTGGCCGTCGGCCACGGGCGCCGCGTCGGCCATGCGCTTCATGTATTCGGCATTGATCAGGTAAGCCTGGCGCAGGTAGTCGTAGATCGGGCTTTCGCTCCATGCCGGATGGTCGAAACGCTTGTCGCCGGCCGCGGCGCTCGCGACCTGCGGCGCCGACTGGCCCGGGGCCTTGCCCAGCATGGCCTGCCAAAGCTGGGCATGGCGCCCCATCCATTCCTGCTGCAGCGACTTGAGCGCTTCCGATTCTGCCGCCCAGGCCGCGGGATTCACCCCCTGTTGCGTAGCTGCGAGCTTTTGCTGCTGGTCCGCGAGGAACTGGCTGAAGCCTTGGGCCATGGAGTTTCCGGCCTGGAACATGGCCTGGAACGCGGCATTCTGATCGGGGGGAAACGACATTCGGGGCTCCTGAAAACGGCGGTGGTTTCAGCAGGGGCCGACAGCGGCCCAACCGGCGCCACGCATGGCAGCCGCAACCAAAAAAATCGGTGTTTATTTTGCACTGCACAATAATTGCTGTCAAGCCGCATTCGTACCCTGCCCGCCCCCCTGCCCTCCTCAGGGGTTAGCCCTCTGCACACTGCGCAGGTCCGTAGCCCGGAGCATCGAACGCGGCGTTTCACATTACTATCGGCCCATGTACGTAGTTGCGATCGCGTGGCTCTATGTCACCCTGCTGATGGCCGCCACCGAGCCGAGCCTGACCGCCGGCGTGCTCACCTTCGGCTTTTATGGCCTGGCGCCGCTGGCGCTGCTGCTGTGGCTGTTCGGCACGCCGCAGCGGCGGCGCACCCTGCAGCGGAAGGAAAGCGAGGCGGCGCCCGAGGCTCCCGTCAGGCCGGCCGACGAGTAGTTCCCCTATTCCAGCCAGACGAGGCTGGCCATGCGCCCGGTAACGCCGTCGCGCCGATAGGAAAAGTAGCGTGTTGCATCGGCCACGGAACAAGAGTCGGCGCTGGTGATACGGCGAATTCCCAGCGCCGAGAGCCGCTGCCGCGCCAGTAGCGCGATGTCGCACAGCCATTTGCCGCCCGGCGCGGCGACGAAGGCCTCCGCTGCCGCGGTATCGACGGCCAGGAAGCACTCGCGCACTTCATTGCCGACCTCGAAGGCCTGCGGCCCGATGGCGGGACCGAGCCAGGCCATCAGGCGTTCGCCGGGCAGCGCCATGGCGCCGACCGTCGCCTCGACCACGCCCGCGGCCAGCCCGCGCCAGCCGGCATGGGCGACGCCGACCACGGTCGCCGCGTCGTCGCATAGCAGCACCGGCAGGCAGTCGGCGACCAGCACGGCGCAGACAACGCCGCGCTCGCGGGTGAAGCTGGCATCGGCCTCGGTGCCGGGCGCCGCCAGCGCCGCATCGACGCAGCGCGCGCCATGCACCTGCTTCAGCCACACCGGATCCGAGGGCAGTTCGCGGCGCAGCAGGGCGCGGTTGCGGGCCACGGCTTGCGGGTCGTCGCCGACGTGGTCGCCGAGGTTGAACCCCTGCCACGGCGCCGCGCTGACTCCGCCGGCGCGCGTGGTCGACAGCGCGCGCACGCCTCGCGGAGCCGGCCAGTCGGGGAAAATGAAGTCAGGCACGGCGCCGGGTCACTGCGCCGGATCCTGTCGCAGTTGATCGAGCAATTGCGCGAAATCTTCCGGCAACGGCGATTCCCAGGCCACCTCCGCGCCGCCGTCCGGATGCCGCAAGGCGAGTCGCCAGGCATGCAGGGCCTGGCGCGGAAAGGCGTCGAGCCGCGCGTCGCCGCATTTGTTGCCGCGATACACGGTGTCGCCGGCCAGCGGATGCTTGAGCGAAGCGAGATGGACGCGGATCTGGTGCGTGCGCCCGGTTTCCAGGCGGCATTCGAGCAGGGTGGCGCGGGCGAAGCGTTCCAGCACCGCGTAATGGGTACGCGCCTCCTTGCCGCCGGCGCGCACGATGGCCATCTTGGTGCGGTGGATCGCATGCCGCCCGAGCGGCGCGTCGACCGTGCCGTCGCGTTCGACCCGGCCCAGTGCCAGCGCCAGGTAATGGCGGCTGACCGCATGCGCCTGCAACTGGCGCACCAGGTCGGTCTGCGCGGTCAGTGTCTTCGCCACCACCAGCAGGCCGCTGGTGTCCTTGTCGAGGCGATGCACGATGCCGGCGCGCGGGATTCCGGCCAGTTGCGGCGCATGGTGCAGCAGCGCGTTCATCAGCGTGCCCGAGGCGTTGCCGTTGCCCGGATGCACCACCAGCCCGGCGGGCTTGTCGATGACGATCAGTTGTTCGTCCTCGAACACCACCTTGAGCGGAATGTCCTCGGCGGACTCGGCAAGAGTCGGCGCCGGCGGTACGGCGTCGCCGATGTCGAACTCGATGCGCTCGCCGCCATACACCTTGCGCTTGCCTTCCGCGCTGCCGCCGTCGAGGCGGATCAGGCCGTCCTTGAGCCAGCCCTGCAGGCGGCTGCGCGAGTGTTCCGGAAACAGCTTGGCCAGGGTCGCGTCGAGGCGCCAGCCGGCGCATTCCGCGGGTACGTCGAGGGCCGCGCGGGACAAGGGCGGGACGGGGCTTCGGCTATAATCGGCCGGAAATTCATGCGAGGTTTTCACCATGCGTAGTGTAGCGGCAATCCTGCGGGCGCTCGCCCCCATCGTGTTTCTGGGCGCGGCTGCCGGTACCACCCTGCTCGGTGGTTGCGGCCTCCTGCCCGACGTGGTCGACGAAACCGCGAGCTGGTCCGCCAACCGGCTCTACAGCGAAGCCAAGAGCGCCATGGCCGACGGCTCCTACGACAAGGCGATCAAGTATTTCGAAAAGCTCGAGGCCCGCTTCCCCTACGGCCGCTATGCGCAGCAGGCGCAGCTCGAAGTCGCCTACGCCTATTACCGCCAGGCCGAACCGGCCTCCGCCATCGCCGCCTGCGACCGCTTCATCCGCCTGCACCCGAACCACCCCAACGTCGACTACGCCTATTACCTGAAAGGCCTCGCCAACTTCAACGAGGACCTCGGCCTGCTCGGCCACATCAGCATGCAGGACCTGACCGAACGCGACCCGAAGGCCGCGCGCGACTCCTTCGAGGCCTTCAAGGCGCTGGTTACCAAGTTCCCCGAAAGCCGCTACACGCCGGACGCCACCGCGCGCATGAAGTACCTGGTCAATGCGCTGGCCTCGCACGAGGTCCACGTCGCCCGCTACTACATGAAGCGCGAGGCCTACGTCGCCGCGATCAACCGCGCGCAGACGGCGATCAAGACCTACCCCGACGCGCCCGCCAACGAAGAGGCCCTGTTCGTCATGGTCAAGGCCTACGACCTGCTCGGCATGAACGACCTGCGCGACGATGCCGAACGCGTGATGCGCAAGAACTTCCCCAAGAGCGTCTACTATGAACGCGGCCTCGACCGGGCCGTGCCGTGGTGGAAGCTCTGGTGATCCCCGCCGCCGGCGCCGCCTGAGCGCCGGCCGTCCCGCCCGCGGCGCGCGGCGCCGACCGACGCGGGACATCCTCCCCCGCCCTTCCCGAGGAATCCCATGTCCCCAGATATCCAGTCCCCCGATCTTTGCATCGGCATCGTCGGCACCGGCGCCATGGGCCGCGGCATCGCCCAGATCGCAGCGCAGGCCGGCATCCGCGTACTGCTCTACGACGCGCTGCACGGCGCCGCCGCCAGTGCACGCGAAACCGTGGTCGGCACCCTGGGCAAGCTGGCGGAAAAGGGCAAGATCACCCAGGCGGCACTGGACGCGGCAGCGGCCAAGCTGGAAGTCGTGGCGCGCCTCGACGGCCTCGCCTCGGCACAGGTCATCGTCGAGGCCATCGTCGAGAACCTCGACGTCAAGAAAGCTTTGTTCCAGCAACTGGAAGACATCGTCGCCGCAGACTGCATCCTCGCCACCAATACCTCCTCGCTGTCGGTGACCTCGATCGCCGCCGCCTGCAACCGGCCCGAGCGCGTCGCCGGCTTCCACTTCTTCAATCCGGTGCCGCTGATGAAGATCGTCGAGGTGATCGACGGCCTGCTCACCGCGCCCTGGGCCTGCGAGGCGCTGCTCGGCCTCGGCCGGCGCATGGGCCACACGGCGGTGCGCGCGAAGGACACGCCGGGCTTCATCGTGAACCACGCCGGTCGCGGCTTCGTCACCGAGGCCCTGCGCGCGCTGGGCGAAGGCGTCGCCGACTTCCGCAGCATCGACCGCATCATGCGCGAGCTGGCGGGCTTTCGCATGGGGCCTTTCGAACTGCTCGACCTGACCGGGCTCGACGTCTCGCACCCGGTAATGGAATCGATCTACAACCAGTATTACCAGGAGCCGCGCTACCGGCCCTCGCCGCTCGCCGCGCAACGCCTGGCCGGCGGCGTGCTGGGGCGCAAGACCGGGCGCGGCTTCTATGACTACGGCAAGGATGCTGCCGTCGTCGCCGAGCCGCCCGCGCCGACCGCCCTGCCGGCCCGCGTCTGGGTCAGCCAGACCCATCCGGAATGGGCCGACGTGCTGCGCGAAATCGCCGCCGCCGCCGGCGTCGAGGTCGAAACCGACTACCTGCCCGGCCCCGATGCGCTGTGCATCGTCACGCCGCTGGGCGGCGACGCCACCAGCGCCTGCGTCGAGCAGGGCCTCGATCCGAAACGCTGCGTCGCCATCGACTGCCTGTTCGGCATTGCCGCCGGCAAGAGCGCGCGGCGCAACCTGATGACCACGCCGCTCACCAGCACCGCCATGCGCGACGCCGCGCACGCCCTGTTCGCCGCCGACGGCACGCCGGTCAGCGTGGTCGCCGACAGCGCCGGCTTCGTCGCCCAGCGCATCGTCGCCTGCATCGTGAACATCGGCTGCGACATCGCCCAGCAGGGCGTCGCCACGCCGGACGACATCGACCGCGCCGTCACCCTCGGCCTGGGCTACCCGAAAGGCCCGCTGGCCTTCGGCGACGCGCTGAAGCCGAAGCTGGTGCTCGACCTGCTGGAAGCCATGCAGAAGTTCTACGGCGACCCGCGCTACCGCCCCAGCCCCTGGCTCAAGCGCCGCGCCCTGCTCGGCGTCTCGCTGCTTACCGAAGCCACGTGAAGCCGCCCGCGCCCTCGCCGCTCGCCGCCTTTCGCCTGCGCCACCCGCTGCGCGTACGCTGGGCCGAAATCGACGCGCAGGGCATCGTCTTCAACGGTCACTACCTGACCTGGTTCGACATCGGCATCACCGAGTACTGGCGCGCCATCGGCCTGCCCTACCCGGAAGGCATCGCCGGCACCGGCGGCGACCTGTTCGCGGTGAGGAGCGTGATCAACTACCACGCCTCGGCGCGCTTCGACGAGCTGCTCGACATCTGCGTGCGCGCCGCACGGCTGGGCAATTCCAGCATGGCATTCGAGATGGCCATCTTCCGTGGCGACGAACGCCTGGTCAGCGGCGAGATGATCTACGTCAACGCCGACCCGGAAAGCCGGACCTCGCGCGCCCTGCCGGAAAGGCTGCGCAACGCGATCGAGGCGTGGGAAGCGGGCGGCAGCACTCAGGCCATTCGATAGTCGGCGCCGGTGATACGGCGTCGGCACAGTGGAAGAACGCCGCCTGAAGCCAGGATCCTGTCCGAAAGGCGGATTCATGGGACGTGCGAAGTCTAGTTCGGCCCTGCGGACGTAAAGCCATTCAGGATCAAGGTAAGCTTGGGCTCCTACTCTGACGTAATAAAGGCAGGCATTCCGCTCCAACCCGATTCCGACGCATGCTAATCAATCTGGTCAACAACATCGCTTTCCTGATCGCCCTGATTGCGACAGGGCAGATCGTTCTTTCGCGTTTTCGCAAGGACACGCCGGGGCGCCAGGTGATGCTCGGGCTGTTGTTTGGCAGCGTTGCCTTTCTTGGCATGTTGAATCCCGTCACGTTCGCGCCAGGCCTGATATTTGACGGCCGGTCGATCGTGCTGTCGGTAGCCGGCGCAGTCGGTGGTGGCTTCGCGGCGGCAATTGCCGCCGGCATTGCGGCCGTGTATCGCTACCAGTTGGGCGGTATCGGCGCAACGGTGGGTATCCTGGTCATCCTGCAGTCGGCCTTGCTCGGCGTCCTGGCACGGCAGTGGTTGGCGCGTCGCGAACGCCCGTCGCAACCGATGCACTTTCTTGCGCTGGGCGTAGTGGTGCAACTGGCGCAATTGGCTGCATTCACGCAAGTTCCCAATCGGGCCGCTTACGCCTTCATCGAGCAGGCCTGGTGGGTGCTCATGCTGTTCTACCCGTTTGCCACCATGCTGCTGTGCCTGATCTTTCGCAACTACGAGCAGCAACTGATCGACCAGGAAACCTTGCATGCCACTCAGGGTGCGGTAGCCGCCGCAGAACGCGCCAGCATGCAACGCTTTCATGCCTACTTCGACCATTCCATCGTCGGCCTTGCGATTACCAGCCTTGAGAAGGGCTGGATCGAGGTCAACGACGCACTTTGCGCGACGCTGGGTTACACGCGGGATGAGCTGACTCGCATGACCTGGGCCGAGCTGACCCACCCGGAAGATCTGGCGCCTGACCTGGCGCAGTTCAACCGCATGCTGGCTGGCGAAATCGAGAGTTATGCAATGGACAAGCGCTTCATCCACAAGGATGGCCATCTGGTGGATACGCGTCTGGCGGTCAGCCATGTGCGGACGCCGGATGGCAGCCTCGATTACGTGGTGGCAATGGTGGAGGACATCAGCGAGCGCAAGGCCGCCGAAGCTGAACTGCACAGGCACCGCCACCACCTTGAGGAACTCGTCGAGTCACGTACCGCCGAACTCGCGGCGGCCAAGGAAATCGCCGAAGCCGCCAACGTCGCCAAGAGCGCCTTCCTCGCCAACATGAGCCATGAAATCCGTACGCCGATGAACGGCATTGTCGGCATGGCCAGCATCCTGCGTCGGGAAGGTGTCACCAGCAGGCAGGCTCAGCGCCTCGATGTCATCGACGCCTCGGCCCAGCACCTGTTGTCGGTGATCAACGATGTCCTCGACATCTCGAAGATCGAGGCCGGCAAGTTCACGCTGGAGCAATCGACGGTCGACGTCGGCCGCCTGCTGGCCAATATCAGTTCCATCCTGTCGGAGCGGGTCAAGGCCAAGGGCATCCACCTGCTGATCGATGCCGGGCCCTTGCCGTCCAGGCTCGTGGGTGACCCGACACGGCTGCAACAGGCCTTGCTCAACTTCGCGACCAACGCCGTCAAGTTCACCGAGAGAGGCACGGTGACCTTGCGCACCCGCAAACAGGAAGAGTCGGCCGATTCCGTGGTGGTGCGTTTCGAGGTAACGGATACCGGCATCGGCATTGCCCCCGAGGTCATGGCGCGGCTCTTCAGCGCCTTCGAGCAGGCCGACAACTCGATGACCCGCAAGTACGGCGGCACCGGTCTCGGCTTGGCGATCACCCGCCGCCTGGTCGAACTGATGGGCGGGAAAGTCGGCGCTGACAGCACGGTGGGCGTCGGCAGTACCTTCTGGTTTGCCGTGAAGCTGATGAAGGGCGACGCGGCGGCGCTGGCACCGACGGATGCAGTAGTCGATGCCGAAGCGCGGATACGTGAAGACTGCGCCGGTCAGCGCATTCTGGTGGTTGATGACGAACCGATCAACAGGGAAGTCGCCCTGATGCACCTGGAAGCAGTCGGTCTCGTGGCGGACACCGCCGAGGATGGCGCAGAGGCCGTCGCCATGGCTCGCAAGAACAGCTACGCGGCCATCTTCATGGACATGCAGATGCCGAAACTGAGCGGGATAGAGGCGACGCGGGAAATACGTCAGCTTCCCGGATACCTGGACACGCCGATCATCGCCATGACAGCCAACGCGTTTGCCGAGGACAGGATGAAGTGCCTTGCGGCGGGCATGACCGACTTCCTGACCAAGCCATTCAGCCCCGATCAGCTGTTTGCCACCCTGCTGCGCGCACTGACTCGTCGCAGTACGTAGCCACGATCCGGCTTGACCACGCCTTCTCAGGCGAACACCCCATGCAAGAACCACCCGCCCGGCGGGCGCGGGTCGCGGAAGATCCATAGCCAGCGGCCGGCGCCGTCGATGGCGATGAAGTAGTCGCGGCGGGCGTCGGCGCCGTCCCACCAGCCGGATTCGATGCGTTCCGGGCCGGCGGCCAGCCGCAGCGGGCCGGCGCGTTGCGGGCGGCCGCGGCTTTCGCGCAGCGCTTCGGGTGGATCGAGCAGCCACAGCGGGCGCGGCAGCGTCGGCGGCGCGGCGGCCGGCGCGGCGGGATGCGCGCGGCTGGCGTGTTCCGGGCGGTGGTCGGCATGGCAGGCCAGGCCCTGCACGGCCGGCGCGCCGAGGCGCGCGGCGAGGCGGTCCATGAGTTCGGCCAGCGCCTCCTGCCTTTGCCCGGCGCCATCGAAGAGGACCAGGCTGCCCGCCTCGCGCGCCACGGTTTCCGGCGCGCACAGGCGCAGCGCCAGTGCCGGGGCCGGCAGGTGCAGGGCATCGAGGCTTTCCTTGAGGACCCGCTCGATGCGCGCGGCATCGTGCACCGGCGCGCTGAAGGCCAGCGGCAGCGCGGTGACGTGGCCGTGGCCGTGCTCGATCAGGCAGTCGAGCGCGCGCACGGCGCCGTTCCTCGCCGCCAGCCAGCCGGCCAGCGCCGCGACCAGGCGGCGCGCGGCGAACAGCAGCACCGGCGCGGCCTCCACCGGCGCCGGCAGTTCCAGCGCCTGCTCGAAGCGTTCGGGGAAGGCGAAGCAGGTTTGCGGATCGGGCAGCTCGCCCAGGGCGCGCGCCAGGTCGATGACGAATGGCTTGCCCAGGCGCGCGCCGAGGCTGGCGCGCGGCAGCGCCAGCACATCGCCGAGGCGGCGCAGGCCGAAGCCTTCGATGCGCCGCGCCAAGGGCGGCGCCAGCCGCAGCGCGGCGAGCGGCACGCCGGCAAGTGCGGCGCGCGTCGCCGCCAGGTCGGGGCAGACCGTGCCGTCGCCGGCGCGCGCCAGCCACAGTGCGGCGAGCGGCGTCGCCGCCACCGCGACATGTGCCGGCAGGGCCATCGCGGCGAGGTCGTCGCGTACCTGTTGCAGCAGCGCCGGCAGGCCGCCGAAGAGGCGCAGGCTGGCGCCGATGTCGAGCCGCAGCGCATCCGGCGCAAGATTCACCCGCGGCGTATAGCGGCCCGCCCAGCAGGCCAGCGCCGGGGTGATCGACGCCTCAGGCGGCGGCGCGGCTGCGGCGTCGGGTGCCGCTTGCGGCGGGCAGTGCAGCGCCAGCCAGAGCATGGGGAAAGGCCTGCGGCAAGGCGGCCGGGCGGCGGATGTCGAGCAGGAGGTCGTGGCGCGCCGGCGGCCCGCGCCGCTTGAGCAGTTGCACGCGCAGGCGGCCCTCCGCCGCCTGCAATTGCAGGCGCAGCGGCGCCGGCGAGGCCTGCGCGGCGAAACGTGCCGGACGCAGGAGATAGGCCGCGCCGCCGCCCTCGCCGGCGGCGACCTGCAGGCGGCGCAGGCTGTTGGCCGGCAGGCCGTCGCGGAACATCGCGTCCAGCCACAGCAGGGTGGCCGCCACGCCGCCACAGCGCAGCGCCTCGACGCCGGCCCACAGGGCGTCGCGCGGGCGGCGCGGAAACACCAGGCGCAGGCAGTCGAGGCGCACCCCGGCGGCGGCCCAGGCCGGCGCATGCGCGGCATGCGGCGGCGCCACCAGCACCACGACGCGGCCGGCGGCGGTCAGCGTCGCCAGCGCGGGCAGCAGCAGGCCGAGTTCGCCGATGCCTTCATGTTCCACCAGCAGTTCGGTCAGCGCCCCGCGCGGCCAGCCGCCGCCGGGCAGCTCGGCATCGAGGAGGGGGAAGCCGCTGCCAAGAGTCGGCGCCGGCGCCACGGCGAAGGCATCGCCGCGACGGATGTCGGAGCGCTGCAGCAGTTGGACCAGTGAAGGATTCATGTTGGGAAAACCTGTTGGCCACAGAGGACACAGAGATCACAGAGAGAAACCCGGAATATGTTGCAGAAAACTTCCGTCGCGTCTGATTGCCTTTCTCTGTGCCCTCTGTGTCCTCTGTGGCTGAATCGGTTTTACGCCTTCATTTACAGTGTCCGTCCGTCGCGGATCAAACCCACGGCCACACCCTCGATGGTCAGCGGCTCCTTGCGGGTATTGACCAGGATGGGCGCGAAGTCGCGGTTTTCGGCGATCAGTTCGACCATGGTGCCGCGCCGCTTGAAGCGCTTGACGGTGACTTCGTCGCCGATGCGGGCGATGACGATCTGGCCGTTGTTCGCTTCCGAGGTGCGATGCACGGCGAGCAGGTCGCCGTCGAGAATGCCGGCCTCGATCATCGACAGGCCGCGCACGCGCAGCAGGAAATCGGCCTGCGGCGAGAACAGCGCCGGATCGATGCGGATGTTGCCGAGGCGGTTTTCCACGGCCAAGAGCGGGCTGCCGGCGGCGACCGTGCCGATCAGCGGCAGGCCGAGCTGCTCGACCAGGCGGATGCCGCGCGCGGAGCCCGGTTCGAGGGTGATCGCACCCTTTTTCGCCAGCGCCCGCAGGTGGTCCTCGGCGGCATTGGGCGAGGCGAAGCCGAAGGCGCCGGCGATCTCGGCGCGCGTCGGCGGCATGCTGAAGACTTCCATGCTGCTGCGGATGAAATCGAGGATTTCCTGCTGGCGGGGGGTCAGATCGTGGGCCATGGCATGCTCCGGTAACTGGTGTTGCATACAGTACATGAAACCGGGGCCGTGGTAAACAGTCCGGCGCATTCGGCGAACCCCGAATGGGGGCTTTGTAGGATAATCCGCCCCTGGTCGTCGGGAGAGAGTGACGCGTTTCCCGCCTGCACCGCCGAAGGCGCAACCCCCAGGAACCGCTCAGGCAAAAGGACCGACGACGCACGGAAAATCTGGAGAGCGGCAGCTCACCGCAGCATTGTGAAGCCTGCCCGCCGACGGAGTAAATCTCTCAGGCGCCAAGGACAGATGGGGACGTGACGGGGCCCCGTCGCGCCTCCTGCCGCATCTTTTCCGAGGATCGCCATGCCGCAACGCACCCCCCTTTACCCATCGCACCTCGCCGCGGGCGCGAAGATGGTCGACTTCGCCGGCTGGGACATGCCCATCCACTACGGCTCGCAGATCGAGGAGCACCACGCCGTGCGCCGCGACGCCGGCATGTTCGACGTTTCCCACATGTGCGCGCTGGACCTGGTCGGCGCCGATGCCACGCGCTGGCTGCGCCGCCTGCTGGCCAACGACGTGGCGAAGCTGGCCGTGCCGGGCAAGGCGCTGTATTCCTGCATGCTGAACGAATCGGGCGGCGTGATCGACGACCTGATCGTCTACTTCTTCACGCCCGAGAACTATCGCATCGTGGTCAATGCCGGCACGGCGGAGAAGGACATCGCCTGGATGCGCGCGCAACTGGCCGGCTTCACCGCCGAACTCACGCAGCGCCGCGAGGGCCCCGATGCGCTGGCCATGATCGCCGTGCAGGGCCCCAATGCCCGCGAGAAATTCTGGACCGCCTTCCCCGCCGCGCGCGCCGCGACGCAGGCGCTGGGCGTGTTCCAGGCCGCGGAATGGGAGGGCTGGCTGGTTGCCCGCACCGGCTACACCGGCGAGGACGGCTTCGAAATCGCCCTGCCGGCCGCCGCCGCCGGGACCGCCTGGCAGAAGCTGCTGGACGCCGGCATCCGGCCCTGCGGCCTGGGCGCGCGCGACACCCTGCGGCTGGAAGCCGGCATGAACCTCTATGGCCAGGACATGGACGAGGAGATCACGCCCTACGAAGCCGGCCTGCGCTGGACGGTGGATATGAAGGACGCCGCGCGCGACTTCATCGGAAAGTCGGCGCTGGTGACACGGCAGCCGCGCAACCAGTTCCAGGGCCTGCTGCTGCTCGATCGCGGCGTGTTGCGCGCCCACCAGAAGGTCATCACGCCGCTGGGAACAGGCGAAACCACCAGCGGCAGTTTCTCGCCCAGCCTCAACCAGTCCATCGCGCTGGCGCGCCTGCCCGAAGGCATCGCGCCCGGCAGCGAGGTCGACGTCGAAATCCGCGACAAGCGCCTCAAGGCGCGCGTCGTCAAACCCAGTTTCGTCCGCAACGGAACCCCCCTTCTCTGAGGAGCCAGCCAATGAATACACCCGCCAACCTGAAGTACGCCGCCTCCCACGAATGGGCCCGGCTCGAAGCCGACGGCACCGTCACCATCGGCATCACCGACCACGCCCAGGAAGCGCTGGGCGACATCGTCTTCCTCGAACTGCCGGCGGTCGGCCGCGTGGTCAAGGCCGGCGAGGAATGCGCGGTGGTCGAATCGGTCAAGGCCGCCTCCGACATCTATTCGCCGGTTTCCGGCGAAGTGGTGGAGGCCAACCAGGCCGCCGTCGACGCCCCGGAATCTGTCAATGCCGACGCCTACGCGGCCTGGCTGTTCCGCATCAAGCCGGCCGCTGCCGACCAGTGCGCCACCGAGCTGGGCGGCCTGCTTGGCGCCGATGCCTACGCCGCGACGCTCTGACATGCACGCCGAACACCTTTCGCACCCGCTCACCGAGCTGGAAAACCGCGACGAGTTCATCGGCCGCCACATCGGCCCCGACGAGCACGCGATCGCCGCGATGCTGGCCTCGATCGGCACCGATTCGCTGCGCACGCTGATCGGCGAGACGGTGCCGGCGACGATCCGCCTGCAACGCCCGCTGGACCTGCCGGCGGCCGTGCCGGAACACGCGGCACTGGCCGCGCTGAAGGCCATCGCGGCGAAGAACGTGGTGAAGAAATCGCTGATCGGCCAGGGCTACTACGGCACGCTGACGCCGCCGGTGATCCTGCGCAACCTGTTCGAGAACCCCGGCTGGTACACCGCCTACACGCCCTACCAGGCCGAGATCGCCCAGGGCCGCCTCGAGGCGCTGCTCAACTACCAGCAGATGGTGGTCGACCTGACCGGCATGGAGATCGCCAACGCCTCGCTGCTCGACGAGGCGACCGCCGCCGCCGAGGCGATGACCATGGCGCGGCGCATTTCCAAGGCCAAGGGCAATGTGTTCTTCGTCGACCAGGATGCCTTCCCGCAGACCATCGACGTGATCAGGACGCGCGCCGCGTATTTCGGCTTCGAGCTGGTGCTCGGCCAGCCGGAAGACGCCTCGCGGCGTGACGACGTATTCGGCGCGCTGCTGCAGTATCCCAATGCGCGCGGCGAGATAGCCGACCTCACCACCGCGATCGCCCACATCAAGGGCAAGGGTGGCGTGGTGGCAGTCGCCTCGGACCTGATGGCGCTGGTGCTGCTCAAATCGCCGGGCGAAATGGGCGCCGACATCGCGCTCGGCTCGTCGCAGCGCTTCGGCGTGCCGATGGGCTTCGGCGGCCCGCACGCCGCCTTCTTCGCCACGCGCGAGGCGCATGTGCGCTCGATGCCGGGCCGCATCATCGGCGTCTCGAAGGACGCGCGCGGCAAGACCGCCTACCGCATGGCGCTGCAGACGCGCGAGCAGCACATCCGCCGCGAGAAGGCCAATTCCAACATCTGCACCTCGCAGGTGCTGCTGGCCAACATCGCCGGCATGTACGCGGTGTGGCACGGGCCGAAAGGCCTGCGCGCCATCGCCTCGCGCATCCACCGCCTCGCCGCGCTGCTGGCCGGCGCGCTGGGCGTCACCGGGCGCGACTTCTTCGATACCTTCGAAGTAAAAGTCGGCGCCGGCGACACGGCGAAAATCATGCAGGCGGCAGTCGCCGCCGGCTACAACCTGCGCCAGGTCGATGACGAAACGGTCGGCATCAGCGTGGACGAAACCACCACGCGCGAAGACGTGGCCGCACTGCTGCACATCTTCGGCAAGAGCACGCCGGTCGAGGCGCTCGACGCCGCGCGGCCCTGCGCGATCCCGGTGACGCTGCAGCGTCGCGAACCGATACTCACGCATCCGGTATTCAACACCCACCACACCGAGCACGGCATGCTGCGCTACCTCAAGCGCCTGCAGAACCGCGACCTGGCGCTGGACCACGCGATGATTCCGCTCGGCTCCTGCACCATGAAACTGAACGCCGCGGCGGAAATGATCCCCGTTTCCTGGCCCGAGTTTTCGCAGATGCATCCCTTCGCCCCGCTGGACCAGGCGCAGGGCTATCTCGAACTGATCACGGGTCTTGAAGACCAGCTCAAGGCGATCACCGGCTTCGATGCCGTCTGCATGCAGCCGAATTCCGGCGCCCAGGGCGAATACGCCGGCCTCGTCGCCATCCGCCGCTACCAGGCGGCGAACGGGCAAGGCGCACGCAATGTCTGCCTGATCCCGAAGTCGGCCCACGGCACCAACCCGGCCACCGCGCAGATGTGCGGCCTGGAAGTGGTGGCGGTGGCCTGCGACGACAGCGGCAACGTCGATGTCGACGACCTCAAGGCCAAGGCCGCGCAGCACGCGGCGAACCTGTCCTGCCTGATGCTGACCTACCCGTCGACCCACGGCGTGTTCGAGGAAGCGGTGAAGGACATCTGCGCCATCGTCCACGCCCACGGCGGCCAGGTGTACATGGACGGCGCCAACCTCAACGCCCAGGTCGGCCTGTGCCGCCCGGCCGACATCGGCGCCGACGTCTCGCACATCAACCTGCACAAGACCTTCGCCATCCCGCACGGCGGCGGCGGGCCGGGCATGGGACCGATCGGCCTCAAGGCCCACCTCGCGCCCTACATGGCCAACCACGCGGTGCAGGCCGTTCCCGGTCCGCACCAGGGCCAGCACGCGGTCTCGGCCGCGCCCTGGGGTTCGGCCTCGATCCTGCCGATCTCCTGGATGTACATCACCATGATGGGCGGCGCGGGCCTCACGCGCGCCACCGAGATCGCGATACTGAACGCCAACTACGTCGCGGCGAAACTCAAGGACCACTACCCGGTGCTCTACACCGGCAGCCAGGGCCGCGTCGCCCACGAGTGCATCCTCGACGTGCGCGCCATCAAGGCCGCCACCGGCGTGGCCGAGATCGACATCGCCAAGCGCCTGATGGACTACGGCTTCCACGCCCCGACGGTGAGCTTCCCGGTGGCCGGCACGCTGATGGTGGAACCCACCGAGTCGGAAGACAAGGCCGAGCTCGACCGCTTCTGCGCCGCGATGTGCAGCATCCGCGACGAGATCCGCAAGATCGAGACCGGCGAATGGACGCTCGATGCCAGCCCGCTCAAGCACGCGCCGCATACCGAGGCGGACATGATCGGTGAATGGACGCGACCCTACACGCGCGAGCAGGCCGTGTTCCCGCTGCCCTGGGTGGCGGAGAACAAGTTCTGGCCCTACGTCAATCGCATCGACGACGTGCACGGCGACCGCAACCTGTTTTGCGGCTGCGTGCCAATGGAGGACTACACCACAGCGTGATGAATAAGTGGGAGAGCAGCGCCGCTGGTATTACCGGTTACGGCGTGATATTCTTACTTCGTTGATATCGATATAGACTAGGTAAGACTATGACTCCGACCGCTACCCTGTCCAGCAAGTTTCAGATTTCGGTTCCCAAAGCGATTCGCGATGATTTGCATTGGGAAGCGGGACAGGAGTTTGTCTTCATTCCCAAGGGCAAGGGTGTGTTGCTCATGCCGGTTCCCGATCTGAAGCAACTCGCGGGCATTGCCCGTGGCGCAAAGACTGAGGGCTATCGCGACCGGCAAGATCGCTATTGATGCGCGTCGTCGATACATCCGTCTGGATCGAGTGGCTGATCGACAGCCCCTTGGGCAAAAAGCTGGCACGGGAGATTCCGGACAGATCCGAATGCATCGTGCCCACCATCGTGCAACTGGAACTGGCCAAATGGCTAACGCGGGAAGCCGGCGAAGAGCAGGCGGACCAGATGATTGCCTTTACGCAAAAATGCGTCGTGGCACCGCTTGACACTCGCATCGCCTTGCTTGCCGCGGACCTGCATGCCCAATACAAACTGGCGACGGCCGATGCCGTGGTGTATGCCACGGCGCGAGAGTTCGGCGCCGACCTGCTGACCTGTGACGCACACTTCGAAAAGCTGCCAAATGTGATTGTCGTCAGGAAGTCCCGCAACTGAAGTGCCCTCATTTCTGAACATATCTCCATAAGGCAAACATGGCACACCATCTCGTGCTCACCGTCATCGGCGACGACCGCCCCGGCCTGGTCGGCGAGCTTTCCGCCGCGATCAGCGCCCACCAGGGCAACTGGCTGGAATCCTCGATGGCGCAATTGGCGGGCAAGTTCGCCGGCATCGTCGAGGTCAGCGTCGACGCCGCGCAAGCCGATGCGCTGCGTGATGCGCTCGGTCAGCTCGCCGGGCTGAAAGTCACTGTCGAATCGGCCACCACGCAGAAGTCGGCGCCCACGGGACGGCGACTGAAGCTGGCGCTGGTCGGCCACGACCGCATCGGCATCGTGCGCGAAGTTTCACAAGTGTTGGCCAACCACGCGGTCAACGTGGAAAGCCTGACCACCCATACCTCCAGCGCACCGATGTCGGCTGCCGTGCTGTTCCACGCCGTGGCGGAACTCACCGCCGCGCCGGATCTCGATGTCGGCGCGCTGACCGGGGAACTGGAACGCATCTCGAACGATCTGATGGTCGATATCACGCTGGACGAAACCATCCGGGCATAACGCTCATGGCACCGAGCGCCACCCGCCGAGGATGAAATACGCGAAAGGCGAATTGAAGGCCCCCCACCCCCGATCCACGGCCGGCCCTGCATGGCCGGCCGGCTGCGGCGGCGCGAAGCAGTGCTTCGCGAAACCCCGCCTGCGCCCCCTTTCCAGGGCGGGGCTACCATTCCGCTCGCTTCGCTCGGTCATCACCAGTGACTTCGCAAGCGGCGGTTTTTCACGGTAAGCCTCATGTACACACTGCACATCACCAACAAGAACTATTCCTCGTGGTCGCTGCGGCCCTGGGTGCTGATGCGCGCGTTGGGCATCGCCTTCGACGAGGTGCTGCACCCCTTCACGCCCGGCAGTGCACCCGATTTTCGGCAGCTTTCGCCGGCGGGCAAGGTGCCCTGGCTGGTCGATGGCGATACGGTGGTGTGGGAGTCGCTGGCGATCGCCGAATACCTCGCCGAGCGCCATCCCGGCGTCTGGCCTGCCGATGCCGCCGCTCGCGCCTGGGCGCGATGCGCTGCCGCCGAGATGCATTCCGGATTCACCACGCTGCGCCGGCTGCATGGCATGAACATCGGCGTGCGCGTTGCGGTGAAGCAGCGTTCGCCGGCACTGCTGGCCGACATCGGCCGCATCGAAGGCCTGTGGAACGAGGGGCTGGCGCGCTTCGGCGGCCCATTTCTGGCCGGCGCCGCGTTCACCGCGGCCGATGCCTTCTTCGCCCCGGTCGCCTACCGTTTCCGCAGCTACGGTGTCGCGCCGGGCGGAGCCGCCGGCGACTATGCGGCCCGCCTGCTCGACCACCCCGCCCTGCGCGAATGGGAAACCGCCGCCCTGGCGGAAGATTTCCGCGATCCGTCGCATGAGGACGAACTGGCGCAAATCGGCACGGTGACCGCCGACCTGCGCGCCGTACCGCCGGCGCCGACTCTTCGATGAAGACTCCCGAACTGCTGGCCCCGGCGGGTTCGCTGCAGATGGCGCGCACCGCGCTGGATTTCGGCGCTACGGCGATCTACGCCGGCCAGCCGCGTTACAGCCTGCGCGTGCGCAACAACGATTTCGGTAGCCTGGACAAGCTCGCCGAAGGCATCGCGCTGACCCACGCGCGGAACGGCAAGTTCTATCTGGTCAGCAACATCCTGCCGCACAACGCCAAGCTCAAGACCTACCTGGAAGACATGGCGCCGGTCTTGGATCTCAAGCCCGACGCGCTGATCATGGCCGACCCCGGCCTGATGATGATGATCCGCGAACGCTGGCCGCAGATGCCCATCCACCTCTCGGTGCAGGCCAACACCGTGAACCACGCCGCGGTGAAGTTCTGGCGCAGCACCGGCGTCACGCGCGTGATCCTGTCGCGCGAACTCTCGCTCGACGAAGTCGCCGAGATCCGCCAGGAATGTCCCGATACGGAACTGGAAGTCTTCGTCCATGGCGCGCTGTGCATCGCCTACTCGGGGCGCTGCCTGCTCTCCGGCTACTTCAACCACCGCGACCCCAACCAGGGCAGTTGCACCAATTCCTGCCGCTGGGACTACAAGGTCCATGAGGGCGTCGAGGATGCCAGCGGCGATGTCGATCTCGCCGCGCCACGCCCGGTCGCCGTGCCGCCAGCGCCGACTCTTGCGGGCGCCGCGCCCGGCAAGCTGCGCCGCCCCGGCGCCTGGCTGGTCGAGGAACGCGAACGTCCCGGCGAATACATGCCGATCGAAGAGGACGAGCACGGCAGCTACATCCTCAATTCGAAGGACCTGCGCGCCATCGAATACGTGGCGAAGCTGGCCGAGATCGGCGTCGACTCGCTGAAGATCGAGGGCCGCACCAAGTCGCCCTACTACGTCGCGCGCTCCTGCCAGAGTTACCGCCAGGCCATCGACGACGCCGTCGCCGGGCGGCCCTTCGACGCGCGCCTGGTCGGCCAGCTCGACGGCCTGGCCAACCGCGGCTACACCGCCGGCTTCTACGAGCGCCGCCCCGACCGCGACTACCAGAACTATCTGCGCGGCAGTTCCGAATCCAGCCGCAGCCAGTACGTCGGCGACGTCACCGGCTACGGCGCCGACGGCCTGGCCGAGATCGCGGTGAAGAACCATTTCGAAGTGGGCGACCGCATCGAGCTGATCCGCCCGGCGGGCAACCTCGAACTCGTCATCGAGGCCATGCGCGATCGCGAGGGCGCGCCGGCTACGGTCGCCGCGGGCAGCGGCCACGTGGTGCGCATTGCCCTGCCGCCGGGCTGCGAAGGCGCCTTCGTCGCCCGCTTCCTCCAGGCCGAGGCACCGCCCTGACGCGCTGCCCGGCCCATGCCGGGATCATGCACCCTGGATCACCCGATTGACATCCGCCCGGACGATGGCGACAATCCCTTCCCCTCATTGATGCAAGGCCTGCGATGAAAGTCCTGCTGGCAGAGGACGACCCCCAGATCGGCGACGGCATCGCCCGAGGCCTGCGGCTGGCGGGATTCCCCGTCGATTGGGTACGCGATGGCAACGACGCCGACGCCGCCCTGAAGGTGGGCGGTTACGCCCTGCTGATCCTCGACCTCGGCCTGCCGGGACTCGACGGCTGGCAGCTGCTGGAGCAGCTGCGCGGACGGGACAGCACCATTCCCGTGCTGATCGTCACGGCGCGCGACGCGGTCAGCGAGCGCGTGGCCGGGCTTAACCGCGGCGCCGACGACTACCTGGTCAAGCCCTTCGACTTCGAAGAACTCCTGGCACGGGCGCACGCCCTGCTGCGGCGGGGCCGCAGCAGCGGCCGCGAATTGCGCCTGGGCACGCTCACCGTGGTCCCGGCCACGCGCCTGGTCACGCTGGGCGAGGAGGAAGTCGAACTGTCGGCGCGCGAGTTCGCGCTGCTGGTGACCTTGATGACCACGCCCGGGGCCGTCATCGCGCTGCGCGAACTCGAGGAAAGGCTTTACGGCTGGGACGAGGAAGTCGCCAGCAACGCAGTCGAGGTCCTGATCCACCGCCTGCGGCGCAAGCTCGGCAACGGCTGGATCCGCAACGTGCGCGGCGTCGGCTACAAGATCGCCAAGGCCGCTTGAATTCGATTCGCGGCCAGTTGCTGCTCTGGCAGATCGGCTCGCTGGTCCTGGTCACCGCCCTGGTCAGCCTGATTACCTACGAGGTGGCCTGGAATGGCTTCAACAGGATGCGCGACCACGCCCTCGAGCAAATCGCCCACTCCATCGTCAGCCATGGCGCCGACGCCACGCCCTTAGGCGCCGAGCCCGACCAGCCCGGCGACATCCTCACCCAGACCTGGGACAGCAGCGGCCAGCTGCGCTACTCGTCGCATCCGGCCCTGAACCTGCCGCGACAGGCCCCCGGCCTGCACAGCGTCGAGTGGCTCGGCGATACCTGGCACGTCTTCGCCATTTCCCGCAACGGCGTGGTTACCCAGGTGGCCAACAGCACCACCAATCGCCGCCTGATGTTCGCCGACACCAGCATCTGGCTGCTGATTCCCGCCGCCGTGCTGGTCGGCGTGCTCGGCGGAATGTTCTGGCTGGGCACCGGCGAGGTGCTCGACCCCTTGCGCGCGATCCGCAGCGAACTCGGCAAGCGCAGCCCGAACAGCCTTGAGGCACTGCCGGCTTCCAGTTTCCCCTCTGAAATCGCCCCCATGGTGGAAACCCTGAATGCCCTGCTGACGCGCCTGGACCACGCGCTTGCCTCTCAGGCGCGCTTCGTCGCCGATGCCGCACACGAGTTGCGCACGCCGCTGACGGCGATCAAGCTGCAGACCCAGGTGGCGCTCGCCTCCGGGCGCCAGCAGGTGGATCGGGAGGCGCTGGAGATGCTGGCCGTGAGCGTGGACCGGGCTTCGCACCTGGTCAGCCAGCTGCTGCTGCTGGCACGCATTGAATCCGGCGCGCAGGCATCGCCCCGGGGCGCGGTGCAGCTCGACACATTGGTCAGGCAGGTCGTCGCCGAGCAATCTGTGATCGCGGATTCGCGCGACATCGACCTCGGCGTCGGCGCCTGCGCCGCGCTGCAAATCGAGGGTCATGCGGAAGGCCTGCGCGCGCTGCTCGGCAACCTGGTCGACAACGCACTGCGTTATGGCCGGCCGGGCGGCCGCGTCGACGTCGAGCTGGCGCTCGATGGCGACGCTGCAGTGCTGACGGTCAGCGACGACGGCCCCGGCATCCCCGCCGCGGCCCGCGAGCGCGCCTTCGAGCGCTTCCACCGCCTGGCCGGCGCCGAGACCCCCGGCAGCGGACTGGGGCTGGCCATCGTCAAGGAAGTCGCCGAGAGCCACGGTGGCCGAGTCACGCTCGACGACGGCAGCGCTGGCGGGCTTAGCGTCCGCGTCCGTTTCCCCGGGGCAAGCCTCACCCGCGCCTGAACCCGCGGCCGAATCCGCCGGCCGCCGCAATCATTCCAGACAAGGCCTCGCAGCTAGCGCGAGGCGCCGACACCCATGTCGACAAGATTCGGTAAGTCTACCGTAAGTCTTTATTTTACTGACGTTTTTTGCCGAAAAGGTAAGCGCTCAGTAAGCGGCGCTACCTAGAATGATGCGTTGCAAATGCACTAATTGTTACTTAAACAATCCCTTCCATCCTCCGGAGGAAACCATGAAAGAAGAAGATATCGTCGAACGGATTCAGAAAAATCCGAAGTTCATGCAATTCGTAAAAATGCGCAACAACTACTCGATCGTGCTGTCGATCATGATGATGGTCGTTTATTTCGGCTACATCCTGCTGGTTGCCTTCAACAAGCAGTTCCTGGCGACCAAGATCAGCGCGGGCGCCGTGACCTCGATCGGAATTCCGCTCGGCGTCGGCGTCCTCGTCTTCACCATCATCATCACCGCCATCTATGTCCGCCGCGCGAACAACGAGTTCGACGCGACCAAGGACGAAATCGTAAGGGAGGCTTCCAAGTGATCAAGGCCAAGCACATCCTCGGCGGCGCTGCCGCCCTCCTGGCCGCGGGCGCTGTTCTCGCAGCCGGCGCCGACCTCGGCCAGGCGCAAAAGCAGGCCACCAACTGGACGGCCATCGTCATGTTCGGCCTGTTCGTCGGCATCACGCTGTGGATCACCAAGTGGGCGGCCGCCAAAACCAAGACGGCGGCTGACTTCTACACGGCCGGCGGCGGCATCACCGGTTTCCAGAACGGCCTCGCGATCGCCGGTGACTACATGTCCGCAGCGTCCTTCCTCGGTATCTCGGGCCTGGTGTTCGGCTCCGGCTTCGACGGCCTGATCTTTTCGATCGGCTGGCTGGTCGGCTGGCCGGTCATCACCTTCCTGATGGCCGAGCGCCTGCGCAACCTGGGCAAATTCACCTTCGCCGACGTCGCCGGTTACCGCTTCGACGCGGGTCCGATCCGCACTTTCGCGGCCTGCGGCTCGCTGGTGGTGGTGGCCTTCTACCTGATCGCCCAGATGGTGGGTGCAGGCCAGCTGATCAAGCTGCTGTTCGGCCTAGACTACCTAGTGGCGGTCTGCATGGTCGGCTGCATCATGATGATCTATGTGCTGTTCGGCGGCATGACGGCGACGACCTGGGTGCAGATCATCAAGGCGGTAATGCTGCTGACCGGCGCCACCTTCATGGCCATCGCCGTGCTGATCCAGTTCGGCTTCAGCCCCGAAGCGCTGTTCAGCAAGGCGGTCGAAGTGCATTCGAAGAAGGACGCGATCATGGGTCCGGGAGCGCTGATCAACGACCCGGTGTCAGCGATTTCCGTCGGCATGGCACTGATGTTCGGTACCGCCGGCCTGCCCCACATCCTGATGCGCTTCTTCACCGTACCGAGCGCCAAGGAAGCCCGCAAGTCGGTGGGCTGGGCGACGACCTGGATCGGCTACTTCTACATCCTGACCTTCATCATCGGTTTCGGCGCCATCACCAACCTGATCCCCAACCCGGCCGACTACTTCGTCAATGGCGAAGTGGCCAAGGGCCTGAATGGCGGCGGCAACATGGCGGCGGTGCATCTGTCCAAGGCTGTGGGCGGCGACCTGTTCATGGGCTTCATCTCCGCCGTGGCCTTCGCCACGATCCTGGCGGTGGTGGCGGGCCTGACCCTGTCCGGCGCATCGGCGGTGTCGCATGACCTGTACGCTTCTGTGTGGCGTCATGGCAACGTGGATTCGGCCACCGAACTGCGCGTGTCGAAGATCACGACGGTCTGCCTCGGCATCTTCGCCGTGCTGCTGGGCATCGTGTTCGAGAAGGAAAACGTCGCCTTCATGGTGATGCTGGCCTTCGCCGTGGCCTGCTCGGCCAACTTCCCGGTGCTGTTCATGTCCGTGCTGTGGAAGGATTGCACCACCAAGGGTGCGGTCGCGGGCGGTACGGTCGGCCTGATCTCCTCCGTGGCGCTGACCATCATGTCGCCGGCCGTGTGGGAAGTCTCGCTGGGCCACGCCAAGGGTACGGCCATGTTCCCCTACGCGTCGCCGGCCATCTTCTCGATGACTGCCGCGTTCGTGGTGATCTACCTGGTCTCCAAGATGGACAACAGCGCGCAAGCCGCCAAGGAACGTGCCCTGTTCCCGGCCCAGCTGATCCGCTCGGAAACCGGCGTCGGCGCTTCGGGCGCATCCGGCCACTAAGCAGCAGTAGTTCAGCACTTCGAAAGGCCAGCCTTCGGGCTGGCCTTTTTTATTTCTCGACCGGAGCGAGAGACGGTATCCAGGGATATGTCCACGCCGCTTTTCGTCATCGGGAAAGTTGCACGGGTGCCGCTGCGCCACTCCGGGCCTTGCGCTTCGTGGGAGAATTCCCCTCATGCACGCTGTCGAACACTCCGCACCAATCCCCGCCTTCGGCACCGCCCCCCGGCGGCGCCCGGCCCGCTGAGGCCATGGCGCGGCTCGTCGAAGTCCGCATCCCGATCTATCCAGACTGCTGGGAAACCTGCGGCAGTTGCGCGCAGGGCGACGTCACGGTGGAAGACGTGCTGGTCGCACCGGGCGACCTGGTCCGGTTCGACGACAATGTCATCACCCTGGAAACCGGCAAGGTGGCACTGGACATCCAGTCGCCCCATGCGGGGCGCGTGGTCGAGGTGTTTGTCGAGGCCGGGCAGCACGTCGCGGAAGGCGCGCTGATCCTGACCCTCGAAGCCGATTAGGCGAGGATCAGATCAGCAGGTAGCGGTTGGCCTGCTCGCGGCGCTCCAGCGCGGCGCGCGCGTCGTCGCGGCGGATCCTCGCCACCAGCACGATCCAGTGGCGCCGGTCGCGCCCGACCAGTTCGGGAAAGCTCAGGGTGCTGGCGTCGTCGCCGTTTGCGTCCGCAGTCGCGATCACCCCCATGCGATCCACCCGCACTTCGTTCGGCTTCAGGTAGAGCCGCTGCTCGGGCGTCGCCAGCCACTTGGCGAACTCGTCGAGCAGCCGCTCCGGGGCGAGCGCTGCGATGGCCTTTTGCTGGCGCGCTTCGAGCAACTGGCGCCGCCCGCCGCCGGCCGCGCGCTCCGTCTGCCAGGCGGTGCGCGCCTCGCGCTGCTCGCGACGCAATTCCTCGACGCGGGCGGCGAAGCCGCGCGCGAGGCCATCGAAGGCGGCCGCCTGCAGGCGCTGGCGGGTGGCCTCCTGTCCCGTGCCGAGTTCGGCCAGTGTGTGGTCGGCGAAATACAGCAGGCGCTGGGCCACACCATGCTGCACCACGTCGCCGTTCACGGCCATGCCGTTGATGGCCTTTTCGCGGCGGCGCATGCCGAGCAGGGCGAAGAATTCATCGTGCATGGCATGCGCAGGATCGGCCAGAAACTCGCGCAGTTCGCGGCTCTTGCCCAGCATGTCGGCGATATCGTCCGGCGTCGCGAACAGCGCATGCACCAGCGGGTTCGTGGCAAAGGCGCGCGTATCGATGTCGACCGGACCGGGGACCTGCTCCGCCAGCGCCGCACAATGGACCAGCGCATGGCCCACCGCCGGCGCCAGGCGCCGCTCGTAATCCGACACGGCCTTGAGCCGCGGATCGACGGCCTCCACCGCGTGCTCGATGGCGAGGCGCAGCGACTTTTCCGGTGGCGGCTTCGACCCCAGCAAATGGCCCAGGCCGGATAAAATTCCCATGCGTTGCTCTCCGAATTTCACTCGCTCGCGCGGTGCCGGGATGCAAGTGTCTCACGGTGCCGACGCAGTCCGCCACAACTTGACGCGCATTATCGATGCGCGTAGTCTGCGCGCATCGTTCACGCAGGAGCTTCGCCATGAACACGCCCGCCAAGAAAGCTGCGAACCTTACCGTGCGCGCCGACCTGCTGGAAGAAGCACGCGCACGCAAAATCAACCTCTCGCATACGCTGGAAGTCGCGCTTACCGCCGAACTGAAGCGGCAGCGCGAAGCCGAGTGGCTGGAGCAGAACAAGGAGGCCATCGAGGCCTACAACCGCGAGATTGCCGAATTCGGCCTGTTCAGCGATGGCTTTCGTCAGTTTTGCCGATGAGCCAGTTCGACGTCTATGCCAATCCGGATCCGACCACCAAGGTCAGAATCCCCTACGTAGTAGCGCTGCAATCGGACCTGCTTGACGCCATCGAGAACCATGTCGTGGCTCCGCTGCGGCTGAAAGGCGACAAATCCATCATTCCTGTCGTGCGTCTCAATCCGGTGATGGTCATCGGCGGCAAGGAATACCTGCTGCGCGTGCAGGACATTGCGGCCGTGCCGAGACGCATGCTCAAGAAACCCGTGACAAACCTTTCCCGCCAGCGCGACGAAATCCTCGCCGCGCTGGATCTTCTTTTCACCGGACTTTAAAGATACCCATGGCCCAATACGTATTCACAATGAACCGCGTCGGCAAGATCGTGCCGCCGAAGCGCCAGATCCTCAAGGACATCTCCCTCAGCTTCTTCCCCGGCGCCAAGATCGGCCTGCTCGGCTTGAACGGCTCGGGCAAATCGACCGTGCTGCGCATCATGGCCGGCATCGACAAGGACATCATCGGCGAAGCGACGCCGATGCCCAACCTGTCGATCGGCTACCTGCCGCAGGAGCCGCAGCTCGACCCGGACAAGACCGTGCGCCAGGAAGTCGAATCCGGCATGGGCGAGGTCATGGAAGCCCAGGCCAAGCTCGAAGCCGTGTATGCGGCCTACGCCGAAGAGAATGCCGACTTCGACAAACTGGCCGAGGAACAGGCGCGGCTGGAAGCCATCATCGCCGCCTCGGGTAGCGATACCGAGCACCAGTTGGATCTGGCCGCCGACGCGCTGCGCCTCCCGGCCTGGGATGCGTCGATCAAGACCCTGTCCGGCGGCGAGAAGCGCCGCGTCGCGCTGTGCAAGCTGCTGCTGTCGCGCCCCGACATGCTGCTGCTGGACGAGCCGACCAACCACCTCGACGCCGAATCGGTGGAATGGCTGGAGCAGTTCCTCACCCGCTTCCCCGGCACGGTGGTCGCCGTGACCCACGACCGCTACTTCCTCGACAACGCCGCCGAATGGATCCTCGAACTCGACCGCGGCCACGGCATCCCCTGGAAGGGCAACTACTCGTCCTGGCTGGAGCAGAAGGAAGCCCGGCTGGAGACCGAAGCCAAGCAGGTCGATGCACACATGAAGGCCATGAAGCAGGAACTGGAATGGGTACGCAGCAACCCCAAGGCGCGCCAGGCCAAGAGCAAGGCGCGGCTGGCCCGCTTCAACGAAATGTCGGAAACCGATTACCAGAAGCGCAACGAAACCCACGAACTCTTCATCCCCGTCGCCGACCGCCTGGGCGACAAGGTGATCGAGTTCCATGACGTCAGCAAGGGCTTCGGCGACCGCCTGCTGATCGACAAGCTTTCCTTCACCGTGCCGCCCGGCGCGATCGTCGGCATCATCGGCCCCAACGGCGCCGGCAAGTCGACGCTGTTCAAGATGCTGACCGGCCAGGACAAGCCAGACAGCGGCGAGATCGTGGTCGGCCCGACGGTCAAGGTTTCCTACGTCGACCAGAGCCGCGACTGCCTCGACGGCAGCAAGACGGTGTTCGACGAACTGGCCAACGGCGCCGACATCATCACCATCGGCAAACTCGAAATCGCCAGCCGCGCCTACATCGGCCGCTTCAATTTCAAGGGTGGCGACCAGCAGAAGAACGTCGGCAACCTTTCCGGCGGCGAGCGCGGACGGCTGCACCTGGCCAAAACCCTGATGGCCGGCGGCAACGTGCTGCTGCTCGACGAACCCTCGAACGACCTCGACGTCGAAACCCTGCGCGCACTGGAAGACGCCCTGCTCGAATTCGCCGGCTGCGCCATGATCATCAGCCACGACCGCTGGTTCCTCGACCGCATCTGCACCCACATCCTGGCCTGCGAGGGCGAGTCACAATGGAGCTTCTTTGCCGGCAACTACCACGAGTATGAGGAAGACAAGAAGAAGCGCCTCGGCGAAGAAGGCGCCAAGCCCAAACGCATCCGCTACAAGCCGATCACGCGCTAGGACGATCCGGGACGCGACACGGAACCGCCGGGGAGGATGCCCATGCTCGATGCCAACACCATCGCCGTGCTCGGCCAATTCGGCATCGACCGCGATGCCGCGGAGGCCGCGCTGTCCTGGCTGATTCTTCTCACCGTGCTGTCGGTGGTGGCGGCCATCCCCACGGTGATCCTGGCGCGCAGGAAAGGACGTTCGGCCATCGCCTGGCTGCTCCTTGCGTTGTCGATTCCCATCCTGCCGCTGCTGCTGGTCTGGGTGCTGCCGAAGCGACGGACGCCGCCGGCCTAATGGCCCGCCGCGGGCGCATGGACCACGACGAGACCACCCGAGGCAAGGCGGGCAGCGCCGGCGACATCCCCAGCCGCTACGAAACCCTGGAAGTAATGCGGCTGATGGGCCGCTACGTACCCATCCTGATGCTCGGCGGCGATGCCGACGGCTACGGCGCGCGCTGGACGCTGCACGGCACCCAGGTACAGCCGGGCATCGCCGGCTACCTCATGGAAAAAGGCTACCTTGTCGACTCCGGCCCGACCGAAATGGGCGCACGCAAGCTGATCCTGACCGAGGAAGGGATTCGCTTCCGTGAAGAAGGCGTTGCCTGGTGGAACAGCCTCGGCATCCTGGAAAGGCTGAAGATACGCATCCTCGGCTAAGCGCCGCGCGTCCGACGCAACGCCTCAGCTCTCGCCGATGACGACGCGGCCGGCGCCCTCCAGCCGGTATTCCGGAACCACGAGGTTGGCAGTCGCCGGTCCCATGCGGAATACGCGTCCGGCAAGGTCGAATTTGGAGGTGTGGCAGGGGCAGAGGAACTCGCTGCGATTGCCCGCGCCGCTGCGCAAGGCCGGCGGACAGCCCTGGTGCGTGCATTGGCCGACCGCGACGAAGAGTTCCGGGCGCAGCGAACGGTGCGGATTGCGGCAGGCCTCCGGCTGCAGCGAATGCAGGGACGCCGGGTCGGCCAGTTCGCTCTCGTAGCCAGCAAGCCCGGCGATCTCATCGGCGCTGCGGCGCAGGATCCACACCGAACGTCCCTTCCATTCAATCGTGCGCAAGCGGCCCGGCGCGAGGTCGCCGACCTCGACCGGCAGCGGACTGCCGGCCGGTGGCTGCGGCTGCGTGGTGACGTACCAGGCCGCGCCGAAGCCCGCGCCCAGCGCGCAAATCCCGCCGGCAAGATAGAGCCGGCGACGGTCGACGCGATCGGCGCTCACGGCGCGAACCTCAAGGGCCCGCGTGCCGTGCCGCCGGAGCCGACTTTTGGTCCGCCCGCGGGCGTGGCGCGCCCCCTATTGACCGACCACCGCGACATGGCCGACGAACATGACAGTGGCAAAAGTGCGCTGCAGCAGCTTGCTGTAGAAATTGGTCATGATCGAGCCCTCTTCGTAGCGAATCATGCTGCCCGGCTTGACGGCCATCTTCGGCGCGGCGATCCATTCGCGCGCGCCGCGATGCTCGACCTCGATATAGGTGAAGTCGTTGGCGTCGATCGCCGTCAGCACCTTGCCCTGGTTCGGCAGTTCCGAAGGAGCCGGCGGCTTGTCCGGCATCAGCATGTCGCGCGCCTGTTCCGGCGAGGGATGGCCGGGCGGCGGCGCCGCCAGCGTCGAGGTCGTGGCGGATAGCGCCAGCAGGAAAAGCATGAGTTTCATGAAAGGTCCAGTCAGGTTGTGAAAATCGAGGCTCCGTTCACAGGCAGCGCCAGAACGGCGAGCCGGGTGACAGCGGGAAGCAGTTGATCATGGGAAAGGGATAGGGGCCGGGCATCAGCATCGGCCCAATTACCTGGTTGCGGCAATGGCGCAGTTCCTGCTCGATGCGCAGGTTGCACGCCTCGTCGCGCCGGTTGGCGTCGGCCGCCATGTCGTCGAATATCTGCCGGCGCTCGGCGGCGACCATGTGGTCCAGCACCTCGCGCGGCACGCCCTGCGCTGCCAGTTCGAGGATCTGCCCGGCCGAAAGTCGGTAGCGCGAGGCCGAGGCCACCATGCGCGAAATGATCTCTTCGGTTGCAATGCCCTGCCGGGCCAGCGTCACCACCTGCTCCAGCGGCAGCGCCGCCACCGGCTGCGGCAGGCGCGCCTCGAGTTGCTCGGCGCTGATGCGGTCGATCTTCGGCGGTGCCAGCGGCGTGTCGGCACAACCGGGCAGCAACACGGCCATCACGGCGGCAGGCAGCAGGCGGGGTATCAAGCGCATCGGCGGAACTGGAACGTCATCGGCTATCCACAATACGCAATGATAGGCGACCCGGCGCCTCTGCGGCAGGCCGCGACGAGGCCGGGTAATCCGCCATTTGTCGCTTGCCTATGGTGGGCGTAATATCCATTACATAGTCATGGCTACCGGAACCGGGTGATTCTCGTGGCAAGCAGAACCAACGATTTCAAGATCGGGAGCGGGCGCACTGTCAGAACCCTGTTGGCATGTACGCCGTTTTCCAAAGATTTCCTGTCCCCGATGCTGAAGTATCGGATCTACTTCTCCTGAAATTCCACCATGAATCCCAATCTCTTCAGTTGGCGATCGCTCAAGGCCCGCGTGACCTTCTTCACGCTGGGAATCCTGGTGGCCAGCATTTTCGCGCTGGCCTTGTCCACCAGCTGGATGCTGCAGGGCGACATGCAGCGCGCACTCGGCGAGCAGCAGTTCGCGACGACGACGCTGGTGGCGAAGGGGCTGGACGACGAGTTGAGCGCGCGCATCAATGCGCTGGAACAATATGCCAAGGGCCGACTCGATCCGTCCCTGCTGCAGAACGCGGCCGCGTTGCAGGAGAGACTGGAAGGCAGCCCGGCGATCCTCAGCATGTTCAACGCGGGCATCTTCGTCACCGGGGTCGATGGTGTGGCGATTGCCTCGGCGCCGGCTTCACTGGGACGCGTCGGCACCGATTACAGCGACAGGGACTTCATCGCCGCCGCGACCGGGGAGGGCCGCTCGACCATCGGCAAACCCGTCGTGGGCAAGCACCTGCAAACGCCGACTGTATCGATTGCAGTACCCGTTCGTGACACCCAGGGCAAGGTGCTGGGCGCCCTGGTCGGGGCGACCAACCTGGGCAAGCCCAATTTCCTGGACAAGGTCACGCAGAGCCATTACGGCAAGAGTGGCGGCTACCTGCTGATCGCCCCACAGCACAAACTGTTCATCACCGCGACGGACAAGAGCCGGATCATGCAACCCCTGCCCGCACCGGGCCTCAACGCCATGCACGATCGTTTCATGGCGGGTTACGAAGGTTCTGGAGTAGCGGTCAATTCGCGCGGAGTTTCCGAACTTTCGGCGGCCAAGGGCATTCCCGCGACAGGGTGGTTCGTGGTCGCCACCCTGCCGACCGAAGAAGCCTTCGCGCCTATCGATGCCATGACGCGGCGCGTGCTGCTGAGCACCCTGGTTTTCAGCCTGATAGCCGGTGTACTGACCTGGTGGCTGATCACTCGCATGCTGCAGCAGCGCTTCGCCCCGATGCTCGGCGCGAGCAGGGCGCTGAGCAACCAACTGGCAAACGATCAGCCCGTTCAATCCCTGCCGGTCACCAGCCAGGATGAAATCGGCGAACTGATCGGCGGTTTCAACCGATTGCTGCAATCCCTCCAGCAGCGCGACCAGTACCAGCGGGCACTGCTCGACAACTTCCCCTTCGCGGTGTGGCTGAAGGATACCGAAGGCCGCTTCCTCGCCGTCAATGCCGGGTTTGCCGAGCTGTTCGGAGCCCGCAATGCCGGGGCGCTGGTCGGCAAGACCGATCTCGACATCGCGCCGCAGGACCTGGCCGAGCGCTATCGGGCGGACGACCGCGCCGTCCTCGAATCACGACAGAAGAAGAACGTCGAGGAAGAGATCGTCGTTGCCGGCAACCGCAGGTGGTTCGAAACCTACAAGGCCCCGGTGATCGACCGCAATGGCGCCCTGCTTGGCACCGTCGGCTTCGCCCGGGACATCACCAACCGCAGGGAAGCCGAGGCCGCCCTGACTCGGGAACGGGCTGTCCTGCGTGCGCTGATCGATGCGCTGCCGGACCTGGTGTGGCTGAAGAATGCGGAGGGAATCTATCTCGGCTGCAACCGCAGGTTCGAGGAGTTCTTCGGCGCCCGCGAGGCGGAGATCCTCGGCAAGACCGACTACGACTTCGTGTCCGCGGCGCTTGCCGATTCCTTCCGCCAGCACGATCGCCTCGCCATGGAAAGGAACGGACCGTCGATCAACGAGGAGGAGGTGGCCTTCGCTTCCGACGGCCACCGCGAACTGCTCGAAACCACGAAGGTGCCCATGCGCGATGCCGAGGGCAAGCTGGTGGGCATCCTTGGCATCGGTCACGACATCACCCGGCGCAAGGCCACCGACCAGGAACTCGAACAGCACCGGCTGCATCTGCAGCAACTGGTCGATGTGCGTACCGCCGCGCTTTCCGTGGCCAAGGACGCCGCCGAAGCCGCCAGCCGCGCCAAGAGCACCTTCCTTGCCAACATGAGCCACGAGTTGCGTACGCCGATGAACGGCATCATGGGCATGCTGACCCTGGCGCGACGGCGCATGAAGGATGAAACCGGGATCGCCCAGCTGGACAAGGCCAAGGACGCCGCCGACCACCTGCTGGCGGTGCTCAACGACATCCTCGACATCTCGAAGATCGAGGCCGAGCGCATGGAGCTGGAAGACTCGCCGCTGCAGCTCGATCACGTGCTGGACAGGCTCGTCGGCGTGATCGGCACCAGGGCCGCGGACAAGGGCCTGCGGCTGGAGGTCGACCTTCCCGAGGCGCTGGGGCGGCAGGCGCTGATGGGCGATTCCCTGCGGCTTGAACAAATCCTCCTGAACCTGACCTCCAACGCCATCAAGTTCACCGCCCAGGGCGGCATCACCGTAAGCGCCAGGCAGCTCGATGCCACGCCCGAGCAGGTAGAAGTCCGATTCGAAATCAGGGATAGCGGCATCGGCATCGAACCGGCCGCCCAGGCCAGGTTGTTCACGGCCTTCGAGCAGGCCGACAGTTCGACGACACGGAAATATGGCGGTACCGGGCTCGGGCTCGCGATCAGCCGGCGGCTGGTCGAAATGATGGGCGGCGCCATCGGCGTCGACAGCAGCGTGGGCGAGGGCAGTACGTTCTGGTTTGTCGTGCCCCTGAAAAGGGGGGACGCGGATGTCGTGGCGCCGGCGCCGACTGTTGCGGCGCCGTCGGCCGAAGAGCAGATCAGGGCCCGCCATGCCGGGGCGCACATCCTTCTGGCGGAGGACGAGCCGATCAACCAGGAGGTTTCCCGTGACGCGCTGGAGTATGTCGGCCTGGCGGTAGACCTCGCCGAGGACGGACGCGCCGCGGTCGCCATGGCGCAGCGCACGCACTACGACCTGATCCTGATGGACATGCAGATGCCGCTGATGAACGGCGAAGAGGCCACGCAGGCGATCCGCGCCCTGCCCGGCTACGCGACCACGCCGATCCTGGCGATGACGGCCAATGCCTTCGACGAGGATCGCAAGCTGTGCATCGTCGCCGGCATGGACGACCACATCGGCAAGCCGGTCGCGCCCGATGTGCTGTACGGCATCCTGTTGAAGTGGCTGTCACAGTCCCGCAATTGATGGGAGCAGCCGGCAGTCGTTGCTCCGGTACAATCCCGCCCCCATGCCCGCTACCCTCGAACTCCTCGCCCCCGCCAAGAATGCCGACATCGGCATCGAGGCGATCCGGCACGGCGCCGACGCCGTGTATGTCGGCGGGCCGGCCTTCGGCGCGCGCTACGGCGCGGGCAACACGGTCGCCGATATCGAGCGCCTGACGGCCTTCGCGCACCGCTTCCACGCCAAGGTCTTCGTCACGCTCAACACCATACTGCGCGACGACGAACTGGAGGAAGCGCGGCGCATGGCCTGGCAGATGTTCGAGGCCGGCGTCGATGCGCTGATCGTGCAGGACATGGGCCTGCTGGAACTCGACCTGCCGCCGATCCAGCTCCACGCCTCGACCCAGACCGACATCCGCACGCCGGAGAAGGCGAAGTTCCTCGCCGAGGTCGGCTTCTCGCAGATGGTGCTGGCGCGCGAACTGTCGCTGCCGGAGATCCGCGCGATCCATTCAAGAGTCGGCGCTGGCGCTACGGCAAGCAGCGCGCCCCTCCTCGAATTCTTCATCCACGGCGCGCTGTGCGTGGCGTTCTCGGGGCAGTGCTACATCAGCCACGCCCACACCGGGCGCAGCGCCAACCGCGGCGAATGTTCGCAGGCCTGCCGCCTGCCCTACAACCTGGAAGACAAACAGGGCCGCATCGTCGCCTTCGACAAGCACCTGCTGTCGATGAAGGACAACGACCAGAGCGCCAACCTGCGCGCGCTGGCGGACGCCGGCATCCGCTCGTTCAAGGTCGAGGGTCGGCTGAAGGACGCCGCCTACGTCAAGAACACCACGGCGCACTACCGGCAACTGCTCGACCGCATCATCGAGGGCGCACCGGACCGGTACTCGCGCGCCTCGTCCGGCCGCTGCAGCTTCACCTTCACGCCGCGCCCGGAAAAGACCTTCAACCGCGGCGCCACCGACTATTTCGTCAATGGCCGCCAGCCCGACATCGGCGCCTTCGACACGCCGAGTTTCGCCGGCGAGGCCAGCGGCACCATCACGCGCATCGGACCCGACTGGTTCGAGGTGGACAGCGACGAACAGTTCGCCAATGGCGACGGCATTTCCTGGCTGTCGCGCGGCAGGAAGCTGGCCGGCCTGCGCATCAACGTCGCCCGGCGCGTCGGCCAGAGCCAGCGCCTGTTTCCCAACGAGATGCCCGAGGATCCCGAAGGCTTCAAGCTCGGGGTCGAAATCCTGCGCAACCGCGACCAGGCCTTCGAACGCCTGCTGGAAAAGGAATCCGCCGAACGCCGCATCGCCGTCACCGTGGAACTGAGCGAGACCGCCGACGGCTTCGCGCTGGCCCTGCGCGACGAGGACGGCATCGAGGGCCGCGCCGCCATCGTCCATGCCAGGGAAGCGGCAAAGAATCCGCAGCGCGCGCTGGTCGGCCTCGGCGAAAACCTGGGCAAGCTCGGCGGCACGGACTTCAAGGCGGGCGAGGTCAAGGTGGTGCTTGGCGAAGCCTGGTTCCTGCCGGCTTCCGCGATCAACGCCCTGCGCCGCGACGCGGTCGATGCGCTGGTTGCGGCACGCGAAGCGGCGCGCCCGCGCCTGGCGCGCGCAGCCGCCGTAGCGCCACCGCCGACTTTTCCCGAACGCGAACTGTCCTACCTCGGCAACGTGCTCAACGGCGCCGCGCGCAATTTTTACCGCCGCCACGGCGTGGCGCTGATCGCCGACGCCTACGAGGCCGACACCACGCCCGGCGATGTGTCGCTGATGATCACCAAGCACTGCCTGCGCTACAGCCACAGCCTGTGCCCGAAGGAAGCCAAGGGCTGGGTCACGGGAGTCAATGCGGAACCCATGACCCTGGTCAATGGCAAGGAAAGGCTGACCCTGCGCTTCGACTGCAAGAAATGCGAAATGCACGTCGTCGGCAGGATGAAGAAGGGCCGCAGCATCAGCATCCTGCCGGTCGCGCACTGAGGCCATGGTCAAGGCCCTGCTTGCCGCGCAGCAGCGCGAACGCGACCAGTTGCTGGCCGAACTGGTCAGGATCAAGGGCTTCATGCCGCTGCTGATGAAGCCCCGCAACGGCATGAAATGGACGCCGGAGGAGCGCACCGAACTGGCCCTGCAGCTCAGGGCGGCCGCCCACCTGTCGCCCTATCTGGCTGTGCTCGTCCTTCCCGGCTCCTTCCTGCTGCTGCCGCTGCTGGCCTGGTGGCTGGATCGGCGCCGGCACAAGCGCGACGATGCGATCCACCACGCCTGACTCGCGCCCGCCGCGAGGTATCCGCATCCGGCCCGGACTGCTGCCGTGAGCCGATTGCAAAAGTCGGCGCTGGCCACACGGCGTTTCCGGTAGCAAGCGCGCGCCATGAGCCGCATCGTCCTCGCCCCGATGGAGGGCCTCGCCGACGACGTGCTGCGCGCCGTGCTGACCGCCGCCGGGGGCTACGACTGGTGCGTCACCGAGTTCGTCCGCGTCACCACCACACTGCTGCCGCATTCCTGCTTCACCCGCCTCTCGCCCGAGCTGAAGACCGGCTCGCGCACCGCCAGCGGCACGCCGGTGCGCATCCAGTTGCTCGGGTCCGATCCGGCGCGCATGGCCGCCAACGCCGCCCACCTCGCGCTGCTCGATCCGTTCGGCATCGACCTCAATTTCGGCTGCCCGACGCCGCTGGTGAACCGCAATCGCGGCGGCGCCGCCCTGCTCGACGAACCGGAACTGCTGCAACGCATCGCCGGCGCCGTGCGCGCCGCCGTGCCGCCGGCGATCCCGGTCACGGCCAAGATGCGGCTGGGCATCGAGGACACCGGCCGGGCGCTGGATTGCGCGCTGGCGCTGGAGGCCGGCGGCGTGCAGGAACTGGTGGTGCATGCGCGCACCAAGGCCGACGGCTACCGACCGCTGGTACGCTGGGAATGGATCGCGCGCATCGGCGAAGTGGTCCGGCTGCCGCTGATCGCCAACGGCGAAGTGTGGACCGTCGCCGACTACCATCGCATCCGCGCCGCCACCGGCTGCGACGACGTCATGCTGGGGCGCGGCGCGGTGGCCGACCCGCTGCTGGCGCGGCGCATCCGTGCCGGCGGCGATCCCGACCCGAGCGCGGCCGACTGGGACGAAATCCGCGCCATGATCGGCATCTTCTGGAGCCGCGTGCAGGCGAAGGTGACGCCGACGCAATCGCCCGGCCGACTCAAGCAGTGGCTGGGCATGATGCAGCGCAACTACCCGCAGGCCGAACGATTGTTCCGCGAGATTCGCGAAGCGCGGCGTGCGGAGGAGGTCAGCGCCGGACTGGCGCGCCTGGGAATTCGCTGCGAGCGGGACGCCGCGATCGCCACGACCTGATCCAAGAGTCGGCGTCCGACAAGGATTTCCATGGGTCGCTGGCGCCACGGCGTAACGTGCTGTGTCCGCCATCACCCAAATGAAAACGGGGGCCGAAGCCCCCGCGCGCACCAGCCCTTGACGCTTGCCTCAGGCGACCTGTTTCTGCCTGCGGCGCCGAGCCACAACGCCCAGCAGCCCCAAGCCCGCCAGCATCATGGCGTAGGTTTCGGGTTCGGGAATCGGGGCCGCAACGGGCGAACCGAGAGCGGCAACGTCGTTAGCGTTCAAGGCAGTGTCCCAAGTGCGGATGTAGTCCACGAATCCACCGGCGGCTTCACCCTGGCTGGTCGCAAAGTCGTCGATGAAGAAGTTGGCGTTATTGCCGCCGAAATTCGCGAGGCCGGAAGAGTCGACGAAGCTTCCGGAGAATACGCCGTTGGCGTAAACGCTGACAGTGTTCGAGGCATCCCGCGTCAGGGTCAGGCGCCCGTCAACGCCATCGCCGGGCGCGGCACCCATGTCGGCTTCCGGGTAGAAGTTGTAGTTCGACCCAAGGGTGTACATCCCGCTGTCCAAGGCCAGATTGCTGAAGTCGATGATCTTCTGCCAGCCCCCGTGGGTGTCGACGGTCATGTATAGACCGAACCCAGACTGGCACCCAGGGTAAGTCCCTGGTTCGCCGCGAAGCTGTAACCGCTTGCCCCCAAAATGCCGCCATTGCTGACCAGCGCCGGGCCGGCGAAGTCATCGCTGAGCGAACCGTCAAGACGGTACTGGTGCGTTTGCGCCGCCTGTACCGAGGAAACACAAACCATGGCGGCCAGCGAAATGGAAATGGCGGCTGCGACGCGGTTGAAATGCATGAAGGTCTCCTCTTCGGGTTTCGCCCCAGGAAATCCCGCAAGCGCATGCGGAATTTAGCCTTTGCCTTGGCTATTAGATATAGTCCGATCGGACTAATCCCGCGAACATTCGGACGACACAGTTATTGAGGCGATGCCACCGGCGCCCGAAAGCGCAGCATCAGCCAGATCAGCAACAGGCCGGCCGCGAGCCAGGCCGCGCCGGGAAGCCAGACCAGCAGCGCGCCGATCGCGGGATCCTTGTTCACCTGCGCGGCCACCAGACCCATGCGGACGAAGGTGGCGAGCGCCAGCAGGGCGAACAGGCCGCCGGTAGCCGCGCCCTCGCGGCCGACGTGGCCGATGGCGATGGCCGCAGTCATCGCGCTCATCAGCACCGCCGCCCAGGCACCGCCGGCGAGGAACTGCAGCAGCAGCAGGCTTTCCAGCGAGGGCGCGACGGTCGCCAGCGCCGAGGCGAACGCGCCGAGCACGGCGCCCGCCGCCATGACTCCGCCGCCGCCGAAGCGCTCGTTGGCGCGGCAGGCGGGGAAGATCAGCAGGTTGAAGCCGACCCAGAACACCGGCATCAGCAGGTCGAGTTGCTCCGGCTTGGCGAAGCGCAGGTAGAGCGGCGCCGAGTTGAGCGCGAAGTGCGCCTGGAAACCCAGGCCGAGCAGCGCCACCGCAGCGAAGAACAGCACTACGCCGGGGCCCACCGGCTTCTTCGCGACCGGCTCGGGCGCGACCTGAGCCGCGGCGGCCAGGTGCTTCTCGGCCCAGAGCATGGCGCTGACGGCAGCGATCAGCGCGGTCGACGACAGCACGAAGGGCAGGCGCGGGTCTACGCCGCGCAGGCTCACCGTCAGGTAGGGCGCGATGGCGCCGGCAACGCCCAGGCCGACCAGGCTCAGGGTCGACACCCAGGGCAGTTTCGGCGTCGGCACATATTTGCCCAGCATCATCATGGGCGGTGCGCGCAGGGCCGAGGAGGTCATGGCCCAGATCGCGATCAGCGCAAGGAACAACAGCGGCGAACCGGAAGGCGCGGCCAGCGGCAGCAACAGGAAGGCAAGGCAGGAAATCGCGGTGAGCACCACCAGCAGGCGACCGAGGCGCCCCAGCGTCCGCGACACCTTGTCGGCGGCGACGCCGATGGAAAAGTCCATCAGCGTGAAGATGGCCTGGTCCGCCATCAGGATGTAGATCACCCACTTCTTCTCGATGCCGGCCTGCGCGGCGAGATGCGGCAGGTAGATGACGTAGACCGTCCAGCAGGTGACGAAGAGGAACTGGACCGCAGCGAAATAAAGGCCGACGCGCGTCACGGCGCTACCTGGCCCGCGCTCGTGGCGCAATGGTCGGCGATGACGCCAGCAATATGCGACAGCAATGCCTCCGGGAAATCGTGGCCCATGCCGTCGATTACCAGCAGCTTCGCTCCGGGAATGTGCAGCGCCGTGTCACGCCCGGCGGCGAGCGGCACCAGCGGGTCGGCGGCGCCGTGGATGACCAGGGTCGGCGCCGTGATCGTCGCCAGCAGCTTGCGCCGGTCGCCAGAGGCGATCACGGCCAGCAACTGGCGCGCGACGCCGGCGGGGTCGTAGGAGCGGCGCACGCTGCGGCCGATGCGGCTGCGCAGTTCCTCGCGCGGCGTCGGGTAGCCGGGGCTGCCGATCACGCCGAAGGTGTTCACCAGGTGCTCGATGACGACGTCCGGGTTCTTCGGATCGGATGGCCGCGCCAGCAGCGCCTTGCTGGCCGCCCTGGTCGGTTTGGAGAGCTTGCGGTTGCCGGAGGTGGACATGATCGAGGTCAACGAGAGCACGCGTCGCGGATACTTCGCCGCCAGCACCTGGGCGATCATGCCGCCCATCGAGGCGCCGACGATGTGGGCGCGTTCGATGCCGAGGCGATCCATCAGGCCGATGGTGTCGTCCGCCATGTCGGCCAGCGTGTAGGGCGTGCGCACCGGCAGCCCCAGCGCGGCGGCGGCCATCGCCAGCACCAGGTTGGCGCGCTTCTTTGCCGGTGCACGGCCGGACAGGCCGCAGTCGCGATTGTCGAAGCGGACCACGCGGTAACCGCGCGCGACCAGCGCCTGGCAGAAGGCATCGGGCCAGCCCAGCAACTGCATGCCGAGGCCCATGATCAGCACGATGGCCGGGTGCGCGGGGTCGCCGAGCGACTCGTATTCGATGTGCAGGGGAGCGTTGCTCATGCTCAATGCACCGCCGCGCGCGCGGCCGCCTTGCGGCGCGGTAGCTTTCCGGCGACCGGCAGCCCTTTGCCGGGCGGCGCCTTGGCGGAGGATGGCTTGGCGGGAGGTAGTTTGGCGGCGGGCGCACGCGCCTTGCGCCGCGCCGCGGGACGCACCAGCGCCTGGTACTCCTGGAAGCTGTCGCGCAGGCACTGGGCCAGCAATTCCGGATCGGGCAGTTGTTCGTAGCAGGCGGTAAATGAGACGATGACCATGTCGCCGTAGCTGGTCACCGAGAACACCAGGCCCATGCCGTCAGCAATCGGCATGATCGCCGAAAGATAGGTCAGGCGCGCGCCCTGCAGGTAGAGCGGCAGTTGCGGTCCGGGCACGTTGGCAATCGCGCAGTTGGCCAGCGGCGTCCAGTTGCCGAGAAGGGCCGAGGTCGAACGCAGCATCTTGCTGGTGGCGGCGATCGCCGCCGAAGGCGCCTGCTGTGCAAGTTCCGCCAGCTCGCGGGCGCTCACCGCCTCGGCCATCACCTCCGACGAGGAACTGAGCGCCTGGATCGCCGCCAGGCGCGCCACCGGATCAGCGATGTCGGTGCACAGTTCCAGGCGCACCCAGGAGAAGACCGCGTCGTCCTCGCCATGAAGGGCGATCGGCACCGCCGCCACCAGGCTCTCGTCGGGCAGTTCGCCCTGCAAGTCGAGGTAGCGGCGCAGACCGCCGGCGCAGACTGCCAGCACTACATCATTGACCGACGCGCCGTCGACGAGCTTGCGCAAGGCCTTGAAGTCGGCCAGCGGAAAGCGCCGCGTGTCGAACACGCGATGCGGCGAGACTTCGCTGTTGAAGCGGGTCATGGGGAATTCCTGCGGCCGGCCGAGGAATTCGCCGAGGAAGGTGGAGGTCGCCGCCTTCAGCGTGGTCCAGCTTTTCGCCAGCGGCTGGGCCATGCGCAGCGGCAGGGTCGCGGCGCGGAAGCCGGCGCGCCAGAGCAGGCCGAAATTGCCCGGCGCGTTTTCGGGGAACCAGGGCTCGGGCGGCGCCGGCGGCGGCGAATCGGGCGACACGTCGTGCAGCAATGCGGTGATCTCGTTGCGCTTCGAGACATCGATGGCCGAGTGGTGGACCTTCAGCAGCACGGCGAAGCTGCCCACCGGCAGGTCGAGGAAGCTGTCGAGGCCCTCGATCACGTACATCTCCCACAGGGGGCGCTGCTGGTCCAGCGGCCTCGCGTGGATGCGGGCGGCCTGGATGCAGAACTGGCGCCAGTCGCCGGGCTTGGGCAGGGCGATGTGGCGCACGTGGTATTCGACGTCGAAGCTCTCGTCCTCGACCCAGTAGGGATAGTCGAGGTCGAGCGGCACGCGCAGCACCTTCTGGCGGAACACCGGCAGGCGCCCCAGCCGGCTCTCGATGTGGGCCAGGATCTGCTTGAAGCGCACCACGCCGCCCTTGGCCGTCGATTGGTCGTAGATGTGCAGCAGCGTGACGTTGGAATTGGCGTGGGCGCTGTCCGAGTAGATGTAGGCGGCGTCGTTTTCGCTGAGCTGGCGCATGTGCGGTCTTCCTTCGTTCAGACGGCGGCGGAATGCAGGCCGCGCTGGTTCTCGCCGGCCGTGGCGCGCCAGACGCGGCCGAGCAGGCCTTGGGGCTGGAACGGCTTCCAGGCGCCCTCGGGCTGCGCCAGGCGGTCGGCGACGATGGCCAGCACGATGCCGTTGAAGCCGAGGCCGAGGTGGCTGCCTGGCACGCGGATATTCTCATGCAGGGCCGGGTCGCCGTCGATGGTCGCCTCCTGCGGCGGCACCACGCCGTCGCCCAGCGAATACAGGCAACTGGTGGGGATCGCCAGCCGCCGCTGCTCGCGCAGCGTCTTGGCACGCGGCTGCATGACGTGGGCCGTCGGCCCGAGGCGGTGCGAGACCAGCCGGTAGAGCGCGCGCACCGCGGGCGGCGACTGGCTGCCGGCGGCATCGACGCTGACCGGGCTGCCCAGCGTGATGATGGAACGCACGCATTCCAGCGTGTTCTGCGCGCCGTAGAGCGAAAACACGCCGCCCAGGCTCCAGCCCACCAGGCTGACCTTGCGGCCGGTGATGTGGTGCAGGTAGCGGATCTTCTGCGGCAGCGCGCTGGCGTGCTTGCTGCGAAAACCCAGGTTGCGGCCCAGGCCCCAGGCATGCACGTCGTAGCCCTTCCTGCGCAGGAAGAGCTTGAGCGCAATCAGCGACTTTTCGTCGGCCATGAAACCGGGCAACAACAGTACCGGATGGCCGTCGCCGTGCGGCGCGGCGGCCAGCAAGGGCAGCGAAGCCGGCAGCAGCGCGATTTCGAGCAACGCGCGCGGTTCGAGCAAGGAATGCAGCGCATGAGGGCGGCCGACGTGGCCATGGCGGACGACGGGGCGGCGATCGGGCATGGTCAGGCCGCCTTTACCACGCGTTTGCGGCGGGTCGGCGCCGCTGCAGAAGTCGGCGCTGGCGCCACGGCGTGCTTGAGTTCGGCATGCGCCGCCATGAAATCTTCGGCCAGTTCGCCGGCCTCGGGCACGGCGTTCTTCGCCACGACGAAACCGAAGCAGAGGTTTCCCGAATAGCTCAGCAACGTGATGTTGATGCCGACGCCATGCTCGACGATGGACAATGGCCAGTACCCGGTCATGCGCAGCCCATCGACATAGAGCGGTACCGGCGGTCCCGGCACGTTGGAGATCAGCACGTTGGCCAGGATCGGCAACTTGTCGACCACGCTGCTGCGGCCGTAAAGCGTGGCCAGGGCGCCCAGTAGCCAGGGCACGCCCAGCAGCGGGATGTCGGTCGGAATCACCGATTTGGCCTGGCGCGCCACCGCCTTGGTGGCGCCGGCGGAATCGCGGATCGCCTGCAGGCGCTTCGCCGGATCGGCGATGTTCGTCGCCAGGTTCACCAGGCTCAGCGTGGCCTGGGTGCGCATCTCGGTATTGCCCTGCTCGCGCAATGAAATCGGCATCGAGGCGATCAGCGGCTTCCTCGGCACCGCACCATGGCGCTTGAGGTAGCGTCGCAGCGCTCCGCTGCACAGGGCCATCACCACGTCATTGACCGTCGCCTCGCTGGCGGCGGCGATGGACTTGAGCTCGGCGCGCGGGATCGAAGCCGTGGCGAAGCCACGCTCGGGCGTGATGGCGACGTTGAACACGGTGCGCGGGCCGAAGGAGGCGCTGCGCTTCAGTTCGGCGATGCTGGCCGCAGCCGCGGTTCCGGCCACGCCACGCGCCTTGGCGGCAGAACCTTTGACGATTCCGGCCAGGGTACGCACCACGCTCGGCAGTTCGCGCACCAGCTTGACGTATTGCGCCGCATCGTGACGGAAGGCCGCGACGGCAAGCGCCAGCGTGCCAGGTTGTTCGGGCGTCACCGCGCTCTGGCGCCTGCCCCGCTTCGGCGGCGGCAACGGTTCTGGCGAGGCGCTGAACAAGGCGCCGGCCAGCGCTACGCCGGCCTGGCCGTCGAGCATGGCGTGATGCACCTTGAAGTAATAGGCCTTCTCGCCACTGGCGAGGCCTTCGAGCACGTAGAGCATCCACAGCGGGCGCGAACGGTCGAGCAGTTGGGCGTGCAGATCGGCCACAGCGGCTTCGAGCTGAGCCCAGGTGCCGGGCCTGGGCAGCTTGACACGGCGGATGTGGTAATCGTAGTCGATCGCATCCTGCACCCAGACCGGGTTCGCCAGTTGCAGCGGCAGGGCCGCCAGGCGACGCTGCAGCACCGGCACCATGCGGCTTTGCATCATGTGCCGCACCGACTTGTAGAAATCGGCGCGGTAACCCGGCGGCGTCTCGAACAGGTGCAGCGAGCCGACATGCATCGGCGTCGCCTCGGTTTCGAGGTTAAGGAAGGCGCCATCGACCCCGCTCAGGGTTTCAATTCCGGCTTCCTTGCTGCGACTGCGGCTCATCTCTCTCCCTGCCGACGCCATGGTTATCATACCGACGGGTATGAATCTTTCTACCAATCAGTATAATCGCTTTCCATCCTGCCGAATCCGGCCAACTCCAACGCCACTGCCATGCCACTCGCCCGCACTGCCCGCCATGTATCCCCGGCGCCGCCGCAACCGGCCGCGATGATATCCGGCATCGACAAGCGCGAGCGCATCCTGCTGGCGGCCGAGGACCTGTTCTACCGCAACGGCTTCGCCGGCACCACGATGGACATGATCTGCGGCGAACTCGGCGTCACCAAGCCTTTCGTCTACTACTATTTCCAGGACAAGCACGAGATTGTCGAAACCCTTGCCTGGCGCGCCTCCGTCGCCTGCCTGACGACGATGAAGTTCGCCGCCGACGACGCGCGTCCCGCCCACCTCAAGCTGGCCGAGGGCCTGCAGCGCTGGGTCGCGGCCTGCGTCACGCATTTTCGCGCCAGCGCCCTGGCGTTCCGCGTCACCGCCTCGCTGCGCCCCGAGTTCCGCGCCGAACTGCGCACACTGGCCAACGACTTCTACGCCGACCTCGGCGCACTGATGGACGAAGGACGCGCCCAGGGCAAGCTGTCCTTCGACGACGCCACGGTCACCGCGAGGGCCATGGGCGGCGCGGTCGGCTTCATCTACACCTGGTACCGTCCCGAAGGCCGCCTGCCGCCCGAAGAACTCGTTACCCGCCTCACCGCGACGCTGTACAAGATGATCGGCCTGCGCGTTGCGACGCCGCGCCGTGCCGCGTCGCGCGACTGACGCCCCGGCCGGAAGCAAAGCCGCCAACCACAACCACCCACAGAGGATTCGCCCATGAAGCAATTTCGCGACCGCACCGCTGTCATCACCGGCGCCGCCAGCGGCATCGGCCTCGAACTGGCGCGCCGCGCCGCCGCCGAAGGCATGAACCTGGTGCTGGCCGACATCGAGGCCGCCAAGCTCGATGCTGCCGCCGCCAGCCTCGGCATCGATGCCGGACGCATCTTGGCGCGGCGCACCGACGTCAGCCGCGAGGACGAAATCGCGGCGCTGGCCGACGCCGCCTTCACCCGCTTCGGCGGCGTGCATCTCCTGTGCAACAACGCCGGCGTCGGACTCACGCGCGTCAGTTGGGAACTCAGCACCGCCGACTGGAACTGGGTACTCGGCGTCGACCTGTGGAGCGTGATCCACGGCGTGCAGCATTTCCTGCCGCGCATGCTGAAGCAGGACGAAGGCGGCCACGTGGTGAACACCTCGTCGGTCGCCGGCCTCTTGTCCACGCCCGGCATGGCCGCCTACAACGTCGCCAAGCACGGCGTCGTGACGCTGTCCGAAACCCTCTACGGCGAACTGCTGGCGGCCAAGGCGAAGGTCGGCGTCTCGCTGCTGTGCCCGGCCTGGGTGCCGACGGCGATCCACGAATCGGGGCGCAACCGGCAGGAGCGCTTCGGCGAGGCGACGCCGGCCGAAGGGCTCTCCGCGACTTACGAGCAGCGCATGGCCAGCGCCGTGAAGTCGGGCCGCCTGACCGCCGCCGACATGGCCAGCGAGGTGTTCGCGGCGGTGGCCGAGGACCGCTTCTACGTGATCCCCCACCGCAAGATCAACAATGCCATTCAGTTGCGCATGGATGACATCATGCAGTTGCGCAACCCGACGCAGTTGGCTAGCACTGCATCTGCGATCCGCCCGCCTTCCGTCCGCCTCGCCCGGCTGAGGCCGCCTGCGCTAACGCCGGCCCCGACTCTCGGACAAGGACAACCCCAATGAAAGCACTCGTCTGCGAAGCCTACGGTCCGATCGACAAGCTCGTCGTCAAGGACATTCCCTCCCCCGTGCCCGGCCCGAAGCAGGTACTGATCGAAGTCCATGCCGCCGCCGTCAACTTCCCCGACGCGCTGATGGTGCAGGGCCTCTACCAGGTCAAGCCGCCGCTGCCCTTCACGCCTGGCGCCGAGATCGCCGGCATCGTCACTGCGGTCGGCGCCGAGGCGAAGCATTTCAAGCCCGGCGACAAGGTGATCGCGCTGACCAGCACCGGCGGCTTCGCCGAGGAATGCCTGGCCGACGTGCATCGCGTGATGCCGCTGCCGAAGACCATGGATTTCGATTCCGGCGCGGCACTGGTGCTGACCTACTGCACCTCGCTGCACGCGCTGAAGGATTGCGGCCACCTGCTGCCCGGCGAGACGCTGGTAGTGCTGGGGGCGGCGGGCGGTGTCGGCATCTCGGCGATCGAGATCGGCAAGGCCATGGGCGCGCGCGTGATCGCGGCAGCATCCTCAGACGACAAGCTGGACCTGTGTCGAAAAGTCGGCGCTGACGAGACGGTGAATTACAGCAGCGAGAACCTCAAGGACCGCATCAACGAACTGACCGGGGGCAAGGGCGCCGACGTCGTCTACGATCCGGTCGGCGGGCCCTACACCGAGCCGGCGGTGCGCGCGCTGGCCTGGCGCGGGCGACTGCTGATCATCGGTTTCGCCGCCGGCGAGATCCCGAAGATCCCGCTCAACCTGGCCCTGCTCAAGGAACGTTCGCTGGTCGGCGTGTATTGGGGCGATTCGACCAAACACGATCCCGGCGGCCACCTCGCCAACCTGCACCAGCTCAACGACTGGTTCGCCGCCGGGATCATATCGCCGGTGGTGAGCGAACGCTTTCCGCTTGCCGCGGCGAGGGATGCCATCGCGAAGATCGCCAATCGCCAGGTCAAGGGCAAAATAGTGGTGAACCCAACTGCAAAGGCCATTGCAGAGGCGAACTAAAGGCCCCCCACCCCCGACCCACGGCTGGCTTTGCACAGCAGCCGGCTGCGGCGGCGCAAAGCAGTGCTTTGCGAAGCCCCGCCTCCGCCCCCTTCCCTGGGCGGGGCTACCGGTCGGCTCGCTGCGCTCGATGTATGCCGAACGCTCCGCAGTCGGCCAGTTTTCACACTCAAAGGAACATCATGGATCAACGCACCCAGTTTTACATCGACGGTCAATGGATCGCCCCTGTCGGCAGCGGCAGCATCGAAGTCTTCTCGCCCACCGACGGCGCCCTGCTGGCGACGATTCCGCAGGGCAATGCGGCCGATGCCGACGCGGCGGTGATGGCCGCGCGCCGCGCCTTCGACGCCTGGAGCGTCACGCCGGCCGCCGAGCGCGCCGCGTACCTGAAGAAAATCCAGGAAGGCCTCAAGGCCCGCACGGATGAAATCGCCAAGGCCATCACCCTGGAAATGGGCATGCCCTACAAGTTCTCGCAACGCATCCAGGTCGGCTCGCCTACTGCCAGCTTCGGCATGTATTCGAAGATGCTGGCCGACTTTCCATTCGAAGAGAAGGTCGGCAATTCCAAGGTGGTGCGCGAGGCGGTCGGCGTCGTCGTCGCCATCACGCCGTGGAACTATCCGCTGCACCAGATCGCGGCCAAGGTCGCCGCCGCGCTGGCCGCGGGCTGCACCGTGGTGCTCAAGCCCTCCGAGGTCGCGCCGCTCAACGCCTTCCTGCTGGCCGAGATCATCCATGCCGCCGGCCTGCCGGCCGGCGTCTTCAACCTCGTTACCGGTTACGGGCCGGCGATTGGCGAGGCATTGGTGACGCACAAGGAAGTCGACATGGTGTCCTTCACCGGCTCGACACGCGCCGGCACCCGCGTCTCCGAATTGGCGTCGGCCACGGTCAAACGCGTGGCGCTGGAGCTCGGCGGGAAATCGGCCGCGATCATCCTCGAGGATGCCGACTTCGCCGTCGCGGTGAAGGGCGTGGTCGGCAACTGCTACCTCAACTCCGGCCAGACCTGTACCGCGCATACCCGCATGCTGGTGCCGGCGTCGCGCTATGCCGACGCCGCGAAACTTGCTGTCGAGGCCGCCCAGGCCTACCGCGTCGGCGACCCGCTGGCCGAGGGCACCACGCTCGGTCCGCTCGCATCGAAGATGCAGCAGGACCGCGTGCGCGACTACATTGCCAGGGGCATCGCCGAAGGTTGCGAATTGCTGACCGGCGGCGCCGACCTGCCCGAGGGAGTGAACCCGAACGGCTACTACGTGAAGCCGACCATCTTCGGCAAGGTCAAACCCGACGCCACCATCGCCCAGGAGGAAATCTTCGGCCCGGTGCTGTCGATCATCAGCTACAGCGACGAAGATGATGCCGTGCGCATCGCCAACGACACGGTGTATGGCCTCGCCGGCGGGGTCTGGTCCGGCAGCGACGAGCACGCAGAAAAGGTCGCGCGCCGCATCCGTACCGGCCAGGTGGAAATCAACGGCGGCGCCTTCAATCTGTACGCGCCCTTCGGCGGTTACAAGCAGTCGGGCAACGGCCGCGAACTCGGCAAGTACGGACTCGAAGACTTCCTCGAGTACAAGGCCATGCAGTTCCGGCCGGCGCCGAAGGCCTGATCCAAACGAGCGGAAGCAAGCGCGGATCGCTGCCCAACCCGCGCTTGCCGTACAAATCCGATCGTTTAAGCATGGAATTACCGATCTTCCATCTATCGTACCGACTATCTCATTGATTGAAATTGTCTTTCATTCCATCTTTTTGGCATGGCATTAAGCCAAAAGCAATAAAGAAGCGCACATTCGAGCAAGGGAGAAGATACAATTCGGCCCATGTCGCAGCGTCATTCGGACCACCCCGCCTCGCGGGTTTCCTTCCGGTGACGCATCCATGCAACGACTGAGGCCTGCTGCAGCGCCTGGGTCGGCAACGATCGAGGCCGCTCGCAATGAACGTACGCAAATCCCTGTTGGTATCGATGTTGTTCAGCGTGGCCTTGCTGATGGCCTTGCTGGCGACCGTGTGGATGGGCTTCACGCATAGCATCGAGTCCACCCGCCACGAACACGAAGTGACCCAACCCGCGCTCAACGCCATGCTGGAAGCCAAGTTCAGCGTGGTGCAGATCCAGCAGTACCTGACCGACGTCTCGGCGACCGGCGACGAAGGCGGGCTCGCCGAGGCCGAAAAATACCTGGAGGCGGCGCGCAGCAATCTCGACCAGCATGCCGGACTGCTGCCCGAGAACCAGCCCGACATCGACGCCATCAAGGCCCTGCTGGAGCGCTTTCACGAATCAGGTGTGGCGATGGCGAAGGCCTACGTCGCCAGCAGCCGCGATGCCGGCAATGCGCTCATGAAACAGCCGGTCACTGGCTTCGACGAACGCGCCCTGGCGCTGACCGAGCAACTGACCATGCTCGAAGCCAAGGTGCGCGCCCGCATTGCGGAAACGGCGAACGACACCGAAAGCGGCATCGCGCGGGCGCGCCTCACCGGCCTGGTGCTCGGCCTGGTCATCATGGTCCTGCTGCTGGCCTCGGGAACCTGGATGATCCGGATCCTGATGCGCATGCTCGGTGGCGAGCCGCGCTACGCGGTCGAAATGTCCCGCCAGATCGCCGCAGGAAACCTGGACTGCGATGTCAGGCTGCGCGCGGGTGACAGCACCAGCCTGCTGGCTCACCTCAACCACATGAAGGAAGAGCTTGCCGGCGTGATTTTTCGCGTAGATGATTCAACGACCGCATTGAATGCGTCGACCGGCGAAATCGCCATGACCGCGAAATCGCTCTCGCGCTCATCCTCGGAGCAGGCTGCCGCGCTGGAACAAACCACCGCGTCTATGGATGAAATGTCGTCATCGATCCACCAGAATTCGGAAAACGCGCGGCTGACCGGCGACATGGCCGTCAAGGCATCGATCGAGGCGGCCGAAGGCGGCGCCGCGGTCAGCAAGACCGTCGATGCCATGAATCAGATCGCCGGCAAGATCGGCATCATCGACGACATCGCCTACCAGACCAACCTGCTGGCGTTAAACGCCGCGATCGAAGCCGCCCGCGCGGGAGTACACGGCAAGGGTTTCTCGGTGGTCGCGGCGGAAGTGCGGAAGCTGGCGGAACGCTCCCAGGTCGCGGCGCAGGAGATCGGCCACCTCGCCACGACCTCGGTCGAACTGGCCGAAACCGCCGGCCGGATGATCAATGCGCTGGTGCCGACCATAGGCAAGACCTCCGAACTGGTGCGCGAGATCGTCGAGGCCAGCGATGCCCAGTCACAGGGCGCCAGCCAGATCAATCGCGCCATGGGCCAACTCAACCAGGCCACGCAACAGAATGCCGCCGCCTCCGAGGAGTTGGCCGCGACCGCGCAGGAAATGGCCGGCCAGACCGATGGCCTGCGGGAAATCATGGCCTTCTTCAAGGTCGACCGCGGTGCGCGCCGGCACGGCTAGCAGTAGCGCGGACGCCGTGGCGCCGTCGTCCGAAGGAAGTCCCTGCGGGGCGCCGGCTTTTGCGCGGCGCGCCCTCAGCCGCCCAGCAGGGCTACGGCCACGGTCAGCACGCCGAGGTTGAGGTTCACCAGCACCAGAGGCCGGATCACGTTCATCGCGGCGCCCCCGGCCGGCCAGTCCTGTGCCGCAACGGCGGCCTTCAGGCGCGGATAGTAGTTGAGCAGGATCACCAGGTAGATCACTATCATCAGCGCACCGATGCCGGCCATCGCATGCCACCGCCATGGAATCGGCAAGCCGGAAAGCTCCCCGAAGCGCCACAGGCCGGTGGCGAGGATGGCGACGATGGCGATCGAAACCGCATTGAAAAACCGGCCGAGGACGGCGGACAGCAAGGGCAGCCGTTGCGGCGGAGGCAACTGCTCGGCAGCCACCGGACGCAGGCAGACGTGGGCGAAAAACATGCCGCCGACCCAGACGATGACGGCCAGCAGGTGAATCAGGACAAGGATGCGCATTGAGGACCCCGGCATGGATTCGGCGCCGGGGGATCCGCCGCCGCAAGCTTGCAGCGTATCAGCTTTGCGCCGGCGCGGAAGCGGCCCGCAACCAGTGCAGTAGGCGCGCATACAGCATCTCCGGCTGTGCGGGTTTGCCGAGGTGGTCGTTCATCCCGGCCTCCAGGCTGCGCTTGCGATCTTCGTCGAAGGCGTTGGCGGTCATCGCCAGGATCGGCACGGCGGACAGTCCGGGCATGCCGCGTATCACCCGCGCCGCGTCGAGCCCGTTCATGACCGGCATTTCGATGTCCATCAGGATCGCCGCATAGTTGCCAGCGCCGGCCAATTCGATCGCTTCGCGCCCGTCGCCGGCAACCACGGGAATGAGGCCCGCTCCTTCCAGCAGGAAGACCGCAACTTCCCGGCTGACCGGATCATCTTCCACCACCAGGATGCGCCGACCGGAGAATTCCCGCGCCAGGATTTCGCGCGACGAGCCGAGGCCGATGGTCACCTCCGGATCGAGACCCGGAACCGCCCGCCGCAGCCGTACCGTGGCCCAGAAGGTGCTGCCGACGCCTTCGTCGCTGTTCACGCCGACATCGCCGCCCATCAGCAGTGCGATGCGCTTCGAAATGAACAGGCCAAGCCCGGTGCCGCCGAATTTGCGCGTGGTCGAGTCGTCGCCCTGGCTGAAGGCATTGAACAGCCGGGGCTGCTGCTCGGCATTCACGCCGATTCCCTGGTCGCTGACCTCGATCCGCAACAACACGCTGTGACTGTCCTCGCCGTCGATCTTGACCCGCAGAGCGATATTTCCGTGCAGCGAAAACTTGATCGCGTTGCCGACATAGTTGAGAAGAAGTTGCCGCAGGCGCAGTGCGTCGCCGCAGAGCCTCTCCGGTACCGCCGGATCGAGCTCCATGGTGAGATGCAGGCCCTTGCTTCGCGCCGGATCCTCCTGCATGTGCATTACGTCCTCGACGACCTGCGCGGGCGAGAAGTTCCGCTCCTCCAGCGTCAGCTGGTCGGCCTCGATGCGTGAAATGTCGAGCACGTTGTTGATGATCTGCAGCAGGTGCTCGGCCGCACCGAGGCTCTTGGTGAGATGGTCTATCAGGCGCGGGTCGGCGGCGCGGCGCAGGGCGAGGTTGGTCATGCCCATGATGCCGTTCATCGGCGTGCGCAATTCGTGGCTCATGTGTGCGAGGAACACGCTCTTGGCACGGCTCGCGGCTTCGGCGGCGTCCTTGGCCTGCGCCAGTTCGGCAGTGCGCGAATATACGAGTTCCTCCAGACGGTGGCGGTGCTGATCCAGTTCGACCGCCGCATGCTTGCTCTCAGTTATGTCGGTGATGAAGCCGTGCCAGAGCACCGAACCGTCCGCCTCGCGCTGCGGAATGGCATTGCCCAGCAGCCAGCGCTCCGGCTCGCCGCCGGCACCGATCCGGTACTCGTTGTGCCAGGGGGTCAGGTTCCTCGCCGATGCATCGAGCGAGGCCAGGTGCTGCGCACGATCCTCGGGATGGACGGCGGCAAAAAGCGGCGAGGCATCATTGCGCACGTCATCCGGGCCGACATTGAAAATGTCGCGCAGCGCCTCGCTGGCATAGGGCATGCAGGAGCGCCCGTCCGGATGGCGGCGCAATTCATACACCACGCCCGGCACCCGGCTCGCGATGCGCTGCAGGCGGCTAAGCGCCTCGTCACGCACCGCGGCCAGCGCTTCCATTGCCGCGATCTTTTCCTCGTGCCACATGCGTTCGCGCGCCGCGCTCTGCTCCTGGTTGCGGGCCTGCGCGTCGATCAGGGTCTGGCCGCGCTTGACGATCAGCAACAGCACCACGAACAACAGGCCGAGGACCACGCCGACGATGCCGAGGAATTCCCACGACGCTGCCGCGACGATGCCGACGTTGCGCGACGCCGCGCTTTCCATCATGACCTGGTTGGCGGCGAGGATTTCGCCGATCCGCGCCGAGCTGGCTTTCACCTGGCGCAGGAAGGGCGTCACGTCCGCATAGATCTCGAACACGCCGAGGACTTCGCCGCGACCGGGACGGCGCACGGGAATGTAGCTGGATAGCAGGTCGCGGTTCTCGACCATGCCTTCGAAGGCGCTGAACTGGTCGCGGTGGGTCAGTTCGCTGACCGGCTTGCCGGCCACCGCCGTGCGCCAGCCGGCATTGCCCGACTTGTCCTCACCGATCTGGGCATGTTCCGACGAATAGATGGTCAGGCCATGCTGGTCGTAGACCTTGACCTTGAACACGCTGCTGTCCTTCATCACCGCCACGGTGCGCGCGTCCAGCGCGCCGAAGCCCGGCAGCGCGCGAATCCTGCGACCCAGTTCGGCGATGCATTGTGCCGTCTCGCCGGTGGCCGCCGCCGGAGTTTTCGAGGGCGGAGCGCAGGAGTTTCCCGGCAAGGCCTGGATCCGTGCCAGGAAGGGTGCGAAGTCGGAATCCCACAGCACGTTGGCGAACAGCTTGCTCAGGTTGACGTTCGCCGCCTCCTGGGTTTCCACCAACCCGGCGCGAGCAGCCTGTTCGGTCTGGCGCAGAAGCTCCGACTGGGCGTCACGGAAAAACTCGGACTGGCCGCGCTGGACTTCGGCGAAGAAGGTAATTTCGCCGGCCTGCAGGAAGTAGAGCACGACGCCGACGATCATGAAGGACGCCAGCCCGGCCACGGAAAAGTAGCGCAACAGGCGAAAACGCCGGTCCACGGGCGTCTCCGGGGCGGTCGAAACCGGATCCTGCTCGACGGCGCTCATCTATCGAACCGATGTCCGGCGCAGGCGAAACGACGGGAGGCCGTGCAACGACCCTCCGCTACCCGCGCGCGCGATGTCGATGCGACCATCATGATGATGCCATTGGACTCCATGTACCGATGCCTATGATGCCCTCCTCCACGAATCGTCGGGCATGACGCCTGCGAATACGTTGTCCGCAGTTTGAAGGCGGAGTATCCGCCTGCCCGCCGCCAAAATCAATCTGCGCCGGCCGGCGAAATGCGGGCGCGGTTACACCGGAGCCGCGCCCTCCAGGTCGCGCCACAGGCAGCGGCCCTTGTTCTCGCCGGCAATTTCCTCCAGTACGCGCCGGTGCTCCGCGATCTCTTCCGCGCTGGCCGCCAGCACCCGCAGGGCAGCCCGCTGGTGGGCCGTACCCGGCGCATGGACCGCCACCGGACTGTCGAAAGCAATTTCCAGCGAGTTCTGGCCGCGCGTCATGGCCAGGTAAACCTCGGCCAGCAGTTCGGCGTCAAGCAGCGCGCCGTGCAGCTGGCGGCCCGAATTGTCCACGCCGAACTCGGAACACAGCGCGTTGAGGTTGTTCTTCTTGCCCGGACGCATTTCGCGCGCCATGCGCAAGGTGTCGGTCACCGCGCTGCACAATTGCGCGATGGGCTCGTGCTTCAGCATGCCCAGTTCGTTGTCGAGGAAACCGACGTCGAAGGCCGCGTTATGGATCACCAGTTCGGCGCCGCGAACGAAATTGGCGAATTCGACGGCGACTTCGGCGAATTTCGGCTTGTCGGCCAGGAATTCATCGGACAGCCCGTGGATCCGCTCCGAATCGGCCACCGGACGTCCCGGATTGAGGTAGGCGTGAAAGCGCTGGCCGGTAATCTGCCGCCCCATCAGCTCGACGCAGCCGATTTCGACCACGCGGTCGCCGGTGCGGAAATCCAGCCCGGTGGTTTCGGTATCGAGGATCACCCTGCGCACGTCAGTTCCCCTTGCGCGCCAGTTCGACGCCGCGTCGCGCCAGCACGTCGGCGCGTTCGTTCTCGACATGTCCGGCATGGCCCTTGACCCAGATCCATTCGATGCGGTGCAGCGCGGCAAGGCGATCCAGTTCGCGCCAGAGGTCCTCGTTCTTCACCGGTTCCTTGGCGGCGGTCTTCCAGCCGCGCCGCTTCCAGCCGTGGATCCACTCGCTGATGCCCTTCTGCACGTACTGCGAATCGGTGTGCACGCGCGCCGTCACGGGTTGCTTGAGGGCGCGCAGGGCCTCGATCACCGCCATCATTTCCATGCGGTTGTTGGTGGTCAGGCCTTCGCCGCCGAACAACTCCTTCTCGGTGTCGCCATGGCGCAGGATCGCGCCCCAGCCGCCGGGGCCCGGGTTGCCGCTGCAGGCGCCGTCGGTGTAGATGTCGATCATGGATGTGTTTCGAATGTGGGACGCGGCATTGTACCGGCAAGCGGCGCTCCGCCGGGGCTCCGAGCTGCCTGCCGCGCCCCGATGTGGCCGACTAACCGTCCTCCGCCCGCTTGCGCTGCGCCACCGATACCAGCGCCTTGGCCCTCGCCTTGCGGTCGTTCCAGACCGGGGTGATCAGGCGCATGCCGTGCTGGCGCTTGATCGCCTGCACCACATACACGGCGCCGGCGATCGGCCACCAGCGGTCGCCCGCGGTGTCCATGAAACGGAAGCGACGCAGCCATTTCTCCTGCGTCACGGCCGGCGCGTAGCAGCCGAAGGCGCCGGCCTGCATCTCGAAACTCAGCAGGGAGAACCAGTCCTTCAGGCGCGGCACGCTCAAGTAGGCGCCGCGCCATGGGGGCAGCGCCTGGCGTCGCGACAGCTTGCGCCGCGCGCCCCACAGGCTGAAGGGGTTGAAGCCGGTGACGATCACGTGGCCTTCCGGCACCAGCACGCGCTCCACCTCGCGCAGCACCTGGTGCGGATTGGGATCGAATTCCAGCGTGTGCGGCATCACCACGAGGTCGATGCTGTTGTTGGCGAAGGGCAGGAAATGCAGGTCGGAGCGCACCTCGGATATGCCGTCGTAGCGTCCGTCGTCGCAGCGGAAGCGCAGCGGCATGCGGTTGGCGCGCAGGAAATCGTGGCTGGGCAGCGACAACTGCACGGCGTTGAAGCCGAAAATGTCGGCCACCAGCAGATCGTGCTTCTGCTGTTCCCAGTTCAGCACATACTGTCCGGCCGGCGTTTGCAGCCAGTCCTCGAATCCCTGAATTGACATTGCGCCCTGAACGGTGAAAATTGCTTGATGGTTGAGATAATTGCCCTGCCCGCTTTCGACGACAACTACATCTGGCTGCTGCGTGCCAACGGCCACCTCGCGGTGGTCGATCCCGGCGACGCGGCGCCGGTGATCGCGCACCTCGCGCACAGCGGCGACCGCCTCTGCGCCATCCTCGCCACCCACCACCACGGCGACCACATCGGCGGCGTTGCGGAACTCGTCGCCCGCTTTTCCGTGCCGGTGTTCGGTCCGGCGCTGGAAAACATCGCCGGGGTGACGCATCCGCTGGCCGGCGGCGAACACATCGAGTTGCCCGAAATCGGCGTCGCGCTGGAGGTCATCGCCGTGCCCGGACATACCCGCGGCCACCTCGCCTATTATGGCCCAAACATCGACGCCGCCGGCGCGCTGTTCTGTGGCGACACGCTGTTCGGCGCCGGCTGCGGGCGCCTGTTCGAAGGCACGCCGGCGCAGATGCAGGCCTCGCTGGCGACGCTTGCCGTGTTGCCGGCGCCGACTCTTGTGTACTGCGCGCACGAGTACACCCAGAGCAACCTGCGCTTCGCCGCCGCCGTCGAACCCGGCAGCGTGGCGGTACAGCGCCGCGTCGAGGAAGTGGCGCGCGAACGCGCCGCCGGGCGCGCGACGGTGCCGACCCGCATCGGGATCGAACTCGACACCAATCCCTTCCTGCGCTGGGATGCAGCCGCCGTGCGTGCCGCCGCCGCATCGCGCCTCGGCCACGCACCGGCCGATGCAATCGAAACCTTCACCGCGATCCGCGAGTGGAAAAACCGCTTTTAACCGGAACATCATTCGATGACCAGCCGTCGCCGTTTCATCCAGGCCCTCGCCGCATTACCGCCGGCGCTGTCGTTCCGCCCGGGCTGGGCCGCGAATCCCGCCTCGCCCGATCCCTCGCGCCTGGCGCTGATCATCGGCAACAGCGCCTACCGCGATTCGCCGCTGGTGAATCCGGCCAATGATGCGAAGGCTGTCGGCGGCCTCTTCACCCAGGCCGGCTTCACCGTCGATTCGCACCTGAACGCCACGCGCGTCGACATGATGGCCGCCATCGAGCGCTTCGGCGCGGCGGCCAAGCGCCCGGACACGCGGCTGGTGGTGTTCTATTACGCCGGCCACGGCGCGCAGCTCGACTGGCGCAACTACCTGCTGCCGGTCGACGCCGTGGTGCAGAAGCAGGACGACATGAAGCAGCGCTGTGTCGACCTCGGCCTGCTGCTCGGCCAGCTCAACGCGGCGAAGGACAAGACCTTCGTCATCATCCTCGACGCCTGCCGCAACAATCCCTTCGGCTCCGCCTACCGACCGGAACAGAAAGGCCTTTCACAGTTCGATGCGCCGGTCGGCAGCCTGCTCGCCTACGCCACCTCGCCGGGCAACGTGGCCTCCGACGGGGATGGCCAGAACGGCCTTTACACCGAGCACCTGGTGCGCGAACTGGGCCGCCGCGGCACCCGCGTCGAGGACGCGCTGAAACGCGTGCGACTCAACGTCAGGCTGGCTTCGAACGGCGCGCAGATTCCCTGGGAAACGACCTCGCTTGAAAGTGACGTTTTCATTTTCAACGGTGAAACGGGCAAGCTCAGCGAATCCGAAATCGAAAAGCAGCTCGAAGCCGACGTGACCGAATGGACACGGATCAAAAACTCGAAGAATGTGGATGACTGGGTCAACTACCTGCGCAACTTCCCCAATGGCCGCTTCGCCGAAATCGCCCAGATGCGCCTGTCCCGGCTGCTGGCCGAGGCCGAGCAGCTCGCCGCCGAAAAGCGGCGCGAGGAGGAGCGGCGTGCGCGCGAAGAACAGCAGCGACTGGAACTCGAACGCCAGGAACGCGAGCGCGCCGAACGCGAACGCTTGCGCCTGGCCGAGGAGCAGCGCCTCGCCGCCGAACGCAAGCAGGAGGAAGAACGCCAGCTCCAGGAACTGCGGCGACGCCAGGCGGAGCAAAAAACCCTGGAAGCCAGGCGCAAGCTGGAGCGTGAACACCAGGAGCGCGAACGCCTGAGGATCGCCGAAGAGCAGCGTCAGGCGGAAGAACGCGCGCAGCAGGAAAGGCAACGCATCGCCGCCGAGCAAACGCGGGCCGAACAGGAACGCCAGCGCCGTGTGGCGGAAGAGAAGCGTCTGGCAGACGAAGCCCAGGCTCGCAAGCAAGCCGAGGCGGCCGCGACTTTGGCGCCCGTCTCGCCGGAACCGACCGCCGCCGCGAACACGCCGGCGAGCAGGCTGCAGCAACCCACCGCGCCGGGCGGCGCGCCGCTGATCGAAATCCACGCCGGCGTGCCCGTGCCGGTGCTGATTCCTCCCTCTGCCAACCCCTACTCCGCCGGGCGCTTTCCGCTGGGACGCAACTTCTCCATCGGCGATACGGCGACATTCCGCCAGAGCGACATCCTGACCGGCATCGAGGAGCGGACCTACAGCCCGCGCGTGACAAAGGTCGATTACGACCAGGACCGGGTCGAATTCAACCACGGTCAGCTCATCACGGACCTGATGGGCAACATGATCAAGAACGGGCCACTCGAGTTCGATTCCCCGGTGCAATTCATACCCGCCGAATTTCAGGTCGGCAAAAAATGGACCGCCGCTTTTCGCAGAACCTTGAACGGGAAGCAGTCGAACGCCTACTATGACTTTCATATAGTGAGGCGAGAAACCGTTGCCGTTCCGGCGGGAAGCTTCGACGCCTTCCTGATCGAAGGAAACGGCTGGAACATCACCGTGGGCGCACGGCTCGAGGTAAGACACTGGCTGGTGCCGGGAATCAATTTCACGATCAAGCGCGAAATCGTCACCCACGGCCGAAACAACCGTTTTGGCCAGACCGAAAGGCACGAACTGGTTTCCCTGCGCCAGAAGACCAGGGGCATCCTGTAAGGGGTATCCGCCGGTTGCCGCTACCGCGGATGCTAAGATGCGCCGCCTTGTCGCGATTCAGCCGGGTGCTCTTCGCCCTTCCATGCCCAATGTCCCTGTTCCGCCTACTCCTTCTCTCGCCCCTGCTTCTGCTGATCGGCTGCGCACACACCGATGGTGACCTGAAACTGACGACGGAACTCGGCACGGCGCCAACAAACGGGCTTCGAACCGCGCCACCGGTTTCACAGGAAGCGCTGCAGCCCAGGCCAGTTCCGCCGCCGGTGGTGAAGGATGACGTGTCGCCGATCCCCACGATCGACCTCACCACGCAACCCGACGACCTCTGGCAGCGCATGCGAAACGGGTTCTCCATGCCCGACCTCGACAGCCCGCTGGTGGCCGATCGCCAGGCCTGGTACCTGAACCGGCCCGATCTGCTGAAGCGCATCTTCGAGCGCAGCCGGCGCTACCTGTATCACATTGTCGTGGAGCTCGAAAAGCGCGGCATGCCGACCGAGCTGGCCCTGCTGCCGGTAGTGGAAAGCTCCTTCAATCCGCTGGCCTATTCCTCGGCCCGCGCCCTGGGCATGTGGCAGTTCATTCCCTCCACGGGCAAGACCTACAAGCTGCAGCAAAATGCCTGGTTCGACGAGCGCCGCGACATCGTCGCTTCGACCAGCGCCGCGCTCGACTACCTGCAGACAATTTACGAGATGCACGGCGACTGGCACCTCGCGCTGGCGTCCTACAACTGGGGTGAAAACGCGGTCGGCCGCGCCGTGGCGAAGAACCAGGCCAAGGGCTTGCCGACCGATTACCGCAGCCTGAAGATGCCGGCCGAAACCGCCTATTACGTGCCCAAGTTGCAGGCGATCAAGAACATCGTCGCCGAGCCGCAGTTGTTCGGAATCGCGCTCGACCCGATTCCGAATCGCCCCTACTTCGCCACGGTGGAACGCAACGGCCGGATGGACATCGCCCTTGCCGCGCAACTGGCGGAAATATCGGTCGAGGAATTCATTGCGCTGAATCCCGCCTATAGCCGCCCGGTAATGCCGTCCGCCGCCGATAACCCGCTGGTGCTGCCCGCGGAAAAGCTGCAAACCTACCTCGACAACCTGGAGGAACATGAAGCCCAGGACAAACCGCTGACGGCGTGGCTCACGCACACGCTGAAAAAGGGCGAGAAGCTCGAAACCGTCGCCAAACGCCATGGCATCAACCTAGCGCGATTGAAGCAACTGAACGGGATCAACGCACGCACCCGGGTCGGTCCCGGCTTCGCCCTGCTGGTGCCCGGCAAGGATGCCATCGGCCAGGACAGCATCGCCGCGCGCCTGCCGCAAACGCCGGCCAGCCCCCCCAGGGCGACCAAGTGGAAGAAGGGCAAAACCGCTGGCAAATCCACCAGCCGGTCTAAAAAGGGCGCGGCGAAGGCAAAGATCCGCAAACCGGCACCGAAGCCGAAGAAGCGCTGACGACCGAGCAAATCAGGCCTTCAGCGCTGGCGGGCGCCGTCCGTGACGGAGCCGCGCGCGGCGGCCGCCGCTTGGCTCAATCCGCCTTGATGCAGCGCACGAGTTGCGTTGCGCCGAAAGAACGCTGCGCCGGGTATTCGCGGCGGCAGGCCTCGTCGGCCAGCGGACAACGCGGATGAAAATGGCATCCGGCCGGCGGATTGGCCGGCGAGGGCATGTCGCCCGCCAGCTTCGGCGCATCGCCGCGCACGCCATCGACGCGCGGCACGGCGGCCAGCAGCGCCTGCGTGTAGGGATGGCGCGGACTGCGCAGCACCTCGGCGGCCGAGCCGGACTCCACCACGCGCCCCAGGTACATCACCGCCACGTCGTGGGCCAGGTAGTCCACCACCGCAATGTTGTGCGTGATGAACAGGTAGGCCAGCTTCAGGTCGCGCTGCAGGTCGGACAGCAGGTTGAGGATCTGCGCCTGCACCGACACATCCAGCGCCGAGGTCGGCTCGTCGCAGATCAGCAGTTGCGGATTCACCGCCAGCGCGCGGGCGATGGCGATGCGCTGGCGCTGGCCTCCGGAAAACTCGTGCGGATAGCGCGCCGCCATGTCGGCGCGCAGGCCGACCTGCTCCAGCAGGCCGCCGATGCGTGCCGCCGGGCTGCCCGCGACACCCAGCGCCTGCATGCCCTCGGCGATGATGTCGCCGATGCGCAGGCGCGGATTGAGCGAGGCGAAGGGATCCTGGAAAACCATCTGCATCTTCGCGCGCAGCGGCCGCAGTTCCTGCGTCGACAGCGCCGTGAGTTCGTTGCCGTCCAAACGCACGCTGCCTGCGGTGGGACGGATCAGTTGCAGCATGGCCTTGCCCGCCGTGGTCTTGCCGCAACCGGATTCACCGACCAGCGCCAGGGTGCGTCCCGGCATCAGTCGCAGCGAAAGCCCGTCCACCGCACGCACGGCGCCGACGGCGCGTTGCAGGATGCCGCGCCGGATCGGGAAATGCACCTGCAGGTCGCTGACGTCCAGCAGCGGGGTCGATTCGCCTGACGCTGCCGTGTCGCCAGCGCCGACTTTTATCGCCACTGCCGGCGCGGCGCCGGGCAGGTGGCAGCGCACGCGCTGTCCGGACTCGATTGCGCGCCACGGCGGCAGCGTGGCCGCGCAGGCTGGAAGGGCCTCGCCGCAACGCTCGACAAAGCGGCAACCGGCGTGCCGCACGTCCGCCGCCGGTACGCTGCCGGGAATTGTCGTCAGCCGGCCACCACGATTTTCGGCATCGGGCAGCGCGGCGAACAGGCGCACCGAATACGGATGCGCCGGCCGGGCGAAGAAGGCCTCGCGCGGCGCCTCCTCGACCAGTTGCCCGGCATACATGACGCCGATGCGGTCGGCCATGCGCGCCACCACGCCCAGGTCGTGCGTGATCAGCAGCAGCGCCATGCCCTGCGTGCGCCGCAGTTCGTCGAGCAGGTCGAGCACCTGCGCCTGTATCGTCACGTCTAGCGCGGTGGTCGGCTCGTCGGCAATCAACAGGCGCGGCGAACCGGCCAGTGCGATGGCGATCATTACGCGCTGGCGCAGGCCGCCGGAAAGCTGGAAGGGGAATTCGTCGAGACGGCGTTTTGGGTCGGGGATGCCGACCTGGTCGAGCAGTTGCTCGGCACGTGCGCGTGCCGCCGCGCCGCGCAAGTCCGAGTGCAGTTCCAGCGCCTCGACGATCTGCCGACCAACAGTCAGCACCGGGTTAAGGCTGGTCGCCGGCTCCTGGAAGATCATGCCGATGCCGCCGCCGCGAATGTCGCGCATGCCGGACTCGGGCAGCGCCAGCAGTTCGCGGCCCTCGAAGTCGATGTTTCCGGATGCCACCTCCGCCGCAGCCGGAAGCAGACGCATCAGGCCCAGCGCGGTCATCGACTTGCCGCAGCCGGATTCGCCGAGCAGCGCATAGCACTCGCCGGCGGCGATGTCGAAAGATATGCCATCGACGGGACGCGCATCCCGGATATGTATGGAGAGGTCCCGTACGCTGAGAATACTCACGCCGACGACCTCGGATCGAAGGCGTCGCGCACCGCGTCGGCGAACAGGTTGGCGGCCAGCACCAGGGCGAACATGAAGCCGAATGCGGCGGCCAGCGACCACCAGACCATGGGCTCGCGCGCCAGTTCCATGCGCGCGGTGTTGATCATGGTGCCGAAGGAGATCGTGCTCGGATCGACGCCGACGCCGACATAGGACAGCACCGCTTCGGCCAGCACCAGGCCGGAGAAATCCATCACCAGCGCAATCAGTACGATGTGCATCAGGTTGGGCAGGATGTGGCGCCGCATGATGGCGAAGCGGCCGACGCCGAAGGCCTGCGCCGCCTGGACGAATTCCAGTTCGCGCAGCTTCAGCGTTTCCGCCCGCAGCAGGCGCGCGACGCCCGTCCAGCTGGTCATGCCAAGGATCAGGCACAGCGCCAGCAGGCGCGCATCGGCGCGCTCGGCCGAGGTGGCGAACCAGTCGGGATGGGTATCGATGATGACCTGCATCATCAGCACCGCCGCGGCGATCAGCAGCACGCCGGGGATCGAGGAAAGTGTGGTGTAGAGGTACTGGATCACATCGTCGACCCAGCCGCCGACGTAACCGGCGAGGATGCCGAGAAGCACGGCCAGCGGCAGCATTACCAGCGTGGTCAGGGTGCCGATCAGCAGGCCCGTGCGTATGCTTTTCAGCGACAGGTAGAGCACGTCCTGGCCAACCTTGTCGGTACCGAAGACGTGGTAGCCGCCGCCGAGTGAAATGGCGATGCCGAGCAGCAGGAAGATCGCCAGCAGCGTGATGAACACGGCACCGGTCGCCGTACCGCCAGCGCCGACTTTCAAAGTCGCCACCAAGGAGATGCGCTTGTGGCGGCACCAGAGCGCCGCCAGCACCAGCCAAAGCGCCACGCCGCCGGCACAGCCGCGCGAAACGCGCATTGCGACGTCGAACTCGTGGCCCGAGAGGTCGGCGCCGAGGTGCGTACCGCCGTGCCGCAGGCGCGGAAAGTCGCGCTGTGCCGAATCGCCCAGCGCCTCCTTGGCGTAGAGATGCGTCGCCAGCGGCGCCGAGTAGGTCTTCTCGCTGCGCTGGCGCAGGTCCGACAGCAGGGCATCGAGCGCGGAATTCACTTCGACGGCATAGCGCACCGGCTCGCCCGGCTTGGCATCCAGCCGCGCCCGGTAATGCAGCGAATCGAGCAGCCCGACCACGATGAAGGCGGCCAGCACCGTCGCCGCCGCCATCGCCACGCCGTCCTTCAGCACCCGCCCCCAGGCCGCGCGCAGCGGCTCCTGCCGCCGCGCCCACAGCGCCAGCGCGACTATGGCCGCGATCAGCACGAACAACAGCGCGTCCGACCAGAGCAGCACCGGCTGGATCATTCCAAAACCCCGAATGCATTCCGCAGATTTCGCAGATTTCGCAGATGAAACGCCGAAAGGGCGTTGCCTTGCACTGCCCCATCTGCGCAAATCTGCGAAATCTGCGGACAGAAAGCCTTATGCGAAATCACTGCAGCCTCACCCGCGGATCGGCAATGGTGTAGGAGATGTCGGTCGCCAGCAGGCCGACGATGTAGAGCACCGAGCCGATGAACACCATCGAACGCACTACGGCGAAGTCCTGGGCGTTGATGGCGTCGATGGTGTAGCTGCCCAGGCCCGGGATGCCGAAGAAGGATTCTGTCAGCAGGCTGCCCATGAACAGCGTCGGGATCACCACCACCACGCCGGTCAGGATCGGGATCATGGCGTTCCTCAGCACGTGGCGGAACAGCACCACGCGTTCCGGCAGGCCCTTGGCGCGCGCGGTGCGCACGTAGTCGCGGGTGATCTCTTCGAGGAAGATGGTGCGATACCAGCGGGTCGAGCTGCCGATGCCGCCGAAGACGCCGATGATCACCGGCAGGATGAGGAACTTCGCCGCATCCAGCCCGCCGCTGTAGCCGGAGATCGGCGCCAGGTGCCAGACCTTGGACACCAGCCACTGGCCGCCGATGATGTAGAACAGCCCGGAGATCGACATCATCGCCACGCACAGCACCACCCCGGCGAAATCCAGCGTCGTGGCGCGAAAGAACACCAGCAGCAGGGCGAAGGATATCGCCACGAAAAGGCCCAGGACGAAGGTCGGCACCGCGATGGCGAGGCTCGGCCCCATGCGCGTGGTGATCTCGCGCGCAATGTCGCGGCCGTCGTCGGCGCGGCCGAAGTCGCCGACGAACATGCGCACCGACTTGGCGAACAGGATGGTGTCGGTCAGCTTGGCGCCACCGGCGGCGGCGGCATTCCACACCAGCGGCTTGTCATAGCCGCGCTCGGCCTTCCATTTCTGGATCGCCTCGGGCGTCACGCGCTTGACGCCGAGCTGCATGCGCGCCATGTCGTCCGGCGTATTGACCACGAAGAACAGCGCGAAGGTGAGCAGGTTCACCCCGATCAGGATCGGGATCGCGTAGAGCAGGCGGCGGATGATGTAGCCCCGCGCAGCGCGCCGCCGCCCCGCGGCCGGCGGCCACGAGCGGAGCAACAATAGCCCCCCCGAGGGGCGTCAATTTGCTTTCGCGTTGTTCATTATCCTGGTTGGGCCGCCGGCAAGCCGGTCGCGGCCCAGCAGCATAGCCAAAAAATCGCGCCGCATCGCGGGTGAAAACTCGTGGCGGCTGACGAATTCCGTCGCCGCGCCGGGGCCGCGCCATTGCAGGCCCCAGATCGGCGCGACGGCGGTCGGCTGCATCGCATAGCGCGCGTCGCCGACGAAGCCGGGGCGCTGGCGATCGAG
>JADJUP010000025.1 GCA_016716965.1 Sulfuritalea sp. | reverse complement strand
ATCTTACTGTCATTAGACATTTCCGGCTGCTCCACTGCGGAGCCGAAGTTGAGGCGGAAGAAATCGACGGCGCCGATTCCATGTCGGCTTGCGGGAAATCACGCCAATTGGATGTCGGAAATGGAGCAGTTAAGCCACTGACTCCCAGCCGATGCCGACCATACCGCCGTCCCGCCAGCGCCGACTTTCGGTTGGGAAGGACTGGTCATTCATGTGCCTGACCGAACTGAGTTTCGATCATCGCTTGGGCTTGGCAATTCCGCGACAAATCGAACCTGGAACCGTTTTCTACCGAAAGGAGGGGAAAATTCTTGCAAGCCTTGCTGCGTCAGCGTTTGTGAGAACCGAGGCAGCCCACAGGGGCGGATTCCATGAAAAAAGCCGCCGCATCTTGAATGCGGCGGCTGTTGATGGTTGCGGGTCGCGGATCAGTCGATCGCCAGCGACGTGGTCGGCTTCTTCGGGGTGGACTGCTTGCCGTCGTCCTTGGCCTTGTCACCGGGACAGGCCCAGGCCGACGTGGCCGCCAGCGCGAACATGAGCGCGAGAATGCGTGCGACGAATTTCATGGATCACCTCCTTCGGTTGGCTGCGGAACTTGAAATCTAAACCTCTGGCACGACATTTTCAAGCCCGCGTATTCAGCCGGTGATCTTGCGTTTCACCGCGCGCGTCACCATGCGCAGGCGCTGGGCCAGCGGCAGGCGCTTGAAGTTGGTCTTCACCGCGCCCTGGGTGAAGGCCGTGCGCTTCGAATAGTCCATGATCAGGTCGACGATCACCGGCCTGCCGGCGGCGGCGACTTCTCGGGCGCGCGCAATCGCCGCCGCTACCTCGGCGTTCGAGGGCACGGCGATGTACTCGGCGCCGGTGGCGATGGCGACGCCGCTGAAGTCGATGGCGCCCAGAGCGGTGCAGGGCTTGCGGTTGAAGGGGATTTCCTGTGCCTGGGCGATCTGCGACAGTTCGCCGTCGTGGAATACGTAATACACGATGCCCAGTCCCAGCCGTGTGGCGGAGACGATCTCCATGCAGGTCATGGTGAAGGCGCCGTCGCCGACGATGCCGAAGACTTCACGCTCCGGATTCGCCAGTTTGGCGCCGATGGCGGCCGGCACGGCGTAGCCCATGGCGTTGAAGTCGGTCGGCACGATCAGCGCCTTCGACTGATGCACGGGAAACAGTTCGGCGGTCAGGTAGGTGTGGTTGCCGTCGTCCACCACGGCGATGGCATCGTCCGGCACCGCAGCGCGCAGGGCGTCGAAGAATACGGCGGGATTGACCTTGCCCTTGCTGTCGTGGAGCAGCCACTCGTCCTTGTAGGCCCGCTTGTCGCGCTGGATGCGCTCGTGCAATGCCGAATTCGCCGTGGCGCCAGCGCCGACTCTTCGCAGTTCTTCCAGCAGTTCTGCCAGCACGGTTGTCGCATCGCCTTCGAGGCTGACGGCGGCCGGATAGTTGGCGCTGAACACCTGCGGGTTGATGTCGACATGGATCAGGTTCGGCGGCACCGTGACGCCGAAGCTGCCGGTGGCGATTTCGGCGAAGCGCGTGCCGACCGCCAGCAGGCAGTCGCAATCGGCGAAGGCATTGCGCGCCGCCGGCACCGCCGCCGCGCCGAAGCCGAAGCCGGTGTGCAGCGGATGCGTGGCGGGGAACACCGACAGGCCCTGCAGCGTGGTCGCCACCGGTGCCTGCAGCAGGTCGGCGATGGCACGGGTCAGGTCGACGGCATCGCGCGCGCCCCAGCCGAGGAACAGCGCCGGATGCTTCGCCGCGCGCAGCATCTGCGCTGCGCGTTGAAAGTCGGCGCTGGCGGCACGGCAGGGGCGCTCGATCACGGGTAGCGGCGGCAGCGGCGTGACCTCGCCGGGGAACATCTGCAGGTTCACCGGAATCTCGACGAAGACCGGGCCCGGCTCGCCGCTGTGGGCGGTCTCCCAGGCCTTGAACAGCATCGGCACGATTTCGGCATGGGTGCTGGCGAGGAAGGTCGCCTTGGTCAGGGCCTTGACGAAGGCATGCTGATCCATTTCGTGCAGCTGGTATTTCTTGTCGAGGTCGTTGCGGATGCCGCCGCAGATCACCAGCATCGGGATGCCGTCGAGGAAGGCCTCGCCGATGCCGCTGGCGGCATGGGTGGCGCCGGCGGCGGGGACGATGACCAGGGTGCCGGTGAGGCCGGAGGTGCGGCTCATGCCGTCGGCCATGAAGGACGCGCCGCCTTCGTGGGTCACCAACACTGGTGTGATTGTTTCCGAGCTGTTGAGCTCGTCGTAGAGTTCGGTGTTGTGCACGCCGGGAATGCCGAAGGTATAGCGGATGCCGAGGGCTTCGAGTGCGCGCACCGCGATCCAGGCGCCGGTTTTCTTCATGTCGGGTTCTCCAGTGATGTCATGCGGATGCGGCGGCCTGTCCGGCGAGCCGTCCGCTGAGGATGCAGCCGCCGAGGAAGCTGCCTTCCAGCGCGCGCAGGCCGTGCATGCCGCCGCCGCCGAAGCCGGCGGCTTCGCCCGCCGCGTAAAGGCCGGGGATCGCCCGGCCGCCGGCGTCGAGCACGCGGCATTGCAGGTCGGTTTGAATCCCGCCCAGGCTCTTGCGGCTGATGATGAATTCGCGCACCGCGAGCAGCGGCCCGGCCTTCGGGTCGAGGATCTTCTGGAACTTGCAGGTGCGCAGGCGGTCGCCCTTCCAGTGGCGCACGTAGGCGATGCGCCGCAGTTGCTCGTCGTTGTGGAAAGGTCTGGCCGCGGTCGATCTGGGCGTCGTAGATTTCCGTCGCGGCGCGGATCTCGGCCAGGCTCACGGCATCGTCGCCCTGCAACGCGTTCATTTTTTCCACCAGTTCCGGCAGGTCGCGGCCGACCACGAAGTCCTTGCACTTGCCGGTCATCTCCTCGTAAAGCCACTTGTTGCCGAAGAGCAGGTCGCGCAGGAAGGCGAGCTTCTTCATGTCGCGGATCGAGGGATTGTGCTCGGCGCCGGAAACGGCGAGTTCCTTGATGGCGATGGCCTTGTTCATCAACTGCCAGGAGTACTGGCGCTCGGTGGCGCAGACCTGGGCCACCAGGTCGCGCGTGTCGAAGCCCGTCACCAGCGGCATCGGCCCGATGCGCCGGCCGCGCCAGTCGAGCCACAGCGCCGAGCGCGGCGGCACGATGGAAAGCCCGTGTCCGGGCTTGCGCGGCTGCGGGTGATGCACCCCGGCCGCGTAGTTCCACATCGCATCGAGATGGGTGAGATGGCCGCCGGCCGCGCTCACCGCGTCATGCAGGCGGCCGTCGGCGTAGCGGTGCGAGCCGTTGAGGATCACCGGCGGCGGCGACTTCCAGTCGCGGTGCCAGTGCTGGCGCACGCGCTCGATGTTGCCGTTGAAGCCGCCGGCGGCGACGATCACGCAGCCGGCCGTCAGTTCGAAGGGCTTGCCGTCGTCCTCGCCGACGCCGCGGCAGCCGGTGACGGCGCCATTGCCGGTCAACAATGCCTCGACGCGCTGGCCGAAGCGGATCTCCAGGTTCGCCCGGCGCGGATGATTTTCCAGCGTGGCGATCAGGCGCAGGGCCAGTTCGCGCCCGGTGCCCCAGACGATGTGGAAACGCGGCACCGAATTGCCGGGCGTGAACAAACCGCGTTCGACCCAGTGCGGCGCCGGCACGAAACCGACGCCGCGCGCGCGCAGCCAGAGGCCGACGTCGTCGTGGCAGCGATGCGTGTAGGCCTCGGCCCAGGCATTGGGCCAGTGGTCGGCGGGATCGAGTTCGCCGAAGGCGCGCCAGTCGGCCAGCGCCAGTTGCGGCGTGTCGCGGATGCCGGCGCGACGCTGTTCCGGCGTGCCGACGAGGAAGATGCCGCCGAAACTTTCCCTGGCCAGGCCGCCGAAATTCTCGGCCTTGTCGCGGTCCAGGAGAAGTACCTTGCGCCCGGCGTCGAGCAGTTCCAGCGCGGCGCAGATGCCGGCGATGCCGCCGCCGATGATGATGACTTCGCTCACGTCGCTTTCCTCGAAGCTGGGTAACGCAGCGACCGGCCATCCGTGGATTCGAGGCCGGGCTCCTCATGTTGTTCTTTTGGAGTTTAGCCCGAATCCGTCGTCGTCCGGGCATGGCAAACGCGTGTCGAACCGGCTGGCTTTCATGATGCGGGAAACATTACCCCGCATCATGAAAGCCAGCCCTTCTTTAACGCCCGCCCCCCTTCGCCCCCCTCGCGGGGGGTTCCTGATTGGCTCGCTGCGCTCGATAGCACATCGCGCTCCGACGCTATATTTCACGCTAAGCTGCGTTCCGTGATGGCTCCCCGACTTTTTCTCCCAATGCTCCTCCTGCCGATGCTGCTTGCCCCGGTTGTAGCGCGGGCGCAGGCCGTTGCGCCGCCGCCGACCATCACGGTGGAGAACGCCGTGGCCGAAAGGGCGCGCGCCAAGGCAATGCGCGATGCCGCCGAGCGTCGCTATCTCGAAGACAAGGCCGATTGCAGCACGCGCATGGTCGCCATCGGTTGCATGACGGCAGCGAAGGAACGCCGCGCTGCGGCGGGGCGCGAAGCGGAGGCGATCCGCAAGGAAAGCTATCGCGTCGAGCGCGAAGCGCGCCAGGCCAGGGTGGCGGAAAAGGAGGCGCAGCGCGCCGCCGCCGCGCCTGCGGAAGCGGCGAACAAGCAGTCCAGAATCGAGCGACATCGGGAAGAGGAGGCCGCTCGCACTGTCGAACGCGAGCGCCGCCAGGCCGAGGCGCAGTCCAAGCTGGAAAGCAGGCGCGCCAAGGCAAACGAAGAGCGTGAAGCCCGGCAGCGCAAGGTCGAGGAGCGCAGCCGTGAGGAAGCCCGGCGCGCGGCTGCCGCGCCGGAGAATGCGCGCAAGGCCGCCGAGCGCAGGCGCAAGCATGCGGAGAAGGTGCAGAAGATCGAACAGCGCGAGCGCGACTACGAGACACAGCGCAAATACCGCGAGGCGGAAAAGGCGGCCGCCGAGGCGCGGCGCGCCGCAGCGGCGGCGAACCAGTGATCTCGCGCAAGTACCTCTACCTGATCGCCCTGGCGCGCGAGAAGCATTTCGGCCGCGCGGCGGCGGCCTGCCATGTCTCGCCCTCGACCTTCTCGGCGGCGATCCGCGACCTCGAAACCGAGCTCGGCATCGCCGTGGTCGAACGCGGCAAGCAGTTTGCCGGGCTGACCCCCGAGGGCCGCAGCGTGGTCGAGTACGCCCAGCGCATGGCCGCCAGTGCCGAGGGCCTCAAGCAGGAACTGGCCAGCCTGCGCGATGGGCTCACCGGCCGCTTGCGCCTGGGCGTGATCCCGACAGCGCTGACCGTGGTGGCAGCGCTGACCTCGTCCTTCGCCCGGCGCCATGCCCATGTCACGGCCGAGGTGCTGTCGCTGGCGACCGACGAGATCCTCGCCCGACTGCGCCGCTTCGAACTCGATGCCGGCATCGTCTATGTCGAGTCGGCGCAGGCCGCCGGGCTGGATATCGTACCGATCTGGCACGAACGCCATGTGCTGCTGACCGGCGCCAGCGGCCGTTTCGCCGGGCGCGACAGCGTGAGCTGGGCCGAGGCGGCCACGGCGCCGCTGGCCCTGCTGACCCCCGACATGCAGAACCGCAAGACCATCGATGCCGTGTTCGCGAAAGTCGGCGCTGACGCCACGGCAATGCTGGAGACCAACTCCATCATCAGCATCCTCGCCCACGTTGCGTCCGGCCACTGGTCCTCCATCGTGCCGCGTGCGGTGCTGGAACAGGTCGGTACGCCGCCCGGGGTGATCGCCATCGAACTGGTCGAACCGGCCGTCGATTGGGCCACGGGGCTCGTCACCCTGGCGCGCGATCCGCAACCGCCGATGGTCGCCGCGCTGGTGGCGGAAGCCCGGGCGCTGGCGGAGACGTTCGAGAAACCTGCATAGGCCTTCGCTATTTCCCGCTTTCGCTTTTCAGGCGGGCGGGGTACAAAGCGGGATGGACACGAACGCCATCCTCGGTCGCATCCTTCACGCGCATCGCGAACAGCCGGGCGCGTTGCTGCCCGTGCTTCATGAAATCCAGGAGGCCGTCGGCTTCATCCCGCCGCAGACCGTTCCGGTGATCGCCACCGCACTGAACCTGTCGCGCGCCGAAGTGCATGGCGTGATCAGCTACTACCACCACTTCCGCCAGGAGCCGGCGGGCCGCCACGTGGTACGCGTCTGCTGCGCCGAGGCCTGCCAGGCGGTGGGCGGTGAGGCTCTGGCCGAGCACGCGCGGACACGGCTGGCCGGCAGCGAGGTGACGCTGGAACCGGTGTATTGCCTGGGCCTGTGCGCCTGCGGTCCGGCGGTGCAGGTCGACGATACGCAGCTCCATGCGGCGATGACGCCGGCCAAGTTCGACGCCCTGCTGGCGCGGCTGGAGTCGGAACAATGAGGACCACGGTCTATGTTCCGGGCGATGCCGCAGCGCTGGCCCTCGGCGCCGACGCGGTGGCCGAGGCGATCATGGCCGGGGCGGCGGCGCGCGGCATCGAATTGCGCCTGATCCGCAACGGTACGCGCGGCATGGTCTGGCGGGAACCTCTGGTGGAAGTGGTGACGCCGGAGGGGCGCATCGCCTACGGCCCGGTGACGGTTGATGTGGTCGGCGGCCTGTTTGCGGCGAACTTTCTCGCCGGCGGCGAACACCCGCTGCGACTCGGGCCGACCGAGCAGATTCCCTGGCTGGCGCGCCAGCAGCGCCGGGTCTCGCGCCGCCTCGGCGTGGTCGATCCGCGCTCGCTGACCGATTACGTCGCGCGTGGCGGCGGCGAGGGCCTGCGCCGGGCGCGCGCCATGGCGCCGGCCGCGATCGTCCAGGCCATCGCCGATTCCGGCCTGCGCGGGCGCGGCGGCGCGGCCTTTCCCGCCGGCATCAAGTGGCGCACCGTGCATGACGCCGCGGCGACGCAGAAGTACGTGGTGTGCAATGCCGACGAGGGCGATTCCGGCACCTTCTCCGATCGCATGCTGATGGAGGGCGACCCCTTCTGCCTGCTCGAAGGCATGGCCATCGCGGGTCTTGCGGTCGGCGCCAACCGCGGCTACATCTACGTGCGTTCCGAATACCCGCATGCCATTGCCGCGCTGCAGGCGGCCCTGGCCGCGGCGGGCGATTTCCTCGGCGGCTTCCATGTCGAGGTGCGCAAGGGCGCCGGCTCCTACGTCTGCGGCGAAGAGACGGCGCTGCTGGAAAGCCTCGAAGGCAGGCGCGGCATCGTCCGCTCCAAGCCGCCGCTGCCGGCGATCGAAGGCCTGTTCGGCCGGCCGACGCTGATCCACAACGTGATCACCCTGGCCAGCGTGCCCGACATCCTCGCCGGTGGCGCGGCGGCCTATCGCGACCTCGGCATCGGGCGCTCGCGCGGCACCTTGCCCTTCCAGCTGGCCGGCAACATCCGCCACGGCGGCCTGGTCGAAGTGCCATTCGGCCTGACCTTGCGCGAGCTGCTTTACGACTTCGGCGGCGGCTCGCGTTCGGGCCGGCCGCTGCGCGCGGTGCAGGTCGGCGGGCCGCTGGGCGCCTACCTGCCGGAGGCGCAATTCGACACGCCGCTGGATTACGAGGCCTTTGCCGCGATCGGCGCCGGCCTCGGCCACGGCGGCATCGTCGCCTTCGACGACACGGTGGACATGGCGAAGCAGGCGCGCTACGCGATGAAGTTCTGCGCCATCGAATCCTGCGGCAAGTGCACGCCCTGCCGCATCGGCTCGACGCGCGGCGTCGAGGTCATCGACCGCATCCGCGCCGGTGATCGCGCGCAGATCGACTTGCTGGAAGACCTCTGCGAGACCATGGTGCAGGGCTCGGCCTGCGCCATGGGCAGCATGACGCCGATTCCGGTGCTGTCGGCGCTGAATCACTTTCCGGAGGATTTCGCATGAATGCTCCGCAGGAAATCCAGCTTGCAAGAGTCGGCGCCGGCGATACGGTGACTTTGGAAATCGACGGCATCGCCGTCAGCGTTCCGGCCGGCACGCCGCTGCTGCGCGCCGCCGTCGCCGCCGGCGTGATGATCCCCAAGCTGTGCGACAGCCAGGAGCTCAAGCCCTTCGGCTCCTGCCGCCTGTGCCTGGTCGAGGTCGAGGGGCGCAAGGGCTACCCGTCCTCCTGCACCACGCCGGCCGAAGCCGGCATGAAGGTGCGCACCCAGTCGCCGCAACTGGCGAAGCTGCGCCGCAACGTCATGGAGCTCTACATCTCCGACCATCCGCTGGATTGCCTGACCTGCGCCGCCAACGGCGATTGCGAACTGCAGGACATGGCCGGCGTGGTCGGCCTGCGCGAGGTGCGTTATGGCACCAGTGACGCAAACCCGGGGGAGAACCATTTCACCGAAGCGCCGAAGGACGACTCCAACCCCTATTTCAGCTACGACCCGGCCAAGTGCATCGTCTGCAACCGCTGCGTGCGCGCCTGCGAGGAAACCCAGGGCACATTCGCGCTGACCATCACCGGGCGCGGCTTCGGCTCGCGCGTCACGGCGGGGCAGGGCGAGTCCTTCATGGCTTCCGACTGCGTCTCCTGCGGCGCCTGCGTCAAGGCCTGCCCGACGGCGACGCTGGTCGAGAAGACCGTGATCGACATGGGCCAGGCAGAACGCAGCGTGGCCACTACCTGCGCCTACTGTGGCGTCGGCTGTGGCTTCCGTGCCGAGGTGAAGGGCAATCAGGTGGTGCGCATGGTGCCGGCCGACGAAGGCCGCGCCAACGAGGGCCACGCCTGCGTCAAGGGCCGCTTCGCCTGGGGCTACGCCACCCACCCCGACCGCATCACCAAGCCGATGATCCGGGAGAAGATCAGCGACCCCTGGCGCGAGGTGTCGTGGGAGGAGGCGCTGAGCCACGCCGCGAGCGAATTCCGCCGCATCCAGGCGAAGTACGGCACCAATTCCATCGGCGCCATCGTCTCCAGCCGCTGCACCAACGAAGAGGACTACCTGGTGCAGAAGCTGGTGCGCGCCGCCTTCGGCAACAACAACGTCGATACCTGCGCCCGCGTCTGCCATTCGCCGACCGGCTACGGGCTCAAGCAGACCCTGGGCGAATCGGCCGGCACGCAGACCTTCAAGTCCGTCGAGCAGGCCGATGTCATCGTCGTGATCGGCGCCAATCCGAGCGACGCCCATCCGGTGTTCGCCTCGCGCCTCAAGCGCCGGGTGCGCGAGGGCGCGCAACTGATCGTGATCGATCCGCGCGCCATCGACCTGGTCAGCTCGCCGCATGTGCGCGCCGCCCACCACCTGCAACTGCGGCCCGGCACCAACGTCGCCGTGCTTTCGGCCATGGCCCATGTCATCGTCAGCGAGGGCCTGGTCGACGAGGCCTTCGTCGCCGAACGCTGCGAGGCGAAGGCGTTTGCCGACTGGCGCGAGTTCGCCGCGCGTGCGGAGAATTCGCCCGAGGCGCTGGAAGCCGCCAGCGGCGTGCCGGCCGCCGCCGTGCGCGCCGCGGCCCGGCTGTATGCGACGGGCGGCAACGCGGCGATCTACTACGGGCTGGGCGTCACCGAACATTCGCAGGGCTCGACGGCCGTGATCGCCATCGCCAACCTCGCCATGGCCACCGGCAACGTCGGCCGCGAGGGCGTCGGCGTCAATCCGCTGCGCGGGCAGAACAACGTGCAGGGCTCCTGCGACATGGGCAGCTTCCCGCACGAACTGCCGGGCTACCGCCATGTCTCGGACACGGCGACGCGCGAACTCTTCGAGCGCGACTGGGGCGTACAAATTCAGTCCGAGCCCGGCCTGCGCATCCCCAACATGCTCGACGCCGCGCTCGATGGTTCCTTCATGGGGCTCTACTGCCAGGGCGAAGACCCGGCGCAATCGGACCCCGACACCCATCACGTCACGGCCGCGCTGTCGGCCATGGAATGCGTGGTGGTGCAGGATCTGTTCCTCAACGAGACCGCGAAGTACGCCCACGTCTTCCTGCCCGGCGCCTCCTTCCTCGAAAAGGATGGAACCTTCACCAACGCCGAGCGCCGCATCTCGCGCGTGCGCCGCGTCATGCCGCCGCTGGCGGGCAAGGCCGACTGGGAAACCACGCTGGCGCTGGCCAAGGCCTTGGGCTACGCGATGCACTACGAGCATCCGGGCCAGATCATGGACGAGATCGCGCGCCTGACGCCGACCTTCGCCGGCGTCAGCTACGCCAAGCTCGACATCCACGGCAGCCTGCAATGGCCCTGCAACGAGGCCGCGCCCGAGGGCACGCCGACCATGCACGTCGATGGCTTTGTCCGCGGCAAGGGCCGCTTCCTGATCACCCAGTACGTGCCGACCGACGAAAAGATCACGCGCCGCTTCCCGCTGCTGCTGACCACCGGCCGCGTGCTCTCGCAGTACAACGTCGGGGCGCAGACGCGCCGTACCGCCAACACCGACTTTTACGCCGCCGACCTGCTGGAGATCCATCCGCACGACGCCGAGGAACGCGGCATCCGCGAGGGCGACCGCGTCGCCGTCGAATCGCGCGTCGGCCGCACCCTGTTGCCGGCCACCGTGACCGAGCGCGTGGCGCCGGGCGTGGTCTATACCACTTTCCACTTCCCCGAGTCCGGAGCCAACGTGATCACCACGGAGAACTCCGACTGGGCCACCAACTGCCCCGAGTACAAGGTCACGGCGGTGCAGGTATCGCGGTCCGGCGGCGCATGAAGTCCGTCGAGCAGCGCGGCGTCTGGCGCGATGGCGTGGAGCGCGGCGACCAGCTGGCGGTCGAGACGCCGGTCGCCTTCGAGTACAACGGCATCAGCCACGCGGTGATGCTGGCGACCCCCGCCGACCTCGACGACTTCGCCCTCGGCTTCAGCCTCTCGGAAGGCATCGTGGCGCGGCGCGGCGACATCTTCGGCATCGAGGTCGAGGAAGCGGCGGCCGGCATCACGCTCAAGATCGAGATCGCGGCCGGCGATTTCATGCGCCTCAAGGAACGCCGCCGCAGCCTCGCCGGGCGCACCGGTTGCGGCCTGTGCGGCACCGAGAGCCTGGACCAGGTGTTGCGCGAACTGGCGCCGCTGCCGGCTGGCGACCCGTTTCCGCTGGATGCGCTTTACGCCGGGATGCGCGCGCTGCCGGCGCAGCAGCGCCTGCAGCAGGCCACCGGCGCCACCCACGCCGCCTGCCGCGTCGGCCGCGACGGCGCGATCAGCCACGTGCGCGAGGACGTCGGCCGCCACAACGCGCTGGACAAGACCCTGGGCGCGCTGGCGCGCGAGGGCATCGATGCCTCCGGCGATGCGCTGATCATCACCAGCCGCGCCAGCGTCGAGATGGTGCAGAAGGCCGTCGCGCTGCGGGTCGGCACGCTGGCGGCGGTGTCGGCGCCGACTGCCACGGCGGTTCGGCTGGCGGAGAAATTCAATCTCGCTTTATTCGGCTTCCTGCGCGACGACCGCTGCGTCGGCTACACCGCGCAGCTGCCGAGCCGGGAGGTGGTCGCATGAAACTGGAAAAGCTGATCGCCATGGCCAACCAGATCGGCGCCTTCTTCGAAGCCATGCCGGATCGCGAGCAGGCCGTTGCCGACGTCGCCAATCACCTGCGCCGCAGCTGGGAGCCGCGTATGCGGGAGCAGATCCTCGCCAGCCTCGGCACGGCCGACGAGGCGCAACTCAAGCCGCTGGTGCGCGAGGCGCTGCAGCGTTTGTAATAGTCGGCGCTGGTATTACGGCGATGCTGACGGCGGTCCCGCCAGGCACTCGCGATGTTCGCTGGCGGTGCCGGCGACATGGCCCGCCCACCACAGGCTGAGGAAGGTCTGTAGCTCCTGGCGGTCGAAGTTTTCCGTGGTAGCGATCTCGGCGGCGAGGAAGTCGAATTCCTCGACTTCGTTGCGCAGGGCGTCGAGGCCGTCGAAGTCCCTGGCGGACAGCAGGGCTTCTTCGGCGGTGAAGTGTGCGCGAGCGAGCGCCATCAGTTCCTTGAAGGCCAGGTCGAAGCGACGGTCGGCCTCGGGGTCGGTGTCGGGGCCGCTAGCGGCGAGGCAGTCGCCCAGCGCGTTGCAGCGCGCCAGGAGTTCCCGGTGCTGGGCATCCAGGCTCTCGTCGCCCACGCTGTGGCGCGGGTTCCATTCAACACGATTTGGCATGTCAGAACCCCAGCGATTCGACCACGGCGACCAGGTCAACGAAGCTCGCGGCCTCCAGCTTCTTCGCCAGCGCCGCCTTGTCCAGTCCCTCGCACTCGAAGCGGGTCAGCCCCACTTCGAAGGGCAATTCGCGAATCTCCAGCGTCGACATGAAGCCGATGTGGCAGATGTGGGCGATGCAGCGACGTTCCGGCTCGGTTAGTTCAAGGCCGTGGTGGCGCATAAGCTCCATGTAACGCTCGGCGGTGCGGTTGAGGCGGCCGCTGATCTCCATGGTGTTCTTCAGGCCGTCGGTGTGAATGGCCAGCGGCGGTCCGAAGAAGACCGGCGTCTTGCCGACGTTGCGCGTCTTTTCCTCGCGCGTCAGCGCCGGGGCGACCCAACTGGGGTCGCCCCGAACGGGCTTTTCGGGCGTGTCGGACATTGGCGCCGGATCAGTGCGGGATCGGGTGCAGCTTCTCGTGGTCGGCGTTCGCCATGCCCCGCGGCAGCTGGGGCGAAGGCTCCGGCTGCAATTGCACGAAGCCGCGGTTGCGCGCGCCATCCTGCACGTTGTGCGGGTTGTGGCACTCGGTGCAGGTGAACCAGCGCTTCTTGCCGGTGCTGACGAATTCGCCGATGCGCTTGCCGTGGATGCCGTCGCGCCAGTCGCGCAGCTTGTCGCCATGGCACTTGCCGCACAGCAGTTGGGGCTGGTCGAAGCTGACCGGATCGCCGTAGTGGTCGACCAGCTTGTTGCGCTGGGTGGTGTGGTGGCAATCGAGGCACCAGATGCGGCCGCGGCCGTGCTGGAGATTTGCCAGGTCAGGCACCATGGCCGCCATCGTCGGGACGGGGGCGGGCTTCTTGTCCTTCGGCAGGGTGGGCGGGGTGAACTTGGGACCGACGCCGTTGTGGCAGGAGACACCGCACAAGGGCATCAGCGCCAGCTTTTCCGAGCGCGGCTTGACCACGGCCTTGCCCTCGGGGATGTCCAGTTGCGGCATCTTGCCCATTGGCACCGTGCCATCGAAGGGATCGCCGTACCAGAGTGCGGCACCGGTGGTGGGCGAACACTTGACGTTGGGCCAGCCTGGCTTGAGTTCCTTCTGGGTGATTTCGGAGGCGCCCTTGCGGCTTTCGAAACACTCGATCGGCGCCTTGGGCGCGGCCTCCTTGGCGGGCTCTGCCGCTTTTTCAGCGGCGGAGACGACGTAGAACGTGCCGCCGCAGAGGGCGAGGATCACGGATGCGATTGCGATCTTTCTCATGATGGCAGCCTCACTTGGCGGCGGCAGCCGGGCCGCCGTACTTGATCTCGCCCAGCAGGATGCCGATGGCGCCCTTGAGCAGGATGGTCAGGATGAAGAAGCCGAAGGCCCAGATGCCCAGTACCATCAGCCACTCGACGAAGCTCGGGTGATATTCGGTGACTTCACCGATCGGCGAGGGGATGTAGCCGGGGACGATCAGGCCCATGCCCTTCTCGATCCAGATCCCGGTGAAGGCCATCGCGCAGGGAATCCGCAGCTTGTCGAAGTCATTGCGGAACGACGGCATGAAGAACATCACGAAGGCGCCGACCATCAGCACCAGCGAACTCCAGAACCACGGTACCAGACCGGTGAGGCCGTGCAGCCCGAACATCAGGTAGTAGAGCCCGTTGGCATGCTCGGTGCGGGCATAGAGCTCGACCACGACTTCGGACAGGGTCAGGAAGATGGCGATGCCCAGGCAGAAGTGAACGATGGTGGTGAGCAGCTTGATCGCGCTGTCATCAACCCAGAACTTGGTGTTCTTGCGGATGACCAGGAAGATCAGGATGATCAGCGCCGGGCCGGCGGCAAACGCCGTCGTGATGAAGCGGATCGGCATCATGCTGTGGAACCACATCGGGCGCGCCGGATTGTTGGCCATCAGGAAGGCCGTCACGGTGTGGATCGAAAGCGCCCAGGCGATCGCGACATACACCAGCGGGATGAACCATTTCTGGTTGATGGGGTTGCCGGTGTACTTGCACCACAGGTAGTAGAAGCCGCAGACGAAGTTGAGGATCAGGTAGCCATTCAGCACCATCACGTCCCAGCCCAGCATCGACGAGAAGCTGTAGATGCCGCGCGGCGGAATCATGTGCCAGAGGCGGTCGGGCCGGCCCATGTGGGCGAAGACGAACACCATCACCATGATCACCGCCGAGATGGCCAGCATCTCGCCGAGCACGGCCACCTTGTGCATGCCCTCGTGGTGATAGACGTAGGCCGGGAAGACGATGGTCACGGCCCCGGCGGCGACGCCGACCAGGAACACCAGGTTGGCGAGGTAGAGGCCGTCGCTGATCTGGCTGGTCAAGCCGGTGACGATCAGGCCATCGGTGTTCTGCAGGTAGAAGACAAAAAGCATGGCGAGGATGAAAAAGGCCAGCGAGCCCATCCAGGCGTAGAACTTGGTACCACCCTTGAGGACGTAGCGTACATAGTCGGTAAGGAAACTGGTCAGCACGGTCCGCTCCTCAATCGTAGAAGTAGAAGAATTTCGGGAAGGTGTTGAGCTCGGCCTTGAGGCGGAACACGTTCTTGCGCTCGAGGATCTTGCTCACTTCGCTTTCCGGATCGAGCAGGTTGCCGAACTTGCGCGCGCCGACCGGGCAGACCTCGACGCAGGCCGGGTAGCGATTGTGGCGGCTGCGTTGCAGGCACCAGTGGCATTTTTCGACCACGCCGCGCATGCGCGGCCGGTTGCCGAGGTAGTGCGTCACCGGGTTCATCTCTTCCTTCGGCAGCACCGGCTTGGTGAGGTTGAAACGGCGCGCCCAGTAAGGACAGGCGTTCATGCACATCTTGCAGCCGATGCACCAGTTGTAGTCGATCACCACCGGGCCATCGCCCTCGCGGTAGGTGGTGCGCACCGGGCAGACCTTGACGCAGGGCGGCTTCTCGCATTGCATGCAGGCGATCGGCATGTAGGTGGCGTCGGCTTCGGGTACCGCCTTGGGGTTGTAGTGGTACTGGCCCTCGAGCACCTGTCCCGCCGGCGTGTAGGCATTGCCGCCGACCTGGATGCCGAGGCCCTCCGGGTAGCCGTGGTTCATCTTTTCCTGCTCGAACTTGCCACGCTCCATGCGCAGCACCTGGATCCATTCGATCTTCTCGCCGGGCCTCGTGCCGCGCGACTGGTTGTTCTCGGCGACGCAGGCGTGGACGCAGCGGCGGCAGCCGATGCATTTGCGAATGTTGAGCGCGTAGCCCATCAGCATGCCGGGCTGCGCCTCCGTAGTATCGACGGCCACCTTCTTGCCGTATTCGTCCGAATAGCGCCGTTCCAGCCGCAGGCGCGACTCGTTCTTCTCCTCGGGCGTCATCAGGCGATAGTTCTTCTGGAAATGCTCCGCCCATTCCGTCGCCGCGTTGGCGTTGTCCGACTGGGTCATCAGCGCCGCGGTGCCCATTAGCGAGGACATGCTGAGCATGCCGCCGGCGCGGAGGAAGTCGCGGCGCGTGGTCTTCAGGGGATTCGCCGCCGGGTCCGCCGAGGCGGGCGGCACGGTACATTCGGATGATCGGTCCTGGGCCGCGCCGGCGCAGGGCTGTTGGTTGATGGCCACGTTTTCCTCCAATGGGGGGGTAAATTGCGAAGCGGCAGGCTTCACGGCAAATTCGGCCCGGCATGGTGCACCGGAATCACCCATGAGGTTTTGATCGCGATCAACAGAATTCGCTAATGTTGCCCGTCGAGGGGCCGGGCCGGCTGCTTGTTCGCGTGCCCCGGAAGTCGGTGCCGGCGCTACGGCGATCCGGCGGTGATCGCGGCCATCCTCGCCTGCAGCCAGGCGCCGATGTCGATGATTTCCTCGATACACACCGAATGCGGCATCGGGTACTCGCGCCATTCCACTTCATGGCCCAGGCGCTGCACCAGGTCGCGCGCTCGGACGCCGAGCTCGGGCGACACCACGCCGTCCTCCGTGCCGTGCGCGGCGAAGATCGGCAGGCCGGCATTGACGGCGGTGGCTTCGGCTTCGAGCAGGGCCGGCGTCGGGATGTAGGTCGACAGGGCGATGATGCCGGCCAGGCGTTGCGGATGGGTCAGCGCGCTGGCGTAGGCGATCGCCCCGCCCTGCGAGAATCCGGCGAGGAAAATGCGCTCGCAGGGCACGCCGCGCTGGTTTTCGCGCTCGATCAGGCGCCGGATCGCGTCCCGGCTGCGCAGGATGCCCGCTTCGTCCACGGTACGAGTGGTGCTGTCGAGCGCGATGATGTCGTACCAGGCCGGCATCACGTAGCCGCCGTTGCATGTGACCGGGATCGCCGGGGCATTGGGAAAGACGAAGCGCACGCCCGGCTCGTCGTCGAGGCCCAGTTCCGGCACCACGGGCTCGAAATCCGATCCGTCGGCGCCGAGGCCGTGCATCCAGATTACGGAAAACGCCGGATGTTGGCCGGTCTGCAGTTCGAGGGTGGTGAGCAGTTTGTCCATGGACGGATAATACCGGGCCAATGCAAATCTCCCGAGTCCCCTTGTGAACTTCCTCGCTCACGCCCTGCTGGCCGGTGACGACCCGGCGCTGGTGGTCGGCGGTGTGGTCGGCGACTGGATCAAGGGCCCGCTGCCCGGCCGCCTGCCGCCCGACCTCGCGCGTGGCGCCGCCCTGCATCGCGCCATCGACAGTCATGCCGAAACCCATCCCGCCTTCCGCCGCAGCCGCGCCCGTGTGTCGACGGCGCGCCGCCGCTATGCGGGCGTGCTGGTCGACATCTTTTATGACCACCTGCTGGCGGCCGACTGGGCGGCGCTGCACCCCCAACCCTTCGCCGACTATCGCCATGCGGTCTATCGGCAAGTGTCTGAACGCTTCGCGGACCTGCCGCAGGATGCGCACTACGCCCTCATGCTGATGGCCTCCGAGGACTGGTTCCACAGTTATGCGCGGATCGACGGCATCGCCGATGTCCTGGCACGAATGTCACGCCGCGCACGTCGGCCCAATCCGCTGGCGGGCGGCGAAGCGGAATTCCTCGCCGACGCCGAGGGCTTTCGCGCCGACTTCCAGGAGTGGTTGGCGGACGCGAGGCGCTTTGCGGGGGAGTGGCGCTAGGACAAGGTAAACCGGCACGGGGCCAGGGGCTTGACCAGGGCTTCAAACGCGACGGACCGCTCACGATTGTCATTGTGGAAGCGGTTCCACTTCCGTGTCGCCGACTCGTAGTAGAGGGTGCTGCCGTCGATGTCGATCGAGCGCCCTGCGAGTTCGATAACGAAGCGCCCGTTGCCATGATGCAGCGTGGCTTTGCGCAGCGCGCCGGACCGTTCCAGATAGGAAGCCAGCGCGGCGTCGACCGGATACCCGCCGTCGGCCTGGCAGGACATCGGTGCGATGGCATGGATCCGGCTCACCCAGGGTGCGATTTCGCGCTCGAAGCGAGCCATGCTCATCGGCTCGAGCATCGAAAAAAGCGCGAAGGCAAGTGCCACACCCAATGGCAATGCTGCGAGACGACCGCCGGTGCGCCACCAGCCCGCGAGGCGTCGTCGACGCCAACGCATGAACAGCAGATCCGCCGTTCGAAAAACCACACCGGGCAGGGCGAGGGCCAGCACGACCAGAAGGGGATGCATCTCATAAGGCCAGGCGGTAGCGAGGCCGTAGGCCGCCCACAGCGCCAGGCCCGTCCAGGCCAGCAGCCAGGCGACGCTGATCCGCAGCGGCCAGGCGAGGCCTTTTCGTGCTTCCGCAAGCGGCTGCTCCAGGCGGGGCGATGCCGCATCGGGGCTTACTTCCATGCGCCGCGTTCCATCAGCAGGACCTTGCGATCCACTTTGACTTCCAGTGTGCCGTTTTCGCCGTTGCCGTCGTCCCAAACATGATGGAGGGCTTTGCCGTTGCGGAAACGGTAGCCCAGAAAACGACAAGGCGTAACGCCGTCGGCACAGGTGGTGTGCATCGTCTTTCCGCGCAAGGCGAGCGTCGCGCCGGTCTTCCTGTCGATGCCCTTGAATTCGACCCTGTCACACGACACATAGCCCTCGGGACAGCGTGGGGTGATTTCGATTACGTGGCTTTCCGTCTCGAACGTGAACGTTGGAAAGGCCTCCTCAGCCTGAACGACGGCGGCGTAAATGAACAAGGCGATGATGGCGGAAGCGATTTGCATTGGAGCCATTTGCGCAGCGAAGGAAGCCAGCCTGCGTCGATGATGCCATAAGGTGCATACCGCGCATTCAGGGCGGGCTCGAAACCGTCGCCGCCGGCGACGGCCTGCGCCCACAGAATGCCGGGAGGCCGGAGAGGCGAAGCTCGTTTTTGCCGGGCTTTAAACTGTAGTCATGTCACGTTCGACAGGTACTTGGCTGGCGGCCCGGAAGCGTGCCAAATCCTTGATGTCGTGCCTTGCCGCAGGAGTCGACTTGCAATCATGAAAGCGCGGTCGCTGGCGCGCATATTGGTCCTCATGATCGCGCTACACCAACAACAAACGCCAAGGGAATGCAGGGCGCGTTACGGGAACTCCGTTCCCGCCATCTTCGGCGTTCAGGCCGTGGTGTTGATGATGGTGCCCGTGACCTGCCCCTGGGTATTGGTCACCGGCTTTCGCTCCTGTGCTTGAGCCTGGGCCTGTTGCTGCGCCTGCAACTGCCTTTCGCGCTCGGCCTCGCTGATGTCCTTTTTCGCGGCCTCCGGCTGGATCGTCGATTGGCGCGGTTGTTGTACCTGCGGTGCCGGGGCGGTCACGGAACTGATTTCGCTTGAAGCCATGATTGTCTTTCCTCTCTGCTTTGCGGCTTATGCCATCGTATCGATGAAGCCTCCGATACCGCCGATCGCTGCCAGCCGCTGGCGCGCACGCACGGCGGCTGCCTGGGCCTGATCCGATTCCGCGGCAATGGAGTCGGCGTTGGCCTGGGCCTGATTCAGCGCGCGTTCGGCTTCCCTGCTCATGCTTTGCAACGATCGGGCATATTCGTCCGCGTTGGCGACGTTCGCCTGCGCCTGTCGAATCGCGCTCAGGTTGGTACTCGAGATTGACGAAATTGCGGCCATTGCGCCCCCCTGCGACTGTTTGAAGCTTAGTCCGCTGGTCCCGGCTTTGCAAGCCGTATCCGTGGGCAATGCGTAGGGGATTAACGACCGGTCCGATTCTGTCGCTGGCCATCCGTTTGGCGCTCATGGTGCCCTGAGGGGGCGCGACTTGAATCCCGCGGAAAGCAGCAGGCGGTGCCAGAAAACAAAACGCCCCGAAAGGGGCGTTTTGCTCTGAATCACTGGCGGAGACGCAGTCCGCTCCCCAGTAGTCCGAAGCAATCCAATGCGGTTCAAAAGTAGTAAATATAACAATAAGATACGTAGAATCGTCGTCCAAGCCCGTCCTGGACAATCCGACCAAATCCGGCTATGATTTGATAGTCGTTTTGATAGTCAATTTATTTGGCGGAGCAAATTTCATGGTACGTCGACAACAGCGCCTTTCAGCACTCCAGGTCGCCAAGCTGAGCAAGCCGGGGTTGCACGGCGACGGTGGCGGCTTGACGCTCCAGATTACCACCACCGGTGCAAAGTCCTGGCTACTTCGCTACATGATGGCCGGCAAGCCGTTCGGCATGGGGCTGGGGCCGACGCATACCGTGAGCCTGGCCGAGGCTCGCCAGAAGGCTCTCGACGCGCGGAAGCTGCTTATCGAGGGCATCAATCCTTTGGTGGTCAGGAGGCAGAACCAGATCGCCGGCGCATTGGCCAGTGCCAGGATGATGACGTTCGACCAGTGCGCCGAGGCGTATATCCTGGCGCACAAGGCAGGCTGGAAGAACGCCAAGCATGGCGACCAATGGACAAACACACTCAACACGTACGCCAGTCCGGTGTTCGGCCATTTGCCCGTGGCCGAGATCGACACCGGCCTGGTCGTGAAATGCCTGTCACCGATATGGGAGAGCAAGACCGAAACGGCCAGTCGTCTGCGCGGTCGCATTGAATCAGTGCTGGGGTGGGCCACCACCAGCGGTTACCGCACCGGCGAGAATCCTGCGCGCTGGAAAGGCCATCTGGACAATCTGCTGGCGACCATCAGCAAGTCCAGCAGGACGAAGCACCATCCATCGCTACCGTGGCAGCGCATTGGCGCGTTCATGGCGGCCCTGAGAGCGCGTGAGGGTGTATCCGCTCGCGCAGTCGAGTTCGCTATCCTGACAGCCTGTCGGTCAGGCGAGGTGCGCGGCGCTAAATGGACTGAGTTCGATAAGGTCGGAAAGGTCTGGACAATACCCGCCGAGCGCATGAAGGCCAAACGCGAACATGAGGTTCCGCTGAGCGATGCGGCGTTGGCCTTGCTGGAGTCGATGCCGAAGGTTGGCGAGCTTGTGTTCGCCGGTACGAAAAAGCAGCTCTTGTCCGATATGTCGCTGACCGCCGTGATCCGACGCATGAATAGCGGCGACAAGCCCGTCTGGGCGGATGCCAACGGTGAGGGAGTCACGGTTCATGGTTTCCGCAGTAGCTTCCGTATGTGGGCGGCTGAGACTACCAATTACCCGCGTGAGGTTGCCGAACACGCGCTGGCGCACCAATTGCCGGATGCCGTCGAGCGTGCCTACCAGCGCGGTTCGCAGTTTGCCAAGCGCGCCGCATTGATGGCGGAGTGGTCCGCGTATTGCGCCACGGTGCAAGTCGATGCGGTGGTCAAGCCGATTCGTGGTGCAACCCCCGCTGAGGAAGTTGTTGCCTAGCTACGTAGCATGCATGACATCACCGCCGAGACTCAAGGAGAGTCAATCAACGAATGAATTGATTCCTCGTCGGTAGTCTTCGCCGGGCCCGACGACTCAAACCAGGGCGACCGCTTTTCGGCAGCGAACTTGACTTGATCAGTGAGCGCAGTGCTCATACTTCGCCGTTGGCGGAAATCGGGAGCGGTCATTCGTCACGAAAGCCACGAAATGGGAAGCTGCCATTCGCTATGCGACGGTGATTGTGCCGGGATTTCGGCTGGCCATTCGTCATGGCCAGTTCTATCTCAGTATCCGCTGGCGTCATCCAGTTACTTCACTTTGCGGCCGCGCCGCTGCGCCTGAATTAGTTTAGCTTCACGCTTAAACACTTCAGGCGCGGCTAGTCCTGCAGGCGAAGCGCACGCGGTCACTTACGACCGTCTCCAAATCTGCCGGAAAGCTTTGTCCGGATACCCAGTGTCGGATGCCAATGTAGAAAATGCCGCCGTGCAGGCCCCATGCTAGTTCGCGCTCTGCCTCCGTTGATGCGGGTTCCAAGGGCAGTTGCAGATCGGCACGCGTTCCACGAACGATCCGGGGAAAAAGCCGCTCGGACAGCAACTTCATGTAGTTGTCGGTAATGTAGCCGTCGGCAAGCCTCGAGAATACGAGAATCCTCACCCACTCCTTGGTCAGAACGGTTTTGGCGTAATCGAGGTAGAAACGCGTAAGGCGATCCTGGATCGGTTTGGTTCGATCATCGATCATTTCTTCCCAGTCCACCTTCCATCGGGCCAAGGTACCTCCTGATACACGCGATCAATCAGTGCTTGCTTGTTGGGAGTAGTGATAGAGCAGCGGATGCGTGATGCCGATCTGCCCGGCCAGTTCCCGCGCCTGGCCCTTCAGCCCAAATTCGGAGAAAACCTGATCGCTTTTTCCACGATTTTCCGCTCGCGTTGCTCTGGTGATAGCCGCTGGCGCTTGGGCGGCGCGCCCCTTCGGCTGCGACGGATTCGGTGAGGTTTGTAACCCGACGGCTTTTGGCTGGTGGCACGGTGTATGAATCGAGCGTAAGAAGTAATTCGGCAAGTCTAGCACCCGAAAGATTGTTGACTTTAGTTGACTATATGGTAAATTGCATCTTCGTCCCGGCTGGACAGGCGCCCCGGCAGTCATTACAACCCCCGATGCCATGCCAGCCAACAACTAGATACGAACGCGCAGGACTTACAGCGCTAGGAGGCATCCATGGAACTGCACGATGAACAACTGATACGCGCACCCCGCCAACGGGTTTGGGACGCACTGAATGACGCGGCAAATCCCTCGCGAAATGCATTCCAGGATGCGAGGAATGAACGGAGCTCGAGTGACACCGAAACCGAGGTGCGCCTGCTGCGAAGATCGGTCCGGTTCGAGCGCGTTTCTCCGGCCGGATGCTGATGTCCGATATCACAGTCCTCCGGCTGCACGCTGGCCTTTGAGGGCAGCGGCGGTGCTGCCGGAACTGCCAAGGGTCAATCGAAGGTGGCCTGGATAGCGAAGGCGATGCCACGCGCCTGCAATACACGGTAGATGCGGCGGCGGGAGGAAAGTTGGAGCCAAATTGGCGGACGCCTGATCGACGCGTCGGCGAAAAAACTGGCCGACGACTTTTCCGTGCCTTCAACGAACAACTCGCACCGCAGCCTGAAGCTATTGCTGAAGCACCCGGTGCGCAGGGCATGGTGTCGTGCCTGGAGCAACGAAACAGGCTATTTCGACCGGCGCCGCTTCGGTTTTCAGTACGGGTTGGAGCGGAGAGTTACAGCGCCTGTTCTGGTTGGCTCTCGGTGGCGGTATCGGCGTCTTGCTTGGCCGCTTCGTCAATTTCTAATTCAATTCAAAGGACTCACCATGGCGCATCTCGTAAGCATCCAGCACTGGATCGAAGGCGGCGATCACCAGGCGGCGAATGGACGCCGCGGCAAGGTATTCAATCACTACTGGCCAGGTCGTGCGTGAAGTGGCGGCGTTCGCCTCCGGAGGCCGACGTCGATCACGCCGTGCGAGCAGCGAAAACGCGCCCTGCCGGCCTGGCGTGCCACAACACCCCTGCGCCGTGCCCGCGTGATGCAGAGCTATCTGGCCCTGCTCAAGCTCCATGAGTTGGAACTCGCCGAACTGGCCTCCGAAGAACACGGAAAGACCCGCGAGGATGCCTTGGGTTCGGTTCAGTTCGTCGCATCGAAGTCGTGGAATTCGCCTGCGGCATTCCGCAGTTGCTCAAGGGCGAACATGCGGCCATTGTCGGCACCGGCATCGATGCTTATTCACTGCGCCAGCCAGTTGGCGTCTGCGTCGGCATCACGCCGTTCAACTTTCCAGCCATGGTCCCGATGTGGATGTATCCGGTGGCTATCGCCTGTGGCAATACCTTTGTGCTAAAGCCTTCCGGAGAAAGTACCCTCGTGCAGCATGATGCTGGCGCGCCTTTTCAAGGAAGCAGGATTGCCCGACGGGGTATTTAATGTCATACACGGCGACAAGGTTGCGGTTGACAGCCTGCTGAATCACCCGGACGTCTCAGCGCTGTCGTTTGTTGGGTCGACACCGATCGCCAAGTACATCTACGAGACCGGTGCGCGTAACGGCAAGCGCGTGCAGGCTTTGGGCGGCGCGAAGAATCATGCGGTCGTCATGCCGGATGCCGATCTCGACTTCACTGCCGAGGCCCTGATCGGAGCGGGCTATGGCTCGGCCGGCGAGCGCTGTATGGCGATTTCTGTGATCGTAGCGGTCGGTGATGTCGGCGACGCGCTGGTGGACCGCATCGCGCGCCGCGCACGCACGCTAAAAACCGGGCCGGGTTCCGAACCCGGAATGGACATGGGTCCTGGTGACGCGAACATTGCGACAAGGTGCGCGGCTATGTCGACGTCGGAGTCACCGAGGGCGCAAGCCTGGTGGTGGATGGCCGTTCGCTGCAGGTGCCGGGCCATGAGGACGGATTCTTCCTCGGTCCGACGCTTTCGACAAGGTCACGCCAACTATGAGCATTTACCGGGACGAGATATTCGGCCCTGTGCTCGCGTGCTGCGCGCGCCGACACTGAGGCCGCAATCGAATTGATCAACGCCAGTCGGTTCGCCAACGGCACCGCAATATTCACGACCGCCGGTTCCAGCGCCCGAATTTTCGAAGAGGGCATTGAGGTCGGCATGGTCGGCATCAACGTGCCCATCCCTGTACCGATGGCCTCTTCTCGTTTGGTGGCTGGAAGAACCCCCTATTCGGCGACTTGCACATGCACGGCGCGGCCGGGCATTAAGTTCTACACCCGCACCAAGGCGGGTGACATCGCTGGCCCGCCGGGCCAGACAGTTCGTCCAGCCTGGTCATGCCGACGCACGCCTAGCGCCGCACACAGGAGGCGGTCATGAAGGCACCACGCTTCAGCTTATACGCGGGTCACCACCGTCGCCGATGCTGTCTGCTATTGCGCCAGCACGGAGACGATGCCCGCCTGCTCGCCGGCGACCCCTGCTGGCGACCCTCAACATCCGGTCTGTCGGAACCGGTCGTGCTGGTCGATATCACCGGTATTGAAGCACTGCACGGTGTCGCGGGTGCAGGACGGCTTTCTGCATCGGCGCTGACGCCATGTGGATGATGAACGCTCGGAACTGGTGGCGCAGCGCTCACCACTGTTGACGCAGGCCGTTCCGTTCCTCGCTCACGCCGCGATACGCAATCG
>JADJUP010000024.1 GCA_016716965.1 Sulfuritalea sp. | reverse complement strand
CTCGACCACCTCGACTGGCTCGAGTCCGAAGCCATCCACATCCTCCGCGAGGTGGCGGGCCAATGCAGCAATCCGGCGCTGCTGTTCTCGGGCGGCAAGGATTCCATCGTCCTCCTGCGCCTCGCCGAGAAGGCCTTCCGGCCGGGACGCTTTCCCTTCCCGCTGCTGCACATCGACACCGGGCACAACTATTCCGAAGTCATCGACTTCCGCGATGCCCGCGCCTGCGAACTGAACGAGCGCCTGATCGTGCGCTCGGTGGAAAGCTCGATGGCGCGCGGCACGGTGCGCCTCAAGTCGACCAACGAGTCGCGCAACAAGCACCAGTCGGTGACCCTGCTCGAAGCCATCGAGGAGTTCGGCTTCGATGCCTGCATCGGTGGCGCCCGTCGCGACGAGGAGAAGGCCCGCGCCAAGGAGCGCATCTTCTCCTTCCGCGATGAATTCGGCGGCTGGGACCCGAAGAACCAGCGCCCCGAGTTGTGGGACCTGTTCAACGCCCGCGTGCACAAGGGCGAAAACATCCGCGCCTTCCCGATCTCGAACTGGACCGAGCTCGACGTCTGGCAGTACATCGAGCGCGAAGGGCTCGCCCTGCCGCCGATCTACTTCGCCCACGTGCGCCCGGTGGTTCGCAAGGGCAGCCTGTTGCAGCCGGTGACGGAACTCACCCCGGCGCGCGGCGGCGACGTCGTCGAGCAGTTGCAGGTGCGCTTTCGCACCGTCGGCGACATCACCTGCACGGCGCCAGTCGAATCGGATGCCGACACGGTGCACAAGATCATCGCCGAGACGGCAACCACCACGGTCACCGAGCGCGGCGCCACACGGCTGGACGACCAGGCCTCCGAGGCCGCCATGGAGCAACGCAAGAAGGAAGGGTATTTCTGATGAGTGCAATCGAACACATTCCCGAGTTTCGCAGTCCCGTCGATAACGGCTTGCTGCGCTTCCTCACCTGCGGCAGCGTCGACGACGGCAAGAGCACGCTGATCGGCCGCCTGCTCTACGACACCAAAGCGATCCTTGCCGACACGCTGCACGCCATCGGGAAAACCTCGCAACGGCGCGGCATGGAGGCGGTCGACCTGTCGCTGCTGACCGACGGCCTGCAGGCCGAGCGCGAGCAGGGCATCACCATCGACGTCGCCTACCGCTACTTCAGCACCGGTCGCCGCAAGTACATAATCGCCGACGCGCCGGGGCACGAGCAGTACACGCGCAACATGGTCACCGCCGCCTCGACCGCCAACCTCGCGATCATCCTGATCGACGCGCGCAAGGGCGTGCTGACCCAGACCCGGCGCCACTCCTATCTTGCGCACCTGGTCGGCATCCGGCACCTGGTTGTCGCGGTGAACAAGATGGACCTGGTCGCTTACGACCGCACCGTGTTCGAGCGCATTCGCGGCGAGTACCTCGACTTTGCGCGGCAGTTGGGCATCGAGGACGTGCGCTTCATTCCGCTGTCGGCCCTCAACGGCGACATGCTGGTCGATCGCGGCGACAACCTGAACTGGTACGAGGGGCCTACCCTGATCGACATCCTCGAGTCGGCGCCGGCCGCGCACAGCGAAAGCGACGAGCGCTTCCGCTTCCCGGTGCAGTACGTCTGCCGTCCGCAGCGGGCTGACGATCCGCTGCTGCACGACTACCGTGGCTTCATGGGACGCGTCGAATCCGGCGAGATCGCCGTCGGCGACGAGGTTGTGGTGCTGCCCTCCGAACGCCGCAGCCGCGTCAAGGGCATCGAGCTTGGCGGCCGCGCATTGAAGCGCGCCGTCGCCGAACAGTCGGTGACCTTGTTGCTGGAAGACGAGATCGACATCTCGCGCGGCGACATGATCGTTCGCAGCGGCATTGGAGAGTCGGCGCTGGTGACACGGCGCATTGAAGCCATGTTGTGCTGGTTGGGCGAGAGCCCGCTCGATGCCCAGCGCAAATACCTGATCCGCCAGACGACGCGGGACGCGCGCGCCCTGCTCGACGGCATCGCCTACCGGCTCGACATCAATTCGCTGCAGCAGGTTGCCGCTGAAGGGCTGGGCATGAACGACATCGCCCGCGTCGCCTTCAAGCTGGCGCAGCCGCTGGTCGTCGATCGCTATGCCGAGAATCGCGCCACCGGCGCCTTCATCGTGATCGACGAAAGCAGCAACAACACGGTCGGGGCCGGAATGATCCTTTGATCGCGACCGTCGCATGAAACAAAAAAGCCAGGCAAAGCCTGGCTTTTTTGTTGGGCGCGAGGAACTTACTCGGCAGCCGCGTCGACCACTTCCCCGGCCGGACGATCCAGCAGTTCGACGAAGGCCATCGGCGCGTTGTCGCCAACACGGAAGCCCATCTTGAGGATGCGCAGATAGCCGCCGTTGCGCGTGGCATAGCGCGGGCCGAGCACCTCGAACAGCTTGCCGACGATGTCGCGGTCGCGCGTGCGGTCGAAGGCCAGGCGGCGATTCGCCAGGCTGGGCTTCTTGCCCAGGGTGATCAGGGGCTCCACCACGCGGCGCAGTTCCTTGGCCTTGGGCAGGGTGGTCTTGATGGCCTCGTGACGCAGCAGCGAAACTGCCATGTTGCGCAGCATTGCCTGGCGATGGGCCGAGGTACGATTGAGTTTGCGAAGTCCGTTTCCGTGACGCATTTTGATTCCCTCGTTTTTTGCGGCCACCGCGCAATGCAAGTGGCCGGTTAATGGTTATCGAGTATTGGCAAGTCGGTACAGCAAGTAGAACGAATGAAACAAGAACTCCGGACCAAGGCCCGGCTTTCAATCAATCAGGACAACTTCTCCAGCCCGGCCGGCGGCCAGCTCTCCAGCTTCATGCCCAGAGTCAGGCCGCGCGATGCCAGCACTTCCTTGATTTCGTTGAGCGACTTGCGACCCAGGTTCGGCGTCTTCAGCAGCTCGGTTTCGGTACGCTGGATCAGGTCACCGATGTAATAGATGTTCTCGGCCTTCAGGCAGTTGGCCGAACGCACGGTGAGTTCCAGGTCATCGACCGGACGCACCAGAACCGGATCGACCGTGGTCTGCTTCGGCGCTTCGGCCGACAGGGGCGTGCCTTCGAGGTCGGCGAACACCGACAGCTGTTCCATCAGGATGCGGGCCGCAGTGCGTACCGCCTCTTCCGCGTTGTCGATGGCGCCGTTGGTCTCGATGTCGAGGATCAGCTTGTCCAGGTCGGTACGCTGTTCGACGCGGGCGGATTCGACCGAGTAGCTGACGCGACGCACCGGGCTGAACGACGCGTCGAGCATGATCTGGCCGATGGCGCGGTTCTCGCGAGCGATTTCGCGCTGGTTGGCGGGAACATAGCCGCGGCCGGATTCAACGCGAATCTGCATGTTGAGCTTGCCGCCGGGAGCGATATGGGCGATGACGTGGTCCGGATTCACGATCTCGACGTCATGGGTGGTTTCGATGTCGCGCGCGGTGACCACGCCTTCGCCATTGCGGGAAAGCGTCAAGGTCGCTTCGCGGCGATTGTGCATCTTCAGCACGACGCCCTTCAGGTTCAGCAGTACGTCGACCACGTCTTCGCGCACGCCGTCCAGCGTCGAGTACTCGTGCAGCACGCCTTCGATCGACACCTCGGTCGGCGCGACACCTTCCATGGACGACAGCAGGATGCGGCGCAACGCGTTGCCAAGGGTATGGCCGTAACCGCGCTCGAACGGCTCCATGACCACGCGGGCATGAACCGGCGAAAGCTGCTGGACGTCGATACTGCGGGGTTTCAGGAGTGTGTGCATGTGCATTCCTTCAAATGGACGACGCCTGGCGTCCGAAGGACGCCAGGCGTAAAACTATCTGTTAGCGCGAATAGAGTTCGACGACCAGACCTTCGTTGATCGAAGGCGGCAGATCTTCGCGTGCGGGATAGGACTTGAATATGCCCTTGCCAGCTTTGATGTCGACTTCGAGCCATGCCGGGAATCCGCGTGATTCGGCAGCGTCAAGCGCAGCCTTGGTGCGCAGATGGCCACGGGTGCCATCCAGCAACTGAATGACGTCGCCAGGACGCACGCTGTAGGAAGGAATGTTGACCCGCTTGCCGTTGATCAGCACGCCGTTGTGACGCACCACCTGACGGGCTTCCGCGCGCGAAACGCCGAACCCCATGCGATAGGCAACGGTATCGAGGCGCGATTCGAGGAGCTTGAGCAGGTTCTCACCGGTCTGCCCCTTCTTGCGCTCGGCTTCGAAAAACACCTTGCGGAATTGCCGCTCGAGTACGCCGTAGATGCGGCGGATCTTTTGCTTTTCGCGCAGTTGCGTGCCATATCCGGACAAGCGCTGACCGGATTTCTGGCCATGCTGGCCAGGCGCGTAGGCGCGACGTTCAACGGAGCATTTGTCAGTGAAGCACTTCTCGCCTTTGAGGAAGAGTTTCTCGCCCTCGCGGCGGCACTGGCGGCACTTGGCATCTAGGTTGCGGGCCATGGTGTCGTATCCTTATTGCCTTAGATGCGGCGGCGCTTGGGCGGCCGGCATCCGTTGTGGGGAATCGGGGTAATGTCGGTAATGCTGGTGATCTTCATGCCGAGTGCATTGAGCGCACGAACCGCGGATTCGCGTCCGGGGCCGGGGCCCTTGATGCGAACTTCGAGGTTCTTGACACCGCATTCCTGAGCCGCCTTGCCGGCAGCCTCGGCGGCGATCTGCGCGGCGAACGGGGTCGACTTGCGCGAACCCTTGAAGCCGGCGCCACCGGAGGTCGCCCACGACAGGGCATTGCCCTGCCTGTCGGTGATGGTGATGATGGTGTTGTTGAAGGAAGCGTGAACGTGGGCGATGCCTTCCGCGACGTTCTTCTTGACCTTCTTGCGAACTTTGGTTGCTGTCTTAGCCATGTAATGGTTCCTGGTTTACTTCTTGCCCATCGAAATTGCCTTGCGCGGTCCCTTTCGGGTGCGCGCATTGGTGCGAGTGCGCTGACCACGTACGGGCAGGCCGCGGCGATGACGCACACCGCGGTAGCAGCCAAGATCCATCAGGCGCTTGATGTTCATCGTCGTCTCGCGGCGCAGATCGCCTTCGACGATGAACTTGCCTACCTCCTCACGCAGGCGATCCATCTCGCTGTCCGTGAGTTCCTTGATCTTGACCGAACGCTTGACGCCGACGGCGTCGCAGATTTTGCGTGCGCGGGTACGGCCGATGCCATAGATCGCCGTAAGGGCGATTTCCGCGTGTTGGTGGTTCGGGATGTTGACGCCTGCTATACGAGCCATGTGCTTACCTGTTCGTCGCCGTTAATTAATGCGGTAGGGTGGGCTTGCTGAAAAACGGGAAACCGTAGATTCTATCTGATCTGAATCGCTCCATCAACCCTGACGCTGCTTGTGGCGAGGATCGGTACAAATGATCCTGACCACGCCCTTGCGGCGGATGACTTTGCAATGACGACATATACGCTTGACCGAAGCCAGAACTTTCATTGGAGTTCTCCGGAAATATTGCCAAACTACTTGGCGCGAAACACGATACGACCCTTGGAAAGATCGTAGGGCGTGAGTTGCACGGTGACCTTGTCGCCAGGAAGAATGCGGATGTAGTGCATGCGCATCTTTCCCGAGATATGGCCAAGCACCACATGTCCGTTTTCAAGTTTGATCCGGAATGTGGCGTTCGGAAGGTTTTCTACAACCTCTCCCTGCATTTCAATAACGTCTTCCTTGGACATGGTTCAGCGAGCCGGGAAACCGGCCCCCTTGAAATTTGCCTTTTTCAGAAGACTCTCGTACTGGTGTGACATGACGTAGGCCTGGACCTGCGACATGAAGTCCATCGTCACGACAACGATGATCAGCAAACTGGTACCACCGAAGTAGAACGGCACGTTCCACTTCAGGATCAAGAACTCCGGCAGCAGACAGACCACCGTGATGTAGATCGCTCCGGCCAATGTCAGCCTGGTGAGGATCTTGTCGATGTAGCGGCTGGTCTGGTCACCGGGGCGGATTCCCGGAACAAAGGCGCCGCTCTTCTTCAGGTTGTCGGCTGTTTCCTTGGAATTGAACACCAGCGCCGTGTAAAAGAAACAGAAGAACACGATCGCAACTGCGTAGAGCATCACATAGATCGGCTGCCCGGGAGACAGCGTCGCGGCAATGTCCTTGAGCCAGGTCATGCCTTCGCCGGAGCCGAACCAACCAGCCGCGGTAGCCGGAAACAGGATGATCGACGACGCGAAGATCGGCGGAATCACGCCCGACATGTTGAGCTTCAACGGCAGGTGCGAACTCTGTCCGCCGTAAACCTTGTTGCCGACCTGTCGCTTGGCGTAGTTCACCAGGATCTTGCGCTGTCCCTTTTCAACGAACACCACAAAACCGGTCACCAGGACGACAAGGACGCAAATGAACAGGGCTGAGAGTGCATGCATCGAACCGGTGCGAACCAGCTCGAACAGACCACCCAAAGCGCTGGGCAATCCTGCCACGATGCCGGCAAATATGATGATCGAAATGCCGTTCCCCAATCCGCGCTCGGTAATCTGCTCGCCCAGCCACATCAGGAACATGGTGCCGGTCAGCAGGGTAAGGACAGTTACGAAGCGAAACATCGGACCGGGATCGAGCACCAGACCCGCTTGAGATTCCAGTGCGATCGCGATGCCCAGCCCCTGAAACAGCGCAAGCGCAACCGTTCCGTAACGGGTGTATTGGGTAATCTTGCGCCGGCCGGCTTCACCTTCCTTCTTGAGCGCCTCGATCGAGGGTACGGCGACCGCCATCAACTGCATGATGATCGACGAGGAAATGTAGGGCATGATGCCCAGCGCAAACAGCGTGAAACGCGACAGCGCGCCGCCGGAAAACAGGTTGAAGACGCCTAGGATCCCGCCTTGCTGACCCTGGAACAATTCCGCCAACTTGACCGGATCGATGCCGGGAACCGGTATATGCGCACCAATCCGGTACACCACCAGGGCGCCCAGCAGGAACCAGAGTCGACGCCAGAGGTCGCCGAACTTGCCTGCCTTGCCTAGAGCCGCTGCCTGGGGGTTTGCCACGGTATGCCTGTCCTGGTCCGCGATCAGGCAGCGGCAATGTCGGCCACTGAGCCGCCAGCGGCCTCAATGGCGGCGCGCGCACCCTTGGTGGCGCCCACACCCTTCAACACAATCTTGCGATTGAGCTTGCCGGAGAGAATTACCTTGGCGGACAACGCATCGGCCGCGACGACGCCGGCCTGCTTCAACACCAGCAGGTCAACATCTTCCACCGGCAATTTGTCCAACTCGGAGAGGCGCACTTCGACGTTGCGACTCGCCGTCAGCGAGACAAAGCCGCGCTTCGGAAGGCGACGCTGCAACGGCATCTGACCACCTTCGAAACCGACCTTGTGAAAACCGCCAGCGCGGGACTTCTGTCCCTTGTGACCACGGCCGGCAGTCTTGCCAAGTCCGCTGCCGATACCACGCCCTACACGCTTTGCCGCGTGCTTGGAGCCGGCTCCCGGCTTGATTTTATTGAGTTCCATGCCCATCAAATTCCCCTTAGCCTTCGCACTTGACCAGATATGCCACCTTACGGATCATGCCGCGAACTGCCGGAGTATCCTCAAGCACGGATGAACTGTTGAGCTTTCTCAAGCCCAGACCGCGAACGGTAGCGCGGTGATCCTGCTTGGTACCGATGATGCTTTTTACCAGCGTGACCTTGATCGTCTTTTCAGCCATGGTTCACTCCAGAATTTCTGCTATGGCCTTGCCGCGCTTCGCAGCAATTTCAGCCGGGGTACTCATCGCCAACAAACCGTGCAGCGTGGCACGCACCACGTTATAGGGATTGGTCGAACCGATGGTCTTGGCGACCACATCGGTAACACCCATCACTTCGAATACCGCGCGCATCGGGCCGCCGGCGATGACGCCGGTACCGGGAGAAGCCGGCGACATAAGGACGGTGGTCGCGCCATGCTTGCCAGTTACCGAATGATGGAGAGTTCCATCCTTCAGGCTGATCTTGGCCATCTTGCGACGGGCCTCTTCCATGGCCTTTTGCACGGCGACCGGCACTTCACGGGACTTGCCCTTGCCCATGCCGACGCCGCCATCACCGTCACCGACGACGGTCAGCGCGGCAAAACCGAGAATCCGGCCGCCCTTGACCACCTTGGTAACGCGATTGATGGAGACCATCTTTTCGCGCATGCCATCGTCGCGCTCTTCCTGGGCCTGTTGCTGCTTCCTGCCTTGTGGTTTAGCCATATCCGTCTCGCTTAGAACTTGAGACCGCCCTCTCGGGCGGCTTCAGCCAGCGCCTTGACGCGGCCGTGATAGTGAAAACCGGAGCGGTCGAATGCCACCTGCTCGATGCCGGCCGCCTTGGCGCGCTCGGCGATAAGCTTGCCGATCGTCTTTGCAGCACTGACGTTGCCACCGTTCGGCACCTGGCTCCGAACTTCCGGCTCCATCGTAGAAGCCGCAGCCAGCACACGAGTGCCACAGCCCGAGAAGATCTGGGCGGAAATATGCAAATTGCTGCGATGCACGGCGAGGCGCACCACCTTGAGCTCTGCAATCTTGGCGCGGGTTTTGCGCGCCCTGCGCAGTCGAGCCTGTTTCTTTTCCATGATTCGGCGCCTCGATTATTTCTTCTTGGTTTCCTTGATCGCGACAACTTCGTCGGCATAGCGGACGCCTTTGCCCTTATAGGGCTCGGGGGACCGATAGGCACGAACTTCCGCAGCCACCTGACCAACCACCTGCTTGTCGATTCCCTTGATGAGAATCTCAGTCTGGGTCGGAGTTTCAACCTTGATGCCATTCGGCATGTCATGCACAACCGGATGCGAGAAACCGAGTGTCAGGTTGAGCTTTGCGCCCTGCGCCTGAGCACGATAGCCAACGCCTACCAGAGTCAGCTTCTTCTCAAAGCCCTTGGTGACGCCAGTAACCATGTTGTTAAGCAGCGCACGCATGGTACCGGACATGGCACCTGCATTCGGCGCGCCCTCGACGGCACGGCACAGCAGCTTTTCCCCTTCCCGCTCAATCGTGACGGCGGGCAACATGAACTGCTTGAGCGTACCCAAGGGGCCCTTGACGGCAATTTCGGTATCCGTGAGCGTTACCTCAACACCCTTGGGCACTTCGACCGGATATTTTGCAATACGTGACATGGCAGCAGCTCCTTAAGCGACGATGCAGAGAACTTCGCCGCCCATATTGCCTGCCCGCGCGCGGCGGTCCGTCATCACACCCTTGGGCGTGGAGACAATGGCAACACCGAGCCCGTTCATCACGCGGGGCAGATCGTCCTTGCCCTTGTACACGCGCAGACCAGGTTTCGAAACGCGCTCGATTCGCTCGATGACCGGGCGACCGGCATAATATTTCAGCGCCAGGTCGAGTTCGGGCTTAGCGCCGCTTTCGCGAATGGCGAAGTCGTCGATGTAGCCCTCATCCTTCAAAACCTTGGCGATCGCCACCTTCAACTTGGAAGAGGGCATCGAAACGGACAGCTTTTCCGCCATCTGCGCGTTGCGGATGCGGGTCAACATGTCGGCAACTGGATCGGTCATGCTCATAGCGCTCTCCTTACCAGCTTGCCTTGGTCATGCCAGGCACCTCGCCGCGCATGGCAATTTCACGCAGCTTGTTGCGACAAAGACCAAACTTGCGGAACACTCCGCGGGGACGGCCGGTCAGCGCGCATCGGTTGCGCTGACGCGACGGACTGGAATTTCGTGGCAACTGCTGGAGTTTCAGGCGCGCATCCATGCGCTCCTCGTCCGACAGCTTGACATCGTTGATAACGGCAAAAAGTTCGGCACGCTTGGCAGCGTACTTCGCTACCGTCTTTGCGCGCTTTTCTTCGCGGTTGATAAGAGCTAGTTTCGCCATACGTCCCTCAGTTCTTGAAGGGGAACTTAAATGCGGCGAGAAGCGCCTTCGCTTCTTCGTCGTTCTTCGCGGTGGTGGTAATGCTGATGTTCATTCCACGTAGCGCATCGATTTTGTCGTACTCGATCTCGGGGAAAATGATCTGTTCCTTGACACCTACGTTGTAGTTGCCCCGGCCGTCGAAACCCTTTCCAGATATCCCGCGAAAGTCCCGAATGCGCGGCATGGCGATCGTGATCAACCGGTCGAGAAACTCGAACATGTGATTCCCACGCAAGGTGAGCATGCAGCCGATCGGATAGCCCTCGCGAATCTTGAAACCGGCAATAGCCTTCCTTGCCTTGGTAACAACCGGCTTCTGCCCGGCGATCTTGACCATATCGCTCACGGCGTGATCCAGGATCTTCTTGTCTCCGACCGCCTCACCTACCCCCATATTCAGGGTAATTTTGGTGATGCGTGGCACCTCCATGATGGACTTGTAGCCGAATTTCTGGAGCAATTCGGGGACAACCGTTTGTTTGTAGTATTCCTGCAAGCGCGCCATGACTGATCCTTACGCGTCAACGACTTCGCCGTTCGACCGGAACACCCGAACCTTGCGGCCGTCGTCGAGCTGCTTGAAACCGACGCGATCCGCCTTCTGGGTGGCCGAATTGAACAGCGCCACATTGGAGATTTTGATCGGCATTTCCTTCTCGACAATGCCACCCTGGTTGCCCTTGAGGGGGTTGGGCTTGGTGTGCTTCTTGACGCGATTAATCCCCTCGACAAGCAGGCGATCGGCATCAAGACAGCTCAGCACGACGCCGCGCTTGCCCTTGTCCTTGCCGGTAGTCACGACGACGTCGTCACCCTTGCGAATCTTGTTCATTGTTGATTCCTCGATTGCCGGTTCAAAGAACCTCTGGAGCCAGCGAGACGATCTTCATGAATCGCTCGGTGCGCAACTCGCGCGTGACCGGGCCAAAAATGCGCGTGCCGATCGGTTCCAGCTTGTTATTCAGCAACACGGCCGCATTGCCATCGAACTTGACCAGCGAGCCATCGGACCGGCGCACTCCCTTGGCCGTACGTACGACCACGGCGCTGTAGACTTCGCCTTTTTTGACGCGACCGCGAGGTGCAGCATCCTTGATGCTGACCTTGATCACATCGCCAATGCCAGCGTAGCGGCGCTTGGATCCACCGAGCACCTTGATGCACATGACCGAACGCGCGCCAGTGTTATCGGCGACATCCAGCAGAGACTGCATTTGAATCATTTTTTCATCTCCAACTTAATCCGCGAACGAATTGAACATCGCGATCAGTCTTGGAGCCCGCTAGGGGCTGGAATGCCGAGTAAAACGTATTACCCGGCGGAGCAAAGAGGCGAGATTTTACATCCCGCCACTAAGATGTCAAGCACTAAGTTCCAATATCAGGTCAAGAAGCGGCCCAACAATCAAACGACGCGGGCCTTCTCCAGAATCTTGGCAACGCGCCACGCCTTGGTTTTCGATATCGGAGCACATTCTTCGATCTGCACCAGGTCGCCCGTCACCGCCTCGAAACCTTCGCTATGCGCATGATATTTCTTTGAGCGGGTCATAATCTTGCCAATCACCGGATGCTTGACCTTGCGCTCGATGAGGACGGTAATGGTCTTCTGCATCTTGTCAGAAACAACACGCCCCTGAAGTGTGCGTCGTACCGTTTGTGTGGTTGCATCCGTCATTTCGCGGCCGCCTTTTCACGCTGTATGGTTTTTACTCGTGCTATGTCTTTACGCACCTTGCCGACCTGGCTGGTATTAGTCAGCTGCTGCGTCGCGATCTGCATCCTGAGGCCGAATTGCGCCTTGCGAAGATCCAGCAACTCCTTTTGCAGCTCGTCGGTGCTCTTTGCTCTCAACTCACTAGTTTTCATGGCCTATCCCAGATGACGAGTAACGAAGGTGGTCTCAAGGGGGAGCTTGGCAGCAGCAAGCCGGAATGCCTCACGAGCCAATGCCTCATCTACTCCGTCCATTTCGTACAACACCTTCCCAGGCTGAATCTCGGCGACCCAATACTCGGGAGACCCCTTGCCGTTACCCATTCGAACCTCAAGCGGCTTCTTCGAAATCGGCTTATCCGGGAAGATGCGAATCCAGATACGGCCGCCGCGCTTGATATGACGTGTCATGGCACGACGAGCAGCCTCGATCTGTCGAGCGGTCAAACGACCGCGACCGATCGCCTTCAGACCATATTCGCCGAAGCTCACCTTCGCGCCACGCGTGGCGAGTCCGGTGTTTCGACCTTTTTGTTCTTTGCGATATTTCCTACGGGCAGGTTGCAGCATCTTTTACTCCTTGCCTTCTTTCGCAGCGCCTTCCGCACCTTCAGCTTTCGCCGGAGCCTTGCGGACACGCTTGACGGGTGTCTTGGGGGTAGTTGCAGCAACCTCCGGCTTCACTTCCGGTTTTGCACCATCGGCCTTGACGGCCCCGCGGCGCGCCGGCTTGGCATCTGCTTCACCGTCGGTTCGCGGCTTGCCTGGAGGGCCACGTCGAGGCTTACGCTGATCGTCAACAGCGGGCTCCGGAGTTGCCAGCAGCGCGTCGCTGCGCGACAGGCTCTCCCCCTTGAACACCCAAACCTTGATTCCGATGATGCCGTAAGTCGTTTTGGCTTCGGAGGTTCCATAATCGATATCGGCACGCAGTGTGTGCAACGGCACCCGACCCTCGCGATACCATTCGCGACGCGCGATCTCCGCACCGTTCAGTCGCCCGGAGCTCATGATCTTGATGCCCTGGGCACCCAATCTCATAGCGTTCTGCATGGCGCGCTTCATCGCGCGGCGGAACATGATGCGCTTTTCAAGCTGCTGCGCGATTGAATCGGCGATCAATTGGGCATCGATTTCCGGTTTGCGGATTTCCTCAATATTTACGTGAACCGGCACCCCCATCTTGCGTTGGAGTTCTGCCTTGAGGTGCTCGATATCCTCGCCCTTTTTCCCAATAACCACCCCGGGGCGTGCGCTATAGACCGTTACGCGCGCGTTTTTCGCGGGCCGCTCAATCACCACACGACCAACGGAGGCATGCGCCAGCTTTTTCTTCAGATAATCACGGACCTCGATGTCTTCCTTGAGCATCTGGGGAAACGATTTGCTGTTCGAATACCAACGCGAAGTCCAGTTACGTGTGACCGAAAGACGAAATCCGGTCGGATGAATCTTTTGTCCCATGTGTCCCCCTTAGTCGCCGACAGTCACGAAAATGTGACAAGTAGGCTTGAGGATGCGGTTTCCGCGTCCCTTGGCTCGCGCCGTAAAACGCTTGAGCACCGTGCCTTTTTCAACATAAATGCGCGTAATCTTCAGCGCATCGATGTCAGCTCCATCGTTGTGCTCCGCATTGGCGATCGCCGACTCAAGTACCTTTTTGATAATTCCGGCACCCTTCTTCGGTGAAAAGGCGAGGATGCTCAACGCCTGATCGACCGGCTTGCCACGCACCAAATCGGCGACAAGACGGCCTTTTTGGGCCGAGAGCCGGACACCGCGCAAGTTTGCATTGGTTTCCATCATCGCTCCTTACTTCTTGGCGACGGCTTTCTTGCCGCCCGTGTGGCCCTTGAAGGTTCGCGTCAGCGCGAACTCGCCAAGCTTGTGTCCAACCATGTTTTCCGAGACATAAACCGGAATATGCTGTTTCCCGTTATGCACGGCGATAGTCAAACCCACGAAATCCGGAAGTATGGTCGAACGGCGCGACCAGGTCTTGATCGGGCGTTTGTCGTTTGAGGCGCGTGCTGCGTCCACACGCTTTAACAGGTGTGCATCGATGAACGGGCCCTTCTTGATGGAGCGTGCCATGTTTACCTCTTACCTTTTGGTCTGCGCTGGACAATCATCACGTCAGTGCGCTTGTTGTTGCGGGTCCGATAGCCCTTGGTCGGCTGGCCCCACGGGCTGACGGGAACACGCCCCTCCCCGGTCCGCCCCTCACCACCGCCATGCGGGTGATCCACAGGATTCATTGCCACGCCGCGCACGGTCGGGCGAATTCCGCGCCAGCGCATCGCTCCAGCCTTGCCGATTTTGCGTAGGCTGTGTTCCTCATTACCGACTTCGCCGATTGTGGCCCGGCATTCGATGTGAATGCGGCGGATTTCACCCGAGCGCAACCGCAACTGCGCATAAGTGCCCTCGCGAGCAAGCAACTGTGCCGAAGTGCCCGCGGAACGGGCGATCTGAGCGCCCTTGCCAGGCATCATCTCAACGCAATGAACCGTGGTACCTACGGGAATGCTCCGAATCGGTAACGCATTCCCCGGCTTGATTGGCGCCTCGGGACCGCTAAGGACCGGCTGCCCAACAACCATCCCCTTTGTGGCAATGATGTAACGACGCTCGCCATCCGCATAGAGGATCAGCGCGATGTTTGCGCTACGGTTCGGATCAAACTGGAGGTTCTCAACCTTGCCAGGAATTCCATCCTTGTCGCGCCGAAAATCGATCACGCGATAATGCTGCTTGTGCCCGCCGCCCATATGGCGCGTGGTAATGTGACCATGCGTATTGCGGCCGGCGGTCTTTGTCTTCCGCTCCACCAGGGCGCTATGGGGGCGACCCTTGTGCAAGTTCGAATTGACAACCTTGACGACACCGCGACGGCCAGGCGAAGTCGGCTTGACTTTAACGAGCGCCATTTAAGCCACCCCCCCTTCCGCAAAATTGATTTCCTGCCCAGGCTTGAGGCAAACAAATGCCTTGCGAACATCGCTGCGGCGACCTGCATTGCGGCCGGCGCGCTTGACTTTGCCCTTTAGGTTGGCGATCTGCACCGACTTGACCTCGACCTTGAACAGCAGTTCGACGGCAGCCTTCACTTCCGGCTTGGTCGCATCGGGCGTCACGATAAAGACCACCTGCTCATTCTTGTCGGCGATATAGGTCGCCTTTTCGGAGATCTGCGGTGCCACCAGCACCTGCAGCAGACGTTCCTGATTGAAGGTCTTGATCATCCCAGCATCTCCTCGATCTTGGCGACTGCACCCTTGGTGAAAACCACTTTGGGGAAGCGGACCAGAGAAACTGGATCAGCTTGCTGCGCTTCAAGTACCAGTACGTTTGGCAGGTTGCGGGAAGCCAGCGCCAGATTTTCGTCCAGGTTGTCCGTCACCAGCAATACAGAGTCAAGGCCCATCGCCTTCAACTTCTGGGCGAACAACCGAGTCTTCGGCGCCTCCATTGCGAAATCCTCGATCACGGCCAAACGGTCCTCACGGGCCAGTTGCGAAAGAATCGTCGCAACACCGGCGCGGTACATCTTCCGGTTAACCTTTTGGGTGAAGTTTTCCTCCGGGGTATTTGGGAAAATGCGACCACCCCCACGCCAGATTGGCGACGAGGTCATACCAGCACGAGCACGTCCCGTACCTTTTTGGCGAAACGGCTTCTTGGTGCTGTGATGGACTTCTTCACGATCCTTCTGTTTGCGATTGCCAGCACGGGCATTCGCCTGGTACGCGACAACCACCTGATGGACCAAGGCTTCATTGAAGTCGCGGCCAAAAAGGACGTCCGAGGCGGTTACTGTCGACGCCGCCTGCCCCTGGTCATTTATTAATTTGAGTTCCATGTCATCCCCGCTCCGTGGATGCCTTGACAGCCGGGGCGACGACAACATCCCCACCAGTGGCCCCCGGCACCGCACCCCTAATCAAAAGGAGCTGACGAGCCTCGTCAATGCGAACGACTTCCAAATTCTGAGTGGTACGCGCCACATCACCGAGATGGCCCGCCATTCGCTTGCCCGGGAACACCCGACCCGGATCCTGGGCCATACCGATGGAACCCGCCGAATTGTGCGACACCGAGTTGCCATGGGACGCACGATTCGATGAAAAGTGATGCCGGGTAATCGCACCGGCGTAACCCTTGCCGATGGTCGTTCCGCTGACGTCGACTTTTTGTCCAATGGAAAAAATGCTGGCAGCAACCACATCGCCTGGCTTAAAGCCTGCCAATTGATCCTGCGTAACTCGGAACTCTTTAAGTACCTCGCCGGCTTCAACGCCAGCCTTCGCAAGATGCCCCGCAGCCGGCTTACTTACACGACTGGCACGACGCTTTCCGAAGGTCACCTGAACTGCGGAGTATCCATCCACTTCAGGCGTCTTAATTTGTGTGACACGATTGTTCGACACATCAAGCACCGTCACCGGGATGGAGGACCCATCTTCGGCAAAAATGCGCGTCATGCCGACCTTGCGTCCAACAAGGCCTAAACTCATTTTATTCTCCTAAACCCCAGCTACGATTGGCCGGGCCCACTTGCAGAATTCGGCGGCATACGCCGCCAAGGAGGGCACCAAAACAGCTTGTGCCCGAATTACCAACAATGACTATTGAAGCTTGATTTCGACATCCACACCAGCCGGAAGGTCCAGCTTCATCAAGGCATCCACCGTCTTGTCGGTCGGATCGATGATATCCATCAGCCGAAGGTGAGTACGTATCTCGAACTGGTCACGCGAGGTCTTGTTGACATGTGGCGAGCGCAGTACGTCAAATCGCTCAATACGCGTCGGCAATGGCACCGGACCCCGAACTACCGCGCCGGTGCGCTTCGCTGTCTCGACAATCTCAAGGGCCGACTGATCGATAAGGCGATAGTCAAAGGCCTTGAGCCGGATGCGTATTTTTTGGCTTTGCATTTAGAATCCTTAAAGAGCGGGGTCGCAATTCGCGAAAGGGCGAGATTTTATCGCCCTTTCTGCCGTATTGCAACAGAAGTTATTCGATGACCTTGGCAACGACACCGGCACCGACGGTACGACCGCCTTCGCGGATGGCGAAACGCAGACCCTCTTCCATCGCGATCGGGGCGATCAGGCGCACCGTCATCGCCACGTTGTCTCCCGGCATCACCATCTCGGTCCCGGCCGGCAGTTCGATGCTGCCCGTGACGTCGGTGGTGCGGAAGTAGAACTGCGGGCGATAGCCGTTGAAGAACGGGGTGTGACGACCACCTTCGTCCTTCGACAGGATGTACACCTCGGAGGTGAAGTGGGTGTGCGGGGTGATGCTGCCCGGCTTGGCCAGCACCTGGCCACGCTCGACTTCTTCACGCTTGGTGCCGCGCAGCAGCACGCCGACGTTGTCGCCGGCCTGACCCTGGTCCAGCAGCTTCCTGAACATTTCGACGCCGGTGCAGGTGGTCTTGGTGGTGGGGCGGATGCCGACGATTTCGATTTCTTCGCCAACCTTGACGACGCCGCGTTCGACACGACCCGTCACGACGGTGCCGCGACCGGAGATCGAGAAGACGTCTTCGATGGGCATCAGGAAGGGCTTGTCGATGGCACGCTCGGGCGTGGGGATGTAGCTGTCCAGCGCATCGGCCAGGGCCATGATGGCCATTTCGCCCAGTTCACCCTTGTCGCCTTCGAGGGCCTTGAGGGCGGAACCCTTGACGATCGGGATGTCGTCACCCGGGAAGTCGTACTTGCTGAGCAGTTCGCGCAGTTCCATTTCGACGAGTTCGAGCAGTTCGGCGTCGTCAACCATGTCGCACTTGTTCATGAACACGACCATGTAGGGCACGCCGACCTGGCGGGCCAGCAGGATGTGTTCGCGGGTCTGCGGCATGGGGCCGTCGGCGGCGGAACAGACCAGGATGGCGCCGTCCATCTGCGCGGCGCCGGTGATCATGTTCTTGACGTAGTCGGCGTGGCCCGGGCAATCGACGTGGGCGTAGTGACGGTTCTTGGTTTCGTATTCGACGTGCGCGGTGTTGATCGTGATGCCGCGTGCCTTTTCTTCCGGCGCCGCATCAATCTGGTCGTAGGCCTTCGCCTCGCCACCAAACTTCGACGACAGCACCGTCGTGATCGCCGCCGTCAATGTCGTCTTGCCATGGTCTACGTGACCAATCGTCCCCACGTTCACGTGCGGCTTCGTACGCTCAAATTTGCCTTTTGCCATTTCTGCTTTCCTTAAAGAACGATTGTTAGTCGATCACTTCTTGTTGATGACTGCTTCGGCGACATTCTTCGGCGCCTCGGTGTAGTGCTTGAATTCCATCGAATAGGTGGCACGGCCCTGCGACAACGAACGCAGCTGGGTCGAGTAACCAAACATTTCAGCCAGCGGCACCTCGGCCTTGATCAGCTTGATGCCTCCGACCTGGTCTTCCATGCCATGCACGATGCCACGACGGCCAGACAGGTCGCCCATGACGTTACCCATGTAGTCCTCGGGCGTCTCCACCTCGACAGCCATCATCGGCTCCAACAGCACGGGGCTGGCTTTGCGCATGGCGTCCTTGAATGCCATTGATGCAGCCATCTTGAAGGCATTTTCGTTGGAGTCCACATCGTGGTAGGAGCCATCGAACAGCGTGACCTTTACGTCTACCACCGGGAAGCCGGCCAGCACGCCGTTCGGCAGGGTATCGATGAGACCTTTCTCGACCGCAGGGATGAACTCGCGCGGCACGGAACCGCCCTTGATCATGTCGACGAACTCAAAGCCCTTGCCAGCCTCGTTCGGCTCCAGCTTGATCCAAACGTGGCCATACTGACCGCGACCGCCCGACTGCTTGACGAACTTGCCTTCCTGCTCGACCGATTTGCGCACCGCCTCACGATAGGCCACCTGCGGAGCACCAACGTTGGCTTCAACGCCGAACTCGCGCTTCATGCGATCCACCAGAATCTCCAAGTGCAGTTCGCCCATGCCGGAAATGATGGTCTGCCCGGACTCCTCGTCGGTTCGGACGCGGAAGGATGGGTCTTCCTGCGCCAGGCGATTGAGGGCGATGCCCATTTTCTCCTGGTCGGCCTTGGTCTTCGGTTCCACCGCCACGTGAATAACAGGCTCGGGGAACACCATTCGCTCGAGCGTGATGACATGGGCGGGGTCACACAGCGTTTCGCCTGTGGTTGCTTCCTTGAGACCCACGGCAGCAGCGATGTCGCCGGCGAAAACTTCCTTGATTTCCTCACGCTGGTTCGCGTGCATCTGCAAAATCCGGCCAAGGCGTTCCTTGCGTCCCTTGATCGGATTAAAAATGGTGTCACCCGTCTTGACCGTGCCGGAATAGACGCGGAAGAAGGTCAACTGACCGACGTACGGGTCGGTCATGATCTTGAAGGCCAGAGCGGCAAAGGGGTCGGTATCATTTGCTGCACGATGCCCCTCAGTCTCGTTCTCGAGGATGCCGTCGACCGGGGGAATATCGGTTGGTGCCGGCAGATACTCGATAACGGCATCAAGCATGGCTTGAACACCCTTGTTCTTGAAGGCAGAACCACAAAGCATCGGGACGATTTCGGCACTCAGAGTGCGGGTACGCAGTCCGACTTTGATTTCCGCCTCGGTCAGTTCACCGGTCTCGAGGTACTTGTTCATCAACTCCTCGGAGGCTTCGGCGGCCGCCTCGACCATTTTTTCCCGCCACTCCTCGGCCTTGGCCTGAAGTTCGGCAGGAATGTCGCCATATTCGAATTTGATGCCCTGGCTTGCCTCATCCCAGATAATGGCCTTCATCTTCACCAGATCGACCACACCCTCGAACTTTTCCTCGGCACCGATGGGAATCTGCAAGGGAATGGGGTTGGCTTTGAGGCGCAAACGCATCTGGTCGTGAACTTTGAAGAAGTCCGCACCTTGGCGGTCCATCTTGTTTACGAAGGCAAGACGCGGTACACCATAACGATTGGCCTGACGCCAGACCGTTTCCGACTGGGGCTGGACGCCGCCAACAGCGCAATACACCATGCAAGCGCCATCCAGTACGCGCATCGAGCGCTCTACCTCGATGGTGAAGTCGACGTGCCCCGGAGTATCAATGATATTGATCCGATGCTCGGAAAAATTGCCAGCCATGCCCTTCCAGAAGCAGGTCGTCGCAGCCGAGGTAATGGTAATGCCACGCTCCTGCTCCTGCTCCATCCAATCCATGGTGGCCGCGCCGTCATGGACCTCGCCAATCTTGGTGATTGACGCCGGTGTAAAACAAAATACGCTCGGTGGTGGTGGTCTTGCCGGCGTCAATGTGCGCCGAAATGCCGATATTGCGATAGCGCTCGATGGGAGTCTTGCGGGCCACTTGATTTACCTGCCTTATCTAAACCAAACCGCCATGAAGCCTCGTGGGACAGGGAGGCGACAGGGCGGCGGACGAAAACGAATGCCTCGCCGAAAATCGACGAGACGCGCTAGTACCTTAGAAACGGAAATGCGAGAACGCCTTGTTGGCCTCGGCCATGCGGTGAACTTCTTCACGCTTCTTCATCGCCGCACCACGCCC
>JADJUP010000023.1 GCA_016716965.1 Sulfuritalea sp. | reverse complement strand
AAGCGCAACCACGCTGAAGTCGTCAAGGTCACCTTCGATCCCGCGCCAAAGTAAGCCTCGCTGATGTGGCCCGTTTCTGGAAAGCCACGACCCGCACGCAGGGCGATCGCCAAGGCAATGACATCGGCAGCAATTACCGTAGCGCAATCTACACGCAATGAAACGCAGCTTGCCGTCGCACTGAAAACTCGGGACGTCTATCAGGCTGCATTGATGCAAGCCGGATACAAGGCCATCACCACCGAAATTGTCCCTCTCAGGAAGTACTTTCCCTCCGAGGATTACCATCAGGATTATCTCAAGAAGAATCCGGACGGCTACTGCGGGCTTGGGGGCACGGGGGTCCGCTATCCTGATGCGACACGAACTTCAGCTGTTGCCGAACGCAGCGTCCCGCTTGATGTCCGGAAGTTGAACCTGAAGCGGCAACTGATCGTCTTCGAGGCGGAGGACTGTGCCTACTGCCGGCAATTCAAGGCTGACATTCTTGACCGGTGGCAATCCGAGGTCGCCGTGGTGCGCACCATGAGTTCGACGCCTCCGGCAGGCTGGATATTGGAGAAGTCGCTGTTTGCCACACCAACCGTGGTGCTGTTCGAAAAGGGCAAGGAGGTCTCGCGATTTACGGGTTACAACGGCGATCAAGCGCGGTTCTGGAAATGGCTTGGATTTCATCTACTCACTCCCGCTCAGCAAAAAATCGCCTACGAGCAGGGTACAGAGCGTCCCGGAACCGGGTCACACCTTGACGAAAAGCGCCCGGGAACATTTGTTGATCCGATCACCGGCGCGCCATTGTTCCGTAGCGACTCAAGTTTGACAGTGGCACCGGTTGGCCGGTTTCTTCAGCCCGCTTCCGGGAGCGCTTACCGAGCATGTGGATATATCGCACGGAATGCGTCGTGTTGAAGTGAGAGTGCCAGTTCCGCATCCACCTTGGGCATGTTTTTGACGACGGCCCGCCTCCTACCGGCAAAGCGTTACTGCATCAACGGCAATGCTCAAGTTCATGCCAGACACTGGAAAGTAATTCCTTTCAGGACATGTAACAGGCGTCGGCAGATCTGCCATGCGTGCCTGCGATTAAACCGGCCTCCTTATGCCACGCAAAAATTGGACAACCTGGCCATGCGACTGATACTTGATCGTATCGAAGATCAGCTGAACCGACTCATGCCCCGGCTCGAGGCAGTTCTTTTCCCTTCGACGCGTACTCTTGGCTACCAGATCGGCATAGTGATTCTGCTGGTCTTCATTGCGTTCCAGTCCGGAAGACTGATCGGGTCTCCCGGCTTGGAGTGCCATTTCTGACATTTTTTCCAGCTGCCGCGATTTCAGCAGTGTTCGGCGGATTCTGGGCCGGCATGCTGGCGACCGCTCTAGGGTCAGTCATTGCGACCTATTTTTCATTCCCCCATATTCGGCGTACCCATTCGAGTTCCGTTATGAAACGGTATTCAGCAACATCGTCTATATACTCGACGAGATCGTGGTCTGTTCGGCAATTGCGGCCTTGCACCGCTTTTACCGCCTGAGTAAGGATCAGAACGCGGAGCTGACTACGCTAATCGAAACGATTCCCGACCTGGTCTGGCTGAAAAACCCGAAGGGCGTTTACCTGGAGTGCAATCCCGCCATCGAGAGATTCTATGGAATGAGCCGGGACGCAGTGATCGGCAAGACAACACGCGATTTGTTTCCGGATAGGGTAGCCCTTTCGCAAGGAACCAGGATGATGGTTCATGTTGATTCGTTCACATCTCGGGACGGTTGGTTCGGCAGATGTGGCCCGCCGCCGACCGCGAAGCGCAATTGCACCTACGGCAATTTCCTGACATTTGTCCCGACCCTATGAGTGTTGAGTCAATCATGTTCATGGCGAAAAAATTTTGGACGCCTTCAGATACAAAGAGCGCGCATCCCTTCATAAACCATACTAATAATATTGTTATTGTTCTTGAAGTCGGATATATTTTGACCTACATCAAACTGCGCAGATGCGTAAGGTGTAATCTCCCCAAAAATTTCATACTGCACCGCATCAATTGCGGTGTCGTGAACGGTTTCTTTTTGTCAATGTGAGGTGTATCCATCATGCAATCGCAAGCGACTTACAACTACAAAGTCGTGCGCCAGTTCGCTGTGATGACCGTAATCTGGGGCATCGTCGGCATGCTGGTCGGCGTCATCATCGCCGCTCAACTGGTCTGGCCGGAGTTGAACGTGCACGAATTCCTGAGCTACGGGCGCCTGCGTCCCTTGCACACCAACGCCGTGATCTTCGCCTTTGGCGGTTGCGCGCTGTTCGCCACGTCCTATTACGCGGTGCAGCGCACCAGCCATGCGCCCTTGTTTGCGCCGGGACTCGCCGCTTTCACCTTCTGGGGCTGGCAACTGATCATCGTCCTGGCCGCGTTGTCGCTCCCGCTAGGATTCACCTCCGGCAAGGAGTATGCCGAGCTCGAATGGCCTATCGACATCCTGATTACCGTAGTCTGGGTGTCCTATGCCGTGGTGTTCTTCGGGACCATCATGAAGCGCACGGTCTCGCACATCTACGTGGCGAACTGGTTCTTCGGCGGCTTCATCCTGACCGTCGCGGTTCTGCACCTGGTGAATAGCGCCGCGGTTCCGGTGATGGCCGCCGGCATCCTGACGCCGAAATCCTACTCGGCCTATGCCGGTGTGCAGGATGCAATGATCCAGTGGTGGTATGGCCACAACGCGGTCGGCTTCTTCCTCACCGCCGGCTTCCTCGGCATGATGTATTACTTCGTGCCGAAGCAGGCCGGGCGTCCGGTGTATTCCTACCGCCTGTCGGTGGTGCACTTCTGGGCCCTGATCTTCACCTACATGTGGGCGGGTCCGCACCACCTGCACTACACCGCCTTGCCCGACTGGACCCAGAGCGTCGGCATGATCTTCTCGCTGATCCTGCTGGCGCCTTCGTGGGGCGGCATGATCAACGGCATCATGACCCTGTCGGGCGCCTGGCACAAACTGCGCGATGACCCGATCCTGAAATTCATGATCACCTCGCTGTCCTTCTACGGCATGTCGACCTTCGAAGGCCCGATGATGTCGATCAAGACAGTCAATGCGCTGTCGCACTACACCGACTGGACCGTCGGCCACGTGCATTCGGGTGCCCTGGGCTGGGTGGCGATGATTTCCATCGGCTCGATCTACTACCTGCTGCCGCGCCTGTTCGGCAAGCCCGAGATGCATTCGAAGAAGGCGATCGAAGTGCACTTCTGGATCGCCACCATCGGCGTCGTGCTATACATCGCTTCGATGTGGATTGCCGGCGTGATGCAGGGCCTGATGTGGCGCGCGACGAACGTCGATGGCACGCTGACCTATTCCTTCGTCGAGTCGGTCAAGGCGACCTATCCGTTCTGGACCATCCGTCTGCTGGGCGGCCTGCTGTTCCTCGCCGGGATGATCATCATGGCATGGAACATGTTCCTGACCATGGCGGGCGGCAAGGCAGTTAATGCCCCGGTACTTGCACCCGCAGCGGCTCATTGAGCCCGATCGCACAGATTAAGGAGCCATAAATCATGTTGACGCATGACCAGATCGAAAGAAACGTCGGACTGATGATCGTCCTGACCATCCTCACCATCAGTGTGGGTGGTCTGCTGGAGATCGTTCCGCTGTTCTTCCAGAAATCCACCACAACGCCGACCAACGAGCTGGTCAAGCCCTACAGTCCGCTGCGCCTGTCGGGACGCGACATCTACATCCGCGAGGGCTGCTACAACTGCCATTCGCAGATGATTCGTCCGTTCCGTGCCGAGACCGAGCGCTATGGCCACTATTCGGTGGCGGGCGAGTTTGTTTATGACCATCCCTTCCAGTGGGGCTCCAAGCGCACCGGCCCGGATCTGGCCCGTGTTGGCGGCCGTTATTCGGATCAGTGGCACAAGACGCACCTGATCAATCCGCGCGACGTCGTTCCCGAGTCGAACATGCCCGCCTATGCATGGCTGGATCGACCGCTCAAGGACGATGCTATCGAGAGCAAGATGAAGGCCTTGCGCGCGGTCGGCGTGCCCTATACCGATGCGGAAATCGCAGGTTCGAAGAAAGCCATCGAGGGCGCCACCGAACTCGACGCCTTGATCGCCTACCTGCAGGGCATGGGCACTGCGCTCAAACAGGCCAGGTAAGAAAATGGACATCAACGATCTGCGTTCCCTCTTCACGGTGCTGGCGTTCATCGCCTTCATCGGCATCGTATGGTGGGCGTATTCGGACCGGCGCAAGGCGACCTACGACGAAGCGGCGATGCTGCCGCTCGACGATGACAGTCCTTTCGTGCCGTCCGGACCGCAGGTTACGAAGAATCAGGAAAGGAAATCATCATGAGTGATTTTGTCAGCGGCTTCTGGAACATCTATGTAGTGGGCATCGTGCTCGTCAGCGTCATTGGTTGTGGCGTCTTCCTCTGGATGCAGAGCACGGCCAAGCATGTGGAAGGCGAGACCACCGGTCACGTCTGGGACGAGGATCTGCAGGAATTCAGCAATCCGTTGCCGAGCTGGTGGCGCTGGTTGTATTACATTACGATCGTTTTCGCCTTGTTCTATCTGGCGATGTATCCGGGCCTCGGCACCTATCAGGGCCAGTTCGGCTGGTCGTCCACCGGGCAGTATGAGGGCGAAATGAAGAAGGCCGATGATCAGTACGGGCCGATTTTCAAGAAGTTCCAGCAGCAGGACATCATGACTGTGGCTGCCAACAGCGAAGCGAAGGAAATGGGCCAGCGCCTGTTCCTGACTTACTGTTCGCAGTGTCATGGTTCCGATGCCAAGGGTGCCCGCGGCTTCCCCAACCTGGTGGACAACGACTGGCTGTTCGGCGGCACTCCTGCGCAGATCAAGGAGTCGATCGCCAAGGGACGGGATGCGATGATGCCGGCCAAGGGCGTGAAGCCGGACCTGAATGGCGACCAGATCAAGGATCTGGCCAGCTACGTGCGCTCGCTGTCGGGACTGTCGACGGATTCGATTCGCGCCCAGCGCGGCAAGGAACTGTTTGCGCCGGCATGTGCCGCATGTCATGGTCCGGACGGCAAGGGCATGGTTGGTGTTGCGCCGAATCTGGCCGACAAGATCTGGCTCTATAGCAGCGCGGAAGAGACCATCATCGAGACGATCACCAAGGGTCGCGCCAATCGCATGCCCGCGTTCGGCGAGTTCCTCGGTGACGCCAAGGTGCATTTGCTGACTGCCTATGTCTTCGGCCTTGGAGGTGGTGTGAAGGATGCTCCGCCTGCTGCTGTAGCAGAAGCCGCTCCGCAAGCGGCTCCCGAAGCAGCGCCCGCCGACAAGAAATAAGCGGTATTCTTTTTCCCCGGTCCAGGTTTCCTGGCTCCGGGGAAATTTCCAGACAGTGAATAAGAATATCCTAATACGATAATGCACCCCACGAGCGCTCCCGATTCCGCGGCGGAAGTGAAGCCTGATTTCGTAGAAGAAAGTCTCTACGAAGTCCATCGCAAGGTTCATCCGCGTGCTGTTAGCGGTACCTTCGCCACTTGGCGCTGGACCCTGGTCTGGTTTACCCAACTGGTGTTCTATGGACTCTGCTGGCTGCCGTGGAACGGTCGTCAGGCGGTTCTTTTCGATCTGGTCGAGCGCAAGTTCTACATTTTTGGCCTGGTGTTCTGGCCGCAGGACGTTATCTTTCTTGCGGTCCTTCTGATCATTTCGGCATATTCGTTGTTCCTGTTTACGGCGGTTGGCGGTCGGTTATGGTGCGGCTATGCCTGCCCGCAAACCGTCTATACGGAAATTTTTACCTGGATCGAGCAGAAGATCGAGGGCGAACGCAACGCCCGCATCAAACTTGATGCGGCGCCGATGAGCGGGCGCAAGTTATGGCTGCGCTTCGCGAAATACGGTTCATGGGCCCTGTTGTCACTCTGGACCGGATTTACCTTCGTCGGCTATTTCACGCCAATCCAGACATTGTGGGGCTCCGTCTGGAGTTTCACGCTGGGACCGTGGGAAACCTTTTGGATGGTTTTTTACGGCGCGTTTACCTATTTGTTCGCCGGGCATATGCGCGAACAAGTCTGCAAACACATGTGTCCCTACGCGCGTTTTCAGGGGGTCATGTTCGATCCCGATACGCTGACCATCACCTACGATACGGAACGCGGCGAACCGCGCGGGGCGCGCAAGAAAGGCGTCGACCCAAAGGCGATCGCCAAAGGTGACTGCGTCGATTGCGGCATCTGTGTTCAGGTCTGTCCGACCGGAATCGACATCCGTGACGGCTTGCAGTACGAATGCATCGGATGTGCTGCATGCATCGACGCTTGCGATCAGGTCATGGAAAAGATGAGCTATCCGAAGGGCCTGATCCGCTACTCGACAGAGCATGCCATTGCATCGCACTGGGGGTGGAGGGAAATCGTCGGCCACGTGATAAGACCAAGGGTGATCATCTATACGGTGATCCTTGCCGCGATTTGTGTCGCCTTTGTCTGGGGCATCGCCACCAAGGCCAGCCTGCGGGTTGATGTGATCCGCGATCGTGCGACGCTGGCACGGGAGGTGGAGGGCGGCTTGATCGAAAACGTCTATCGCCTGCACGTCATCAATATATCTGAATCACCGCACAGATATGCCGTCAGCGTGTCCGGGTTGCCCGGCATGGATATGGTCGGTGATCGCATCCTCGAGGTGCCAGCCGCGGGCGCTCGCAGTTTTTCGATTCAGGTGCGGGTGCCGCCGGATGCGGGAAAGAAAGGTTCCAACCAGATATTCTTCGACGTGAAATCGCTGGCTGACGAAAAGGTCGCAGTGCACGAGAAGGCCAGTTTTTTGCTGCCATGAAGGATGAAAAATTGAATTCGCATGCCGCTCGCCCCTGGTACCGCGAACCTTGGCCCTGGATCCTGGCCGCCGGACCGTTCATCGTGATAGTTGCCGGGGTGTACACCGCATGGCTCGCGATAATCAGCAATGACGGCCTGGTGACGGATGACTATTACCGCAAAGGCCTGGCAGCGAACCAGACGATCGCCCAAAGCGAACGCGCCGTAAAGAGTGGCCTGCGTGCCGGTGTGCGGATTTCGATGGAAACCCTGTCGGTGCGACTACAAGCCAGCGACCCTGGCTTTGTCATGCCGCCCACGCTGCACCTGATGATTTCGCATCCGACCCGCGCGGGTCTTGACCAGTCTCGCGTCCTGCTGCGCAATGGGGAAACCTACTCCGGCGAGGTTCGCTTGCCTGCCGCAGGGCATTGGCTCTTGTTGGTCGAAGATGACAGTAAGACCTGGCGATTGATGGGCAATGTCGTCCTTCCATCCAATGAAGAAACCATAATTGGACACTCGAGTTCGGTCCCCGCGCCGGCGGATATCCGGAACTGACTTTTCATAGATAGGAGATAGCGTCATGGAAGCTTGGAAACTTTTGGTCGGTAGCGACATTGGTCTTCTCAGTCTGTTCACTATCGGCTTTGTGATCGTCATGGGCATCTACTTCATCGCATACGCCAAGAAGAAGGCCGTAGAAGACGCGAAGAACGCGAAGTAGGTCAGGGCACGCCGAATAGGGGAGACAAGCAATGCAAAAAATCCTGTGGGTGCTGTGGCCTTCGTTCGTCGTTGCCGGAGTTGCCGAAGGCATCTTTTTCACGGTGATCGATCCACAGGAACTCTACCTGTTCGGCGAACCCGTGCACTTCTCGAAGATCGCCACCTATTCGATCGGCTTTTTCGGGTTTTGGATCGTTTGTGCCGCCTCCAGCTTGATGACGGTCTTTCTACAGATGGGTGCCGCAGAGGTAAACAAGGGCGTCGGCAGCACCTCGCCAGGCCACGATCCGACGAGTTAACGCTCACTCCGGCGCGAATGGAGCAATTCAGGCCTTGAGCGGTCCCGCTCCGTTCATTGGCCGCGCCAGCCTGAGGATCCGGGAAAACAGATCCCGGCATTCAATATCTTCGGTCGAGTCGAAACGGGGATCGCCATTTTCCGCGAAGGCCGCACCGATTTCCACCCAGTCCGCCGGGCTCAGATGCTTGCAGGCAAGTGGGATAAGGGTTTGCTCTTCGCGCGCAATGTGATCGAGCATTGCTTCGGCGAATACCGCGACGGTTTCGGAGAACTCCTTGAGTCCGTTGACTGCTCCGCCTTCGAGTCGATCCAGCGCCAACTTCAGGTCGCGTACCCGTTGCCCCCCTGCGGCGTGATGTTGCGTTAGTTCGTCGATCACCGAATCGGCTTCGTGGGTCCGTTCGCGCAACCGGGCAAAGAGGTAAGCGTCTTCCTTGGGGTGGTGAAGCTTTTCCGGAAACTCGTCCAGGTAGAAAACCATCGCCCGAAGCACACCAAAATCCGGAAGCGTGTTTTTCACGAGACTCTCGCGTGCAATGTAACGCAAACCTTGCACTACCGCCGCCAGCGAACGATGTTCCTCATGGATGACGCTAAGGGCGGCGTTAAGCATGCGTTCCCGCTCTGCGGCTGTGACGGAACCTGACCGAGGCCGGCCTCAGTCGGTCACCGATAAACCAATACCGGGATTTTCGAATGGGTGAGTACCTTCTGGGTTTCGGATCCGAGCAGCAGGCCGCTGATTCCTCGTCGGCCGTGCGAAGCCATGAAAATCAGGTCCGCACTGACTTTCTCGGCCGCAGCAATGATTGCTTCGTACGGAATGTCACTGATCGAAGTCACGCTTGCGCAGGAAACGCCGGCAGCCTTGGCCGAGGCTTCGTGCGCCGTCAGTATTTCCCGGGCCTGCTGTTCTGCCATTTCCGCAAACTTGTCCGGCGTGGTGGGATCGATGAGCGCACCCTCCCCATAGAAAGCCACCGGGTAATCGGGCTTGGCAAAAAAGAAGGTAATCCTCGCCGAAGTTTCCTTGGCGAATTCGATGGCTCGCTTCACGGTGTCACCGGACAACTGCGATCCGTCGGTTGGAACGAGTATGTGCTTGAACATGAGCTTGGGTCCTTGTGTTGGTCGAACTAGGCTAGCGCACTAAACAGCGACAGCGTTGATCAAGATCAATAGCAGCCCGAACTATACCCGAGGGGCATGGGGCACAATATCAGCAGGTTTTCGGCAGGATAGCGCAGCCGCAAGGAAGTGGAGAAAATATCATGAGCACGACCAGGCAGAGCAAGATGCCCCCGACGCCTCAAGCGGCGTGGCAGGCAGTAAATCAGGCCGTTGAGGCCAAGGTTGATCCAATTGGCATGGCGACGCCACTGCTGCATGCCCAGTTGGCCTGGTTGAGCCATCCTCAGGAAATGTCGGAGGCGCTTACCAGTTTCTCGGCGAAGATGTGGGACTTGCAGACGCATTCATGGCATCGCGCGTTGGGAATGCCAAGCAAGGATGTCGTGTTGCCGAATCCCGACGACACGCGTTTCGCTTCACCCGTCTGGAGCGAATCAGCCAGTTGGGACATCGTCAAAGAGTGGTACTTGATGCTCACCCATCAGGTGCAGGACATGCTCTACGATACACCGGGCCTTTCGAGCCGGGATCGACGCCGGGCGGCATTCTGGTGGCGCAAATGGCTCAACGCCGTGGCGCCCACCAATTTTCTGCTGAGCAACCCCGAGGCCATGCAAAAGGCGATGGAGACGCGCGGCGAGAGTCTGTTGAAGGGCTTCAACAATTTTCTTACCGATTTCCAGGCCGGCGACGTCCAGATGGCACGCCCGACCGACTTCGTTGTAGGCAGGGATCTGGCGACGACGCCCGGCAAGGTGGTGTTTCGCAATCGCCTCCTGGAGGTGATCCACTATGTGCCCAGCCGCGAAAAGGTCTACAAAACTCCGATAGTCATTGTGACCCCCTGGATCAACAAGTTCTACATCCTCGACCTGAACGCCAAGAAGAGCATGGTCAAGTTTCTGGTCGACCAGGGTTTCGACGTCTATATCACCAGCTGGAAGAATCCCGGCGCCGACATGCGCGACATAGCGTTCGACGATTACCTGGCCGATGGCATAGGCAAGCTCGTCGAAACCGCGCAAGGCCTTTCTGGTTCGGACAAAGTCCATGCGGTGGGGTACTGCATCGGTGGCGCGGCGCTGACGGCCTGGATGGCCTGGGCCAATGCCCACTATTCGAAAAAGGATGTGCCCGTGACTTCGGTCACCCTGCTGACGACGCTCGTTGATTACCACAAGCCGGGCGACATCGAAGTGTTTCTCGATGAAAACAGCATCAAGTGGCTGGAAAAGTCGATGGCAGAGAAAGGCTATCTGGATGGCAAGGAAATGGCCTCGGCCTTCCGCCTGTTGCGCTCCAACAGCCTCGTCTGGCATTACGTTGTGCGCGGCTACCTGTTCGGCGAGACGCCGCCACCGTTCGACGTGCTTTTCTGGAATATGGACGCCACTCGCATGCCGGCGAAAATGCATAGCTGGTACCTGCGCAACTTCTATCTGGAGAACCTGCTGATCAAGAAGGACGCGCTAAAACTCGCCGGCGAGAATATCGACCTCGGAAGGATTTCCCAACCGCTCTACGCCGTCTCCGCCGAGGACGACCATATTGCGCCGTGGCGCCAGACCTTCCGCATCAACAACTTTGTCGCCGGGCCGCGACGCTACGTGTTGTCGACGTCAGGGCACATCCTCGGGATCGTCAATCCGGTGGTCAATCCGCCCAAGCGTGATTTCCATGTCGGCAGCGCGGAGCGCCACGATACGCCCGACGAGTGGCACGAGCGTGCCGAGTTGCGGCACGGCAGTTGGTGGGAGGACTGGATGGACTGGATCAAGCCGCAATCCGGCTCGCTGGTATCGGCGCCCGCCGTCTCGAATCGCACTTACCCCGCATTGGCTGACGCACCGGGTACTTACGTACTGGAATCCTGACGGACTGCGCGGCGCAGCATGCAACCGCATCGCGCAGCGTTCCGTTTTGCCGCCCGGCACCTTGCCGGGTCGTGCCGTCCTGGCGATGCCATCTGGAAGCGGATCGCCCGTTCCCCCTTGTTTCACATGCCGCCATGCTGGTAAGCTGATTTCAGGCGAAAGCCCAGCTTGGCGGCGATTTCGATGGTCTGCGACCTATCCGGATGGTCACTGTTGGATTGTCTTTTGCCGCACAGCTGGTTTGGTAGTCCGATAATGGCTAAGGGAAGGACCGATTCAGATGAAGACCGCGCAGGCGATCTATGAGGACGGCGACCATCAGTGGCTTGCCTTGGTTCGTGATTCAAGTCGGCCCGATTGTCTGGTCGATACGAACGAGTATCTGGTGACGAGCGCGGGTGATGCGATCCTCCTCGATCCTGGCGGCAGCGAGGTTTTTCCCGCGATCTTTGCTGCCGTAAGTACGCGCATCGATCCGGGACGAATCGGCAAGATCTTTGCCTCGCACCAGGATCCGGATGTCTGCTCGTCCCTGTCCCAATGGATACAGCACAATCCTGCGATCAAGTGTTACCTGAGCTGGTTGTGGCAGACGTTCGTGCCGCATTTCGCCGGACAGGCCCAGAGCCTGGTGCCTATTCCCGACGCCGGCATGGATATCGGAGTCGGCTCGATTCAGTTGCAGGCCATCCCCGCCCACTACCTCCATTCGCCGGGAAATTTCCACCTTTACGACCCCAAGGCGAGGATTCTATTTTCCGGCGATATTGGCGCGGCGCTGCTGCCGCCGGGAGAAGAGGGGGTGTTCGTCGAAGATTTCGACTGGCACGTACGGCATGCCGAAGCCTTTCACCGGCGCTGGATGGGGTCCGACAAGGCGAAGCTCGATTGGTGCGCTCGTGTTTCAGAAATGGATATCGACATGCTCTGTCCGCAGCATGGTGCGATATACCGCGGCGCCGATGTGGGGCGTTTCATCGACTGGTTCTCCCAATTGGAGGTAGGGGTATTGAGGGCATGAGCCGGTGCCGCACTTGACCGCCATCAATGCTTGGGGTCGATTGGGCATCCAGAATCAGCCAACCTCCAACCGGATCCGCCATCATGTCGATAACCACTCCGTTGTTCCAGCACCACAAACATTGCGACGATTTGTTTGCCGATGCAGAAAGCGCCTGCGGCAATGGCGATTGGGAGGCCGGTGGCAGGCTGTTCGCTCTCCTTCGCGACCAACTTGAGGCCCATTTTTCAAGCGAGGAAGAGCTTCTGTTTCCAGCCTTCGAGGCCGCAACCGGCATGACCTCGGGGCCGACCGAAGTCATGCGCGGCGAACATCGCCAGATGCGTGACCTGCTCGGCCAGATGAGCAGCGGCTTGGCTGATCGCGACGGCGATACCTTCAGCGGAGCCGCCGAAACCCTGCTCATTCTGATGCAGCAGCACAACATGAAGGAAGAGAACATCCTCTACCCGATGTGCGACAACGCGCTGGGCGCTTCCGACATCGGCGCCACATTATCTGAACGCCTGAAGGCATCATGACCAGGGTGATCGATGGTCGCGAGATGCAGCCGCCGGAACCGATGGAGCGGACGCTGGAGGCACTGGAAATGCTGCCAGATGGTGATGAACTGCTGTTGTTGTTGTATTGTCAGCCGCATCCCCTGTTCAATATCCTGAAGAACAACGGATACGAATGGACCGAGAATCTGCTGCCTGAAGGAACCCGCGAGATCCGGATTCGCAAGCAGCCAGGCTGAGCGCGCACGACGGGATGCATCCGAATCTTTCCTTCGATCAGGCGCCGCCGATTTCGGTGCCCTACCGGTTTTTCCTGGCGGCTCCGTGGTTTGGTGTACTGGCAGGATTGCTGCTCGCGTGGTCGGGCGGCGATGTGCTGGTCTCGCGCTGGACTCCCGAAGTCCTGGCGCTGACCCATCTGGTCGGGGCCGGTTTCATGTTGCAGGCCATGAGCGGCGCTCTGTTCCAGTTCATTCCCGTCGCAGTGGGAGGCAATGTTTGGCGTCCCCGGCTGGTCGCCAATGTCGTTCATCCCCTGCTGGTAGTGGCCGCACTGCTGCTGGTGGCGGGACTGCTGTTCAGTTCGCCGGCTTACTTGACCGCAGCCGTGCCGCTCTTCCTGCTTGGCACAGGCGGCCTTGTGGCGGCAGTTGCGGTGGCGCTTTGGCGCACGCCGGCAACGGGAATGACCCTGTGGTCGATGCGCATGGCGATCGGCGGACTGGCCGTTACGGTTCTGCTCGGTTCGCTGCTGGCCGAAGCGCTGGCGCGAGGCCTCGACCTGCCCGTCATCGACTTGACCAACGTTCATCTGGCCTGGGCGCTCGGCGGGTGGGCGCTGATGCTGTTGGCGGGAGTGTCCTACCACGTAGTGCCGATGTTCCAGTTGACGCGACCCTATCCACTTTGGTTCACCCGTAGCTTCGGACCGCTGCTGTTGCTGCTGCTGTGCGCGTGGTCATCCCGGCTCCTGTTTGACGACGACCGATGGGTGACGGCGATCGCCTTGCCCTTGCTGCTGGTGTTTTCGGCTTACGCCATCATGACCCTGTGGCTGCAATATACCCGGCGCAGGAAGGTCGACGATGCGACATCGCTTTATTTCAGGGTGTCGATGGTGTCGATGCTCGGGTTCGCACTAGCGGGTGCCGTAGTTCGCTTGCATCCGGAGTTCGGCGACGATCCGCGTTCGATCGTCTGGCTCGGCGTGCTGGTCTTCGACGGCGTTTTCGTCTCGGCCATTACAGGAATGATGTACAAGATCACGCCCTTCCTCAACTGGTTGCATTTGCAGCGGCTGGGCGCACCGATCTCTGCCGTGCCGAACATGAAGAAAATGATTCCGGCCGATGACATGACGGGCCAATTGCGCCTGCATGTGCTGGCATTGCTGCTACTGCTCGTCGCTGTCTGGCAGCCAAGCCTGGCGCGCCTCGCCGGCTTCGCCTTTGCGACTTCCTGCGCATGGCTGGCCTGGAACCTGATCGGTGCGGCCAGGCGCTACCGGATGTTCACAAATCAAATTCGCGCAGTCGTTTTGCATCCTTGATGGTGATCTGCTTGCCGCTGACGCCGATCAGTCCATTGACTGCGAGATCGTGAAAAATTCGCGAGAGCGTTTCCGGGGTCAGGTTGAGGCGCGAGGCAATTACCTGCTTCGATGTCGGCAGCGAAATATCGAACGAACCTTCGCACGGGCCGTCCTGGGGACACTGCTGCAAAAGGTAGCCAACCACACGTTGCGCCGAGGAACGCAGCGAATAGGTTTCCACGTCCTGTACCAGGGAATGCAGGCGCATAGAGAGTCCGGCCAGCATGCGCCTGGCGAACAGCGGGTCGGATTCAAGCAGGGCGAACACCGGCCCGCTACCGATGTGCAGCAACAGGCTGTCGACCAATCCCTCGGCAAATACAGGGCAGGGTCGATTGAGGAACATTATCGCCTCGCCGAAACTCTGGCGCGGTCCGACGATCTGCATGACTTTTTCATTTCCCTGCGAGGATGGGAAGGCCAGTTTGATCTGGCCGAACACGATGACGTAAAACCCCTTGGGCAGGTCACCCTTCTGGAACAGCATCTCGCCTTTGGCAAGTCGGCGCTCGCGACACGCGGGTTCGAGCGCGGCGATCTGCTCCGGCGCCAGTTCCTGGAACAGGGGCAGGCGGGAAAGTATCTGCGGAATGTCGAGTCGGGTTTCGTGCATGGCGATGCTCTCGGTTGGTCGGTAGCGGCATGATTCGCCTGCCGGTCTTTTTCTCCGCACCGCACCGGGTGATGTTCCTTGGAGGAACCGTGCAGGCGCTGCTGGCGATGGCCTTCTGGTCTTTGCAGGCAGGGGGGCATTATGCCGGACTCTGGTCGCCACCGGCGTGGCCACTGCTGTTACGGTTTCCGCCACCCTTGTTGCATGCGATGCTGCTCGCCGGGGGCGTGTTTCCCTTTTTCGTGTTCGGTTTCATCCTTACCGCCGGACCGCGCTGGCAGGGTGCGGGAGACTTGCCGCCACGCGATTTTGTGCCGGCCTTTCTGTTGCTTGCCGGAGGCTGGCTCGTGGTCTGGGTGTCGCTGGCACTGCCCATTCTGCTGGTGGCGGGCCTGGCGGCAGCCTTGGTTGGCTGGGCTGCCGTGGCCCTGACGCTGACCCGCATTGCAAGTCGCCGCGCCGAGCAGCGCGAGCACATCACCTGTATTGCGATTGCCGCGTGGCTTGGCGCGTCGGGCCTGGGAGCTTTCCTGGCGTTTGCGGCGGGTGCCGGTGCGACTTGGGCGCGGGCGGGAATTGCACTGGGAGTATGGGGGTTCCTGTTGCCGGTGTTCCTGACCGTCGCCCATCGCATGTTGCCCTTCTTCACCAGTTCGGCCCTGCGTGGCTATGAGGTGCATCGTCCGGCCTGGGCCTTGCGCGTCCTGCTCGGCGCCAGCTTCGGCCACGGCCTTCTGGCGACGCTGGAATTGCCGCAATGGCTCTGGCTTGCGGACCTCCCGGCAATGCTCGCGGCAGGTCGCCTGAGTTGGTTATGGTGGGCCCGTAACGTTATCGACAACCGGATGCTCGCCGTGCTGCACGTAGCGTTCCTGTGGGTTGCGCCTGCATTTGCCCTGTTTGCCCTGCAAAGCATTTCCTGGCGAACGTGGCCGGGCTTGCTCGGGCAGGCGCCGCTGCATGCGCTGACGCTGGGCTTTTTCGCCTCGATGCTGATCGGCATGGCATCGCGGGTGACGATGGGCCATTCCGGTCGGCCGGTCGCCGCGGATGCCGCCATGTGGTCGGCGTTTTGCATGATGCAGGCGGCGGCGCTGTTGCGGGTCGTCAGCGACTTGCCGGGCCTGCCCGGCGGCTACGTCGTGATGTGGTTGTCGTCCGTGCTCTGGCTGGGCGCTTTCGCGTTGTGGGCGTGGCGCTACGCGCCGGCATTCTGGCGGCCCCGCATGGACGGCAAGCCGGGTTAAGCGCATGTACCTCGCCGTCAAGTACGTGCATGTGATCAGCGTGGTCCTGAGCCTGACCGGATTCTTCCTGCGCGGCATCCTGATGATGCGGGATTCCCCGCTGCTCGGCGCGCGCTGGGTCAGGGTGCTGCCCCATATCAACGACACCGTGCTGCTGATCGCGGCCTTGTCGCTGGCCGCGATGTCGGGTCAGTATCCATTCGTCGTCGATTGGGTCACGGCAAAGGTGTTCGGGATCATCGCCTACATCATCCTCGGTGCGCTGGCGTTGCGCGAAGCGAGCACCCGGCGTTCGCGCATTGCCTGCTGGCTGGCGTCGATGGCGGTATTCGGATGGATCGTGTCGGTGGCTCTGACGCGCCAGCCGCTGGGTGTTTTCGGAATGCTCTAGCCGATGCGGCCGTCGGGCGGTGCGAGCAGTGCCTTGAGTCCGGGAATGTCCACGATCCGCACATGCTTCTGCTGCACCGAGATCAGGCCTTCGTCCTGGAAGCGCGAAAAGGCGCGGCTGACCGTTTCCAGTTTAAGGCCGAGATAGGAACCGATTTCCTCCCGCGTCATGCGCAGGTGGAATTCGGCCGGGGAGTAGCCGCGGGCGCTGAAGCGCTGCGACAGGTTCAGCAGGAAAGCCGCCAGGCGTTCCTCGGCGCGCATGGTGCCGAGCAGCATCATCACGCCGTGGTCGCGCACGATCTCGCGGCTCATGACCTTGTGCAGGTGGTGCTGCAGGGAGTGAATTTCGCTGGAAAGCATTTCCAGTTCGACGAAGGGAATCAGGCAGACTTCGCTGTCCTCAAGCGCCACCGCATTGCAGGTATGCGTTTCGGTGCTGATGCCGTCCATGCCCAATATCTCGCCGGCCATCTGGAAGCCGGTGACCTGGTCGCGGCCGTCCTCGGTCAGCACATCCGTCTTGAAGAAGCCGGCGCGGACGGCAAAGATCGACTCGAAGGGATCTCCGGCCCGATACAGGTGCTGGCCGCGCTTGAGCTTGCGGCCGCCGCCGATCAGGTGGTCGAGCCGCGACATGTCGTCATCCGACAGTCCGAATGGCAGGCACAATTCGCGCAGGTTGCATTGCGAGCATGCGACCTTCAGCCCTGGCGTTATGAGCGGAACTACGTTCTGCTTGACATTTGCATGCACGCTGTTTCGCTACCCTGTTCGGGGTATCCCTTTGATATTTGTCAATGCAACCAATTCGCAACTGCGGCATCTTACGATGCCTGCGGTAATCGCGCCGCCTTTTGCCGCAATCCCGTACTATTCAGCCCATGGATTATCAGGAACTCATCTTCGACCCCGAGGTCATTCGGCGTTTCGACGTCAATGGCCCGCGCTACACCTCCTATCCCACGGCTGACCGTTTCGTCGAGGCTTTCGGCGCCGACGATTACATGCGCTGGCTCGGCAAGAGGACGGTGGGCGGCATAGGGCGACCCCTTTCATTATACGTGCACATCCCCTTCTGCAATACCATCTGCTATTACTGCGCCTGCAACAAGATAATTACCAAGGACCACGGCCGTTCCGCCAAGTACATCAAGTATTTGGGCAAGGAAATCGCCATGCAGGAAGCAGGGCTGGACGGCAGTCGCGACGTGGTCCAGCTGCACTTCGGCGGCGGTACGCCGACCTTCCTCAGCGAAGACGAAATGCAGCGCCTGATGGACATCATCCGCAAGCATTTCCGCCTGCTGCCCGGCGGCGAGTATTCGATCGAAGTCGATCCACGCAAGGTCGGCCGCGACAACGTCAAGCAGCTTGCGGCCCTTGGCTTCAATCGCATGAGCGTGGGCGTGCAGGATTTTTCGCCGGAAGTGCAGGTCGCCGTGAATCGGGTGCAAAGCCTCGAAGAAACCAAGCTGGTCATCGACTCGGCGCGTGAATTCGGATTCAAGGGGATTTCCGTCGACCTGATCTACGGCCTGCCCAAGCAGAACGTGATCAGTTTCAACCATACGCTTGACGAGGTCATCAAGCTCGATCCCGATCGCCTCTCGATCTACAACTACGCCCACCTGCCCAGCCTGGCCAAGCCGCAACGGCGCATCAACGAATCCGATCTGCCGTCGCCCGATGCGCGCCTGCAGATCCTGCAACTGGCGATCCGCCGCCTGACCGACGCGGGTTACGTGTTCATCGGCATGGATCATTTCGCCAAGCCCAACGACGAGTTGGCGGTGGCGCAGCGCCAGGGTCGCCTGCATCGCAACTTCCAGGGCTATTCGACGCACGCCGAAGCCGACCTGATGGCCTTCGGCGTTTCGGCCATCGGCAAGGTCGGGCCAAGCTACTGCCAGAATGTGCGCACGCTTGACGAGTACTACGACAGCCTCGACCAGGGCACGCTGCCGATCTTCCGCGGCATCGAACTCAACGCCGACGACCTCCTGCGGCGCAGCATCATCCAGGCACTGATGTGCCATTTCGAGTTGTCCATCGAATCGATCGAGATCGCACACCTGATCGATTTCAATTCCTACTTCGCCGCGGAATTGAACGACCTGCGCGACATGGAAAAGGGCGGCCTGCTCACCATCGACGACCAGTGGATCAGCGTGCTGCCGCGCGGCAGACTGCTGGTGCGCGGCATCGCCATGGCCTTCGACCGCTACCTGCGCACCGACCGCGAGCGGGTACGCTACTCCAAGGTCATCTGACGCGCGCGGCGCCGTAGCGCCAGCGCCGACTTTCATCCACTACGAGATGCCGGACAGCGGATTCCTCGCCGTATTCCTTGTCGGCCTGCTCGGCGGCGTGCATTGCGCCGGGATGTGCGGCGGCATCGTTTCCGCACTGACGCTGCAAGTGCCGGGCAAGCCGGGGGCCGGCGGTCCGGCCTGGATGCTGCATCTCGCCTACAACCTCGGCCGCATCAGCAGTTACGCGGTGGCCGGTGCGCTGATGGGTGCCTTGGGCAGCCTCGGCCTGCTGCTCAATAATGTCCTGCCGGTGCAGTTGGCGCTGTATGTCGCGGCCAACTTGATGATGGTCGCGCTTGGTATTTACCTGACCGGGATCACCGGTGCGCTGGCCTTCGCCGAACGCGGCGGACAGTGGCTGTGGCGTCGCGTGCAGCCATTGACCAGGCGCTTCCTGCCGGTGCGCGGCCCGGCCCAGGCCTTTCCGCTCGGCCTGCTCTGGGGCTGGTTGCCCTGCGGCCTGGTCTACAGCGTGCTGGCCATGGCACTGCTCACCGGCAGCGCGGCGCGCGGCGCGGCGACCCTGCTCGCCTTCGGCCTCGGCACCCTGCCCAACCTGATGCTGGCCGGCCTGCTGCTGGCGCGCTTTCGCAACGCTGTGCAGGGGCGCGCGCTGCGCGTGGGGTCCGGCCTGGTCGTCCTGGCATTCGGGGTTTGGGGCTTGCTGAACGCCGTGACATTGGGCGGTCGCCTATGGCAAGGCGTCATCCCGCCCACTTGATCCGTGCGACGTCGACGCCGCCGTGTCGGCCGTCCGGTTGCGAGAGCAAGCCGATTAAGTTGCTAAACTGCGCCGCCGCCAGAACGCAATTCAAGTCGGAGTTTCTGTTCGGATCCCCATTCCTTCCATCGAATTCTCCATGAGCAACCCCGCGCCCCAATCGCAGGCAGTGCAGGCGCAGTTGACGGCGCTGCTGTTCCGCAATGCGGGCATCGGGCAAGCCGTCAATCTGCTGGTCGCGTCGTTGCTCGCTTACCTCGGCTACATCAGTCGACCGGGCCCGGTGATCGTCTTCTGGTGGGCGTGGATGTGTGCCCTGTCGCTGAGCCGCTATCGCCTGTCGTTGCGCTTTGTCGCCGCGAATCCCGCAGCGGACCAGGCCGCGACGTGGCGCGACCGTTATGTGCGCAGCATCGCGATGATCAGCCTCAGTTGGCTGGTCGGTGGCGGCCTGATCATGTGGGGCAACTCGGATCCTTATCGCTTCATGGTTGGCCTGGCGCTGGCCGGCATGGTGGCGGGGGCGGTGCCGATCCTGGCCCCGGTGCGGCTCGCGTTCCGGATCTATGCAGTGACCATTCTGCTCGGCGTCGCCCTGATCGTGTTCGCATTTGCCGGCCAGTCCCTGCATTGGGTGTTCGGCATCCTGACGCTGGTGTTTCTCGGCGGTGTTCTGAGCAGCGCGAATTACCTGAACCAAACCCTGGAAGCCTCGATTCAGCTGGGCCTCGAGAAGAGCGAACTGGTTGCCGGCCTGGAAAAGGCCCGCAACGATGCCGAGGCGGCCAACATGGCGAAGAGCGAGTTCCTCGCCACCATGAGCCACGAAATCCGCACGCCGATGAACGGCATCCTGGGCTTCGCGCAGTTGCTGATGATGTCCGGACAGACGGACGAAGAGCGCCAGGAGCAGGCGCGGATACTGTTCAATTCGGCGCAGACCCTGCTGACCCTGCTCAATGACATCCTCGATTTTTCGAAAATCGAAGCCGGCAAGGTGGAACTGGAACGGCTTGCCTTCGACCCCGGGCAACTCATCCACGAATCGGTCAGGTTGCTGACGCCGCCGGCCGTCGAGAAGGGGCTGGCGATCGAGGCTGCATGGCATGGCGCCACGGGGCAACGCTACTGGTCCGACCCGAACCGCCTGCGGCAGATGCTGTCGAACCTGATCGGCAATGCCATCAAGTTCACCGCGAAGGGCCATGTGCGCATCGAGGGGCGCGAAGTGGAGCGCGACGGCGATCGTGCCTTGCTCGAATTCAGCGTGAGCGACAGCGGCATCGGCATTCCCGAGAGCAAGCGCAAGCTGTTGTTCCGGGCGTTTTCGCAAGTCGATAGTTCCGTCACGAGGGAGTATGGCGGCACGGGACTCGGGCTTTCGATCGTGCGTCGCCTGGCGCTGCTGATGGACGGCGACGTGGGAATCGAGGACGCGCCAGGGCAAGGCGCGCGGGTCTGGTTCCGCATCCGGGCAAGCCTCGTCGGGGCGGGCGAAGACACCCGCCAGGCCAGTCGCGCAAGGCCGTTCCTGCGCACGGATGCGCCGCGTCCTGACGCCGAGCATTTCGTCCTGGTCGCCGAAGACAATCCGGTAAACCGTGTCCTCGTCGAGCAAACGCTGAAGAAGCTGCAGATACGCTGCCAGATCGTCGACAACGGCCTGGGCGCGGTGAATGCGATCACCTCGGGGGCATCGCCGGACCTGATCCTGATGGATTGCCAGATGCCGGTCATGGACGGCTTTACCGCGACCGAGAACATTCGGCGGTGGGAGCGCGAGGGCGACCGCCTGCCCGTTCCCATCGTGGCACTCACCGCGAGCGCATTCCAGGAAGACCGCGATCGCTGCCTCGCGGCGGGGATGGACGATTTCCTGACCAAGCCTTTTACGATCGACGACCTGGTGGTCATGATGGAGAAGTGGACGCAGGATCGTTGAATTCGCCAGCTTTCGTTGTCAGTCCCGCGGCAGTGGTACCGGATTGAATGGGAATGCGATGCGAGGCGCGCCGAACCTGCAATTCAAGGCGTCAGCGCCATGCGGATGATGGGGCAGGGCATCTCCTGCCCGCCGCATTCGCACTCCCGCACCAGGTGGCGCAGGGCGTCGGCGACCTTGGCCAACTGGTCGATGCGCGCCTCGATGCTGCGGATCTTTTCACTCGCCAGGCTGCGCGCAAGGCGGTGGTCGCGGGTGTCATTGAGCGTCATCAGTTCGCCGATTTCCTCGAGTGTGAAGCCGACGCCCTGGGCGCGCTTGATGAAGTTCAGCCGCTCCAGGTGGTTGGCGTCGTAGCGACGATACCCACCCATGGCGGGCGGCTCGGCGAGCAGGCCGCGGCGCTGGTAGTAGCGCACGGTTTCGACGCCGACGTCGGCGCTTTTCGCCAGTTTGCCGATGGTGAAGCCCTGTTCTGAAATTTTCATCAAAAACCCCTTGACTCCGTACTTAGGTACGGAGTTTAGACTTCGTTCCATGAAACTTCCAGCCGCTGCGGCGGCTTGAACGGAGGCGCGAAATGAACGCAAACACGAACGACGACATGCAGGCGCTGGAACTGCCCCTGGCAGGCATGACCTGCGCGGCCTGCGCGGCGCGCATCGAAAAGCAGTTGAACAAGCTGCCCGGTGTCGAGGCCGCGGTGAACTTCGCCACCGAGCGCGCGACGATACGCTATGCGACGGCCGGCACCACGGCGGCGAAGCTGGTCGAGACCATCCGCAAGACCGGTTTCGAGGTGCCGCCGGCCACGCTCGACATCGCCATCGGCGGCATGACCTGCGCGGCCTGCGCGGCACGCATCGAAAAGCAGCTGAACAAGCTGGAGGGCGTCGAGGCGGCGGTGAATTTCGCCGCCGAGAAGGCCCACGTGCGCTACGTGCCCGGCCTCGCCGATCCGGAGCGTCTGGTGGCGGCCGTGGTCAAGACCGGCTTCAGCGCCAGCATTTCCAGCAACGACACGCGCGCCGAGGAAAAGGCGCGCAAGCTCGCGGTGTATCACGAGGAACTGCGCCGCTTCTGGATTTCCGCCGCGCTGACCCTGCCGCTGGTGGCGCAGATGGCCTTCATGTTCGGTGCCGGCGCTCATGACGACGTCCTGCCGCGCTGGCTGCAACTGGCGCTGGCGACGCCGGTGCAGTTCTGGATCGGCTGGCGCTTCTACGTCGGCGGCTTCAACGCCGTGCGCGGCGGCGCCGGCAACATGGATGTGCTCGTCGCCCTGGGCACGACCATGGCGTGGGCCTACAGCCTCGTCGTCACGGTGGCCGACCTGCACCATCACCACGTCTACTACGAGGCGTCGGCGACGGTGATCACGCTGGTGCTGCTGGGCAAGATCCTCGAAGCGCGGGCCAAGGCCAAGACCTCGTCCGCGATCGAGGCGCTGGCCAAACTGCAGCCGCAGACGGCGCGCATCGAGCGTGATGGAAAGCTGGTTGACGTCGCGGTGGCGACGCTGATTCCGGGCGACGTGTTCGTGGTTCGCTCCGGCGAGGCGATGCCGGTGGACGGCGAGGTCATCGACGGCGCGTCGTCCGCCAACGAAGCGATGCTGACCGGCGAAAGCCTGCCGGTGGCCAAGGGCGCAGGCGACAAGGTATTCGCCGCCACGCTCAACGGCGACGGCCTGCTGCGTTGCCGCGCCACCGGAGTCGGCAGCCACACCCTGCTGGCCGGCATCATCCGCCTGGTGGAAGACGCGCAGGGCTCGAAGGCGCCGGTGCAACGCCTGGCCGACAAGGTCGCGGCAATCTTCGTGCCGGTGGTGGTGGCGATCGCGCTGCTCACCTTCGTCGCGTGGTGGGCGCTGGCCGGCGACTTCACCCAGGCCTTGGTGAACGCCGTCGCCGTGCTGGTGATCGCCTGCCCCTGCGCGCTGGGGCTGGCGACGCCGACCGCGATCATGGTCGGCACCGGGCAGGGCGCGCGCGCCGGCGTGCTGATCCGCAATGCCGTGGCGCTGGAACTGGCGGAAAAGCTGAACGTGCTGGTGGTGGACAAGACCGGCACGCTGACCGAGGGGCGGCCGGTGGTGACCGATCTTGTGGGAGTCGGCGCTGGCGATACGGCAAGTTTCCTGCGACTGGCGGCCAGCCTCGAACAGGGCTCGACGCATCCGCTCGCTGCGGCGATCGTGGCGCGGGCCAAGGCGGATGGGCTTGCGCTGGCGACACCGCAAAACGTGACGACCACGGCGGGACGCGGCCTCGCCGGCGACGTCGATGGCCGGCGCGTGCAACTCGGCTCGGTGACATGGCTGAAGGAGCAGGGCCACTCGGCGCCGCAGGCGGACGAACTGGCGCAGGCGGGGCGCAGCGTGGTCGCGGTGGTGGCCGACGACGTCCTGCTCGGCTTGATCGGCATCGCCGATCCGCTGCGCACCACGTCGCCGGCCGCGGTGGCGCGCCTCAACAGGCTCGGCATCGAGGTGGTGATGCTCACCGGCGACAACGCCGGTACCGCCCGGGCCGTGGCAGGCGAAGCCGGCATCGCGCGCTTCGAAGCCGAGGTCCTGCCCGGCGACAAGGCCGCCGCGGTGAACAAGCTCAAGGCGCATGGCCGCCTGGTCGGCATGGTCGGCGACGGCATCAACGACGCGCCGGCGCTGGCCGCGGCCGACGTCAGCTTCGCCATGGCGGCGGGGTCCGACGTGGCGATGCAGGCCGCCGACGTGACGCTGATGCGCGACGACCTCGGCAGCGTGGCCGACGCGATTTCGCTGTCGCGGGCGACGCTGGCCAAGATCCGGCAGAATCTCTTCTTCGCCTTCATCTACAACGTGCTCGGCATCCCGCTGGCGGCGCTGGGCATGCTCAACCCGGTCATCGCCGGTGCGGCGATGGCGGCAAGTTCGGTATCGGTGGTGAGCAATTCGCTGCTGTTGCGCAGGTGGCAATCAAACAAGGACTGATCAAATGGAAACGACGACAATCAAGGTGGACGGCATGTCCTGCGGCGGCTGCGTGAAAAGCGTGACCGGCGTGTTGACCGCGCTCGACGGCGTGGCGAAGGCGGAGGTCTCGCTGGAGCAGAAGCAGGCGGTGGTCGAGTTCGACGCCGGCAAGCTGACGCGCGACCAGCTCAAGGCGGTGATCGAGGACGCCGGCTTCGACGCCGCATAGCAGGGCGTTCGGCCGCAGATCGCGAGACTTCCTGACACCGCCTGGCGGCGCAGGTATGATGCCGCCATGAGCTGGGTTCGCGAACAATTCACCTTCAATGACCTGCAACGACTGCTGTTCAAGCTGTCGGAGCGGGTCAAGGCCTTCCAGGGGCTCACGCCGGCGGAAATCACCGACCTGCTCGGCAGTTCCGAAAAGTGCAGTTTTGAACCCGACAGCTACATCGTCAAGGAAGGCAACATCGGCAACCACATGTACATCATCCTCGATGGCGAAGCACGGGTGATGAAGGCCGGTCGCGACGGCGAGGTCGAACTGGCGCGGCTTGCACCCGCCGACAGCTTCGGCGAAATGGCGCTGGCGGACAACGAAGCGCGCAGCGCCAGCGTGGTCGCCATCACCAGTTGCGCCCTGGTGCGGATCAACGGTCGCGCCATCGATGCGCGGCCCGAGATCGGCCTCAAGGTTTATCGCAATATTTCGAGGGTGGTTTCCGAACGACTGCGCGCGGCGGATGACCTAGTGGCCTGGCGGCTCTAGCGGCTGTCTGCCACTGGCCCCTCGCCGACGTTTGGGCAGAAAGTCGGCGCTGGCGGGACGGCGTGCTGGATGCCACGAAGCTTTGCTTCGTGCCCGCGCCGGTCGGTCGGCCATGCAGGGCCGACCGAGGGTCCCGATCAGGGGCCCAAGCGTGACTTCACGCTGCCCGCTGGTCCTTACTTCACGTCGAAGCGATCGAGGTTCATCACCTTGTTCCACGCCGCCACGAAGTCACGCACGAACTTCTCCTTCGCATCGGCCTGGGCGTATACCTCGGCCAGAGCCCGCAACTGCGAGTTGGAGCCGAAGACCAGATCGACGCGCGTCGCGGTCCACTTCGGCTTGCCAGACGCGCGATCGCGCCCCTCGAAGGTTTCAGCAGCGTCGGAGGTCGGCGACCACGTCGTGCCCATGTCGAGCACATTGGTGAAGAAGTCGTTGCTGAGCGCGCCGGGCCTGGCGGTGAATACGCCATGGGAGCCCTGGCTGATGCCCAGCGCACGCAGGCCGCCGATCAGCACCGTCATCTCGGGCGCGGACAGCGTCAGAAGCTGTGCCTTGTCGAGCAGCCGCTGCTCGGCCGGTACGCCGGTCGCCTTGAGGTAGTTGCGGAAGCCATCGGCGACGGGTTCGAGCACGGCGAAGGAAACGACGTCGGTTTGCTCCTGCGAGGCATCAGTACGGCCGGGGGTGAAGGGCACCTCGACGGCGTAGCCTCCCGCCTTGGCGGCAGCCTCGACGCCGGCGCAGCCGCCGAGCACGATCAGGTCGGCCAGCGAGACCTTCTTGCCGAAGGATTTCTGCACGCCTTCGAGCGCCGCCAGCACCTTGGCCAGTTGCGCCGGCTGGTTGGCTTCCCAGTCCTTCTGCGGCGCGAGGCGGATGCGTGCGCCGTTGGCGCCGCCGCGCTTGTCGGAGCCGCGGAAGGTAGACGCGGAGGCCCAGGCCGTCGACACCAGTTCGGCGACCGACAGGCCGGTGGCGAGAATCTTCGCCTTCAGCTCGGCGATGTCCTTCGCGTCGATCAGCGGATGATCGACGGCCGGCACCGGGTCCTGCCAGACAAGCACTTCCTTCGGCACCTCGGCGCCGAGATAGCGCGAGCGCGGGCCGAGGTCGCGGTGGGTCAGCTTGAACCAGGCGCGGGCGAAGGCGTCGGCGAAGGCTTGCGGGTCCTTGTGGAAGCGGCGCGAAATGGGCCCGTAGATCGGGTCCATGCGCAGCGCGAGGTCCGCCGTGGTCATGATGGTGGTGACCTTCTTCGACGCGTCGTGCGCGGCCGGCGCGAGGTCCTTGTCGGCGACGTTCGCCGGCACCCACTGCCAGGCGCCGGACGGGCTCTTGACCAGGTTCCAGTCGTAGCCGAAGAGCATGTCGAAGTAGCCGTTGTCCCATTGCGTCGGGTTCGGTGTCCACGCGCCTTCGATGCCGCTGCTGGTGGTGTCGCCGCCCTTGCCGGTGCCGAAGGCGTTCTTCCAGCCCAGGCCCATCTGCTCGAGCGGCGCGGCTTCGGGCTCGGGCCCGACCAGCTTGGGATCGCCCGCGCCGTGGCACTTGCCGAAGGTGTGGCCGCCGGCGACCAGCGCCACGGTTTCCTCGTCGTCCATCGCCATGCGGCGGAAGGTCTCGCGGATGTCGCGGCCGGAGGCGAGCACGTCGGGCTGGCCGTTGGGGCCTTCGGGGTTCACGTAGATCAGGCCCATCTGCACGGCGGCCAGCGGGTTTTCCAGATCGCGCTCGCCGCCGCCTTTGCCTTCATGGCGTTTGTCGCCCAGCCACTCGGCTTCGCCGCCCCAGTAGACGTCCTCTTCCGGTTCCCAGATGTCCGCGCGTCCGCCGGCGAAGCCGAAGGTCTTGAAGCCCATGGATTCGAGTGCGACGTTGCCGGCGAGGATGTAGAGATCGGCCCAGGAAATCCGGTTGCCGTACTTCTGCTTGATCGGCCACAGCAGGCGGCGCGCCTTGTCGAGGTTGACGTTGTCGGGCCAGCTATTGACCGGCGCGAAGCGCTGGTTGCCGGTGCCCGCGCCGCCGCGCCCGTCCGAGATGCGATAGGTGCCCGCGCTGTGCCATGCCATGCGGATGAAGAGGCCGCCGTAGTGGCCCCAGTCGGCCGGCCACCAGTCCTGCGAGTCGGTCATCAGCGCGGTGAGGTCATTTTTCAGTGCGGCCAGGTCGAGCTTCTTGAACTCCTCGGCGTAGTTGAAGTCCGCGCCCAGCGGGTTCGACTTCGCCGAGTGCTGGTGCAGGATGCCGAGGTTCAACTGGTTCGGCCACCAGTCGGCGTTCGATCGCATGCTGGCCGTGGTGCGGGCGCCGTGTTGCGCGGCCGGGTTTGCGGCATACGGGCATTTGGCTTCGTTGCTCATGGCGTGTTCTCCTTGTGACTCAAGCGTAGGGGAGGACTATTCTTCGAGCAGGCTGCGCAACATCCACGCCGTCTTCTCGTGGACTTCGATGCGCTGCGTCAGCAGGTCGGCGGTCGGCTGGTCGTTGGCTTTTTCCACCAGCGGGAACAGCTTCCTCGCGGTGCGTGCCGTGGCTTCCTGCGCGGCGACCAGGTGGCGCACCATGTCCATGGCTTTTGGCTGGCCCTCGACTTCCTTGATGGTCGCCAGCTTGACGAACTCCTTGTAGGTGCCGGGCGCCGGGTGGCCCAGGGCGCGGATGCGTTCGGCGATCAGGTCGAGCGCGTTCCACTGTTCGGTGTACTGGCCCATGAACATCAGGTGCAGGCTGTTGAATTGCGGCCCGGTGACGTTCCAGTGGAAGTTGTGCGTCATCAGGTAGAGCGTGTAGCTGTCGGCCAGCAGGCCGGAAAGGCCCTGGGCGACTGCGGCGCGGTCCTTGTCGGAAATGCCGATGTCAAGCTTGGCGGGTTTGGTGGTCTTTTTCATGATGTTTCTCCTGTGCGGATTGAAATGACTTCTGAATGAAAACTACCCGTTTGCGGATCAGGCGGGCTGACCCAGGTCAACACTCGTGGCGGCCGGCGCAGGCGCCGGGCTGCGGATCAGGTGGTCGAAGGCGCTGAGGCTGGCCTTGGCGCCTTCACCCATGGCGATGATGATCTGCTTGTAGGGCGTGGTCGTCGCGTCGCCTGCGGCGAAAACGCCGGACAGCGAGGTCTGGCCGCGCGCATCGATCTCGATCTCGCCACGCGGCGAAAGTTTCAGCGTTCCCTTGAGCCAGTCGGTGTTGGGCAGAAGGCCGATCTGGACGAAGATGCCTTCGAGCTCGACGCGTTTCGTCTGCCCGCCGATCCGGTCCTGATAGACGATGCCATTCACCTTTTCGCCGTCGCCGGTGACTTCGGTAGTCAGCGCGCTGGTGATGATGGTGACGTTGGGCAGGCTGCCGAGCTTGGCCTGCAACACGGCGTCGGCGCGCAACTTGCCGTCGAATTCGAGCAGCGTGACATGGCTGACGATGCCGGCGAGGTCGATCGCGGCTTCGACGCCGGAGTTGCCGCCGCCGATTACCGCCACGCGCTTGCCCTTGAACAGCGGGCCGTCGCAGTGCGGGCAGAAGCACACACCCTTGCCCTTGTAGTCCTTCTCGCCGGGCACGTTCATCTCGCGCCAGCGCGCGCCGGTGGCAAGGATCACGCTTTTCGCCCTGAGCGTGGCGCCGTTGGCGAGCCTGACCTGCGCCATGCCATCGTCGCCGGCCGGGATCAGGGCTTCGGCGCGCTGCAGGTTCATGATGTCGACTTCGTATTCCTTGACGTGCTGCTCCAGCGCCATGGCGAGCTTGGGGCCTTCGGTGCGCTGCACGGAAATGAAGTTCTCGATGGCCATGGGTGTCGAGCACCTGGCCGCCGAAGCGCTCGGCCACCACGCCGGTGCGGATGCCCTTGCGTGCGGCGTAGATCGCCGCCGCCGATCCGGCCGGACCGCCGCCGACCACGAGCACGTCGTAGGCATCCTTCGCGTTCAGCTTTTCGGCGTCGCGCGCCGCAGCGCCGGTATCCACCTTGGCGAGGATTTCCTCGATCGTCATGCGGCCCTGGCCGAAGGCTTCGCCGTTCAGCATCACGGTCGGTACGGCCATGATCTTGCGTGCACTCACTTCGCCCTGATACAAGGCGCCGTCGATCATCACGCTCTCGACGCCGGGGTTCAGCACGGCCATCAGGTTGAGCGCCTGTACCACGTCCGGGCAGTTGTGGCAGGACAGCGAAATGTAGGTTTCGAAGCGCATCGTCCCGGTCAGTCCCTTGATCTGCTCGATCACGGCGGCGTCGACCTTGGGCGGGTGGCCGCCGGTCTGCAACAGGGCCAGCACCAGCGAGGTGAATTCGTGGCCCATCGGGATGCCGGCAAAGCGGATGCGCGCGGCTTCACCGGGACGGCCGATGGCGAACGAGGGCTTGCGCGCATCGTTGCCGTCGTCGCGCACTGTCACCTTGGGCGAAAGCGCGGCGATGTCGGCCAGCAGTTCGCGCATCTGGCGCGCGGCATCGCTGGCGTCGAGCGAAGCAACGAGTTCGATGGGCGTCTGGAGCTTTTCGAGGTAGGCGGAAAGCTGGGTCTTGATTGCGCTGTCGAGCATGATTTTCTCCCTGGTGTGGATTGCACTGCAAAGACTGCCGTCGTGAGGCGGCCTTTACGCTGCAATCCCGACCCCGGGGTTGCCGGGGTGGGAACGTTGGGGTTGGGGGTGCGTTATTAGATTTTTCCGACCAGGTCCAGCGACGGCGCCAGGGTGGCTTCGCCTTCCTTCCACTTGGCCGGGCAGACTTCGCCCGGATGGCTGGCGACGTACTGCGCGGCCTGCACCTTGCGCAGCAGCTCCATCGCGTCGCGGCCGATGCCGCCGGCGTTGACCTCGATGATCTGGATCTTGCCCGACGGGTCCATGACGAAGGTGCCGCGCTCGGCCAGACCGGCTTCCTCGATCATCACGCCGAAGTTGCGGGTGATGGCGCCGGTCGGGTCGCCGATCATCGGGTACTTGATCTTGCCGATGGTCTCGGACGTGTCGTGCCAGGCCTTGTGCGTAAAGTGTGTATCGGTCGATACGGCGTAGATCTCGACGCCCAGCGACTTGAAGGTGGCGTAGTGGTCGGCCAGGTCGCCCAGCTCGGTCGGGCAGACGAAAGTGAAGTCGGCCGGGTAGAAGAAGACCACGGACCACTTGCCCTTGAGGTCGTCCTGGGTGACGGGAACGAACTTGCCGTTGTGGAAGGCGGTGGCCTTGAAGGGAAGGATTTCGGTGTTGATCAGGCTGGTGTTCATGGTGTGGCTCCTTGGTGGGTTGATTGGTTTGCTGCGATGGAGTGAATATTAATTATCGCAATCGT
>JADJUP010000022.1 GCA_016716965.1 Sulfuritalea sp. | reverse complement strand
CTGCTTCGTTATCGCCTTGCGCTCCTCCATGTCGAGGTCTTCCTGCCTGAGGTCGAGAACGCATCGACGATGTCTTCGACGCGACGTGGCGGGAAACGCCCGGGCCGTAAAATGCCTGATAGATCGGCCATTTCCGTCTTTGTCTGCTGGCCTTCCGAGGACTGCCTCGCCATCTGACCTGTAGCAGAATTTAGGCGCAAAACGATTCGCCACCGGCGGCGCGGCACGCGGACTGGTCACCCAGACACCGTCGATAACGTCGAAGGCTTCGACCCCTTGGGCAGCACGTGATGACGATAATGGAAATGTCGGCTTTGGCGGTGCGCGCTGATCTTCGCGCAGTTGACGGAGCCAGCCATCGCTCCAGTTCTTGGTGCGCTTGGTTTTCCCAAAGAATCGCGCCGCTCGCCTGTCCGCTCTGACTGACGACTCGTTGCAGGACGTCCCCTCCGAATTCGCCCTTGGGAACGAGTTCCGGTGGAATCGAATAGGGACTTCACCCGCAGCAGGTTTTCCGGTTCAAGTTCCTGCACTTCGCCCTGCAACTGCTGGGAGCCTTGCTCGGCCCTTTGTTTGAGTTCTTCGATTTTTGCTGCATCGGGCGATGGTCTGGCTCCTTTCCATGACAACCCCCGCAAGCCGCGCCTTCTCGCCCTCGTGCTTGGCACAGGTCTGGACTTCGGTCAGGCCGTCCTGCACGCTTTTCCACCGTCAACTCAGTTCGCGCTTGGCGTCGTCGAGTTCGCGCTGCTTCTTGAAGAGTTCGGCATGCGCCTGCTGGGCTTCGGCGACCTCTCATCGCCGGACGCAAGGCACTTCTGAAGCTCGGCCCGGTTCACCGCGCCTTGTTGTCCAGCTCAGGTGGCGGCAGCCAGCTTGGCCTTTTTGGATTCTTCCTCGATGACACGGGTGCGTTCGGACGGGTTGACTGCCGCAACCTGAGTCGGCGACTTGATCATCGAGAGTGCGCGCCTGGCGTCGAACGGCTTTTCCTTGTCGCGGGTGCCTTGCTCGCGTTTGGCGATGTCTTCATCCTTCTGCGACAACTGCTGCTCGAACTGCTTCCGTGTCGCCGCGATCAAGTGGTGCCGCGAGCGGTTCGAGGTCAGGGCGGATTTCAGTCCCGCACTTGGGGCATGTAATTGTTGGTTCTGTCATGGCGCCTCCCGTTCACAACTGAAGGCGTCCGCTGTGAGGTTGTTGGCCCAACAGAGCCAAGCTCCTCGATCAATTGGTCGCGCCTGCCTTGGATTTCATCTGTCGGATGGTTAAACAATTCCCGGGCGTTCTTGTCGCCCTTCCTATGCGAGATCGCGTGCTCGTTTGGACTTGCGGCTTGTCGGCAAGAGTGGCCGCCTTTGCTACACTGGTCAGGCTTCCCTTGATATTCACACCATCGGCTCCTTGATTTCGCGTTCAAGGCCTACCTTCAGAGTCGTCGGCCCAGCATCGAGTTTTTCGGTTTCCCTGCGTGAAGAAGCTCAGGTTGCGTGACTCAAGATCAGGTAATCACGCGCGCTTTCTGCTGGTCAGTCTGCTGCTGTAGCGCCGGAGAATCGGCACATTGCTGCGGCGAAATCCAGCATGTTTTGCTGCGCCGGCGCCGGATCGTCGGAAAGTGCGTTGCTGAACCGGGGCGCCATCTACGCAGCAGGGCTGTCACGCGTCCGGGCATGCTGAGGAGGCGGTCGGTAACGTCCTGATCGTAGGCTGTACCGCTGGCGTCCGTTCGGCGATCGGCGGATGTTCTTCTGTAGTGCCGAGCGACTGAATCCGAATGTGTGGACCATCAACACGCCAGTTTGCCTTTCCAGTTCCTCAATGACCGAAACCTTGGTTCCGTAGGCCTCGTAGTCGAGCACCGGTTTGCTGGACGACAGAGGCGCGTGCTGGGCGTGGTCGATCAAGGCTTGTGCCTTCGGATGCGCCATGCGGTAGATGTGGGCTTCTTCGCTGCGGCGCGGTAGTTCGTAACGACCCAGAGGGATAGCAGTTTGCATTCCATCCGGCACGCCATGGGGAAGGCTGGTCAGCCGGAAACCGGTATCGTCGTGGTCGGTCAGCGTGCCCATTGAGCGCGGCGCGGGTGAAGCGCATCAACAGTCGTTCAAGCTTGCCGAGCGATGCGCGGGCATCAAGGTTGCGCAGGCGAAGCCGCTCTTGCACGTCCTCGTCGAAATTCTCCAGCAGCGCCTTGCGGGCGCTAATCATTGCGTCGGAAATCTCGCCTGCCAGATCGAGTTGCAGTTGTTCGAAGGCGACATGAATGGCTTCCGGGGTGGCAGCGGGTTTGGTAAATCTCCGGCGATCCGGCGCTCCGAAATCGACGCCGGACTCCTGCGCCCAACACTTCATCGCTGGCGCCGACGCCATCGAAGCGCTGGAACTTTCTGCCCCGAAGCAGTTGATGGACGCGGCGATCTGCTTCGTTTAATCGCGGTTCAGGAAGTTGAGCCACCACGACATCGTGCTTCTGTCCATAGCGGTGGCAACGCCCGATGCGTTGTTCGATGCGCTGCGGATTCCATGGCAGATCGTAGTTGATGACCATCGAGCAGAACTGGAGGTTAATGCCTTCCCGCCTGCCTCGGTGGCGATAAAGGCCCCACCGTGCCGGAATAGTCGCGGAAATAGTCGACGAGTGCGGCGCGGGTAGTCGGCGGTGCGGAGCCCGAAACCACGGTCGGTGCCGGCATGCTGTGCTATCCATTCGGTGTGGACCTGACGTGCGTCTGGGTCGCTGTTGGTGCCGTTGAACAGCACGACACCGGGGCCGAATTCCGTCGGCCAGCAGCTTCAGCAAATAGTCTTGCGTGCGACGCGACTCGGTAAAGACGATGGCCTTCTTGGCAGCGCCAAGCTCATCCAGTTCTTGAACGCCGCTTTGAGCGCTTGCAGCAGGGCCGCGCCTTAGCGTTTCGGTAATCGACACGGCAAGATTGCGGAAGGATTCCAGCTCGCTGATCTCGGCCTTGATGGCGACGATCTCAGCCTCGGTCGTGGCCTTGGTGCTGGCCGCGCCCGCCCCATCCATCTCGTCGGCGAGTTGGTCCAGCGCCTCGTAGTCTGGTCAAGCTCTTCGGCGAGGTCCGTGCTGGCGGCTTTCTGGTCGAGGAGTCTGGCTCAGTCGCTTGATCAGGGTTTCCAACGCGCCGGCAATGGCGAAGGTCGAGGACACCAGCGGTTTGCAGGACCAGCGTGATCAGTTGCCGCTGACTATTCGGCAGCGCGTAGAGAGACCGGGCGTTGCAGGAATTCCGATACGTGGTTGTAGAAGCCTGGTTTCGTCGGCACCGGGAACGAATTCCTGCAACATCGGAATCCGTCGGGTGTATTTGACGCAGGCCTCGACCTGCCGTGCGCGAGCGTTTTGCAGATCAACTGGATACGGCTCTTCAAAGGCATCGAAGCTGGCGGCATCCTTGGCTTGGCCGATTGAGCGCGGAAGCTGTCCAGATCGCCCTTGCGCTCGGCCCAGCACTGCGCGATAAGCAGCCCGGCTTCGATGGTTTTGCCAAGACCGACTTCGTCAGCAAGGATGGCGCCCTTGGCTAGCGGATTGCTGGTCGCAAACAGGGCAGCGTCGATCTGGTGCGGATTGAGGTCGACCTGGGCGTCCATCAACGCACCAGCCATGCGGTCCATGGAATTGGACGCTGCCCGGCGGGTTAGTTGGTGCGCAAAGTACGCTAGCTGGTGCGGGCTGTAGGACATAGGTGGCCCATTCTTTTCTCCATTGCGGATATTACTATGACATCTGCCATGTTCCGCTCCGCAAGTGGCGGAATCTGGAGCTGAGATCCCCCTCAGTGCATAATTGCCGGCAGCTCGTCGCCTTCCTTCTTGGGTAACAGGTGCATAGATCCGCTTTCAGCTTCCGTGAAAAGACGGGCCTCGACTAACCCTGTCGTCCGTTGCTTAGTGAAAATTCTATTGGGACGGTCTGCGCCTACGCGACCACGCTTCCACTATTTTGAACACGAAATTAGCCCGCAATATCTACGCTGCTGACTGGATCGGCCGTGCAGACTGGTCTTTGTGCTCGCCGCTTGCTTCCTCGGCAAATCTCCGCTGACTATCGTGGACGAGTTGCGATCACCGGGTCCGATAATCTGAGCGTCCGCAATATCGTTGAGTTCGGACGCGGTTGGGCAACTTCCACTTTCGCGAGCGGCGGGCAAGGCCGATTGTACTCATCCACCACCGGCCGCTATCGGACAGCAAACTGCTTGGCGATGCAAATGGGTTACGTCTTACCTGCCTTGACCGGTTCGAGCAGTAGTTGTTTTGCCAAGGCTTCCGGGCTCCGTGGTGCCAACCTGTTCTCTCTTGCCGCCAAGGCGGTGGAGACAGTGAGGATCTTTCCTGCCACCCAGTAGGTGCCCTTGTATGTTCTGCCATCGGTCTCGCAGGTGATCGGATGGCGGGGAAGCGGCTTTGTGTCCATGCAGCGACTATCAACGATATGTTCAATGCGCCGCATCGCGATTTCGAAGTGATTTTGGCTGGCGTTTCTGGACCTATATCGCGGTTGCGGTTCCTCTCCGCATCTCCTTGCCCGCCTTGAAATGAGGACGTACTTTCCGGAACCTGAACCTTTTCACCCGACTTCCGGTTGCGCCCACCGTGGTTGCCGGTAGCTCAGGCTGAAGCTGCCGAAACCACGGATCTCAACGCGACTGTCGGTAACCAGACTGCGCGTGATGGCATCAAGAATCACGTCGACCTCGACTTGGCGTCGTCTTGAGTAAGCGTTGGAACGAGGAAATGCAGCCGGTCAACCAGTTCGGATCGGGTCATGGGTCGAGAAACGGTCAGACTATCTGGCTTACCGCCAAGCCGCTCGCTTTGGCGTTCTTCGCCCACGTCGTCTGCCGTTGCAATCCCGCTGGCGCCTTCAAGCGCCATCGCCAAGGGTGCAAGGCATCGCCGGGCGCAACCGCCTGCCGCGTTCTGCGCCATCCCGGCAGCCTCCGCAAACGCTTTTCGGCTCACCCGCAACAAACGCAATCCAGACTTGCAGAAAGCATCAAAAAGTCCTTCCATGCCGCCTGCGCCTGCCTGGCACTGATCTCCCCTTTGCGCACCTTGATGGACAAGGCGCTCGAAAACTCCGTCATTATCCAGTCAGACGATACCAGGGGCTCCGTGCAGGACTCGAACCAGGCTTCGATCGCAGGGCTCGCCGGCTCCGGGACGAACAACGGAACCGCCGCACTTGTGTCCAGGTAGATCATCAATAACGATCCTCCTGGCGCATCATCTGAACGGTCGTCGTCGTCATCGGCATGGTTGCCCGCAGCTTGCGGGCGCTTGATGAATGCCCGCCTTGTCGAACAGCTGCGCCGGCGTCAACGATCTCGCCAATCGGCGTCACTTCCCGCCTCGACGGTATCGCCCTCGCGCAGCCGGCAGCGCGCGTGCATTCCACCGGCAGCCAGAGACAGACGATTGCCCTCCCCCCATGCCCCTCCCCCCTCCTCCTCCCTCGCGGGGTGCGCGCCCCCGGTTCTCCGCCGGTGCGGTCCCCCTTCTCCCCCGGGGTGGGCGCGGGGGTGGTGCGGGGCGCCCCGGGGGACGTTTTTTTCCTGCGTGTTAAGGATTACCGTTTGCCGGACTTTGCGGGTCAGCAAAACGCCTCCGATTAAGGAAAATCCAGGCCCCGGGCGGGGCGGCCGATACCAAAGGTCCGGAATTCTCTCTTCGTGAATTTTCCGCAGGCATGTTTGCAACGCAGTAGATTTTTGTTAATTCTGGATCTAGTGCCAGAAACGGCCATTGCATTCCGGCCTGATGACTAATTCATTCTCAATGACCGCTATCGGGGAGGCGTCATTTTTAAGAGACTTTCCGCCAAAGTCTGCTCCACCCCCAAAAACAGTCACTTTTGCAGAGGTACGCGAATTTAGCCCTTGGCCGCTTGTACGAAATGGGTATCAGGCCCAAAAGCGGCGGCACGAATCCCACAAGGGGTAGCACGTGCAGCCGGCACCCAGGCAGCTAGATTTCAGTTTGCTCCGAGATCTCCAGCGCGTCATCTACCTCTATCCCGAGGTATCGCACAGTGCTTTCAAGCTTGCTATGACCAAGCAAGAGCTGAACGGCCCGTAAGTTCTTCGTGCGTCTGTAGATCAGTGTCGCCTTGGTCCGCCGCATTGTGTGCGTGCCATAGACCGTCGGATCGAGTCCGATGGCGGCAACCCACTGATGCACGATACGGGCGTACTGTCGCGTCGAAACATGGGCAGACTTGGTGAGGCGACTAGGAAACAGGCATTGCTCTGGTTTCAATTTCGCCTTCTCGATCCACGCTGTGACGGCGGCCCGCGTAGGCTCCGTCAGCTCAAACTGCACCGGCCGCTGCGTTTTTCGCTGCACGACCATCGCACGTGTCAGTATCTTGCTGCCGTGCGTGATGTCACGAACACGCAGATTGACAAGGTCGCAGCACCCGCAGCTTGCTGTCGATCGCGAGGTTGAACATGGCAAGGTCTCGAACTTGATGCGCATTTTGAAGCTGAATCCGGATGGCCCAGATGTCCTTCGGCTTCAGGGGTGGCTTCTGACCGACCAGTTTGCCTTTGTTCCAGGGTTCCCAGTGATGGCTAGATTCCATGACAGACTCCTTCGTTGTTGATCGGAGTCTGATTGTTCTACTTCTGGGCGAAGGGCGGCTTTTGGATTGGATGCTGGTTGCGTACAATCAGCCGGAAGCTGGCGCTGACCGTGTTTCTCCAAAGCCGCCGTTGATCCTCTGCAGTCGCCTGGAAGTGGCCGTTGAACCTGGAATCAAGCGGCGGCAGGACTGTGATGTCGACGCCTATTCACGAAATCTCGCGTCCTTCCCCCGCCTCTTCCACCGTCCTTCCGTCGCGAATGTGATAGATCCGCTTGAAGGTCGGAATGATCTTTTCGTCGTGGGTGACGACGATGATCGCCGTCTGATATTGGCTCGCCATCTGATTAAGGATGCGCACCACGGCCAGCGCCCGCTCGCTGTCGAGCGGCGCGGTGGGTTCGTCGGCGAGGATCACCGGCGGCTGGTTGGCCAGCGCGCGGGCGATCGAGACGCGCTGCTGCTCGCCACCGGAAAGCTCGCTCGGCTGCGCTTTTGCGCGATGAGCCACATCAAGCGCCTGCAGCAGTTCCAGCGCACGCGCCCGGGAAGCACCATTCGCCCGCCCCGCCAGCATCGGCAGCAGGGCGACATTGTCGGTGACGTCGAGAAAGGGAATCAGGTAGGGCGCCTGGAAGATGAAGCCGATGCGATCGCGCCGCAGCGCACGCAGATCCGGCGTTTTCCAGCCGCCCTGTTCACTGTCGTAGATCACTTCGCCGCCCAGGGTCATGCGGCCGCGGGTCGGTTCGATCACCGCGCCGAGGCACTTGAGTAGCGTGGTCTTGCCCGATCCGCTCGGACCGACCAGGCCGACCACCTCGCCAGGCGCGATGCGCATGTTCACGTCCTTCAGCGCCTCGACGGCGGTGTCGCCCTCGCCATAGCGCTTGCTGAGTCCTTCGATGTGGATTCCGTCGTCCATCTCAGCCCCCGATCGCCGTCGCCGGATCGACCTTGAGCGCCGCGCGAATCGCCAGCGTGCTGGCCAGCGCGCAGACCACCATGACGATGACAAGGGCGCGCATGGCGTCCGCCGTCTCCAGCAGCACATACTTGGGAAAGGCCGGTGCCCACAGCGTGGCGGAAATCTTGCCGACGATGAAACCGATCAGGCCGAGCCCTAGCGCCTGTTGCAGGATCATGCCGGCGATGGTGCGGTTGCGCGTACCGATCAGTTTCAGCACAGCGATTTCGCGAATCTTGCCCAGCGTCATGGTGTAGATGATGAAGGCGACGATCGCCGCACTGACCACGGTGAGGATCGCGAGGAACATGCCGATCTGCTTGGCCGATGTAGCGACCAGCTTTTCGATCAGGATCTCCTCCATCTGCTCGCGGGTATATGCCTGAACGTGTTTCCAGCGGCGGATCTCCTGTGCCACGCTTGCCGCCGTGTCGCCAACGCCGACTTTCACCAGCACCGCATTGACGCTGTGATTGATGGTCTGCGACGCCGTCACCGCGTCGAGCAGGCCGGGCACGCCGGGGCGGTTCAGGGCGGGGTTGGCCGCCGTGCGTGCGCGGTCGGCGACGATCGCGTCGTTGTCCTTGAGGAACTGCGCCTCCTGCGCGTCCTTGAGCGGAATGAACACCATCGGGTCGCCGCCGGAGGACACCATGCGCCGCGTCAGGCCGACTACTTCGTAATCGTGGCGGCGGATGCGGATGCGCTCGCCGATCTTGAAGCCGGTCTTGACGTCGGCGATGGCCTCGAAGTGGCCGCGCAGCAGGCGTCGTCCTGCCACCAGATAGCCCGGCTCGCCGGGCTGCCCCGGTTCGAATCCGACCACCATAGTGCGACTCTCGCGGACGCCATGGCGCACCTGCATGGTCAGGTAGGTGACGTTTGCCGCCTGCGCCACGCCGGGCATGCCGAGCAGGCCGCGATACACATCGTCGCGGATGCTGGACGCCTCGGCATATGGTCCCTGGGTGTCCTTCTGTACCACCCAGATGTCAGCGCCGCTGTTGGTCAGCAGTACCCGTGCATCATCGACCATGCCGCGATAGACACCCGCCATGGTCAGCGTGGCGCCAATCAGCAGGCCGAGACCGACCCCGGTGAGGACGAACTTGCCCCAGGAATGCAGGATGTCGCGGCCGGCGAGGCTGATCATGACGGGCTCACGAACCCGTGAGGGTGGAAACCACCTTGATGCGGCTGTCCGCGGCGAGCTCGCTCTCGCTGTGCACGATCACCACATCGCCCTCCTTTAGGCCGTCGATGATCTGCACCCTGCCGTCGGCGCCGCTGGTGCCCGTCCTGACCGGGACAAACGCCGGCTTGCCGGCAGCCAGCAGCCAGACGCCGGTCTTGCCGCCGTGCAGGCGCAATGCCGCACCGGGCACGGCCAGCGCCTGCTTGACGCCCGGCGGGTGCAAGGTGATTTCGCTCATTTCGCCGATGGACACGTCCTGCGGCGGCGTGTCGAAGGCCACCTGGGCGATGCGCTCTTCGGTCACGCTGTCGCCGAGCATTTCAATGCGGGCGACTTTCCCGGGCAGCACCTGTCCCGGCCGCGAGCGCAACACGATTTCAGCCGGCAGCCCCACTTGCAGGCCGGCCGAGCGATGCTGATCGAGGCGCAGTTTGAGCCACAGGCTGTCGGCGGCGACCAGCCGCACGACGGCCTGTCCGGCGACCACGGTCGAGCCCGGCTCGGCGTCGCGCGCGGTGACGACGCCATCAGCCGGCGCCAGCAGGCGCAGGTTGCCGCGCTGCTGTCGCGCGCCGCCGCGTTCGGCATCGAGGCGCGCGCGGTCCTGGCGCGCGCCGGCCAGCGCGGCTTCGGCGGCGGCAAACTGGGCCGTCGCGGAATTCATCTCCTGCGTCTTGCCCTCGGTCACGCTGGAACTGACGAAACCCTTGCGCCCCAATTCCTCATAGCGGCGTGCATTGGCGGCAGCCACTTCGCGGCGGGCGACGCTGTCGGCAAGTTGCGCCGAGGCCGTATCGACAGCACTCTTCGCCCGGTTAGCGGCCGCGCCGGTTGCGGCAAGGCGCTGATCGAGGTCGACCGGGTCCATCTCGGCCAGCAACTGGCCGGCTTTCACGACTTCGCCGACATCCACGGCGACTTGGCGCACGCGACCGGCTGTGGTGGGGCCGACCAGATAGCTGCGCCGCGCTTCGACGAGGCCGATGCCGAACAGCAGCGGCGCCAGATCGGCCCGCGCGACCGGCGCGACGGTGACGCGCATCGACGCCAGCGGCCCGCTGCGCGCGACGAAGAGCAGCAGAACGGCCAACAGCAAGACGGCGGCGGTAATGAGGATGTTGCGACGATTGAATGAGAAGTTCATCGCGGGATGCTCCCTGCCGTAGTCGCCTTCATGGCACGCATCGCGACCAGCGCCACCGCGATCCAGAAAAGGGAGCGCAGCGACAGGGCTCCGACGGTGCGCGCTTCAAATGCGCCGCCGGCTAGGATGTGCACAGCAAAGGCGAGGAAGACGAGAACCGTCACCACGGCGAGAAGCAAGGCCGCCGCGGCAGCCCAGCGTCTGGTCCGTAGCAGGGCCACCCCGGCGACGACATAGACAAAACCGGCGATGAAATTGAACCAGAGCACGAAGGGCACGACGTTGCCAAGCTCGGCGCGCGCCTCCATGCCGCCGAACAATGCGCGGCCACCGCTGAACACGGTGAGGGCGCCAAATGCGATGGCGGCGATGGCCAGCCATTTGAGTATGCGTTCGGACTTCATGTGACACTCCTGATTCCGCGACGGTAAATGGCGAAAGCGCCTGGCGCGTCGGCCCGCATCTGTCCAGCCTTGCCGCTCAGCAGCGATTGCATGACCAGACCCTGGATGCTGCCGATGAAGGCGACGACAGCCGCTGCGGTATCGACCTCCGGCGCCACTTCGCCGCGTGCTTTCCCCGTATCGATGAGCCCGCGCAGGCGTTCTCTATAGGCGCCAATCAGGGTGCGTGCCATGCGTTTCGCGGGAGTGTCCTCGGCGCGCTGCAACTCGCCGAACAGCAGGCGCGGCACGCCGGGGTGCGCGACGACAAATTCGATGTGGGTCATGAACACCGCTTCCAACGCCTGAAGCGGCGAGTCCGTGCCTTGCATAGCGCGATCCACCCGTAGCAGCAGTCGCTCGGCCACCCATTCCATGACCGCCTGCCAGATTGCATCCTTGCTTGGAAAGTGGCGGAACAGCGCGCCCTGCGTGAGATTCATTCGCTGGGCAATCGCAGCGGTAGTGATGTCGCCCGGATTCTGCTCGGCCGTCAGCTCGATAACGGCTTCCACGGTGACCGCCCGGCGCTGGTCCGCGGGCAAGTTCTTCGGTCTCGGTTCAATGGACATTTTAAGCCAATAAGAAAGTAATCAATTACTATCTTATTCCAGAAACCCAGGTCGATCAAGTAATCCTTGCAGAAGCCATTTCACTTGTTCGAAGAGTGGCAGATGAAGCTAACGGATCCGTCTTGCCGCAACGCTATCGGCCCAGGCAGCGGCGGGTATTCATAACCTGGCAATGCGTGCCAGCGCACGGAATTGATCGCATCGCGCGAATAGTCTGATTGCCAACGGTGATGCGATGAGCCACCAGGCCCCGATGGGTCGCTTGAACGCAACCGAATCAAGGCAAGCACCATGGGCTCCTACCGCAAACTCTGGTTCATCCTGATCGCCGTTCTGGCGCTGACCTTCTCGCTGCTCGGCTACTACGGCACCGAGGTCTATCGGCAGGCGCCGCCCATTCCCGGGCAGGTAGTCGCCGCCGATGGCGAGGCGCTGTTTACCCGCGACGATATCCTCGACGGCCAGACGGCGTGGCAATCGGTCGGCGGCATGCAGTTGGGCTCGATCTGGGGTCACGGCGCCTACCAGGCCCCGGACTGGACGGCCGACTGGCTGCACCGGGAACTGACCGCCTGGCTCGATCTGGCGGCATGGCAAGGCTACGGCAAGCCGTATGCGGCGCTGGACGCCGCGGCGCAGGCCGGACTGCGCGAAGAGCTGAAACTCGAATACCGGAGCAACCGGGTGGACCCGGCCAGCGGCGTGCTGCGCGTGTCGGCGCGGCGCGCGCAAGCCATGGCGCAAACCGGCGCCTACTACCAAAGCCTGTTCTCCGATGCGCCCGAATTGCAGAAGAGCCGCGAGCATTTTGCGATGAAGGAGGACACGCTGCCCAGCGCGGAGCGCCGGGTGAAGCTGACCCACTTCTTCTTCTGGACCGCTTGGGCGGCGGCCACCGAGCGCCCGGGCCAGGATGTCACTTACACCAACAATTGGCCTCACGAACCGCTGATCGGCAACCAGCCCAGCGCCGAAAACATCGTCTGGTCGATCGCCAGCATCGTCATACTGCTTGCCGGCGTCGGCCTCCTGGTGTGGGCCTGGGCCTTCCTGCGCCGGCACGACGAGCCGCTGCCGGCGGCCGCCGCGCAGGACCCGCTGTGCAGCTTTGCGCTGACGCCATCGCAGCGCGCGCTGGGCAAGTACCTGTTCCTGATCGTGGCGCTGTTCGTGTTCCAGGTCATGATCGGCGGCTTCACCGCGCACTACACGGTCGAAGGACAGAAGTTCTACGGCGTGGATTTGTCGCAGTGGTTTCCCTATGCGCTGGTGCGCACCTGGCACATCCAGTCGGCATTGTTCTGGATTGCGACAGGATTCCTCGCCGTGGGCCTGTTCCTCGCGCCGCTGATCAATGGCGGCAAGGACCCCCGCTGGCAGAAGCCCGGCGTGGACATCCTGTTCTGGGCCCTGGTCGTGGTGGTGGCCGGGTCCTTCATTGGCAACTACCTCGCCATTGCGCAGATCATGCCGCCCCATCTGAATTTCTGGCTCGGCCACCAGGGCTATGAGTATCTCGATCTCGGCCGCCTCTGGCAGATCGGCAAGTTCGCCGGCATCGCCTTCTGGCTGGTGCTGATGTTGCGCGGCATCGCCCCGGCTCTGAAGCAGCCGGGCGGCGACAAGAACCTGCTGGCGTTGCTGACCGCGTCGGTGGTGGCGATCGGCCTGTTCTACGGCGCCGGCCTGTTCTATGGCGAGCGCACCCACCTGACGGTGATGGAATACTGGCGCTGGTGGGTGGTGCATCTGTGGGTCGAAGGCTTCTTCGAAGTGTTTGCGACGACCGCGCTGGCCTTCGTCTTTGCCACGCTGGGACTGGTGTCGCGGCGCATGGCGACCACCGCCAGCCTGGCTTCGGCTTCGCTGTTCCTGCTGGGCGGCATCCCCGGTACCTTCCATCACCTGTACTTTTCCGGCACCACGACCGCGGTGATGGCCGTCGGCGCGAGCTTCAGCGCCCTCGAAGTGGTGCCGCTGATCGTTCTCGGCCACGATGCCTGGGAGAACTGGCGCCTGCAGGCGCGGGCGCCCTGGATGGAGGAGCTCAAATGGCCGCTGCTGTTCTTTGTCGCCGTATCCTTCTGGAACATGCTGGGCGCGGGTGTCTTCGGCTTCATGATCAACCCGCCGGTGGCGCTGTACTACATCCAGGGTCTGAACACCACGCCGGTGCATGCCCACGCCGCGCTGTTCGGGGTGTATGGCTTCCTGGCGCTGGGCTTCACGCTGCTGGTGCTGCGCTATATCCGGCCACATTGCCGCCTGCACCAGGGACTGATGAGAACCGCGTTCTGGGGGCTCAATGCCGGCCTGGCACTGATGATCTTCAGCAGCCTGCTGCCGATCGGTTTCATCCAGTTCCATGCCAGCGTCAGCCAGGGCCTGTGGTACGCCCGCAGCGAAGAGTTCATGCAGCAGCCCCTGCTGCAAACGCTGCGCTGGGTGCGCACGTTCGGCGACGTGGTGTTCATCGTCGGCGCCGTATCCGTGGCCTTGCAGGTGGTGCTGGGCTTGCTGGACAGGACAACTCCATCGGAACAGGAATTCGGCTGCGCGTCGAATCCCGTCAGGGCATCCAGAACTTCGACTGTTCGGTAACGGCGACGGTGGCGTCGGCTACGTCCTCGACATTGAAGGTGATCGGGATGGCGCCGGCTTTCGCCGCGCCCGGGTCGGCCCTGACGCTTACGGTCGGAGCGCCGATCTCGCCGCCGGTCACCGTGATCAGCTTGTCGTCGTGCAGGCGTATGCCCACCTTGCCATCGCCGCCGGCGACGCGGATGCGGAAGGTCCGCGTCTTGTCGCCGGTGTTCATGATCTGCAGGCGGTAGATGTTCTCGATCGAGCCGTCATCAGCTTCGCGCGACAGTGCGCCGCGATCCTTCAGCACATTGACCTTGAGCGGGATGCGGGTGGACAGCGACCATGCCGTCGCGATCGTGAGCGCGAGCAAGATCGCGGCATAGACGATCACCCGCGGACGGAATGCCCGGCGCACGATGTCCATCGGCGTCAGGCGCTGGCTGACGGCATTTTCGGTTGAATAGCGGATCAGGCCGCGCGGATAGTCCATCCTGTCCATCACCTGGTCGCAGGCGTCGATGCAGGCCGCACAGCCGATGCATTCGTTCTGCAGGCCGTTGCGGATGTCGATGCCGGTCGGGCAGACCTGGACGCAGATGCTGCAGTCGACGCAGTCGCCGAGGCCCTGCGCGCGCGGATCGCTGCCTTTGGCCCGGGCGCCGCGGGACTCGCCGCGTTCGGTGTCGTAGGCGATGATCAGCGTGTCGGGATCGAACATGACGAACTGGAAGCGTGCGTAGGGACAGATCTGGCGGCACATCTGTTCGCGCAGGAAGCCGGCATTGCCGTAAGTGGCAAAGCCGTAAAACAGTATCCAGAAGGCCGACCAGGCGCCGGGCGAAAGCGTGACGAGATCGTGCGCCAACTCGCGGATCGGCGTGAAGTAGCCGACGAAGGTAAAGCCGGTCCACAGAGAGAAGACGATCCAGACGGCATGCTTGGCCGACTTTTTGGCCAGCTTGCGCACTGACCACGGCGCGGCATCGAGCTTGATGCGCTGCGGCCGTTCGCCTTCGATCAGCTTCTCGAACCAGAGGAAGATTTCCGTGGACGGTTTGCGGACAGGCATAGCCGCACCACAGGCGCCCGGCCACGGCGGTGAACAGGAACAGCGCCAGCGCGCCGATGACCATCAGCAGCACCAGATAGATCGTGTCCTGCGGCCACAGCACCAGGTCGAAGAAGTAGAACTTGCGCGTGTCGATATCGAGCAGGATGGCTTGCCTGTCGCGCCACGGCAGCCAGCACAGACCGTAGAAGACGATTTGCGTCAGCCAGACGAAGATCCAGCGCCAGCGGGCGTAGATGCCGCTGATCGAGCGCGGATAGACCTTGGCCTCGGGATCGGCCCAGGGCTTTATTTCAATGACTTTTCGGACGACGGCTGGTTTTGCCATTTTGTCGGTCAGGCGCTATCCGGAGTGTTTGCGGGGACGTTGCGGCAGGTCGGGATGGCGCTTCATGGCGGGATCGAGGACGGTAGCGTTGCGCCGTTCAGTGCGCGTGTCCGGCCGCAGAAGCGTCCCAGCCGGGATGATCGAAAAATTGGCCGTAGGCTTCCAGCGCGTGGACCAGTTGCAGAGCGCCCTTCTGCCGCGACTGCGCCTTGTCCTTGCCCGCCATGACATCCGCCGCGGCGCCGAGTTCGGCGATGATCAGATGCAGTTGTGCGTCGGCGTCCGGCGCCAGCTTGCAGTTTTCGACCACGAAGGCGATCTGCGTAGTGGTCCGCTTGGCCAGCGTCTGATAGTTCGCCGCTTTCAGCGTGTTTTCGTGGATCGCGTGCAAGTGCGGTTGTACGGCGGCCTTGATGTTCGCCATGCCCTTGCGCAGCGGAGCATCGGTTTTCCATTTCTGGCCGTTGTCGAGTTTCAGCGCGGTTACGCCGTGTGCGCCGTGTTCATGCGTGGGGTCGGCGGCACTGGCCGGGGCCATGCCCAGCGTGAGCATGGCGGCCAGGATCAGCAAGCTGCGGGTCGGGTGTGACATGGTGGTTCTCCTGGAGGGACTTAAAAAATCGGACTTACCAATACTTTTCGAAAGCCATCTGTCCCGGCACGCCGCGGCGGTTGGTGGCGAAGCCGCGCGAAGTCAGGAGTTGCCTCAGTTCGCGGCTCATTGCGGGATTGCCGCAGACCAGCACGCGCGCGCTGGCGAGGTCGAGCGGGGAGGCGGCTGCGGCTTCGAGGCGGCCGTCGGCGAGCAGCAGCGGGATGCGTTCCGCGAGCTTGCTGGCACCCGGCTCGCGGGTGACGACCGGCAGATAGGTGAGCGTGGCTTTGGCCTCGGCGAACAGTTCGCCTTGCGGCATGGCGGCAATTTCGTCGCGCCAGGCCAGTTCGGCCGAGTGGCGCACGCTGTGGGCGACGATCAGGCGTTCGTGGTTCTGCCAGACGGACGGATCGCGCAGGATGGAGAGGAAAGGTCCGAGCCCGGTGCCGCTGGCCAGCAACCAGAGGGTCTTGCCGGGGGCCAACTGATCGACGGTGAGGAAGCCATAGCTGGCCTTGTCGACGCGCAGCGTATCGCCCACGCGCAGTTGCCTGAGCGGTTCAGAAAAGGCGCCGCCCGGCACCAGCACGGCGATGAATTCGAGGAAGTCGTCATAGGCCGCTGAAGCCAGCGAGTAGGGGCGCCAGACACAGTCACCCAAACCCGCATCCCCGGCGCCAAGCCCGAGTCGCGTGTAGTGCCCCGGCGTGAAGCGGAAGCCGCGATAGCGCGTGGTGCGGAAGGACACCAGCGTCGGCGTCCACCAGCGCACCGACAGCACGCGTTCGCTGGTCCATTTGTCCTGCGGGCCAGCGGCGACCTCGACGCGATAGACCGGGCCGAGGGAAACAATGTCGCGGTCCACCTCGGGGTCGATCACCTGACGCAGGATGTCGCGGATCTGTTGCGCGTCGGGCGGAGGGGCGGGGGAGAATTTTTCGGCTTCGGTGATCATTGGTTTTAAAAGCAGTACATAAAATACAGCTTCATGCTACCACCGCGATTTTTGTAAAGCAATATCTTATTTACTCCTTATGAGCGTAAACTCGCGGGCATGAAACTCACGACTTTTTCCGACTACACCCTGCGCGTGCTGATGTACCTCGCGCTGAACCGCGAGCGGCTGGCGACGATTCCCGAGATCGCCGCCGCCTATGAGATCTCCGAGAACCACCTGATGAAGGTGGTACATCAGCTGGCACGCTCGGGCGTCATCGAATCGGTGCGTGGCAAGGGCGGCGGCATACGCCTCGCGCGCGAACCCGACGAGATTCGGATCGGGCAGATTGTGCGTGTCAGCGAAGGGGCGGCGCCTATTGTCGAATGCCTCTCCGGCGATGCCGCGACCTGCCGCATCGCGCCGGTGTGCAAGCTGACGGCGGTGCTGTCGCGCGGCTTCGAGGCGCTCTACGCGACGCTGGACGAAACGACACTGGCCGACCTGGTCAGTTCGCCGCGCGGCCTGAAGGCGCTGCTGGTGCGGACTTGACATCGTTCCAGTAAGAGGACGAATCATAGGACGAACAGCGGGAACGCATTGAGCAGCGCATGCCGGGCAAGGCCAGTGATCGGTGTATCCTGGCCAAGGACAATCGGCGGTTTGTCGAGGCGGCCCTCTGGATCATGCGAACGGGCAGCCCATGGCGCGACCTGCCGGTCGAGTTCGGGCATTGGCATCGGACGTATGTACGTTTCTGCCTTTGGCGCAAGAAGGGGGTGTATTTGAGCGCGTTGCCCAAGCGATGCGAGGCGACGCTGATATGGAGCGCCTGTTCATTGACTCGACCATCGTGCGTGCCCACCAGCATTCTGCCGCCGCCAAAAAAAGGAGTATCCAGAAGATCGGTCGCTCACGGTTTGGGCTGACCACTAAACTGGATGTCGCGTTGGATGCCCTGGACACTCCACTGCGGGTGATCCCCTCGGCCGGTCAGATTGCCGACATTGACTATGCGGCCAAGACCATCCAGCACCTGTCAGCGCAAGCCATTATCGCGGACAAGGGGTACGACGCTGACCATTCCATTGCGAAGATCGAAGCCGCGGGCATGCAGGTCGTGATTCCGCCCAGCTCCAATTGTCTTACCCAGCGCAGCGTCGATCGCCAACTCTACCGAGACCGCAATCTGATCGAGCGCTTCTTCGCTCGTATTTAGCACTTCCGGCGTATCGCCACGCGCTTCGACAAATTCGCATCGTCCTTTATGTTATTCGTTCATCTGGCGTGCGCCTTCATCTCGTTGGCTTAATAGAAAACACACCCAAGACATTGCCCGGCAATTGACCGGAGTCAACGACTTGCTGGCGATACCAAGCGCATCGTACGCCGTCGCCAAAAATAATTTTTATTTAAATATCAATAATATACAGAGGGATCTATGAAACGAACCAAGCTTATACCAATCCGCTGGGCCTGCTTTGCCGCCATTCTGGCATTGCCACTAACCCTAAGCGTTGTGCACGCTCAGGATCGCGCCAAGCCGGGCGTCACCGACACCGAGATGAAGTACCAGGCCGGCGATTCTCCGCTGGGCAAGGTCGAAATGCACCAGAACATCAGTCCCCAAGCGCCGCCAATGACCAAGGTGGAGTTTGAACAGGCAAAGGAAATCTACTTCCAGCGCTGCGCCGGCTGTCACGGCGTGCTGCGCAAGGGCGCCACCGGCAAGCCGCTGACCACCGACAAGACCTTGGCCTCGGGCACCGAGTACCTGAAGGTGTTCATCAAGTACGGCTCGCCCGCGGGCATGCCGAACTGGGGCACGTCGGGCGAACTGACCGACGCAGAGGTCGACCTGATGGCGCGCTACGTGCAACAGGAGCCACCGACGCCGCCGGAATGGGGCATGAAGGAAATGATGGCCTCGCTCAAAGTCACCGTGCCACCGAGCCAGCGTCCGACGAAAAAGATGAACAACCTGGATCTCGCCAACCTGTTCTCGGTCACCTTGCGCGATGCGGGCGAGATCGCGCTGATCGACGGTGCCAGCAAGAAGATCGTCAAGATACTCAAGACCGGCTACGCGGTGCATATCTCGCGCATGTCGAAATCCGGCCGCTACCTTTACGTGATCGGTCGCGACGCCCGCATCAATCTGATCGACCTCTGGATGCCGGAGCCGACCAACGTCGCCGAAATCAAGGTCGGGCTCGAAGCGCGCTCGGTCGAAACCTCCAAGTACAAGGGTTACGAGGACAAGTACGCGATCGCCGGCACCTACTGGCCGCCGCAGTTCGTCATCATGGAAGGCGATACGCTGAAGCCGCTCAAGATCGAATCGACCCGCGGCATGACGGTGGATACCCAGGAATACCATCCGGAACCGCGCGTCGCCGCGATCGTCGGCTCGCACTACAACCCGGAGTTCATCGTCAACGCCAAGGAAACCGGCAAGATCCTGGTGGTCAACTACAAGGACCTCGACAACCTCAAGATCACCAGCATCAACGCCGCACGCTTCCTGCATGACGGAGGCTTCGATTCCAGCGGCCGCTATTTCATGGTCGCCGCCAACGCTTCGAACAAGATCGCCGTGGTCGACACCAAGGAAGACAAGCTGGCGGCGCTGATCGACGTCGGCAAGATTCCGCATCCGGGTCGCGGCGCGAACTTTGTCCATCCCAAGTTCGGTCCAGTCTGGGCCACCAGCCATCTCGGCGACGAGACAGTGAGCCTGATCGGCACCGATCCGAAGAAGCACAAGGAGAACGCCTGGAAGGTAGTGCAGACACTCAAGGCCCAGGGTGGTGGCTCGCTGTTCATCAAGACTCATCCGAAATCGAAGAACCTCTGGGTCGACACGCCGCTGAATCCCGAAGCGCCGGTGAGCCAGTCGATCGCCGTGTTCGACATCAACAACCTGGAGAAGGGCTTCGAGGTCTTGCCGATCGGTGAATGGGCCGGCATCAAGGACGACGGCGCGAAACGCATCGTCCAGCCCGAGTACAACAAGGCCGGCGATGAAGTCTGGTTCTCGGTGTGGAGCGCCAAGGACAAGATCTCGGCCCTAGTTGTGGTGGACGACAAGACGCGCAAGCTGAAGGCGGTGATCAAGGACCCGAAATTGATTACCCCGACCGGCAAGTTCAACGTGCACAATACGCAGCACGACGTGTATTGATTGCCCCAAGCAACGGCGGTGCCGGTATCCGGCCAAGGGAAACCGGCACCGCCCCATCCGATGATTGCGAGGACACATGAAAGACGACCTGTCATCCCGGATCACGCGCGGCTTCAGGAAGACCCTGGGCGAGCTTTCGCTTTTCGCCGATCTCGCTCCGGCAACCTTGGACGAGCTTGCGGAAGGAACCTGCAACGTCATCTACCAGAAAGGCCAGGCTATTTTCCGTGCCGGCGATGCCGTCAGCCAGTTGCATGTCCTGGTCTCCGGACAGGTAAAACTATCCTTGTCGTGCCGAAGCGGGAACGAACGGGTACTGGAACTGCTAGGGCCCGGGCAAGCCTTCGGCCAGGCCGAACTCTTCGTTCCCGGTCCCTACCTAATATCTGCATTCGCCATAAAACCCGCGCATGTGCTGGCGATCCGCCGCGACACGCTGTTCCGCGTCATGGCCAGCGATTCGCGCATCGCGCGCCGCATCATCGAGGTGCTGGCCCGCCGACAGTTGGAAACCGAAGCGGACCTCATCGCGCAAAACTCATGGTCACCGGGACAACGACTGCTGGGCTATCTGCTCGAGCTTGCCGGGCCGCATCGGGATAGCGCGGGCGAGACAACGGTGACGCTGGAAACCAGCAAGAAGGTGCTCGCCTCCCGCTTCGACATGCAGCCGGAAACTCTCTCACGCAACCTGCGCGACCTCAGCGAAGCCGGTCTCATTGTCGTCACCAGGAACCGTGTATTGCTGCGCAACGCGGAAATAGACCGTCACCTGCTGACCAATCCGGATCCGCGCCTGATCGACATCGACAACGTCCACCGCGTCTGCTCCGTAACGGAGAGCCGGCATGGGACATTGGACCAGGGTCGCCGCCGGGAATCCTGGTCACAGTGCGGCTGGATCAATGGCGCGGGCCGTCAGAGAGCGCTGTCGCAGCGCATGGCGAAGTCCTGGCTGATGCTGGAACAGGGGCTGCTTGCCCGCCCGTCACGGCAAATCCTGAAGCAATCGGTAAAACTTTTCGACAGCCGCCTCAAGGAACTTGAGGCGCAGACGGCCGGCACGGAAAACCAAGCCACCTGCGCCGAGCTCGCACGCCTGTGGCCGCGCTACCGGGCCCTGCTCGACGTAGCGCCCAATCCCGGAGACGCGCTCAAGCTCTTCGCCATCAACGAGGAAGTGCTGGACGCGGCCGACCAACTCGCGCGGGGCTTGGCCCGAACCGAGGGAACGCACAAGGGAAAACTGGTGAACCTGGCCGGTCGCGGCAGGATGCTTTCGCAGCGTGCGGCAAAGCATTTCATGTTCCGCCAGATGGGCATTCAGGTCGCCGACTGCCGTTCGCGACTCGACGAGGCCAACGCCGAGTTCTCGGCGGCGCTGGCCGAACTTAAGGCGTCGACCCGGGATGAGCCTGTCTTCGCCGCCAGGCTGGAGTCGTCCTTCAGGCTATGGACACTGTTCCGCTCGGCGATGGAGGTTCGCGATCATGCAGACTTTCCGCAGGTAGCGCGCAAGGTTTTCCGCATCAGCGAGGACCTGCTGAATCGCACCGACGCGATGGTGGAACACTGCGTCGGGCTTCCCGACGCCGGGGACGATCTGCCGGTGCAGCAAGCCGTGACTGCCTAGCCGGAAACACGCAAGCTCAGCCCTCGGGCTGGGCGCCCATCGCATAGTCGGCCATCGCCGCCAGGACCGATTCGGCTTCGCCCACCGGCGCCGCCAGTTCGATGACCAGTCCCTCGTGGCGATACATGGCATCGCCGGCGCGGCAGATCCTTCTTCACATGGCTGTCGGCGGCCATGAAGATCAGCTAGTGATCGGTGCCTTTATGTGGAGTTCCACATAAAGGCACGGACGAGTCGGTGAATTGTTCTGGAATCAGCCACTCAGAAACGGGAACTCCAAATTTTCTTCCGGCAAACCTCGAACGGC
>JADJUP010000021.1 GCA_016716965.1 Sulfuritalea sp. | reverse complement strand
GCCCCAGCGAACAGGCCGGCGTGGCATGCCTGCTGACCGCCTGCGCTGCCGGGTGGGGACAGGCGTCGTTCCGGGGAAATCAGGAAGAATCGTTCGCGGATGTCCTCGGTTGCGCCAACCTGCTCGACCCGGTAGTGCGCCACGACATCGGGTGCGGCTGGCGATGGCCGTCAGAAATACGCCCGCCCCACCTTCACCGAAGGCTCATCAGGGCACTGTCGTCGAACTTCGCCGACGATCTGCATCCTGACGCCCTGCCGATCCAGCCAGATGCGGCAGCGAGCCATGCAAGGCGCTGTCCTGCCTCGGCAACAACAGCGACTCACCCTCTGAGCTTGCTGCGGGAAGCGGTCTTTCAGCTTCTTCGGCGAGGCGTGCCGGCGCTGCCATGAACGCGACCCCGATTCCCCCAGCGGAGCGTTGAAGCCAGCCTCCCGATTTCGGGTCCTGGGCGGCATCGGACGATCGGCTACGACTATGTCGAGGCGATGGATCGCCATCTCGGCAGCAGGCGTTCGAGCCGGTCTTCCCGGCAAAACCGTGCGCACCGACTCGGCAGTTCCAGGGCTGGCGCCAAGAGCCGGTGGGCGACGAGAACTTAAACACCACGTCGGCAATGCTGACGCGAAAAGGTGACGAAGCGTTCTCGCCACCGTGGCGCAGCATGTCCTCCAGTTCGGCACCGGTCTGAAAGATTCCGGCGTAGGACAGGCCAGTTTGCTCGCGGGGTCAGTTCCATGCGGCGGCCGGTACGGTTGAAAAGCGCAACGCCGATCCGGGGCTCGAACTGTGAAATCTGCCCCGACAGTGTCTGCGGCGCCCGATGCAGTCGTCGAGGCCCGATGATGCCGCCTCGCGAGCGACGCTGACGAAGTAATGCAGGTGCTTGTAATTCAGCATGGGGTTTTCCTTTATCCGTTTTTTCGAATATATCGCTAATTCTCATCTGTTTGTAACGAACAGTCACCATCCCCATAATCCAAATACCTTGCTACGAATGGGAATCACATGCACATCCAGATCCACGCCAACACTTTGCGCTGACCGAGGGCCTGCGCGACCACGTCGCTAAGCGCCCGCGCGTATGCCCTCAATCACGGCCGCGACATCGTCTCGCGCATCGGTGCGGCTTTCCGATGTCAACGGGCCGAGGGGCGGCATCGACAAGCGCTGCGGCATCGAAGTGCGCCCGAAGGGCGCTTCCACCATCGCCATCGATGACACCGAAGCCGACCTTTACGTCGCCATCGACCCCGCCGACACGCCCGGACGCACCCCGGACTCGCCGCCCGCGCGACGTCACGACTCGCCAACCGTCCCGCCATCGACGACTTTTTGAGAAAACGACCCGCCATGACCCACGAAGAACAAAAGGCCATCCCGTCATCGCCATCCACGCCGCCTTCGCCGACGGTGCGAAGGCCGAGAGCGGAGGAAGTGCGTCGCGTCGCCGAGAACCCGGTGGATGAAAATGGCGCGCCGGACCTGCGTCGCGCCCACCAGGACGTACTGCTCGCCGCCTGACGCCCCGCCGCGGCGGTAAATGCTGGACGGATGGTGATGCAGCGCCAGTTCGCCTACGATGGCGGTCTGCGTCTGCGAGGCCGACGGCCGCTTGGCTGCCCGCGAACGGCGCTTCCTCGACGAACTGAAGCGCCTGCTCGCCCTGCCGGCGCCGGAGACCGACCTCGTCGAGGGTGAGATCGACGCCCTGGTCGACCAAATCGAATTCGCAGCCGCCGCAGACGGCCGTTGCCAAGCTGCCGCCCTGTCGGCGAGCTCGATTTCCGCCGAGCAGGACAAACCATCCTCAACTACGCGCTGGTGGCTGGCGCGCTGGAATTGTTGCCGCAGTCCTGGGCCTCGATGGCGATCATCCCGCTGCAAAGGTCAAGATGGTCTATGGCATCGGCAAGGCGCAGGGCGGCGCGCTCGACCAGGGCCACATCAGGGAGAATTCATCGCCGCCGCCGGCGTCGGGCTCACCTCGCAAGCACCGGACAGTTCGGCCGCAAGCTGCTCGGCGGCCTGCTCGGCAAAGCGGCGGGCAAGGCCTCGGCAAGTTCGGCGGCGCGGCGACCGGCATGGCCTTCCCCTTCGCCACCACCCATGCGCTTGGCAGCCTGCCCGGCGCTACTACGCCGGCGGGCGTGATCGATGACACCGGCCTGCTGCGCGAGACCTTCCAGAACCTGCTCGGCCCCGCCAAGCAATTGCAGGCGCAGTACCTGCCGCAGAGTTCCACCGAAGCCGCGGACGCTCGACGCTGGCCGGCGTCGTGGGGCTGATGCGCGCCCGAGGACAACTCGATGACGATGCCGTCACCGTCGGTCACCTTTGCCACCGGCCCGATGTGGGCCGGCTTCATCGCCTTCGTGCTCGCCATGCTGGCGCTCGACCTGTTCGTCTTCGGCGGGCGCAAGGCGCATCGCGTCCATGTGAAGGAAGCGGCAGCCTGGGTGGCCGTCTGGGTCAGCCTGGCGCTCGCCTTCGCCGGCCTGCTCTGGTGGTACCTGAACGACACCCAGGGCGCCGAGGTGGCGCGTACCAAGACCCTGGAGTTCCTCGCCGGCTACCTGATCGAACAGTCGCTGTCGGTGGGACAACATGTCCGTCTTCGTCGCGATCTTCACCTACTTCGCCGTGCCGCCGAACTGCAGCGCCGCGTGCTGCTCTACGGCGTACTGGGCGCCATCGTCATGCGCGCCGGCATGATCTTCGCCGGCGTCTGGCTGGTGCAGCAGTTCGCCTGGATCCTCTACGTCTTCGGCGCCTTCCTGGTCGTCACCGGCATCAAGATGATCATCTTCGCCGACGCCGAGCCCGACCTCGAAAAGAATCCGCTGCTGCGCTGGCTGCGCGGGCACATGCGCATCACGCCCGAGTTCCACGGCGAGAAGTTCTTCGTGCGCAAGAGCGGCATCCTCTGGGCGACGCCGATGTTCCTCGTGCTGGTGCTGATCGAAGCCAGCGACCTGGTGTTCGCGGTGGACAGCATCCCGGCCATCTTCGCCGTGACCACCGACCCCTTCATCGTGTTCACCTCGAACATCTTCGCCATCATGGGCCTGCGCGCGCTCTACTTCCTGCTCGCCGACATGGCCGACCGCTTCCATCTGCTCAAGTACGGCCTGGCCCTCGTGCTGGTGTTCATCGGCGGCAAGATGCTGGCCATGCCCTGGTTCCACATGCCGATCCAGTGGTCGCTGACCATCGTCGGCAGCATCATCGCCGTGTCGGTGGTGGCCAGCCTTGTGCTGACGAAGCCAAAACTCAAAGCCGTGACCGCAGGAGAGGAAGCATGAACATCGTGCAAGTCATCCCGACGCTCGCCGGCAGCGAACACGACGGCGACGGCCGCCTCGTCGGCCTGATCTACGAAAGCATGCCGCCGCTGCCAGCGCCCGGCACCAATCCCCTGGCTGGTGGCGGTGGATGGCTCGGACAACGCGCTGCGCGCCGTCGCCCATGCCGCCAGCCAGGCCGGCGCAATGAATTCCGTGGCCCTGCATCTGGTCCATGTCCAACCCTGGCTGTCGAAAGAGGCCGCCGAGGCGGAACTGGCGAACCGCGCCCTGGGCGCTACCGCACGCGCGCGGGCAGCCCTGGACGACGCGGGCCTGCCGTGGCGCCTGCACGTGGCGCTGGGCGAACCGGCGGAACGCATCATCCACCGCGCCGTGAGGATATCGGCCAGCGGCATCGTCATCGGCAGCCGCGGCCTCAACGTGGTCGAAAGCCTGCTGTTCGGCTCGGTGGCCTACAAGGTCATGCATCTTTCCCCCTTGCCCGTGATGGTGGTGCCGTGAGGCTCGCCGTACCGTCAGCGCCGACTTTTTCTTCGCAACCCCAAAGGAGACTCAAATGAACCTGACCACCCAACGCGAACAAGCGATTGCCCTGCCCCACGGCGGCGAACAATCCGTCCTCGCCACCAACAAGGTGATCCGCAACACCTACCTGCTGCTGTCGATGACGCTGGCCTTTTCCGCCGTAACCCCGCCGCCACCTCCGGTGGCGCTGAGGCTGCCGCATCCGGGCATCATCCTCACCCTGATCGGCTTCTTCGGCCTGCTGTTCGCCGTGCATAAGCTCAAGGACAGCGGCTGGGGGATACTGGCCGTGTTCGCCATGACGGGCTTCATGGGCTACACGCTGGGCCCCGTCATCAGCCGTTACCTTGGCCTGCCCAACGGCGGCGAGATCGTCATACAGGCGATGGGCGGCACTGCCGCGATCTTCATCGGCCTCTCGGCTTACGCGGTGACGACCAAGAAAGACTTCAGCTTCATGGGCGGCTTCCTAATGGTCGGCATCCTGCTCGCCTTCCTCGCCGGCCTGGCGCGATCTTCTTCCAGATTCCCGCGCTGTCCCTGACCGTCTCCGCCGCCTTCGTGCTGCTGATGTCCGGCCTGATCCTCTACGAGACCAGCAACATCATCCACGGCGGCGAGACCAACTACGTGCTGGCCACCGTGACGCTGTTCGTCTCGATCTTCAACCTCTTCACCAGCCTGCTGCAACTGCTGGGCTTCATGAACGGGGATGACTGAACGCAATGCATTCCCTTCATGCAGCGCTTGAGGGCAGCGGTGCCCAGCCGCGAAGAACTTGAAGCCAATCGCTGGCTCAAGGTGCTGGCGCCCTACCTCGCCGATACCAAACTGTGGCACTGGTCGCGTCGCGGAGTCGCGGCCGGTGTGGCCGCCGGGCTGTTCATCGGTTTGCTGATTCCCCTCGCCCAGATCCTGCTGGCCGCGGTGGCGGCAGTGGTCTTGCGCGCCAACATACCGGAGCGGCCGCAGCCACCTTCATTACCAATCCGCTGACCGTGCCGCCGATCTACTACGCCGCCTATCACCTGGGCGCCTGGGCGACCGGCGCACCCGTGCCTGCGGCACTCTCGCTCGGCGACCCATCGAGCATCTGGGAGAACCTCGGGACCATCGGCATGCCCTTGTTGGCGGGTCTGGGCATCGCCGCGACCATCCTTGCCCTGACCAGCTATCTGCTGATCTCGCAAGCCTGGGCCTGGCGTGTGGCCTTGAAACGACGCAACACACGACCATGAGGCTGTTCTCGCCACTTTATCGCCGGGCAATGATCTGGGCCCGGCATCGCCATGCGCCCTGGTACCTCGGCGGGATGAGCTTCGCGGAATCCTCGTTTTTCCCGGTGCCGCCGGACGTGATGCTGGCGCCGATGTGCCTGGCGCAACCGCAACGTGCCGGCGCCGGCCTGCTGACGACGCTTGCGTCCGTGGCGGGCGGACTGTTCGGCTATGCCATCGGCTACTTTGCGATTGACGCAATGCTGCCCTGGTTGATGGAAAGCCGCTACTGGCCGGCCTATCAGAAGGCTGTGGAGTGGTTCGGACAGTGGGGATTCTGGGCCGTGTTCATCGCCGGCTTCTCGCCGATACCTTACAAGGTATTCACCGTCGCCGCCGGGGCTCTGTCGATGGGACTTTTCCCTTTTACCCTGGCCTCGATCGTCGGTCGCGGCGCACGATTCTTTCTCGTCGCCGGACTGATGGCCTGGGCGGCGCACGGATGGAGGCCCTGTTGCATCGCTACTGGACCGCCTGGGCTGGGCGACCGTTGCGGCGATGACCATCGGCTTGCTGGCCTTCCGTTGATCGAAACGCAACCCCAAGGAGAACCCATGAAACATTGTCTTGCCCATCGTCCATCCGCCGCGCGAGGAAGGTATCCCGGTCGGGCATCGGCAGAAAGCGGCCTGATCGACATAACGAGGAGACCGAAATGAAAACCCGACAAAAGCGCATTGCCCTGATAGCAGGCGGCCTCACCACGATATGGGTGGCGGCCGCCCTCGTCATGAACGCGCTGAACAGCAACATCGCATTCTTTGTCTCGCCGACGGAAGTGCTCGAAGGCAAGGCGCCGCAGGACAAGGCATTCCCGCATCGGCGGCCTGGTCAAGGAGGGCTCGATTCGCCGCGACAACCTGACCGTGCATTTCCTGATCACCGACACGGCCAGGGATGTCCCCCGTCACCTACACCGGCATCCTGCCCGACCTGTTCAAGGAAGGAAAAGGCGCGGTGGCCCAGGGTCGCATCAAGCCCGATGGCACGTTCGCGGCAACCGAGGTACTGGCCAAGCACGACGAAAACTACATGCCGGCGGAAGCGCAGCACGCCATCGACGAGGCGCAAAAGACCGCGCCAGGCTACAAACCGAAGCAGACCAAGATCTAACCATCAGCAGCTCTCAAACAAAGGAGATACACAATGAAACGCATAGCAATCGCACTTTTCGCCGTCGTCATGGGCGTCGGCATCATGGTTCAGGATGCCGAGGCCGCCAAGCGCCTGGGCGGCGGCAAATCCTCCGGCATCAGCCGCGATTCATCGGTGATGAAGCGTGACGCCATCCCCGCCAAGCCCGCTGCCTCGCCCGCTGCTGCCGCACCCGCCAGCGCGGCAGCGGCAGCGCCCGCGGCCGCCGCCCAGTCCGGCATGAGCCGCTGGATGGGCCCACTGGCCGGACTGGCCGCCGGTATCGGCCTTGCCGCCCTGTTCTCGCACCTGGGTCTGGGCGAAGGCATGGCCAACATCATGATGATGTTGCTGCTTGGCGCGGCGGTCTTCTTCGCCGTGCGCTGGTTCCTCGGCCGGCGCCAGCCCGCTGCCGCGCAGCCGGCCATGCAGTACGCCGGCGCCGGCGCGGGCAATGCGGTACCGGCAAACTTCACGCCGGCGCGATTCGAGAGTTCAGGAGTCGGTGGCGGTACTACGGCGGCCGCTGCCACAAGCGGGGCGAACATCCCCGCCGACTTCGATGTCGATGGCTTCCTGCGCCAGGCCAAGCTCAACTTCATCCGCCTGCAGGCCGCCAACGATCGCGGCGACATGGAGGATGTCCGCCAGTTCTGCAGCCCCGAAATGGCCGCCGAAATCCAGATGCAGTTCCAGGAGCGCAACCAGCTTGCCCAGGAGACGGACGTCGTGGAATTGAACGCCGAGTTGCTCGATGTCAGCATCGAAACCGACCGGGCCATGGCCAGCGTGCGTTTCTCCGGCCTGATCCGGGAAGAGGCCGGTGCCGCCGCCGAAGCCTTCAGCGAAGTCTGGCATTTGAGCCGGCCGGCCGACGGCAGTCGCGGCTGGAGCATCGCCGGCATTCAGCAAAGCTGATCACGGACGTGGGGTCGATTGGATACGCGACATGAAGTTGAAGCGAATCCTCGCCGCCACTGACTTTTCCGAGCTGGGCGATGCCGCAATCCATCGCGCCATCGTACTGGCGGCGCGGGAGGAAAGCGAACTCGTGATTCTCCACGCCATGCCAAAGCCGTCGGTGCTGGAAGATGCCTTTGGCAGCGGCGGGGACCTGCCCGCGCGCATGCGCGCCGTGGCCGGGGACAGGCTCGCGTCCCTGGTCGATGCCGCGATGCAGGCCGGCGCTCGTCGGGTTCGGGCGGAAATCGCCGAGGGCCAGGCGCACCGGGCGCTGGCGGATGCGGCGGAAGGTTTCCATCCCGACCTGCTGGTCATCGGTGCCCACGGCAAGGGGCTGTTGCAACAGTTTTTTCTCGGCGGCACGGCATCCCGCATCCTCGTCCGCGCTGCCTGCCCGGTGTTGGTCGTGCGCCGCGAGCCCGCGGGCGACTATAGCCAGGTACTGGCAGCGGTCGATCTGGGGCCACGTTCGGAGGCCGTGCTGCGCACGGCCATCATCGTGGCGGCGCGGGGCGGTATCACGGCCGCCCACGCCTACCAGGCGCCGTTCGAGGCCAAACTGCGCTACAAGGGATTCTCCGAGCAGGACATCGCGCGTTACTCGGAGCCCGAAGCAACAGCCGCGCAGAGGAGCGTCGAGGCGCTGCTGACGGATCCCGACCTCGCCGGGCTTGACCGGAGAATCCGGATCGCCCACGGCCACCCCAATCCGGTGCTGTTCAATCTGGCGAACGAAATGGGCGCGGACCTCATCGTCGTCGGCAAGCATGGCGGCTCCCGCCTGGAAGAGTCCTTGATGGGCAGCATCACCCGGCTGCTCGCCTATTACGCGCCCTGTGATGTGCTGGTGAGCTGAACCATCCTTCATCACGGGTGAATCATGCACGGGGTCTTTGGTGAGTTTGCCCTTCTGTTGTTGATGGCCGCGGCAGCGGGGGCGTTCTCGCTCTGGCTGCGCCAGCCGGTGTTGATCGCCTACATCGCCATGGGCATCGTCGCCGGGCCGGCCGTGCTGGGTATCGTCACGGCCCACGACCAGATCGACCTGCTGGCCCAGGTCGGCGTTGCGGTGCTGCTGTTCGTCGTCGGCCTCAAGCTCGACCTGCAGCACATCCGCCACATCGGCCCCGTCGCGCTGGCCACCGGCCTCGGCCAGCTGAGCTTCACCATCGTCATCGGCTTTCTTCTCATCCTGGCCATGGGCAAGGGCTGGGTGGAAGCACTCTACGTCGCCGTCGCGCTAACCTTCTCCAGCACCATCATCATCGTCAAGCTGCTCTCCGACAAGCGCGAGATCGACTCGCTGCATGGCCGCATCGCCGTCGGCTTCCTGATCGTGCAGGACCTGGCGGTGGTGATCGCGATGATGGTGATGAGCGCCCTGCGTGGCGATGGTGGCGACGGCGGCGAGCGATCGCTGCTGGCGCTGGCAGGCTCGCTGACCTTGCGCCTCGGCATTGCCGGTCTCGGCCTCTATCTGCTGATGCGCTACGTCCTGCCCAGGGTGGTCGACCGCATGGCGCAGTCGCAGGAACTGCTGCTGATCTTCGCCATCGCCTGGGGTACCGGGTTGGCATCGCTCGGCGAATGGGCGGGCTTCTCGAAGGAGGCGGGCGCCTTCATCGCCGGCTTTTCGCTGGCCTCGACGCATTACCGCGACGCCATCAACGCGCGGCTCACCGGCATCCGCGATTTCCTGCTGCTGTTCTTCTTCATCGATCTCGGCGCCAAGCTCGACTTTTCCACCCTCGGCGGCGAAGTCTGGCCAGCCATCGTCCTGTCGCTGTTCGTGCTGATCGGCAACCCGCTGATCGTCATGGCCATCATGGGCTACATGGGCTACCGCAAGCGCACCGGCTTTCTGTGCGGCCTGACGGTGGCGCAGATCTCCGAGTTCTCGATCATCTTCGTCGCCATGGGCATTTCGCTCGGCCATGTCGATAGCGGCGCGCTGGGGCTGACCACGCTGGTCGGGCTCGTGACCATCGCCCTGTCGACCACATGATTCTTTATTCCCATCCGCTTTACGAGAAGCTGGGGCCCTGGCTCGGCATGTTCGAGCGCAAGCGCCCGCATCGCGAACTGGCCATGGCCACGGAACGCCACGACCTGCGCGAGGCCGATGTCATCGTATTCGGCCTCGGCCGCTATGGCAGCCGACTGGCGGTCGGCCTCAGGGATGCCGGACTCAAGGTGCTCGGTGTCGAGTTCGATCCGGAAGTCGCGCGCAAACTGCGCCGCCAGGGCCTGCCGGTGCGCTACGGCGACGGCATCGCCAGCGAGTTCCTCGAAAGCCTGCCGCTGAAGGACACGCGTTGGGTGGTCAGTACCCTGCCGGACCTGGCCTCGAACCGGGATCTGCTACGCGGCCTGCGCGAACAGCATTTCACCGGCGAGGCGGCCGTAGTCGCCCGCGAGGAGTTCGACGGCGCTTCGCTGAAAGCGCTGGGTGCGCCGACCATCCTGTATCCGATGCGCAACGCCGTCGATTACGCGGTCGAGGCCCTGACCGCGATCATCCATCCCGGAAAGGACAAACCATGAAATCGCTGGCCCGAATTCTTGCCGCAACCGATCTCTCCGCGCCGGCCCGACATGCAGCCGAGCGTGCCTTTCGCCTTGCCGCGAGCGCGGGTGGCGAACTCTACCTGCTGCACGCGATGGAACTGGACACCATCGACAGCCTGCGCGAGATGCTGGGGGACGACCTGTCTGCTGTGAAAGCGGCCCTGAACAGTGATGCCCGCAAGCGCCTGGAGCAGCTGACCGGCGATGCGTCGATCAATCGCGGCGTCGCGGCGCGGACGCACGTCGCCGTGGGCAACCCGCTGGCGACCATCGCTGCCGAGGCCGACAGCGTGGATGCGAATCTGCTGGTACTCGGCGCGCGCGGTGAGTCCTTCCTGCGCCATGCCCTGCTCGGATCGACGGCGGCGCGCCTGCTGCGAAAATCGGTACGGCGGCCGGTGCTGGTGGTGAAACAGGCGCCCCACGAGGCCTATCGTTCGGTGCTGATCGCCGTCGATTTCTCGCCTGTGTCGCTCTCTGCGATCCGCATCGCGAGGCAGCTGGCGCCGGATGCGGACCTGGTCCTGCTGCATGCCTTCGAACTGCCCTACGAGGGCAAACTGGCTCTTGCCGGCGTCGAGGAGGAGGTGATCCGCCGCCTTGTCGCAACCGAAAGCGAGGTTCGCCGCCAGCGGCTGCGTGATCTGGCGGCAACCGCCAGCCTGGCGCCGATCAACTACTCGGGCCGGATCCTCCACGGCGATCCGGCGCAGCAGATCGCCGCCATTGAGCAGGAATACGACTGTGACCTGATCGTCGTCGGCAAACATGGTGAGCACATTGCCGAGGAGCTCCTGCTCGGCAGCGTGACCAAGCATGTGCTGGCCGAATCGCAATGCGACGTGCTGGTCATCTGCGACCCGCGCGAAGCGACTGACGAGCCGCCATGACCGATCTGGCACTCATCCTGGGCGCCATTCTGCTTGCGGCAGCGGGCGGTGAAGCCTTCCTCAGGTCCATCCTCGGCGCGGCACTCCATCTGCGTGTACCGAAGGTCGTGGCAGCCACCACGCTCGCGGCATTCGCCACATCCAGTCCCGAACTTACCGTGTCTTCCGTTGCCGCGTTCGCCGGCCAGCCGGAGATCGGGCTGGGCGATGCGCTGGGGAGCAACGTCGTCAATATCGCGCTGATTTTCGGCCTCGCCCTGCTGTATGGAGCGGTGCAGACCACGCGGCAGGACTTCGGCCGCGATTTCTACCTGGCGCTTGCTGTCCCGGTGCTTACCTTTGTCCTCATTCTCGACGGACGAATCGATCGTCCAGAGGCCTTGCTGCTGTTGGCCGCATTCCTTGCCTGGCTGGCATGGACCGTGCGCGGCGCCCTGCGCAACAGATCAGATGCGGTAATTGTTGAAGCCGGCGAATTGTCGGCGGGAACCAGCCTGCTGCTCGGCGTGATCGGCCTCGGCGCACTGATCGCCGCCGGTCGCCTGTTCGTGGGCGGGGCGACGGGCCTTGCCGCCGCCCTTGGCGTCGACACCTACGTGATCGGCGTAGTACTGGTGGCAATCGGCACCTCGCTCCCCGAGCTGGTCACGGTGATCCTGTCGCGCCTGCGCGGCCACGACGATATCGGCGTCGGAACCCTGATCGGGAGCAACCTGTTCAACGGCCTCGCCATCGTCGGCGTCGCCGGCACGATACATCCGATTGCCGCACCGCTGGGCGAGGTTGCGCTCACACTTGCCGCCGGTGCCTTTGCGCTGCTCCTGCTGTTGCCCGACCGCTCCGGCCAGATCGTGCGCACACGCGGCGTGCTCTTGTCAGGGCTCTACGCCGCCTTTGTCTGGGCCACCCTAACATCCTGATCACCGCCATCATGTCTCTTGATCCCCAAACTGCCTGGCATGCCTGCACAAACGGCGAGGTCGTGCGCCTGCTGAAGTCGGACGCCGAACGTGGATTGACCGCGGAAGCCGCTCGCCAGCGCCTCGCCACCCACGGCCCCAACCGCCTCGCCGAAAAGCCGGCGCGCCCGGCGTGGCGAAAGTTCCTTGACCAGTTCAGGAGCCTGCTAATCCTGATCCTGCTCGGTGCCGCCGTGCTGGCCGGCGCCATCGGCGACCTCAAGGACGCCATCGTCATCGCCATAGTCGTGCTGCTCAATGCCGCGCTGGGCTTTTTCCAGGAACATCGCGCCGAAGCGGCGCTGGCAGCGCTGAAGAACATGCTCGCGCCGACCGCACGCGTGCGGCGTGACGGCGAACTGCGGCAGATCGATGCCACAGAACTTGTTCCTGGCGACCTGCTGCTGCTGGAAGCCGGTGACCGCATCCCCGCCGATGCGCGCGTATTGTCGGCACACAGCGGCGAGGTGGCGGAGGCGGCCCTGACAGGCGAATCGCAGCCCGTCGCCAAACGGCCGGATACCGTCGATGAAAAGTCGGCGCTGGCGGAACGGCACAACATGGTGTTCATGAACACCGTGGTGACGCGCGGCCGCCTCGAAGCCGTCGTCACAGCCACCGGCATGGGCAGCGAGATGGGCCGCCTGGCCGGCCTGCTAGCCGCCACCGCCGAGGGCGAGACGCCGCTGCAACAGCAGCTCGACAGCCTGGGCAAGCGACTCGCACTGATCGCCGGCGGCGTCGTTGCGCTGATGTTCGCCTTCGGCCTGATGCGCGGCGATCCGCTGGTACAAACAGCCATGACCGCCATCGCGCTCGCGGTCGCGGCGATCCCCGAGGGCCTGCCGGCGGTGGTGACGGTCACGCTGGCGCTGGGCATGCACCGCATGGCGAAGCGCAACGCCATCGTCAAGAAGCTCGCTGCAGTCGAGACGCTGGGTTGCACCACGGTGATCTGCTCCGACAAGACCGGTACCCTGACGCTGAACCAGATGACGGCGCGCGCGCTCTACTGCAATGGCCGGCGCCATGCCGTCAGCGGCGAGGGCTATGGCACTGCAGGCCGCATCGACCTTGCGGGAGATGTGCGCCACATCCTGTTGCCGGCAGCGCTGTGCACCGATGCGCGCATCAGGGATGGCCAGCTGATCGGCGACCCGACCGAAGGCGCGTTGCTGTCGCTGGCGGCGAAAGCCGGACTGAAGGCCGAGGAGGCACTCGAACAACTGCCCCGCATCGCGGAGATTCCCTTCGATTCGGCCACCAAGTTCATGGCCACCTTCCATCACGAGGGCGAGCAGGTGCGGCTGTGCGTCAAGGGCGCGCCCGATGTGCTGCTGGCATTGTCCCGCGACTACCTGAACCACGATGCGGTGTTGCCGCTGGATGAAGAAACACGCGCCCGCTACGCCGCCGAGAACGAGGCCCTGGCCGGCCAGGCCCTGCGCGTGCTGGCCCTGGCCGGGCGCGTCATCCCGGCCGCGGCCTTCGACCCCGGCGCGGCGACCTGCTGCCCTGGGCCAGCGAGCTGACCCTGCACGCACTGGTCGGCATCATCGATCCGCCGCGTGCCGAGGCACGCGCGGCGATTGCCACCTGCCGCAAGGCCGGCATCCAGGTCAAGATGATCACCGGCGACCACCGCGTTACCGCCGCCGCCATCGCGCGCGAACTCGGCCTCGAAGGCGAAGCGCACGAGGGCCGTAAGCTCGACGGCCTGAACCAGGACCAGATCGCCGCCCTGGTCGAAAAGAGCTCCGTGTTCGCCCGCGTCGCACCCGAGCACAAGATGCGCATCGTCGAAGCCTTGCAGGCCAAAGGGCATGTCGTGGCGATGACCGGGGATGGCGTCAACGACGCGCCGGCGCTGAAAGCCGCCGACATCGGGGTGGCAATGGGCATCACCGGTACCGAAGTAACCAAGGAGGCTGCGACGCTGGTGCTCACCGACGACAACTTCGCCTCCATCGTCCGCGCCGTGGAGGAAGGCCGCACCATCTACGACAACATCGTGAAGTTCGTGCGCTTCCAGCTGTCCACCAACATCGGCGCCATCCTCACCGTGCTCGGCGCACCCCTGCTCGGCTTCGCCACGCCGTTCACGGCGATCCAGATCCTCTGGGTGAACATCATCATGGACGGCCCGCCCGCGATGACGCTGGGCGTCGAACCGGCCCGCCCCGGAATCATGGGCGAGCGCCCGCGCGACAAGCAGGCGGCGATACTTTCCGTGTCGCGCATGTGGCGCATCGGCCTCTATGGCGCGACGATGGCGGTGGGCACCCTGGGCGCCTACGCCTGGGCGATGCAATCCGGCGATGCGCAGAAGGCCATGACGCTGGCCTTCACCACCTTCGTGCTGTTCCAGTTCTTCAACATCTTCAACGCCCGCGCCGAGCACGGCAGCGCTTTCAACGCGCAGTTCTTCGCCAACGGTAAACTGTGGCTGGCGCTGTTCGCCGTTGTCGCCTTGCAAGCCATAGCCGTGCATTGGGAGCCGGCGCAGGCGATCTTCGATACCGTCGATCTGACCCATGCCGAGTGGCTGGGGGCGACTGCCGTGGCATCGAGCACGCTCTTCCTCGAAGAGGCGCGCAAACTGTTGCTGCGCTCGTTCAAGCGCATCACGGGCGGATAGGGAGAATCCATGTTTTCGATCTACGGTGTTTCGGGGCAGGTCTTCAGCGGCACGCTGGAAGAAATGAATCGCGTGAACGCGCTCGCCAGGGCCCGGGCGGCGCGCGCCATCGCCCAGGATGGAGAAGAACTGGGCATCGAGGCGATACCGGGCGCGAGCACCCGCCTGCGCGAAGACGCGGTCAAAGCCTATCGGGCCATGCTGCCCCGGGATCTGGAACGCGGACCGCTGTATCACGCCAGCCAGATCATGCAGACCACCGTGATCCGCCTGAATGCCGGCGATTCGGTCGCCCATGCCTGGCGCACCTTGCGCGACCACGCCATCCGTCAGGCTCCGGTGATGGATGACGATGCGCGACTGGTCGGCATCGTCAGCGAGCGCGACTTGCTGACCGCGCTCAACATCGAAGGCGGGCGTGTCGTCGAGTCGCTCGACCGTCTCGTGCGCGACGTGATGACCACCCCGGTGGTGGCCGCCGTTCCCGTCACGGACATCCGGCGCATCGCGGCGGTCATGATCGACAAAGGCGTCGATGGCGTGCCGATTACCAGTGAAGCCGGCCGCCTGCTGGGCTTTGTGTCGCGCGGCGACATCCTGCGCGCCGTCGTCACCGACCCGCCGCTCAGCCTCTGGCGATGATTTCACAGCCTTGCCCGCACGAATACCGGGCTGACTAAGCGGCTCGCTCGACCGCGCCGGCCTGACCCCCGCCGCAGTGCCCGCCATCGGATCGGACGCTCCGATCGATGCTGATAGGCCACGGCTATCTGATCGATTTCAACAATCAATTGGACGATCACGATTGCGATAATTAATATTCACTCCATCGCAGCAAACCAATCAACCCACCAAGGAGCCACACCATGAACACCAGCCTGATCAACACCGAAATCCTTCCCTTCAAGGCCACCGCCTTCCACAACGGCAAGTTCGTCCCCGTCACCCAGGACGACCTCAAGGGCAAGTGGTCGGTCGTCTTCTTCTACCCGGCCGACTTCACCTTCGTCTGCCCGACCGAGCTGGGCGACCTGGCCGACCACTACGCCACCTTCAAGTCGCTGGGCGTCGAGATCTACGCCGTATCGACCGACACCCACTTCACGCACAAGGCCTGGCACGACTCGTCCGAGACCATCGGCAAGATCAAGTACCCGATGATCGGCGACCCGACCGGCGCCATCACCCGCAACTTCGGCGTGATGATCGAGGAAGCCGGCCTGGCCGAGCGCGGCACCTTCGTCATGGACCCGGCGGGCAAGATCCAGATCATCGAGATCAACGCCGGCGGCATCGGCCGCGACGCGATGGAGCTGCTGCGCAAGGTGCAGGCCGCCCAGTACGTCGCCAGCCACCCGGGCGAAGTCTGCCCCGCCAAGTGGAAGGAAGGCGAAGCCACCCTGGCGCCGTCGCTGGACCTGGTCGGCAAGATCTAAACAGCCCCAACCCCAACGTTCCCCCGCACCGGGGCGGGATTGCAGCGCCAAGGCCGCCACACCACGGCGCGCTTGCCAGTGCAATCCCCACCAAGGAGAAAATCATGCTCGACACAAACATCAAGACCCAGCTTGCCGCCTACCTCGAAAAGCTCCAGACGCCCATCGAACTCGTCGCCTCGCTCGACGCCAGCGATGCCGCGCGCCAGATGCGCGAACTGCTGGCCGACATCGCCGCGCTCTCGCCCAAGGTCAGCGTGCGCGAGGACGGCAGCGATGCCCGCAAGCCCTCGTTCTCCGTCGGCCGCCCGGGTGAGGCCGCGCGCATCCGCTTCGCCGGCATCCCGATGGGCCACGAATTCACCTCGCTGGTGCTGGCCCTGTTGCAGACCGGCGGCCACCCGCCCAAGGTCGATGCGGCCGTGATCGAGCAGATCAAGGGCCTGACCGGGACGATGCGCTTCGAGACCTACATCTCGCTCTCCTGCCACAACTGCCCGGACGTGGTGCAGGCGCTCAACCTGATGGCCGTGCTCAACCCCGGCGTCGAGAGCGTGATGATCGACGGCGCCTTGTACCAGGACGAAGTGAGTGCACGCAAGATCATGGCCGTGCCGACCGTGATGCTGAACGGCGAAGCCTTCGGCCAGGGCCGCATGACGATCGAGGAGATCCTCGCCAAGGTCGACACCGGCGCCTCCGCCCGCGATGCCGAAAAGCTGAATGCGAAGGACGCCTACGACGTGCTCGTGGTCGGCGGCGGCCCGGCCGGATCGGCGGCGGCGATCTACGCCGCGCGCAAGGGCATCCGCACCGGCGTGGTGGCCGAGCGCTTCGGCGGCCAGGTGCTCGACACCATGGCCATCGAAAACTTCATTTCCGTGCAGCGCACCGAAGGCCCCAAGCTCGCCATGGCGCTGGAGCAGCACGTCAAGGAATACGAGGTCGACATCATGAACCTGCAGCGCGCCGAAGCCCTGGTTCCCGCCGGCGACGACGGCATGGCGCAGGTCAGGCTCGCCAACGGCGCCACGCTCAAGGCGAAGAGCGTGATCCTCGCCACCGGCGCGCGCTGGCGCGAGATGAACGTGCCCGGCGAGAAGGACTACAAGGGCAAGGGCGTGTGCTTCTGCCCGCACTGCGACGGCCCGCTGTTCAAGGGCAAGCGCGTGGCGGTGATCGGCGGCGGCAACTCCGGCGTCGAGGCGGCGATCGACCTGGCCGGCATCGTCGGCCATGTCACGCTGCTCGAATTCGACAGCAAGCTCAGGGCCGACGCCGTGCTGCAGGCCAAGCTCGGCAGCCTGCCCAACGTCACCATCATCACCAGCGCGCTGACCACCGAAGTCACCGGCGACGGCGAAAAGGTGAATGGCATCGTCTATCAGGACCGGATCGGCGGGCAGACGAAGCGCGTCGAGCTCGAAGGCATCTTCGTCCAGATCGGCCTGCTGCCCAACACCGACTGGCTCAAGGGCACTCTGGCACTGTCGCCGCGCGGCGAAATCGAGATCGATGCGCGCGGCCAGACCTCGCTGCCGGGCGTCTTCGCCGCCGGCGATGCGACGACCACGCCCTACAAGCAGATAATCATCGCCATGGGTGAGGGCGCGAAGGCGTCGCTCTCCGCCTTCGATCACCTGATCCGCAGCCCGGCGCCCACGCCGGCCGCCACGAGTGTTGACCTGGGTCAGCCCGCCTGATCCGCAAACGGGTAGTTTTCATTCAAGTCATTTCAATCCGCACAGGAGAAACATCATGAAAAAGACCACCAAACCCGCCAAGCTCGACATCGGCATTTCCGACAAGGACCGCGCCGCAGTCGCCCAGGGCCTCTCCGGCCTGCTGGCCGACAGCTACACGCTCTACCTGATGACGCACAACTTCCACTGGAACGTCACCGGGCCGCAATTCAACACCCTGCACCTGATGTTCATGGGCCAATACACCGAACAGTGGAACGCGCTCGACCTGATCGCCGAACGCATCCGCGCCCTCGGCCATCCGGCGCCCGGTACCTACAAGGAGTTCGTCAAGCTGGCGACCATCAAGGAAGTCGAGGGCCAGCCAAAAGCCATGGACATGGTGCGCCACCTGGTCGCCGCGCAGGAAGCCACGGCGCGTACCGCGAGGAAGCTGTTCCCGCTGGTGGAAAAGGCCAACGACCAGCCGAGTGCCGACCTGCTGACGCAGCGCATTGAAGTGCACGAGAAGACGGCCTGGATGCTGCGCAGCCTGCTCGAAGAATAGTCCTCCCCTACGCTTGAGTCACAAGGAGAACACGACATGAGCAACGAAGCCAAGTGCCCGTATGCCGCAAACCCGGCCGCCCAACACGGCGCCCGCACCACGGCCAGCATGCAGTCGAACGCCGACTGGTGGCCGAACCGACTGAACCTCGGCATCCTGCACCAGCACTCGGCGAAGTCGAACCCGCTGGGCGCGGATTTCAACTACGCCGAGGAATTCAAGAAGCTCGACCTGGCCGCGCTGAAGAAGGACCTCACCGCGCTGATGACCGACTCGCAGGACTGGTGGCCGGCCGACTGGGGCCACTACGGCGGCCTCTTCATCCGCATGGCCTGGCACAGCGCCGGCACCTACCGCATCGCCGACGGGCGGGGCGGCGGTGGCACCGGCAACCAGCGTTTCGCGCCGGTCAACAGCTGGCCCGACAACGTCAATCTCGACAAGGCCCGCCGCCTGCTCTGGCCCATCAAACAGAAGTACGGCAACCGGATCTCCTGGGCCGACCTCATCATCCTCACCGGCAACGTTGCGCTCGAATCCATGGGCTTCAAGACCTTCGGCTTTGCCGGCGGGCGCGCGGACATCTGGGGAACCGGAAGAGGACATCTACTGGGGCGGCGAGGCCGAGTGGCTGGGCGACAAGCGCCATGAAGCAAGCGGCGGCGAGCGCGATCTGGAAAACCCGCTGGCCGCCGTGCAGATGGGCCTGATCTACGTGAACCCCGGAAGGCCCCAACGGCCAGCCGGACGCGCTCGCCTCCGGCCGCGACATCCGCGAAACCTTCCGCCGCATGGCCATGGACGACGAGGAAACCGTGGCCCTGGTCGCCGGCGGCCACACCTTCGGCAAATGCCACGGCGCGGGCGATCCCAAGCTGGTCGGCCCCGAGCCCGAGGCCGCGCCGCTGGAGCAGATGGGCCTGGGCTGGAAGAACGCCTTCGGCACCGGCAAGGGCGGCGACACCACCAGCAGCGGCATCGAAGGCGCGTGGACGCCGAACCCGACCCAATGGGACAACGGCTACTTCGACATGCTGTTCGGCTACGACTGGAACCTGGTCAAGAGCCCGTCCGGCGCCTGGCAGTGGGTGCCGGTGAACGTGGCCGAAAAGGACCTCGCGCCGGCCGCGCACGACGCGTCGAAGAAGGTCACGACCATCATGACCACGGCCGACCTCGCGCTGCGCATGGACCCGATCTACGGCCCGATCTCGCGCCGCTTCCACAAGGACCCGCAGGCCTTCGCCGACGCCTTCGCCCGCGCCTGGTTCAAGCTGACCCACCGCGACCTGGGCCCGCGGTCGCGCTACCTCGGCCCCGAGGTGCCGAAGGAAGTGCTGATCTGGCAGGACCCGGTGCCGGCCGTCGATCATCCGCTGATCGACGCGAAGGACATCGCCGAGCTGAAGGCGAAGATTCTCGCCACGGGCCTGTCGGTTGCCGAACTGGTGTCTACCGCATGGGCTTCCGCCTCGACTTTCCGCGGCTCCGACAAACGCGGCGGCGCCAACGGCGCGCGCATTCGCCTCGCGCCGCAGAAGGACTGGGAAGCCAACCAGCCGGCGCAGTTGGCCAAGGTGCTGGCCGCGCTCGAAGGCGTGCAGAAAGCCTTCGGCAAGAAGGTCTCGCTGGCCGACCTGATCGTGCTCGGCGGCTGCGCGGCGGTCGAGGCTGCCGCCGCGGCGGGAGGCTGCGCCGTCGAGGTGCCCTTCACGCCGGGTCGTACCGATGCCACGCAGGAGCAAACCGACGTCGTTTCCTTCGCCGTGCTCGAACCCGTCGCCGACGGCTTCCGCAACTACCTCAAGGCGACCGGCGTACCGGCCGAGGAACGCCTGCTCGACAAGGCGCAACTGCTGACGCTGACGGCGCCCGAGATGACGGTGCTGATGGGCGGCCTGCGTGCGCTGGGCATCAGCCAGGGCTCCCATGGCGTATTCACCGCCAGGCCCGGCGCGCTCAGCAACGACTTCTTCGTCAATGTGCTCGACATGGGCACGACGTGGGCGCCGACCTCCGACGCTGCTGAAACCTTCGAGGGGCGCGATCGCGCGTCTGGCAAGCCGAAGTGGACGGCGACGCGCGTCGATCTGGTCTTCGGCTCCAACTCGCAGTTGCGGGCTCTGGCCGAGGTATACGCCCAGGCCGATGCGAAGGAGAAGTTCGTGCGTGACTTCGTCGCTGCCTGGAACAAGGTGATGAACCTCGATCGCTTCGATGTGAAATAGGGGCCGGCGGACGGCGTGATATCAGGCTTGGGCCCCTGACCAGGAACGTCGGTCGGCCCTGCATGGCCGACCAACCGGCACGGGCACGAAGCAAAGTGTCGTGGCATCCTCCGTGCCGTCCCGCCAGCGCCGACTTTCTGCCCAAACGTCGGCGCCGGCAAGACGCCGAAGGAAGTCACCTTGAGGGTTCGTCCGCATTTCATTCGCGGCCGACCACGACATCCGAATCCATAAACTGCAATTATTGAAACATGATGCATTTGCATCATTGTGACGCCCTCCCCCGCTTGTTATGGTCCTCCGGACCGGCCTCCCGATTCGCGAGGCATATCCAGGGGAACCAGCGGCGATGCGCAAAGCGGCGGCAACAGGGGCAAGCGGTGAGCAGCGGCGGGGTTCCGCGCCGGACCCGACGCGCCGCCACGGCCGCGCCCTCGCCCTTTGCCTGGCCCTTTATTGCGCCGCTGCGCCCCCGCTTTGGGCACAGCCGGCGGACACGCCGCCGGCGCGCTTTCGCCTCGCAGCGATCGACCTGAAAGGCGCCACCCTGCTGCCCGCAACGGAGTGGCAGGACCTGCTGGACGCGGCACAGGGTCGCGAAATCGGCTTCGCCGACCTGGAAGCCCTGCGCGCCGCGATCGAAGCCCGCTTTCATGCCGCCGGCTGGCGCCTGGTGCAGGTGCGCATTCCGGCGCAGGACGTCGACGGCGGCCGCATCCGCATGGACGTCGTCGAACCGCGCATCGGCCGCGTCACCGTTGCCGGCAACAACAACTTCGACACGGCAAACTGGCGCGCCACCTTTCCGATGCTGCGCGAAGGCGCGGCGCCCAACCTGGCAGCGCTGGACAAGGCGCTGACGCTGGCCGCCGAAAACCCGGCCAAGCGCCCGCAGGTCGCCTTTGCCGCCGGCGCCACGGCGGACGAAGTGAACGCCACGATCCGCGCCGAGGACGCGCCGCCTGCCGGCTGGATCGGCTTCCTCGACAACACCGGCAACAGCCAGACCGGCCGCCTGCGCTATGGCCTGGCCTGGCGCCACGGCAACCTGTTCGACGCCGACCATCAGGTCAATGCGCAATTCATCTCGGCGCCGCACGACGCCGACCGGCCGCAGCGCCTGAGCCTGCTGCCTAGCAGCAAGGTGCGCATCTTCGGCCTCGGCTACCGGGTGCCCTTCTACGCCCTCGGCGCTTCCGCCAACCTCACGCTGGGCTACTCGGACGTCAATTCCGGCCAGGTCGACCAACTCTTCACCATCCGCGGCAAGGGCAGCAGCGCCGCCTTCAACTGGACGCAACTGCTCGACCGCCCGCAAAGCACGCCACTGCGCGGCTGGGAACTGCGCTGGTTCGCCGGCGCCGACTGGCGCGATTTCAAAAGCCAGCTGCTGTTCGGCAATGTCGACCTCGGCGTGCCGATCAGCCTGCATCCGCTGTCGCTCGGCATTTCCGGCAGCCGCCCGGCGACGCCGCAGCAAGCGCTCGCGCTGCGCTTCCATGGCGGGGTCTGGGCCAACGTTCCCGGCGGCGCACACGGCCGCGACGCCGCCTTTACGGCCAGCCGCGCCGGTGCCAAACCCGCCTACTCCCTGCTGCGCTATGGCGGCGGCATCAACCTGCCGCTGGGCGACTGGCGCCTGGACGGCAGCATCGAAGGGCAATGGAGCGGCGACCTGCTGGTGCCGGCCGAGCAGTTTTCCGCCGGCGGCATCGGCACCGTGCGCGGCTTCAGCGCTCGCGGCATCTCCGGCGACAGCGGCCTGCGCCTGCAGCTCGAAGCGCTGGGCCCCCCGCTGCTGCAGGAATCGGCCGGCGCACAGGTGCATGGCCTGGCCTTCCTCGACGCCGCGCACGCCCGCCGCAACAGCCCGACGGTGCTGGAAGCCGCGACCGGCGCCATCGCCAGCGTCGGCATCGGCCTGCGCGCCAACTGGGGCCCGGTGGTGCTGCGCATGGACCTCGGCAAGCCGGTGCACCAGCGCACCGGCGCCGCGCCGGAAACAGGCACCGTGCATTTCTCGCTGGCGAGCAGCTTCTAGGAGGCGCGCATGAAGTCCCTGCAACGCAGCACCCTCGCCCTCGCCCTTGCCACCTGCTGGGCCGCACCGGCCGGCGCCAACCCGACCAACCCGCAGGTGGTCGCCGGCCAGGTCGCCATCGCCCAGCAGGGCAAGCTGCTGACCATCACCAACAGCGACCGCAGCATCATCAACTGGGGCGGATTCTCCATCGCCGCCGGCGAAACCACGCGCTTCGTCCAGTCCGGCGCCGCCTCGGCCGTGCTCAACCGCGTCACCGGCGCGACGCCCTCGGAACTGCTCGGGCAACTGCAGTCGAACGGACGCGTGTACCTGATCAACCCCAATGGCATCGTCATCGGCAACGGCGCGCGCATCGACACCGCCGGCTTCATCGCTTCTTCGCTGGCGCTGTCCGATGCCGATTTTCTGTCCGGCCGCCTGCGCTTCGGCAGCGGCGACGCGGCCGGCAGCGTCATCAACCGAGGCGCCATCCACGGCAACGGTTCGCTGGTGGCGCTGATCGGCGCCCAGGTGGAAAACCACGGCAGCATCGAATCCGCCGGCGGCACGGCGGTGGCCGCCGCCGCGCGCGGCGTGGAACTGGTCGACGCCTATTCGCCCAACATCCGCGTCCGGCTCGACACGGCCAGCGACGCCCAGTTGCATCGCGTGCTCAACCGCGGCGTGCTCACCGTCGCGGTGCCGGCGGCGAACGATGCGGCCGGCCTGCGCGTCGATGGTGGCCGCATCCGCCTGGTCTCGGCCGGCGACACCCTGCTTGAAGGCAGCGCCGTGGCCAGCGCCGACAACGCCGCCGGCCACGGCGGCTCGGTACATGTGCTCGGAACGCGTGTCGGCCTTTTCGATTCCACAAAAGTCGGCGCTGGCGGCACGGCGGGGGGCGGCGAAATTCTCGTCGGCGGCGACTACCAGGGCAGGAATCCGGAAGTAATCAATGCCACCCGCTCGTTTGTCGGCAAGGACGTGGCGCTCACTGCGGATGCGATCGGTACCGGCGACGGCGGCAAGGTGATCGTCTGGGCGGACGAAGTCACCCGCTACCACGGCCACGCCTCGGTCAAGGGCGGAGCGCAGGGTGGCAACGGCGGCCTGGTCGAAGTGTCGGGCAAGCAGGCGCTCGAGTTCCGCGGCAGCGTCGCGCTGGACGCACCGCTGGGCCGCGCCGGAACCCTGCTGCTCGACCCGCTCAACATCACCGTGCAGGCCGGCGCCGGTACTCTCGATGGCGAACTCACCGTACCCGGCGACCCGACGCTTGCCTTCGGGGACGCCGCCGGGGTTACCGGAACGCTGGACGTCACGGAGTTGACTGGCTTCACGTCGGGCACTGTCGAGTTGCAGGCCGACAACGACATCACGGTCAACACGGCCGTCACCATGCAATCCGGCGTGAGCCTGAAGCTCGCAGCCATCAACAACGTGAACGTCAATGCAAACGTCACCACTTCCGGCGGTGGCAACCTTCGCCTCGAAGCCGACACCGATGCCTCCGGCGCGGGCGCGGTGACCCTGGGTTCGGTCACCATCGACGCACCGCTGATCGTCGGCGACTTGGGCAAGGAGTACTCGGGCAAGCTCATGATCGGCAGCAACGTGAGCTTTGCCCAGGACGCTGAAACCTTCGGGCTCCTTACCTATTCGGCCGGTAGCCTGAGCGTCGCCAGCGGCAAGACCCTGACTCTGAAGGGCGGCATGAACTGGACCGGCGGGGTCAACATCAATGGCCCGGGCACCATCTCGCTGCCCTCCGGCCAGACCCTGGCGATGAGCGGCACCGCAACCCGTGGCATCATCAACGCCGCCACCTTCAATAACGCCGGTACCACCACCTCCAATATCGGTGGGTCTCAGCTCGTGTTGAACAACAGCTCCATCTTCAACAATAGCGGCACCTTCCGCTTCCTCAACAACGGCGACAACATCAGCGTGAGCGTCGGGACCGGCACCTTCAACAACACCGGTACGCTGGAGGTCAGCGGCGCAATTACCAACGCCAGAACAACGTTGCCCTTACCAACAGCGGCGGCACTCTTGCCAGCGGCACCGGAACGCTCAACCTCCCCGCCGGCGGCAGTCACTCGGGGAACATCACCATCACCGGTGCCGGCGTCCTTTTCAACGGCGGCACTCACAGCTTTGCTGACAGCACGACCATCGCAGGTCAACTGAACCTTGTCGGTGCTACGGCAAACTTCGGCACCGTCACGACCAACGGCCTGGTGAATTTCTCCGGCGGTGCCATCAACGTCACGACCGGCGACACGCTGACCCTCAATGGCGGCATGAACTGGACCGGCGGGGTCAACATCAATGGCCCGGGCACCATCTCGCTGCCCTCCGGCCAGACCCTGGCGATGAGCGGCGCCGCAAGCCGTGGCTTCATCAACACCGCCACCTTCAATAACGCCGGTACCACCACCTCCAATATCGGTGGGTCTCAGCTCGTGTTGAACAACAGCTCCATTTTCAACAATAGCGGCACCTTCCGCTTCCTCAATAACGGCGACAACATCAGCGTGAGCGTCGGGACCGGCACCTTCAACAACACCGGTACGCTGGAGGTCAGCGGCGCAATTACCAACGCCGTGAACAACGTGGCCTTTACCAACACCGGCGGCACTCTTGCCAGCGGCACCGGAACGCTCAACCTGAACAGCGACGGTAGCCACTCGGGCGCAATCAGCCTTACCGGAACGGCGGTGAATTTTGCCGCCAGCACCCACAGCTTCGCTGACAGCACGACCATCGCAGGTCAACTGAACGTTGTGGGCGCTACGGCAAACTTCGGCACCGTCACGACCAACGGCCTGGTGAATTTCTCCAACGGTGCCATTAACGTCACTAGCGGCGACACGCTGACCCTCAATGGCGGCATGAACTGGACCGGCGGGGTCAACATCAATGGCCCGGGCACCATCTCGCTGCCCTCCGGCCAGACCCTGGCGATGAGCGGCACCGCAACCCGTGGCTTCATCAACACCGCCACCTTCAATAACGCCGGTACCACCACCTCCAATATCGGTGGGTCTCAGCTAGTGGTGCACAACAGCTCCATCTTCAACAATAGCGGCACCTTCCGCTTCCTCGGCAACGGCGACAACATCAGCGTGATCGTCGGGACCGGCACCTTCAACAACACCGGTACGCTGGAGGTCAGCGGCGCAATTACCAACGCCGTGAACAGCGTGGCCTTTACCAACACCGGCGGCACTCTTGCCAGCGGCACCGGAACGCTCAACCTCCCGCCGGCGGCAGTCACTCGGGGAACATCACCATCACCGGTACCGGCGTCCGTTTCAACGGCGGCACCCACAGCTTCGCCGACAGCACGACCATCGCAGGTCAACTGAACCTTGTCGGTGCTACGGCAAACTTCGGCACCGTCACGACCAACGGCCTGGTGAATTTTTCCAACGGTGCCATTAACGTCACTAGCGGCGACACGCTGACCCTCAACGGCGGCATGAACTGGACCGGCGGGGTCAACATCAACGGCCCGGGCACCGTCAACCTGCCCTCCGGCCAGACCCTGGCGATGAGCGGCGGCGCAAACCGTGGCTTCGTCAATACCGCCACATTCAATAACGCCGGTACCACTACCTCCAATATCGGTGGGTCTCAGCTAGTGTTGAACAACAGCTCCATCTTCAACAATAGCGGCACCTTCCGCTTCCTCCATAACGGCGACAACATCAGCGTGAGCGTCGGGACCGGCACCTTCAACAACACCGGTACGCTGGAGGTCAGCGGCGCAATTACCAACGCCGTGAACAGCGTGGCCTTTAACAACACCGGCGGCACGCTTGCCAGCGGCACCGGAACGCTCAACCTGAACAGCGACGGTAGCCACTGGGGCGCCATCACCATCACCGGAACGGCGTGACTTTGCCAACGGCACTCACAGCTTCGCTGATAGCACGAACATCGCAGGTCAACTGAACGTGGTCGGCGCCACCGCGAACTTCGGCACCGTCACCACCACCGGCCTGGTGAATTTCTCCGGCGGTGCCATCAACGTCACGACCGGCGACACGCTGACCCTCAACGGCGGCATGAACTGGACCGGCGGGGTCAACATCAATGGCCCGGGCACCATCTCGCTGCCCTCCGGCCAGACCCTGGCGATGAGCGGCGCCGCAAGCCGTGGCTTCATCAACACCACCTTCAATAACGCCGGTACCACTACCTCCAATATCGGTGGGTCTCAGCTAGTGTTGAACAACAGCGCCATCTTCAACAATAGCGGCACCTTCCGCTTCCTCAACAACGGCGACAACATCAGCGTGAGCGTCGGGACCGGCACCTTCAACAACACCGGTACGCTGGAGGTCAGCGGCGCAATTACCAACGCCGTGAACAACGTGGCCTTTACCAACACCGGCGGCACTCTTGCCAGCGGCACCGGAACGCTCAACCTGAACAGCGACGGTAGCCACTCGGGCGCAATCAGCCTTACCGGAACGGCAGTGAATTTTGCCGCCGGCACGCACAACGTCACTGGTACGCTGACGGCGGCCCCGGGAAGCGCGTTCAACGTTACCGGTGCGACGGTGAATCTCGGCGACGGATCGGCCCTTGCGCTGGCAGACAACCTCAACTTCGCATCCGGCGCGATCAACCTCACGGGTTTTGCCGCAGGCACAACGATCAATGCCGGATCGACACTGACGCTTTCGGGCCAGAATTTCGGCAGTACGGGCAAGCTGACCAATCAAGGCACGTTCAACGCCGCAAGTACTACGCTGGGCGGAAGCTTGGTCAACGAGGGCACGTTCAATGTGACGACAGGCAACGTGACGGTCTCCGGGGGAGTGAGTTCTCTGTCCGGTGCGATAACGGTTGCGCCAGGACGCACACTTGATGTCGCTGGCACCGGACTCGATTGGCAGGGCGGCACGCTGGCCGGCACCGGAACCTACAACCTGACCGGGGGCCTTTCGATAAGCGGCAGCGGCGCGCGCGTCCTGAACGGCCCGACGTTCACCATCAATAACTTGAGTCTGCCGGGCGGCAGCCTGGACGTGCAGGCCGGCACGCTCAACCTTACCGGCGCAGCGAGCACTTCGGCGGGTTCGACACTGCTGGTATCGGGCGGATCCTTCACGAGTACCGGCACGTTGGCCAATGCGGGAACCTTCAGCAAGTCATCCGCCGGGACCACCACCATTGCCGCAGCCTTCAGCAATGCGGGAACCGTCAACGCCAATGCCGGGGTGCTCGATTTCACCGGCGGCTATGTGCAGTCGGCAGGGCAGGTCATGCTCGGCGGCGGCGCACTCGCCGGAAACCTCACGCTGAATGGCGGCACTCTCGGCGGCGCCGGCACGCTCACCGGCAACCTCGTCAATACCAGTGGAATCGTGGCGCCCGGCAACTCGCCCGGACTGCTGACCGTTGCCGGAGACTACACACAGGGCGCCGGCGGGCAACTCAATATCGAACTGGGCGGCACCGTCGCCGGCACCGGCTACGACCGCCTGGCAGTGACCGGCACCGCCACGCTCGACGGCGCGCTCAACGTCAGCTACATCGGCCCCTATGTCGCCAGCCCGGGCGATATCTTCGATGTAGCTACCTATGCCACCAGGATCGGCGACTTCGCCACGCGGGCGCTCCCGGACATCGCAACCACGGCCGACGCGGGTGCGACCAACTACCGCCTGACGCGCAACGCGACGCTTGTCGCGGCCATCGCCACGGCGGCAACGCCGCTGGCGCTGAAGGTCGCCGCCGTGGACATGTTCGACAGCCTCGACAAGGTAAGCCCGACGTTCACGCCGGAACCGGCAACCGCTGACGAAAGCGACAAGGAGAATGACGATGGCGGCATCCTCGTCTGCAGGTAGGCGCATGACGCGGCCGTGCGACTGGCCCGGCCGGCGCCTGCTCTGCGCCGCACTGGTCGCCGCGTTGTTCGCGCCGCCGCTGGCGGCGGCCGAAACCATCGGGCGCGTGGCAGAAACCTCCGGCACGGTGGTGCGCATCAAGGCGGCGGGCGCGCCCGAACTGCTCGGCGGCGGCTCGCCGCTGGCCACCGGCGACGTCATCGAAACCCAGGCCAACTCCGGCGCCGAATTGCGCTACGACGACGGCACCGTGGTCCGCCTGGCGGCCGCCTCGCGCTTCACCGTGCCGGAATATCGCCTGGCCCCGCAGCAAGCCGGCGAGGAGCGCTTCGTTTCGCGCCTGCTGGCCGGCGCCATGCGGGTGGTCACCGGGACGATCGCCAAGCGCCAGCCGCGCAATGCACGCTTCGTCGCCCATACCGCGACCATCGGCATTCGCGGCACGGATTTCACCGTGCGCATGTGCGAAACGGAATGCGAGCTGGCCGACTCGGCGACCGTTGCCCGCGCCGGCCAGGCAGAGTTCGCCGGCCGGGTCGGCGGCAGCGCCAGTGATGTTTTCGCCGTGGACGCGCGCGGACGCGTCCGCCCGCTGGCCGATCGGCACCGCTGCGCGCAGGCGACCAGTCGTCAGCGGCGCGACCGGCGTCGCCGTGCTGGTGCTGCGCGACCAGACCACGCATCGCCCTCGACCCGGACTCGCGCCTGGCGATCCGCGAGTTCCGTTACGACGAGGCATCGCCGCGCCAACGCGCGCATCGCGCTGGACTGGTGGGCAGCGCGTCCAGTTTGCCAGCGGCCAACTCGCGAAACAGAACCCCGAGCGCTTCCGCTTCGTCGTCGGCGAGCAGTCGGTGCGGGTACACGGCACCACGGTGGGCGCCCAGCGCCTGCGCTTCCCGGACGACAATCCGGCGCCCGACAATCCCCTTGCCGCTCCGCCGCCGGAACTGCCGAAGAACCCGACGCTTGGCATGAACGGCGAAGTGGTGCTGCCCAACGGGAGGGTGCTCGAAGCCCGCCGCGATGGCAGCGGCCAGATGCGCTTCTTCGAGAAGATCGATCGCGGCGAGCCCATCGGCCGCCTGCCGGACGGGTCGCCCTTGTATGCCGATCCGGCACCCGGCACCGATGGCAGCATCGAATGGCGTTTCGAACTGCGCGGCGATCAGGCCGTGTTTGTCGACGTGGGCAACACCGGGGCGCCCGGGGCGACGCGCAGCGAACCCTTCGCGGTTCCGGTCGGCGCGGCGCTGGTGCAGGACGGCCGCCTGGTGTTCACCGCCGATCGGCCCTATCGCGAGAACGAAGGTAGCAACGAGCGCACCGACCATGCTACTGGTAGCGCGCGTCAGGTCGCATCACGCTACAGCCTGCAGACCGATCCCGACGGCACGGTGACCACCGCCGCGCCGCCGCCGCCCGTCACCGGCAGCATTACCCTCGCCGACGGCAGCCGCCTGGTTTCCGGCAATCCGCAGGCGCTCAACTCCCTCGTCGGCGAGTATCTCGGCGCGCGCGACACCTTCCTCACGCAGCATCCGCCGCCTCCCCCACCACCCCCGCCGCCCCCGGTGGCGCAGGCGCCACTGGGTACCAACGGCGAAGTGGTGCTGCCCAACGGGAGGGTGCTCGAAGCCCGCCGCGATGCCAACGGCCAGATGCGCTTCTTCGAGAGATCGATCGCGGCGAGCCCATCGGCCGCCTGCCGGACGGGTCGCCCTGTATGCCGATCCGGCCCCGGCACCGATGGCGGCATCGAATGGCGTTTTCGAACTGCGCGGCGATCAGGCCGTGTTTGTCGATGTGGGCAGCACCGAGGGCGCCCGGGGCGACGCGCAGCGAATCCGTCGCGGTTCCGGTCGGCGCGGCGCTGGTGCAGGATGGCCGCCTGGTGTTCACCGCCGATCGGCCCTATCGCGAGAACGAAGGCAGCAACGAGCACAATGACCACGCTACTGGTACCGGGCGTCATGTCGCATCGCGCTACAGCCTGCAGACCGATCCCGACGGCACGGTGACCACCGCCGCGCCGCCGCCGCCCGTCACCGGCAGCATCACCCTCGCCGACGGCAGCCGCCCGGTTCCGGCAATCCGCAGGCGCTCAACTCCTCGTCGGCGAGTATCTCGGCGCGCGCGACACCTTCCTCACGCAGCATCCGCCGCCTCCCCCACCACCCCCGCCGCCCCCGGTGGCGCAGGCGCCACTGGGTACCAACGGCGAAGTGGTGCTGCCCAACGGGAGGGTGCTCGAAGCCCGCCGCGATGGCAACGGCCAGATGCGCTTCTTCGAGAAGATCGATCGCGGCGAGCCCATCGGCCGCCTGCCGGACGGGTCGCCCTTGTGCCGATCCGGCCCCCCGCACCGATGGCAGCATCGAATGGCGCTTCGAGCTGCGCGGCGATCAGGCCGTGTTTGTCGATGTGGGCAACACCGGGGCGCCCGGGGCGACGCGCAGCGAACCCTTCGCGGTTCCGGTCGGCGCGGCGCTGGTGCAGGATGGCCGCCTGGTGTTCACCGCCGATCGGCCCTATCGCGAGAACGAAGGCAGCAACGAGCGCACCGACCATGCTACTGGTAGCGCGCGCGTCAGGTCGC
>JADJUP010000020.1 GCA_016716965.1 Sulfuritalea sp. | reverse complement strand
AAAGAGATCCAGCGGCAGTACAAGGACTTCGAGGACCGCGCATCCCTCCTCTACGATCTCATGGGGGATGAGCAGGATTACGCGATGGCGGCGGATGACCAGAACATCGCCAACTGGAAGGCCCAGCGGGATCTCGGTATGGCAACGAGTCCAGGTGGCTACTATGCAACGCCGTATCAGAACATGACGATGAGCGAGATCCTCCGTCCGTCGCTTCCCGACTATGTTCGCCCTGACTACCGCCTGAATGGGGCCGTCGGCCTTCCTGGACCACAGGGATTCGATGACCCTGATTACACCTCATGGCCTGCCGATGTTCGGGGGCGGTACATCCGCTTCGCTTCCACCGAACTTCTGGCCTTGGCCCGCGAGGCGATAGAATGCCCCTCCCTGGACAGGTTGCAGTTAACTCAACTATCCCTTTTGGTGGACGAACCCTCGATCAGGCGACATGGGTTACTGGTGCCTCCCTGAAACTCCTGAACGGCATCGTTAATCAGGCGGTCACGCTTGGTGATGCCTCTCGTGTCGGGATGCCAGCTTCGTGGCCGTATGGCCCAATTCAGAACGAGGACATTCTGGCTGGGGGCAAGGCATCGCCGATCCTTGAAGCGAAAGTTCAGAATTACGTCAATTCGCAGGGGGCGCAGGCTGACCCTGACTTTAACTACTGGGTGGGCGCGGACTTCTCCTCCGCCGCGCCAGGCGGGTGGGTGGACGAGCCGCTCACCTGATCTCGGAGAAACCGGGCCCGCGAGCAGTTCTGAGTACACCAAGCAGCAGAAACGCTCTCAAGATGGCCCTCGGCGGCAGTAGCTCCAGCGGGAAGCAAAATCTCATCCTCTTCCACCCGCTCGTCTTCCTCGGGAGGAGGTGGTTCAACCTCAAATGAGCGCTGACGACCTTGCGTACCTCCAGGCGAAAACGGATGCCACTGCCTCACTTGCCCAGCAGGAGTTCGAACTCAAGAAGCAACTCGTACTCCTTCAGTTCGACCTCGACAACGACCCGAACAACCTGAAGTTGCTTCTTCAGCAACAGCAACTTGCGGAAGAGTAGCGCCAGTTCGACGCCACCCTTTCCCGGCTCAGCAAGTCCGATCAGACGCCCTCCAACCCCAACGAGCCAAGATTATCTCGGACTACGGCTAACCCGGCGACGCGGTCGCCCGTGAGTATTTCCCGCGACAGGGAGTGAACCCTGTTGGTAATGCTATCAACATCTTCACTGGGCAGCCGACCGGACAGAGATGACGCTTTCTGAGGTCAGGAGGCGAACGCTCCAATTGTGAGCGGTTCCTCGTAGGGCCAGATGTCAGGTGCCCCGCGCTTACTACACCAACTCCGGAGCCAACCACCCTGCTCTCCGGAGCCCCGCCGCCACCTGAAGAAGAGAGGTGCCGCAGTTCGCGGTGGGTATGCGCCCTGTGTAAACCCCCAGCTTACGAGAGATGGCTGAATCCGGGAACCAGAATTCATCTCAGGAGATCCTCAAATGATGGGAATACCCAACCCTGAACACGTCAAACCCGTGTCCGAAATGGATGCCCTGAAGCAAAGGTGACCCCACTCCCAGATGCCCAGTGGGCGCGGTAACCGACGGATGCCCCAGTTTGCTGATGGCACTGACCCGTGGGCGTGGCAGGGGATTGACTGGAATCAGGCAGATGCCAGTTTGTCCAGAACAATTCTGGCACTCCCACCAATGTTTCCTCCATCGGCAGCGACCCGTACTTCGGCACGGCGTACCAGGGAATGTCGCCTGATCAGGTGGTGACGAACGCGAACAGCCAGTATTACGGCATGACGGCAGAGGACGCCTTCATCGCGGACCAGCGCCATGCCGAGGTAATGAACGCCTATGGCCCAGGGACGCTGGACGCCCCCGGGCGAGGCACGGGCGAAAGCGCCGATGACCGTGGTTGGCCCAACCGCGGGCATGACCACCGGGGACGGTTGGGTGGAGAGTCGTACAACGACCCTGCGTACTACTCGTGGTCTGGTAACACCGGCACCGAACGCCCAACCATTAATGTGAATACACAGGGCGAGGCCGGTATCCTCAGCCGGGCGCTCAATTGTCCAATGGTGCCACCCAGTCGGGGAACCCGGTGCTCCGGGCTATGTTTCTTCCTCCCACCCCATCGGCTCAGCCCACTGGCAACCTCGCGAAAACGACAACATCCAACGGGAAGGACTCCTGGCCCCGATAGGTAAGTGGTATCCGAAGGCCACCAGATGCTGCTCCTACTGGGGGCGCCACGGGAAGTGGCAATCGAGTCCCATCACCGCACCGACCGCGCAGATGAAGGATGGGGCGACGTGGAACCTCTTGCCCGGTGACATCCTGAACCCCACCGGCGATGGTTACCGTCTATGACTCGACCATCAAGGATTATCGTCCGATTCAGCCGAATCTCACCGTTATCGAATCGGGAAGACCACCAGCTCTGGAACCTTCCCCGATGTGCAGCAAAAGATCCTGACCGGCCAGCCGACAGGATACGTACTGGCGCAGCAGCCCGGAAGCCAGTGGCGCGACGGCCTGCCTGCCGGTCTTGGTCAGCCTGGAAGCTTGGGCGGAGAGTTGGGCCCGGATGCGTTCTCGGCGCTTTCCGACGAAGAAAAGATCAACCTCATGACCAACCCCCGTGGCAGATGGGCTCAATCTCCCCGGCCAGCAGGCGTATGTCCTCGACACCGGGGCTCTCGTTGGTAGCTGGGACCGGCCTTCTCCGTCTCAACAATCCTTAGGAGCAATGTCCGCTGGACAAACTGACTACGGTACTGTTCTCCCCAATTCCAACCCGGAAGAATACAATCGCCTGATGAACCCCGTGCCTCGAACAACCTACGAGCCGCCCGCGAGTCAAATTCCCACTACCACGACCGACACCACTGACACCACTGGTACTACTGGTACGACTGGTACTACTGGTACTACTGGTACTACTGGTACTACTGGTACTACTGGTACTACTGGCACTACTGGCACTACCGGTACAACCGGCACACCATCTGGACCACCGGTACGACGGGCAAATGACGGGGACGACGGGTACGACGACGGTACGACGGGTACGACCGGAACCGGAACCGGAACCGGAACTGCCGCCGACCCAACCCTTCAGGCAGCTCGCCGCCCTCCTCGGACAGTCCTACGGGAACCAGACGTACCAGAACCTTCCAGCCTCCAGCACGCCCTTGGCAACCTCACGGGTGGTGACTACGGGAATATCTCGAACGAACCCATCGAAGTTCCGGTCTTGGTCTCACCCTCCCCGGTGCCTCCTGATGATGAACTATGATATGCCCAGAACCTCATCCAGAACGTGGAGCTTCGACCTTCTCAACAGCCTTTACACGGCGGGGGAACGTCCTACTTCACTCATCCTCAAAAAGCGCGGTCCCGTGCCTCACTCGGAAACGCCTATGACGCCGGAATGATCGAGACGGTTTAGGGGGGTCGCGGTTGTCCTTCTTTGACTTCACGGCAGACTATAAGTCTTCCCCCCTGCCCGCGCAGGAGCCAATATCCGCTTGCCAACTACGTTGAGCCAGCGGGAGGACCCGACCACGCAGAACTTCGCTGGGTGGAACACTCTAAGCCCGCGAACACTTCTGCCCCTGCCGCAACTTACACACCGGTCGCCCAGAACAAGTGGAACGAACAGCACCAGGCGTGGAGCCACCAGAGCGGCAACCTCTGGGATAGCAGCAGCCTCTGGTACTCCATCACCGGACCCCGAGCAACCCGCTCATCTACCGCCCAGAAGTCGGCTGGCAGAACGTCACCCAGTACAACGACTACAACAACGAACTCAATGCACTTGGCGCGTATAGTGCCAACCCCATCGAATCGACCCCGTCGTGGTTCACAGCGCAAGCGCTGGGCAAGCAGATTTCCTCTGGCGATTGGCAGAACATCCAGTCTTATATGGATCGCCCTAAGCCATCCCCCCGTGCGGACTTCATCAACTACGACCTCGCCACCCTTCGGGAAAACGTCCCGTTCCTCGAGGATGCGGTACTTCCTCGAAAACGCCGACCTCCCCTACGAGATCAGGGATGGGGCGAAGTGGTACGGAGCGCCAGTCGAGGGTGGTGGGCTTACTGCTCCGTGGGACAAATATGGCCCCGAAGGCGGGCTTGTGGCTCCTGCCGCAGCGAAACTCGGTGACGCCTACAACTGGTATACCAAGAACATCCAGACCCCCATCTCGGAAACGCTTTCGCAGGTCACCGGCAGCGCACTCGGCTCTACCCCAGGGGTGGCAGCGACCCTCAATCTCGGTGCGGGCATAAGAGAGAAAATGGGCCTGCCCGATTGGGGCCGAGTGGAAGATCCTGGCATGTCGGGCGTAATGGAACTTTCAGCCGCGCTCCGCGAATCCGGTGGCAACCCGACAGCATTCAGGGACATTCAGAACGAGAACTTCGCGGAGCGCCCCGCGTGGCAGCAACTTGCCGCTTCGACGGTCTATGACCCGCTCAACCTTGTCGGTTCTGGTCTTGGTGCCAAGGCGCTCTCCTCTGGGGCACTGGAGGTACAGGGCTTCTCTCGCAGATACCTGTGGCGCGGGCGAAAGGACAAAAGGAATCGATGTCGCCCAAACGGCGGCGCTTGGCACTGCACTCAAACCTCTTGGCACGGCCCTTCGTCCACTGGCCTCGGAGGGTGGTTCTCTCAGCGAAGGTTGCGGCAAGGCCCGCGCTCACCACGGGCTTCGGAGCCTTTGGTTGCCGCCACCGCAGACGATGACGCCAGCCTTCGCGAGAAACTGGGACGCGCCATGATGTTCGGGGCTATCCCCGCAGTCGGGCCAGAGGCGACCAGCCTCGCGGCTAAGTTGTACGGGAAAGCACCAGATGTGCCGATTCCCTTCTCTGGCGGCAAGTCACTTGGTCTCGCGAAGCACGGTGTAGGACGTAATGCCGTCCTCGAAAACGCACCCACGGCACAGGTACTCGCAGACGCCGGGATCAAGGCAATTGCCCACCTCCCAGAATTCAAGGAGTCGGTTTAGTTTCCTCCGCACGAAGATCAGCAATGCGGTTTAAGATCTGCTGGCCGCAACAACATGAACCTCCGGGCCAACATCGACAAAACCGCAGGTGTTCTATTCCGATGAAGTGCGTCGGAGGAAGCCAACGCCTGCATTCCACTGGTGGCTGATTTGCACTTTCAGCGCAAAGACAACCGGCGACGACTATGTCCGTATGGTCGAGAGCGACAAGGACGGTTATCAATCAAAGGCAAACGGGTCAGCGAACGCCCGCCCTCGACCGAAATGGGCACATTCGTACGCGTAGACCAGAAACTCGGGAGATGCCATCCCGGTTCGCGCATTCCTCGCGATGCGGGCCTACCACGTCGATTACAGGTACGAAGCGAACGGGTACATCACGCCGAGGTTGTTGGGGCTATTCGCAAACTCGCTTCCATATCGGGACGATTTCTCGATGCTCAAGGCAGATTCAAGACTGAGCCAGACCCCGAGGCAAATGTCGGTCTCGATGGTGTCTAAGATCTCTCGTGGCCAGGGGTAAGCAGGAGAGGGTCTCCACGCTTCCGCCGAGAGAGCCGACCACCAGCCGCATCCCGTCTTCCGACAAGGCGCACCATGACTGAAGGGAATCTCTCTCGCCGGGAATCGCTACGACCACCCGGTTGGAGGCGACGCGTGGAAGTACGCGAAAGACCAACTCGACAAGATCACCCGGCGCGAACCTTCTCCACGAACCTTTCATGCCGCGAGGGTCGAATCCGCCTTCTCTGGGCAGGAGATCAGGCTTGGCGAATTTCCGGCTGGACAAAGAGGCGCACAGCCCGGCTGGAAGACACGATCAGAATATCAAGGCGGTGAAGAAGGAGGTCAAGAAGGTCTCCTCCGCAAGAAAGGCATCGACCGTGATGTCGATGCGGCAGCGCAACGACGACCGTGTCCGCAAACTTCTTGATGCTGCCGCTGACCAGAGCCTCCAGTCGAATGCGCGCCGTATTGCAGCGAAAAGATGCCTTCACACTGGCTCAATCAACCTTCGACGATGCCGCCAGTGCAGCGAAGGAATACCTCGACGCCACAGCCAAATTCGCAGGCAAAAACTCGGAGGCGCGTATTGCCCTTACCGAGACGCTGGACGCCGCCAGGAAGACCGCCCGTGAAGTTGAGGCGGTACTGAAGGATGAGGTCACCGCCGAAGTCCTCGACAACCTCCACCACATCGACGGGGCACTGGCACAGGCTGACGCAATTCGGAAGGCCGTTGCTACCGACATTGACCGCCTCTCCGACCGGCTGGCGGCACTGCCCCTTGCCGAACGCGAACGTGCCGAAGAGGCCACCCGTTTCTTCATGGACAGCGCGAAGAACCAGTTTGAGATAGCGTCTCGGAACTCAGGGCGTGAAGAACGCCGCAGTCGCCGCCGCCCGCAGGGAGACGACGGCTGTCGAGAGAACATTCGCCCCGCATCACGCAGGGGCAAGGTTGACGAACTCGAACGCCTCACGAAGCGCCGCGCAAAGGATCTGCGGGAGACGCTTTCGTATTCACAGGAACTACAGGGGAGAATCGACGAACTCGAAACCAATCTCCTTCCCCTCAAGGATCACAAACGGGAACTGAACGACATCATCACACAGTCAGAGGTCTTCCGCCGCGAGATGAAGGAGTCTGGCATCCCCACGGGCTACTTCGATGCAAGTATCGTTGGAAACACCTGGGCTGGTGTCCCCGTCCCGAATGAGATTGCAAACGCTGTAAACAAGTACAAGTCCGTACCCGGTGCTCAGCGGAGACTCTTGGCGGCGCTAGCGCCAGGATACGATCTAGTCAACGACGTGTTCCGGTTCATTGGGGCAACGGCTGACGTTTCACGGACGGCCATCCAGGGTCTACTCGGTATCGGGGAGAACCCCGACATCACCCGTAAGGCCATCGGCGTGGCAATAAAGGCACTCAAAGATCCCGAGGAGGAGTTCACGTTCCTCAAGCAGATCGAACAGGAGATGGTTGACGAGGGTCTTGGTACGTTGGCCCGAGCCGTTGGTGTGGGCAAACTTGAAATTGCCCACGCCGAGTACCTTTTCCGTGGCGTCTCTGACGAGAACTCGATGCTCGCCGCGCTCGCCAAGAAAAAGCCCCTCTCGTGGTTTGAGATATTGTTCTCCACCCCCGGCAACGCTGAGCGTTATCTTCGCTACCAGGATTACATGCGGGCGGCAAAACTTGCTGGCAAAGACGTGGACGATGTCCGTGTCATCCGTGACTCCGCCAATGCGGCCAATATGGTCACTGGCCGCTCCTCGCAAGGTGTTCTCACCCCAATCATTGGGGAACGAGGAAGTTCCCGCGTCCTCTTCGCAGGCCGCTTCGTCCAGTCACAGTTCGACACGGTCTACAATGCGCTACTCGTCGGCGGGATCGAAGGTGAGGTAGCCCGTCGCTCCCTCCTCCGTCTTGTCCTTGGCGGTTCCGCCCTGACGTACATGATCAACGAGGCGAACGGCGAGAAGACCGACTGGCGTCCTATTGTTGACGGTATCCCGAACCCCAACTTCGCCCGTGTCCGCGTCGCCGGTCACGACATCTCGCTCTTTGGGCCGTGGGACTCCCTTGCGAAAGGGTTGATCTCGACGTACCAGGGAGACCCGTCATCCTTCTTCCGCAGCAAGATGGCCTGAGCGCGAAGGATGATCTATGACCTTTCTGCCGGGAACCGGAAGACCCCCTCGATGAAACCCAATTGGCTTCAACAAGGAAAACCCTCGGGCGTCACAAGCCGTCTCCGTTTGGGCTGACCGATACTATCCAGGGTGTCATTAACGCCACACGGGGGGAGCAGTCCTGGACTGATACCGCCGCTGGTGCGGTATTCAATGCCCTCGGTCTCAAGAATTCCCCCCTCTCCCCCCGTGAGAAGTACAACAAGGAACTCACCGAGGCATATCCCGGTTGGTCCGCGAAGGACCACCGATGGCAAGCCATCGCTTACGCCCGTCCAGTCGATCCACTGGCCGACCCTCTCTCTTCCTCCGTGAGTATGCAGCGAACCACCCGGACTCTGTCCCCGGCCCCGCTTCCGCCCTCGGCAAAGAACTAAAGGCAGTGCGGGACGAGTACGGGGAAGCCATCAAGGCGAACAACGCCCGTTTCTCTAATGACGAGCGAACCCTCGGAGAGTGGAAGGCTGTTCGCCACGACCTGAAACTCCAGCAGCGAACCGCCCTTGAGCCCATATTCGAGAAGATGCAGCAGGCGTTCGGTGACAAGGAACCTGAACCAGGTACACCCGCCGCATGGTTGATTCCTACATGGCGACGTTCGAGAACGCCGAAGTGGAGAAGGCCATCGATTTCGATCTTCTCGACAAGTACCAGGCTGAATGGCTGAAGGCGAATGGCGCTGTCGCACAGGACTACATCGACCAGTTCTTCCTCGCCGGGGCAGACCCGGTTGCAGAACGCGACTATCTGTACGCCATGCAGAAACTCAACGAGGACGGGTATTTTGACGGTGGGATGCCCAGGTACACGGGAATGATCTCAGGGCTCTCTGACAGGGAAATTGACAAGGCAAAAGCGTTCATCTCTGGCAGCGAAGAGAAGCACTCCGAACTCGCAGGGGATTAAGGATTACATGACCAAAGCCTTCATGATCCTCGATGCCGAAGGCTATACCATCGAACAGATTGTCGATGTTGTGAACTCGAACAAGAAGGCGTTTGAAAACCCAGTGTTCACGATCTACAAGTTCGACAATCCGCGAAACCGTAGAGTGGCTGGACACCGGGAACTTCTACTCAACGCTCAAGGCTGTCGCTAGTCGTTAGCAATCAGTCGCAGTAGATCCACGATTAGTCCAAGTGCACCAATGAACACGGTGGCGAACACATACATCCCGATGTATGCTGCCCACCCGAACCACCACTTCTCTGACATTGCAAAACCCCTAACACAAATTGCCGGAGCAGAGTCCGACCTTACTGCATGCTACACTTATCTTAATCGAGAGACAACTTCTCTCGAAGGAGGTAGGAACTTTTGGCGGTAACCCTTCACCCGTCCCTGAGCCGGAAGGCCGAGGAGACGGTGCAAGAGGAACAGGAGATTGCCCCGGTAGCAGAAGCACCCGAGGCACCTGTCGAACTTGCCCCTGAACCAACGTCCGAAGTCTCGGCAGTCGAGGAAAGCAACACCCCAGAAGCCCCGGAGGCAACCCGGAACCCGCAGTAGATCCCCGCAGGTGGATCGACCCGAGGCAGGGATATTACCAGGAGCTACGCGCCTTGAGCGCGAAGACCTTGATTTCAAGAACGCGCTTCGCACCCGCGCTGGCCGTATGGCCGCATCCGAGTGGAAGCCGAAACTGGCGAACGCCGAAGCCGAAGTGCTGGAACTGCGGAAGCAACTCCAGCAGGAACGGATGAAGCAATTGGAGCCAGAGGAAGTCAGGAACCCGGCTCTTCCAGGACCTCAGTTTCGCAAGGATTACGACCAGGCAAACGGGATTGACCCGAACCTGGTACGCCATCGCGCAGCCCTTGAGGCCCGTGTAACACAGGCGGAAGACTTTGCGGCACAGTACCTCCCGCAGAATCGAGATCGCAATTCGCGTAAATGCCCTCCACGGCGGGCGTTACGATGCAGTCCGCGATCAGGGCGGCAATGTAATCAGGCGGCTCAGCCCGGGAGGAATCCCTCCAGTGGTTTGAGCGCGACCTGAACGCCGCCTCTATCGCATACGTCAAGCAGCAGAACACTCTCGCCCCGCCTTCGGCACCGGTGACAGTGGCCCCTCCTCCCCCGCAGGCGGCAACCCCGCCCCCGGCCCCGGCAGTTGCGCCAGTCAAATCAAACTCCGCGCTCGCCCAGGCTTCGCCGGATCTCTCAACTCCTAAGTCTCCCAGAAGCGGTAAGACCATGCTGTACTCCGAGTTCAGGAAGCTCAATCCCGCTCAGCGGATGGCGCTCTATCGTACCAGTGTGGACATTGAGCAGGCGTTCGAGAAAGGCGAACTCGTCAGGGACGAATAGCGCGAATAGTCACTCAGGGGCCGATAGTTAGCCCCAGGTTAATAGTTTGGCAAACGGGAATTTCACAACTACCACTGCCGAGAAGCACATCGATGAGGTGTGGGTTGAGGGCACTATTCGCGCCCTCGAATTCGCACTCGTCATTGCACCTTCGGTAGACCGCACCTGGGACTTCGTTGGGCACGGCGACACCTACCACAAGGTACGTGTCCCGAACATCGAATCCCAGACCAAGTCCGCTTCCACCGCGCTCGACGCGACGGTGTATACGGATACCGAGCAGACCATCACGGTCACCACGCACGACGCTTGCGCTATCAAGTCTGAGCGCATCGTGCAGGTCCTCGCTCGCAACGACCTCAAGTCCATCATGCAGTCGAAGATGGGATACTCCCTCGGGCGTGCCATCGACGTTCGCATTGGTGCGCTCTTTGCGTCACTCGCAGACGGTTGGCGTCCTTGGTGTCGAAGTCACCTACGACAACCTGCTCCGCGCCGTCCAGTACCTCGAAGACGCTGGCTACGACATGGGCAGCGACGTGACGTGGTTCTTCAGCCCCGCCCAGAAGGCGGGCATCATGAAGATGGACACCTTCATCAACGCTTCGTACGTCGGTGAAGAGGGTGCTCGTATGGCGCACGAAAAGGCGACCATCGGCACCTTCCAGGGCGCTCCCATCAAGATCAGCAACCTGCTCACCGCTCCCGCCGCTGGCCAGCACGATAACGTGCTGTTCCACAAGGAGACGTTTGCACTCGTCATGGCGCAGGAGCCTGAGACTGTTCTCGACTCGATCGCCCTTGATATTGCCGACGTGGTCGTGCAGCACCAGATAAGTGGAGTCGCTGAAATCGACCGCTACTCGGAAACGCCGGGGAATATCACGGCGACTGACGAGGGCGGTGTCTGGATCCAGGGCGTTTGATCAAGGGGACCTAACCGCCATTCGGCGGGGACATTCCCACCAGAAGAGGCCGAAAGGCTCCCTCTTTCATTTGGTACAATTGTTTTACAGGGTTGCAAGTTCTGGCAACCAGAAAGGTACGAATGGAATCACCAGGAAGCTCTACAAGCCGAACTTCGGCTGGATCGAGGGCGACAAAGAGTACGACATTTCGGAAGTGAGGCTCCGGTTTGAACTGGATGCGTCATTCGACCCGAATGCCGTCCTCCTCGCTGTCGCCGGGCAGATAGACAAAGCCTTCAAGTTTCAAGAGCAGTTCAAAGATTTCCACGTCATTACCCGCGTCCCATCGAAGAAGAGGATGAAGGGCAAGAAGCCCTGTTGTCTTCAGATGGCGCAGCCTGCTGGTACAGAACTCAAACTTGTCATCCAGCCATCGGAATTCCAGGGTGACACGGACGACGCGCAGAACTTCGGAGAGATGTCCGACAAGCAGAAGCGCATCCATGTGGACGGCAAGGTGGACTGGGTGGTCATCACCCACATGTGGACGCCCGTGCATTACCGCAACCTCGAACAAGAGAAGGAAGATGCTGCGGTAGAAGTGCCCGGACTCGCAACGTGGGATCAGATCCCGGCGGAATACTGGCCGCACATTCGCAAGAAACTACAGGAGAAGAACACATGAGTGACACGGTCCGCGCAAAGGGTTCGGGCGTACTACTCGAATCAGTCTTCGGAGACTCCCGCGATACCCTCTCTGGCTCAGTAGCCCGAGAGCGTAGCGGGCGGGTCAAGTATTGGAAGCGTTACCCGGACGGGTGGATCGCCCGTGGCCCAGACATCCGCACTGACGCGCCGAAGTGGCAGCAGTTCACGATGACGAAACGGTGGCGGGAACTCCCTGACTCTTTCGGCATTGAAGTCCAGGGGATTGCAGGCGGGAGCATCCAGCCGAACCACCCGGCACGCGGCGGGATGGAGCACCACTGGCTCCTGACGTTCTTTGAGAACGGCGGTCTCACCTACACCTGCACGGAGGCCGATAACTTCGGTAAGCCTGGCGAGTACGTGATGCCTGCCGAACAGATCGTGTCGATGGGTCTCCACCACGACTCCGAGATTCGCAGGCTCCGCCCCGACCTCGAAGTAGCGGTTGACCTCGAATGCCCATATGAGCCGCACCAGACGGAAACCGGCGAACGCCGCCTGTTCTCTGCGATGACCCTGAGTGATGCCCAGAAGAAGGTTGACCAGCACGTTGTCGCCACGCACAGCAGCGTCATCGCCTCGAAGGCTGTCGGCAACGCCATCGCTGCTGCTACCGCTGACAAGGGCGGGCAGACCATCAATCCCGAACTCATCGCCCAGATTGTGGCAGCAACCGTCGCCGCACTGAGGGGTGTAGAGACCGGGGCAGTCGCTTCCGTGGCGCAGGAGACCCCACAGAAACCCGCAGGCCCGCGCTACCCCGAAGGCGAACCAGCCGCAGACTGGAAGCGCCAGTGGCTGATGGCGTGGGCCGCTGACAACGGCATCCCGATGCCCGAGAACCGTCTCTCGATGTCACGCGATGCGTGGTTCGAGTACGTCATCGAAGGCGGCGGAGTACAGGAAGAACTAGAGGAAGAAGCGGAACTGGTAGAAGCCTAGCACTCATCCCGGTACTTCTTTCAAAAGGCCATTCCATTCGGAGTGGCCTTTTCCATGTCTGGTATAATCAAGGAAACACCTGGACACTCAATGAGTGTCTACCAGTGAGGTAGCCAGGAAACAATGGCATTCATTCCAGACGGCACTGATTACGGTCGTGGACGCGGTGGGCTTGCTGCTCATCCTCTTGCGTTCGGCCACATTCTCGACCCGCAGACGCTCAAGCAGATGCTGTTCCCTAATGCGTGGCAGGGGAACCGCTTTGTCCTCGATGACTTTGGAAGGCGACACTCTCAACACCTTCCTCTGGGCCGTAGATGGTGACAACGGCACCACGTCATTCGCCATCCCTGCTGCTGGTTCTACTGTCGCTGCTTCGATCATCCGTGGTGACACGTCTACCGACGACAATGAAGGCATCAGCATCTACGGCCATGCGACCTCTGTGGCGATAAGAATGCCGGTATGGCCGTGCGCTGGCGCTCCAGCGTCGTTGCCCTGACGTACCAAGAACTCGGGTTCACCGACCCGCTGTCCGATTACACGCTCCCGGCCATCAACGACATCGACACCCCGACCATCACCAACGGCGCGGTCACGGTCGCTGTCCAAGCCCGCGACGCCTCCCAGACTCTCACCTCGATGGCGCTCATCCTCGATGGCGACGCCACCTATGCCACGTCGAAGGTGAACCACGGGACGTTCACTCCCACCGTGGACACCTGGTACACCTCCATCATCCAGACGGACGGCGACACGGTGCTTTCGTACATCTACGACACCGACACCGCTGCCTCCCCGACACTGGTGTCCGGTGGCTTCCAGAGCAAGGTGGCAGGTTTTGAGGGCGGCACGCTCGTCCAGCCGTGGTTCTTCTTCGGCAACAAGACCTCTAACTCGGCGGTTGTCGATCTCGACTTCATCGCTTACTGGGCTGACAGGTAGTTCAGGGGACCAAGGACGGGGTAGTTTATGACTGAGACAATCGCCGGTTCCCTTGGAGAGATTCGCGGCGGGACATCTACGGGGGTGGCCCTCTCGACCACTGCCGCCTATGTCCCAATCCCGAAGGCAACCAAGTATCTCGCACTCACTCCGCGCAACTTCACCACTGCTGTTGTGGCGAGGGTGGGCCTCTGTCCGTGGATCTCCGTCCTCAAGACGCAGGACTCAGGGGTGTCCATCACGGACTACTCCGACAACGCGCAGGATGACAGCGTCTCGACCGACGTGACTCTTTCCTCAATGGATACTGCCGCCAACGGTGACTTCCTCTATGTTGGATCGCATATGCCGTTCCGGGGAGTGCGCCTCGACGTAGACGCAGCCAACGGCAACGCCTCTGTCCTGACGGTGAAGTATCGAAAGTCGGACAACACATGGGCGGACATCACGGCAACGGATGGTAGCGACAGCGGTGGCGCTTCTGTAGCCGTAGACGGGGCCGTCACATGGACTGTCCCGACCGACTGGATTCCTGAGCAATTGGTCAAGATTGGAGACCTCACGTCATCCCTCGCCGGTTCGGGTCACAAGTTCTACTGGACTCGCTGGCAGTGGAGCGCCGCACTGGATGCCAGCACCACCCTCAACAGCATGACCGCCCTTCCCCGAAGCACTGCCTATGCAGAACTCTCAGCGGGGCAGCCCCTCGAAACGGGTATCCAGTTTGGACCGTGGGGCTTCTCCTATGTCGAAGCCCTGACGGATGCGGGCACGGGTAACCTTCTCGCCGTCTTTGGCACCGGCAGCGGGAGGGGCTTCTAGTGGCTATTGGCGCAGGTGGGGTAGATCTCGGGACGCTGCAGAATGTTGGCGCTGCACCACACCGTCTCGCGGGCGAAGTAACGTTCGTCGCGGGCACTACCGGCGCTATCGGCCAGCACACCATCTTCACGATAACCGGGCTGGTCGAGTTCTATATACGCTTTGAATGTACCGCAGACCTGACAAGCGGCGGTGCTGCCACCATATCAATCGGAAACGCCGGGTCTGTTGGAGAGCATTGCGGCGTTACTACTGCTACCACAATCGACACTGGCGCGTTCGGGAATATGGCATCACAGATCTGGACAGCAGCGACGGCGATCATGAGTAGCGATTGGGCAACGTCTGCTGCTACTAACGGCCTCGACATTACCTCTGACATCCTCGTGGCGGCAATCTCCGGTGGCACCGTCCGGTACTATCTGGAATGGAAGCCCATTAGCCCCGGCGCAACCGTTACCCTCGGTGCGGAACTGACAGCTATTTAGGATGTAGCGTTTGGCAATTACCCTCGGTTACGACGCTGCTGCCGAAATGCTCACCGCCCTCAAGACGTACTTCGATACCGGCACAGGTGCCATTATCGAGGTCTACACGGAGGGCTTTGCAACATTGCTTGCGACACTCCAGATGGCCGCTGTCTCCTTCGGTTCTGTGACACAGGTAGCGACAGGAGCGCAGATGACTGCTGCCGCAATTACCGCAGATTCAGCGGCTGACGAAACCGGGAGAGCAGCCGTATTCAAAATACTGACTCAGCCGTCAGGTACAATGATTCTACGGGGTACTGCTGGCGAAGCCAATGAGGATCTTGTCTTTCAGAACTCCGAATTTACTCAGAATGCAGCGGTTGAATTAGAGAGCCTAACGCTCACGATCCTCGCTGAATAGAGGGAAAGAATGCCGAAATCTACAGCCACCGCGAACTCCATCGTCGATCTGATGTATTCGGCAACGAACTGGGCGAATGTGGCCGACGACACCGCCACCGCCCCCCTTGCCAATACGTACGTGTCACTGCATACGGCAAGTCCAGGAACTGGGGACGACCAGACGACCAATGAGACGGCGTACACGGACTACGCCCGTCAAGCGGTAGACCGGGGGACTGGTTGGGATGCTGCTTCCGGTGGCGCGACCGCCAATGCTGGCACCATATCGTTTCCGCAGTGCGGCGTGACTGGCGCGACGCTGACGCACGTTGCCACCGGGACGACACTCGGCGCTGCGGGCCACGTCTGGCACCAGGGCGCGCTCAACAGTTCGCTGGCCGTATCCTCGGGCATCACCCCGCAGTTTGCGGCGGGAGCCCTCACGATTACGGAGTCCTAGCATGACCGACCTTCGGACCCCGCTGGAACGCAAAGCATGGGAGATGATCGGGCCACCGCTGTACTACTGTGCCGAGTGCATGCTGCGCGTGAAGGTGACGCCTGTCCCAGGATCAGAGCCCATCATCAAGCGCGATGCCCGCTGTGAGCACACCGGTCAGATCATCGCCCCACGCAAGGCCACCCTCGCTGGCAAGGGCGGGATGTCCGTGGCGAAGCGCGTGAAGGTGAAGGCGCACCAGTCCGCATCGAGCATCACCGGGAGAAGCGTCTAGCATGGCTGGATTCGTCAACACAGCAGAGTACGCGCAGGCACGAGAGGATGGGCAGACATGGGTTACCCAGTTCCGGAAACTCGTCGCGAGCGCTGCCAGTGTGACGAACGCATGGGTGGATTACACCTACTCGGGCGGCTCACCCTCGGCGAACTTCTACGCTTCGACTCCCCTTGAATCGGCAGAGGTGGAAACGGCGCGTGGGTATCTATGTGCCAACGGTTGCGCCAGCAACGCAGTTTCTGAAGAACCTCATGGTAATGACCGCCTCCTCCTCCGCGACTTCGACGGCGAACGGCAGGCAGCGGCTCATCCTTTGCGATTACCTTCTCTACTACCCGTTCATCGACACTGACGCGGTGGGCGAGGAACAGACGCTCACGACCGCTGTAACCATTCCCCGGTATTCGAGTGGGCGCGTGATGGCGGTCGCTCAGTCGGCGGCTTCAGCCATCGGCACCTTCACGTTCAACTACACGAACCAGGACGGCGACCCCAAGACCTCTCCGGCCAACAGGACATTCGTCGTCGCTGGCGGCGGGCACCTTGTGGGAGCTGGCGGCGCGGGCGCATCGTATTATCCGTTCCTCGATCTTGCGGCCGGGGATTCCGGAGTTCAATCCATTGAAAGCATAACGATGAGTGTTGCAGGCGGCGGACTGATGGCGCTGGTTATCGTGCATCCCCTGTTGACCGCACACGTACAACAGGAATGCCGGAGGACCACGACGGGGAACCTCGAAAGCTACGGGGCGGCTTCGGAGTTCAGTTCGCTGATCCACCATCAACCTCCCCAGATCATTGATGGTGCTGTCCTCGGGATACTCGGATGCGGGTTCTCAGGATCTCTGGCGAGTTCAACCCTGGTAGGGATACTAGAAACAATCTGGAACTGAGAGGCGCAACATGGGATTTACGTCACACGACGATTTGCTTACCAAGATCACGGTCGATGGCCAGGCGGGTTACATCTTCGCGAACAAGGCGCTTTCAGCAGCCCAGGTAGCCGGGACGTGGACGCTCATGGCGGGCCATGCCGGTTCACCGCCCGCTGCCACCTTCGCGACCGCAGACCTGACCTATGTCGCGACCGATGATACGTGGTCGGAGGGGGCGCTCTACCACGGCGGGGACGTATCCACGGCGACGAAGCACATGCTCAATATGGGCGGGATGATGGTAGCGGCGGCGGGCGCGCCGTGGCTGATCATGCCGATCGACCTCGTGGGGTACGTCCCGTTGTCTGGTGCGAACGTCACCAGCACGGGGACAAAGACTGTTACCATGACAGCCATCGGCGCTGGAGCGGGCACGGGCGACCGCTACCCGAATGGCACTGGCCTGCGGCTCTTTGTGGCGTGCGATACCGTGATGGGGGCCAACGCACCGACCTGCATCATCAACTACCTCGACACGGGCGGCGGGGCTGGTGCGACTACCACCTTCACATCCACGGCTTCGCTCCCGGTCGGAGCACTGCTGAACACTGGCGCGGCGGCGAACAAGTACAACCCCTTCCTGCCGTTGGCGGCGGGAGACACCGGCGTATCGGACATCGTGAACCTGGTGTGGGCTGGCACGGCCCACGCTTCGGGGACGGTCATCATCGGGCTATGCGCGCCGCTCGGGCCCGCGATTCCGGTCCCCGCGACGGGCCTCTATAACAAGTACGACTTCGCATCGGCCGCGCCGTCGTACCCGAGGATTCGGGATGGCGCGAACATTCAGTTCCTCGTGTTTCCAGACGGGCGCGACAACATCCGGCGGCACGTTCATGGCCGATATTAACTACGCCTACGGAGGCTAATAGTGGGACTGGTTGCCAATGGTTTCCGGGACAACGGTGGTCTCTACCTGACGTTCGGTGCGACGGTGAGCAATAACGCATACCCCAGCGCCCTGGTTGGAAACCGCTGCCTGTCCGGGTCGAAGCGCAACCTTACGTTCGGCGAAGGGATTACCACCGCACTCGCTGGCGTGCCCGATGGATACACACACCCCGGCTCCTACCTGTTGCCGATGAAGGCCGGGGCGCTGTCTTCACACAACAACGTGACAGGAAGCGGGGGTATTACGGACGCAGACGGGTGGGCCGTCCGGCTGGCCGTAGCCGCACTCACCGGGACGGGTGGGATCACCGCTGATGGTGGTCTCATCGTCCAGCTCGCGGCTGCCCTCGTCGGCACGGGCACCGTCACTGCGGCCAACCTGCAAGCGTTCCTCGCAGCGGTGGCGGACATCGGCGGTAGCGGCACTATCTCCTCTGCCGACCTTGAAGGCTTCGGAGCAATCCTGGCCGCGCTCACAGGCTCTGGTACGGCCACGGGCAGCATTCTCACGGGTGTCGGGGAACTCACTGCCGACATTCTCTCTTACGGCGACCTGACCGTTGAGGGTATGCGCGATGCGGTCTGGAACGCCGTCGCTGCCAGTTACAACGACGTGGGCACGATGGGCGAGAAGATGAACGACGCGGGCAGCGGCAGCAACCCGTGGACCGAAGTCATCGAGGATTCCTACACCGCCGCCGAACTGTTGCGGATCATCACGGCGGCGCTTGCTGGCGAGCTGAGTGGCGCGGCTACCACCACGATTACGATTAAGGGAGTGGACGGCACGACCGACCGCATTATCGCCACGGTGGACGCAGATGGGAACCGCAGTTCGCTCACCCTGGACGGTGCGTAGTGTTCGGCAACCGCTATTTCGCCCAACGGTACTTCGCTGACAGGTACTTCCCTCCGGGTGAGTCTAGCGGTATAACTTTCACTGGTTCTGGCGCTCTTGTCCTATCACCAATAGTGATGTCCGGTAGCGGTTGGGCCGTGCGTAGATCCAGCAGAGTGTACCCGCAGAAGATCCGGCGTCAGATGATGCGTTAGACTGTATATATGGCCCTGATTACTGGTTCGTGGACGACGGCCACCGTCGAGGCATATACAAGAGCGACACTTCTTAAGCGCATCCTGAGAGAAGGTTTCGGGGAATACGGAACCGCAACGGGTGGCTCTACTTCGACTATTGTCGATACTGGGATGCTCCAGTCCTCGGGCTATCCCGATGACAAGTACAAGGGAATGTGGGCACGGATTGAATATGATGCAGGCGGAGCGGCAGCGGCACCCGAACTGGAAATACGCCCCTGCACTGCGTCCACGTCCTCCAGTGGCACGGTAACGGTTAACCCGGTATACAGCGCCGCCACCGCTGCTGGAGACCGCTACCAATTGTGGGCGTTCATGCACCCGCAGAAGGTGTTGGATACTCTCGACCAGGTGATGACGCAGGACTGCTTCCTGCCGGAATGGACGCTCCTGACGGAGATGCCGGATGGCGACATGGAACAGAACAACACCACCGACTGGGGCAACAGCAACGCCACCCTTTCCAAGGTCACTGCTGAGCCATCTCTCTGGGGTAAACGCTGGTTGCGCGTCACTACCACAGATGCGGGCGGATATGCACAGAACGCCGCCGCGCTCGCGGTTGTCCCCGGTGCGACGTACCACATCTCCGCAATAGCCCGCCCAACCGCTGCTACCACAACTGCCACTGTCCGCGCATACGACAACACGAACGCTGCGACCATCGACCTCAAGACATACACCGGCAGTGCTCCGGGACGGGTCTATATGGAAGTCACCGCCCCGGCTGGTTGCCACGACCTCCGGGTACGGCTGGGTGCCACGGCGAATGGTGTCGCCGTTGACTTCGATGAGGTGGCCGTCTATTCGACAGAGGCCAACAGCCTCCCCCTTCCGTGGTGGGTATCGAACAAGGCGCAGGTGAAAGGCATCTTCCGCACGACATGGACTGGACTAACTTCGGACGTATGGGACCCGATGCCATCCATGACCCTCGACAATGAGCGCTGGGACTTCCGTGACTCCGCCTTCGGACGTGGACAACTTCGCATCGTTGCCTCACAAGGGGTCATCCCCACCCCAATGTATCTCTTCGGCCTCCGCCCTGAAACGGCATGGGCGAATGAGAACACTGAAGTAAAGCACGTTGACCAGGATTGGGTGATTGCCCGGACGATGCAGGTCCTTTTCCGCCAGATGCAAGGGCCGCTCTCGATTGGCCTCCAGCATTCGGAATGGGTGCAGGAGCGCCAGAAATACTGGGACGAGGAATACCGCAGGGAGCGCAAGAAGCAGGAGGAGCGCATCCAGGATGTCCTCCAGGCGGAAGTCCCCGACGTGTATGTGTACTCCGATTCTTATTCGGAGGCGCGACTGACCGTCAACTAAATGGCAACAAACACCTTCGTCAGCGGGATCCGCGTCACCGACGCCTCTTCCAACATCTTTGACTTCCCACTAATGCCGACCGACAAGGGCGGCGTTGGTTTAGTTATTGAGCCTCGCCCGTGGGAACCGGGTGACCCCCTTCGCCGCTGGCGCATTCCCATCCATCCGTTCAGCGGTGGCCTGAACATTGACCGCTTGAGTGGAGACCCTGCGACGTACGCGAAGGCGAACGCCGATGCCACCTATCACGGGCTCCTCCTGTTCCCCCCGAAAGTTTACTCGCTCACCGCCGCGAATGCCGACCATATCAAGCTCATCCCGTTCGATTCCAAGATTTTCATTATCGGCGGGCGATACGTTTACTACTTTGACCCGGCAACGAATACCGTCACGGAGGACGAGGACCTTGGGGGTGGCGTCAGTGCTGTCGATGCAACCGTCTTTAACAGTGAACTCATCATCGCCTGCGGTGAGAGCACCAAGATATTCAAGAGGACGACGGCGGGCACGTACACGCAGGCCAGTGACAATACCTACGCCATCGCCCTGGGCGTGGTTGGTTCTTACCTTTGGCGTGCCGAATCGACAAACAAGGTCTCAAACTGTTCAAGTACCCCACTTACTCTTACAAACTGGGCTCCCGCCTCTCCCAATCAGTACGCAGTGGGTGATACCACATACGCTGTCAAGAGCATCACCGACTACGGTGGTATCCCGTGGGTGGGGAAAGGCGACGGGATCTACGCGCCAGACCCGCAGTCAAGATTCAAAAACCAGGCACCGCAGCTCTTCAAAACAGCCCACGTCGATAACACTCGTTGCGCCTTCGTGGCGCAAGGGAGCCTTTGGGTTCCTAGTTCAAGCGGGCTCTTCCAGATCCGAACCGGGCGCTCGAAGAAGCGTGGGCCAGAGATAACCTTCCGCCCCGACTTCCGCTTCTGGGTGCGCTGTGGCGTGGAGTACGGCGACTTCATCTATATGGTGGTGACGGACGAAGCCAGCAACGGCACAACCTTCATTTGCAAGATGGGTGTTGACACGCACTCGGAGACAGTCGGTCACGACTACATCTACCAGGAGTGGGCGCGCCTCGATGGCTCATCCAAGGCGTATTGTCTCGCCGTCATAACCTCCGGCACGAACCCAGAACTGGTGACCGGCTACGGCGCTACCGGCGTGCGCTACCTCAAACTGGGACGTGGCGGCGGCAGGGACACCGATGACGCCAACTATCACTTCGGGACAAGCATGACGCTGGAGACCGGCGTGATGATGCCCGGTTCGGACCTCTCGGAACTCTCGACGCTCGTGGGCGTGGATACCCTCTGTGACTTCTCCCGCACGAACGAATCCCTGACGGTCTCCTACCGCTGGGACTCCAAGACGGGGGCTGAGTCGTATACCAACCTCCTTGATGAGGCCGAGACGGGGGGTGGCACAGCCCCGATTACGGGTGTCGGATGGAGCAAGGTCTCCCGCTATGCCGCAGCGAACAACACGGGGCGATTCCTCGAAGTGAAGCTCGACGGTAGCGCGGCGATGGGCGGCAGTGCGGATGCAGCAGTGACCACGAACGACACCACTCTCACGGATACGCGACTCTCCCTCACCACAAACTGCCTCATCGGTGCGACCATCACCTGCGACTCGAAGACAATGACCATCACCTCGAACACCGCGACCGTCCTGACTGGTTCCGGGTGGTCTGGGGGCGGCAACCCCGGTAACGGCGACGCATGGTCTCTCGACATCGGAGGCGCTGGCACCATCCGGCCCGCCATCCGCGAGGCATGGGCGCATGGATACTCCCACCCTGAGCACACTGATGTCATCTCCCTCGGCATCTGGGCGATTGATGGGGCAGAAGTGAATGGACGGATGACGGGCATCAGCGCGAGCGAGTGCGCCCGCAGGTGGCGCGACTGGCAGAACGAGGGGACGGAACTCCTCCTTGAGATGGAGGGCTATGAGCGAGGACGCAATACCCGTGTCCTCGTCAAGAAAGTGGAAGTGACCAACGTCCTCGCCACCCCCGGAAAGCACCCCGCCCAGACGGCTATTGGCGACATGGTCAAGGTCAGCCTGGTGAGAGTAGACAGGCAGGGGGCTTACGCCGATGCCTGAAATTAGCGAACAGGACTTCGCTGCACTGGCGGCACAGGTGGCATCGCTCTCCTCCGCATTGGCAGTTGCCCGCCGCCGTATCGACGACCTTGAAGAAGGGATGACAGACCACCTTGGCCTCGACTGGGGCGAATCGCTGGTAGACGTGAACAGTCCACACCCGAACATCTCTGCGAACACGATTGAAAGCGGCGGCGGGATCATCCGGCAGGATGAGAACGGGATGCAGGTTCAAACAGATACCGGGTCAGTCGTCGTCCCAGCGATATATTTTGTGCATCGACTGGACGCCACCCCCGCCGAGCTTGCCTCCAAGGCATACGTCAGCGGCCTGTCCAACGAGCCGTACTACGGGCTAGCGGTTGGCGCGATTAATTCCTCCGGGGAGGCCGAGGTCAATGTTGGGGCTAATAACAATGTGCCCACCCAGACCGTAGGCATATCGGGATTGGTCGGGCTACGAACCGAGCAAGAGGCTTTAACTACAGGCACTTACGGGGATTGGGTAGCGTCCAATAGATTTACCCACTCCCTACTCACTATCGCAGCATCGGTGGGTGCAGCCACCATTACCGGCATGGTGAACGGTTCTGTTCCGACATCGACCGGTGCGGCTTTGAGTGATTATCGCATTCTTATTAATAATGGCGCATACACCATTACCCTCAAGAATGAGGACACAGGGAGTTTAGCAAGTAGCAGGTTCGCTATCGGCGCTGACATAGTGCTTGCACCTGGTGCTGGCGTTTCGCTGTTTTACGACGCTGGATACTCGAACAGGTGGATCTGCGCGGGGTATTGGGGCGGAAGTGTCGCTGCCACCACCGCAGCGTGGGCGCTCACTGCGGACATTTCCCCATCGCAAATTACGAGTACGCAGAACGACTACGCCCCAACGGGGTTTTCCGCATGCAGCGTGATGCGGTTGTCCACCGATGCATCCCGCGACATCACCGGCCTCGCCGGTGGTGCCGATGGACGCGTCATTCTCATCTTCAATGTCGGCTCGTTCGATATTGTCCTGAAAGACGAGGACGCCGGGAGCACCGCCGCCAATCGGTTTGCCCTCAACGGAGACATCACGTTGCAGCCGGACAATAGCACCGGACTGTGGTATGATAGTACGTCATCTAGGTGGAGGGCATTTTAGCATGAGCCATCCGCAACCTTTGCTCCGCCTTCCGAATAGCATCACATGGCCTACAGCGCCTCGTCCGGTATTTCCCGTTAGGGACCATCCGAGTGTTCGCGGCGGTAAACTCGTGTCCGCGCAAGCAATGCGTAGCGGTGGCCACCATGCCGCGCTTGACGTTCTCACCGCTGGTGACTACTTCCAAGTGGTCCGGGTTTACGCAATTCCTAACACGGCACAGATGGTCAATGACGAGTCCTTCAGGGATTCCCCCCAGGTACGCCTCATAAAACCAGCGGTGGGCAAGATGGCGCTTAGCGCTGCGCTGGAACCACCCATAGCCACCCTTGTTAAGCGCTCCGCGCCAGAGCCAACAGGTAGCGGTACGCTCGACAAACATTTCGGGATCTGGGCAGCGAGGAGTGCTTCTAGGCCAGACTACAAGCATGGCCTTGCGCCATCTCTGCCAATGCAGAAAGCACATCCCCCTGGCTTTGTGAGGGCGTTCGCAACCATCAACCGTACACAGTCGTTTCATGGCCTCAGTATACAACTAAACTGCGGCTGGTATGACGCCACATCTTCCCGCTGGAGGGCAGTGTAATGGCCTATATTACCCCTCTCGCTGCAACACATGAGGCCGATACCTCGGACGCCCACGACGCCAGTGCGGTTAGCATCCTCGACACCGCTGGCGATTTCACTGCGACCGATGTTGAGGGCGCACTGGCGGAACTCCAGTCCGATGCAGAAGCACACCTCACTGACTCTTCGGACGCCCACGATGCGTCAGCAATCTCAATTACCGACTCCGGTGGGTACTTCACCGGGACAGATGTAGAGGCCGCGCTCCAGGAACTGGGTGCCGCTTCAGGGGGTGGTGGCATGTCGTTGATTGTGAAGGATGCGGACGAGACCGTTAACTCCAACACTACCGTACAGGATGATGACGACCTTCTATTCTCGGTTGCCGCAAACGAGAAATGGCAGTTTGAGGGAGTCTTGTTTGTCACGAGTGCTGCCACGCCGGACTTCAAGATGACATTCTCCGGGCCGTCTGGGGCAGTTGGGGCTTACGGGCTACTATTGAACGACGGTGCTTCAGCCGCAGCAGAAGACACCGCTTCTCTCGCCACTGATTCCACTGTAACTATTGCTGGCACCAGCCCCGTAATAATCAGATTCTGGGGAGCAATCGCAAACGGGGCAAACACTGGCTCATTGAAATTGCAGTGGGCGCAGGATACATCCGATGCCGCGAATACAACCGTCCTCGCTGGCTCCTACATCAAGTATCAGGAGCAGGTCTAGATGGCTAACCTGACTATCCGTGTCCCAAATGCTGATGTACCAGATGTCCTCGCCGCCCTCGAACAGCAGTGGAGCAGGGAGGCTTCACGTCTCAATCCGCTCTACTCCGACCTGACCCCGGCAGAACGCGCATCCGCCTGCATCGGGGCGTACCTCCGCCAGACCACAAAGAACCATCGGCGCTCGAAGGAAGTTGAGCGCCGTAGACAACTCGATACCCCAATCGTCGTAGAGGAGCCAGCCATCACGTGATGTTCCGGCTCCGTATCCCAGGGCTCGCCCGAGACCATGCCGACCCGAACCCGGCAGACACGCTGTTCGCCCTGACGAACTGGCAGCGGTCCTCCGTGTTTCTCCTACCCTACCGCCGCAGCGCTACTCTCGATACTGCCGCCCAGATGCGGACTGACGATATGGCCGCACGCAACTACTTCGGCCACCTGACCCCGGATGGGGTAACAGGCTACACCGCCACCCTCGCCTCTCTGGGGGTCTCCTACGCATGGGCGGGGGAGAACCTGGCGCTGAACAACTGGCCCAAAGAATTGAGCGCACAGGAAGCAATACGTGGTTTGATGGCTTCTCCGCTCCACCGGAGCAATATACTCGAAGCACAGGACTTCGATTCTATAGGCATTGGGTATTCGGAGGGAAATGGCTTCCGATACTTCGCGCAAATATTTCTCGGCGGTGGCAACACTTGAGCGACGCACCACTTAATTCATTCAGCGATCGAGACATCCTTGTCCGTTTACTTACGATGTTCGAGAACATGGAACGCGAGTTCCGTGAGTTTCGAGGCGAAGTGAACACTGAACTCAAAGACCTCAAGGATCGCGTGACAGAATTGGAACGTATTTCAGACCGCCAGAGGGGGTTCCTCTCCGGAGTGGACTGGTTGCGTGGCGCTCTCATCTCGATGCCCCCTGCGGTAGTTGCATTTTTTCTGGGCAGGGAAGCGTAAATTACGTAGACTGTTGCAGGGCAAGTCAAGTAAACTAGTTTGACCAGATGGCAGTACGAACAGATCCGGACGGTGTTTGCCCGTTGTGCAAGGCACCGTATGACGACCACGGCGACTGGAAGAACTGGCCGAAACTCAAGTGTAAGGAGAACAAGTGAAGACAGAAAGTACCACGCAACTCACGCTCGCCGTGGTTCACTTCTACGCCGGAGTGCTCGCGGTATGCGCCGTAGTGGTCCACGCCCTTGCTGTCAGGTATCACATTCTCCGCTGGAGGGACACGCCATAGCTGCCACCCGAATGAAAGTGACCTCTGGCCCGTACGTCCCAGAGAGGTTCCTCTGTCACTGCCAGGTTCCCGTGTGGGTGGGCGTTGACAACTTTTGGAAGGGCTGGGGGGAGTGCGTTTGCCTCAGATGCAAGAAACACGGGTTCTGGGGTATGATATGGGCGCGGCTCTATCCCAATACCCCGCGATCAAAGATTCTCAAACGAGAAGGAGTAACTGAATGAAAGAAACCCTCAAGCACATGTTCCTCGGCTGCGATTACCAGGCAGTCGAGCGCACCGGCCATCAGATCGTGGCGTGTACCATCTGCGGCGTGCAGTATAGGCACGAACACTCGTACTGGGGTAAGTAACTGGCCGACCTCGTTTTCACCCGTCTCCCCGTCGTTGGGCAAATCACTGGCCGCTGGCTTCAGACCGAAGGCTACCAGTCGCCCCATCTTGGGGTGGACATTGGGGCACCTACCGGGACTGAGGTAGTTTGTCCAGGGGTGGGGAAGGTCGTTGCCATCCATAAGCCGGGAGATGGCTGGGGAGATGGGAGCTTCGGGATCTGCGTCGTCCTCGACCATGTCGGGACACCCTGGTACTCGATCTATGCCCATCTCCTGAGCGTTGACCCCGCCGTATCTGTCGGGATGACATTGCTGCCCGGCACCCGGATAGGATACGTCGGGATGACCGGCACCACCACCGGGCCTCACCTCCACTGGCAACTCTCGAAGAACGAAAGTTTCCCGAAGGATGCCAACCTGTCCGACGATCCACTTGCCTACCTGAACCCCGCCGTGGGAGGAGTAGACCCCAATGTCCGTCTTGCGAACCTTGAGGCGAAAGTTCTCCGCCTCGAAAAACTCATCGGCGGGAATGGTATCCTTGGCCCAGCCAGTACCACTGACAAGCCCGACCTCTTCGGAGAGCAGGCTCTCCAGCACGCGGACCAGCGGGGATTCTCCGCCCTCCTCAGTGGCCAACTCGCCTACAAGCGATTCGCCGAACTGACTATCCTTGTAACCCAGATTGCGGCAGGGGGGAGTGACCCATCACTGAAACAGGAACTCATCGATGGGCTTGGCGAACTGCTGGCCCGACTGGAGAAGAAGTAGATGGCTGTCCTCAACTACTACACAACAGATAGCACGGGCATGCCCGGCAACTGGCTAACTACGTTACCCCCCCCCGGTTGCACGTGCGGTACTTGTGGCCTGCTGGTCAGGTGGGGAGAGAGCCACAGTTGTCCGCAGCGGACTGTACCGCCACTATGCAGCCATTGCTACGCCAACCACTACTATGGCTTCCCGTGCGTAAAGAGAACTAAATCCAACCCGGTGCCCGCCCCGGAAAGTGCGGGAGGAGAAGAACCAGTGTCCCTAATTGATGAACGCCAGGTGGAAGTCCTCGACGGCTTCCGCAACGCCCGCGACATCGCTGCCCGCCATGCACAGAGCAAGGTTGACCGCGCAACGCTCATGAAGATCCAGGCCGAAGCCTACATCGCTGAAGCCCGCGAACTCATCGCTGAACTCAACGAGAACCTGCCGATGCCGAATGAGACCGGCGCGAACATCGGGCCGATTCCGGGCGCTGGCGGGGCCACCCGCTAATGTTCTCTGGCATCAACTGGGTCTATGTCGCGGAGAAGTTCGTCCGTGACGCCGCCGCCTTCTTCGTCGCCTCGACTGCGTTCCAGCAGTTCGTAGACGGCGCGGGGACCATCGACATCGAATCCCTCGGTGCCGCCCTTGTCGGGGCAGTAGGCACCGCAGGCTACCGGCTCCTGCGTGAGCTTGGGCTTTTCGGGGAACAGACGGCCTGATAGCGTGCCATACTGCCCCCACCCGCGAACCGAACTAAGGGTGCTTGGCACCCTCCAAAACTGTGAGCACTGGCTCTGTATGTGGTGTGGCATGGACGGTTGGAAGCCACTCCCATACCAGTGACTCAGCCCGCTTAGGACAGGGCGCTGCGAGCGGCAGCGCCCTTTCTCAAAGAAAGGCCATTCGCGTATGACGGAAGAACGACTCGACTCCGACTTTGCCTTCGGTAGTGTCCTCGGTGGACGCCTCAATGTGGACGAGTTCCGCAACGAACTGGAAGCTATCTACAAACTCCACGCTGCCAAGTGCTCCGACTACACGGCGGACTCTGCCGACAGGCTGGCGAACTACCGCTTCTCGGCTTCCATGATGGGCATTCCTATTGAACGCGGGATGCTTGGGCGGCTAGCAGAAAAGTTCTTTCGCCTCAAGTCCATCTTCGAGAAGGACGGGGACGTGAAGGTTGCGGACGAGACCATACAGGATACCTTGCGGGACATTGCCGTCATGTGCGTCCTCCTCAAGCTCGAACTGGACGGGCGAGGACGGGACTTCTCCGCATGAGAAAAGGCGAACTGGCCCTCAACCTCCGCGCCGATGGCAAATCGAATGCCGAGATTGCTGCCCTCCTGGGGATGAAGCAATCCAGCGTGCGTCGACTCCTGAGCGAAGCAAAGCAACAGGAATCGATCCCAGCATTCGGGAATGTGCCAGGGGTCACTGGAATACCAGCGAACGAACCAGATGAACGCACCGAGGACCTGCGAAGGGCGCTCGTCCACGTACAGCGCCAACTGGCGAAAGCGAAAGAGCGCACCGAGGATCTGGTTGATGCGACTATCACAGCTGCCCGAGAGGCCACACTTACCCTCGGCCCTATTTCCTCCGTCCCGATGCCATCTAAGGATCGGCGCAAACGGCCCGAGGTTGCGCTCTGGCACTTGACCGATTGGCAGGGGGGTAAACTCACCACGAGTTACAACTCCCAGGTGATGCGTGAACGCGTCATGCGTTTGTGCGAAAAAGCTGCTCGAATTACGGACATTCAGCGAGCCGACCATCCGGTGAACCACTGTGTTATCGCCTTCGGTGGCGATATGGGTGAGGGATTGTTCAATTTCCCCGGCCAGGCGTTCGAGATCGATTCAACAATCTTCGCTCAGTTTGTCTCCATCTCGCGCCTCGAAGTGGACGTAGTGCGCTATGCACTTTCAGTCTACGAGACTGTCGAAGTAGTCGCAGAATGGGGAAACCACGGGCGCATCGGCTCTAAGCGGGACGCCGTGCCACGCTCGGATAACATCGACCGCATGACCTATGAACTGGCGCGGCAACTCCTGTCCGACGAAAAGCGCCTGACGTGGAATGACTGCCCCGAAGATATCCAGCGCATCGAGATCGGAAACTACCGCGCCCTGCTTATACACGGAGACGAAGTGGGGCGCAACGGGTTTGCCTCCCCGAACACTATCGTCCAACACGTCAACCGTTGGCGCTCAGGTGCATACCCGTGGGCATTCCGAGATGTGTATGTAGGCCATTACCACACCCACAACGAGTGGAGCATGGCGAATGGTGAGGGTTCGGTATACCAGACCGGATCGACCGAGAGTGACAACCGCTATGCCGGGGTGATGCTGGCCGCGTCAGCGAAACCAAGTCAGCGAGTCCACTTTGTGGACCCCGATGTTGGGCGCGTCACAGCGAACTACAAGGTATGGCTCGATTAAGGTGTGCAGCCAGGGCAGGGATTAGGCCGCCCCCGGAAGAAATTTCCAGCCACCTATTGACACTGCCCCAATTTAGGTGTTTGATCCTGCTCAGCCGATTCGGCAGGGCACATCGCCCGAGGAGGAGTAAGTCGCTGTTCCATCCACCACACTGTTTAACCGACAATGGAAAAGCCGGGGCTCGACACCTGGCTCTCCCTAGAAAGGCAAACCGAAAGGAACTTCCGGCACTTCCAATGATAGCAGAACTTGAACTCAGTCGCATCCCTGTCCTCCCTGGCAACGAGATGGACAACGAAGAACTCCCGATCATTTTCCGCTGCCCTACCTGTGACGAGGTAACCTCGGGTCGGAAGATGTGGGCCTACGCCCTCGCATGGGAACTCGTCCACGAGGCAGATTACCCCGCGACGGAACGCACGTTGTCTTGCCGAAAGCATGAGGTTGTGTGATGAGTAGTGACATCCTGCCACCCGCCTTCTATCGCGCCGAAGCCGCCTACCTCACGCCTCCTGAACCGGAGTGTGTGTGCGACTGCGACATGTGCGAGAACGACTTGCACTGTTGCGAGGGGGACTGCGAAGTCGATGACGACCTCGAACCCGACTGGGAGCGCGAACAGGAGATCCGCGACGAACTGCGAGAGGAGAGGTACGACCGTGACTGAACACACCGCTCGCCTCGCACCGCGCATCACGATCGGGATGCTCAAGGGAGCATGCAGGGACCAACGGGCCATCTTTAAGGCTGAGTGGCCGCAAGGTGCCGACGTCACGATTGAGAACGTGCGAAGGGCACAGGAGTTAGGCTTGACCCTGTCATGGGGCGCCTCGGCGTGGCTGGCAGCGTACCTCCAGAGCGTCGCCGAAAGGAGGCAGCGAAGGAACAGGACGGAGACAGACGTACCACGGATTACTTGCTATGCCTCGTGAGGTGGCAGAGAACAGCGCGACATCTTCCGGGCTGAGTGGCCGCAAGGTGCCGACGTCACGATTGAGAATGTACGAAGAGCTCAGGAACTAGGGCTGAGCCTGGCATGGGGAGAACGGT
>JADJUP010000019.1 GCA_016716965.1 Sulfuritalea sp. | reverse complement strand
CAACGTTAAGTGTGGATCACTAATGACGGAAAGTTTTCCGTCGTGACGGAATATATTCCATCAAATAGGCTGTATAAAATACCAGCTACGTGTGCTATGCTGAATTCCATCAATGGCTTGTCCAAATTTAGTGGGGCCTAAAATGTCGTCAATTCCGTCATCGCCGGATTCGGGGTCGGCACCCCGCCTGTTGGAGCAAGTTCGTGGCCGAATACGGTTCTTGCACTACAGCCTGCGAACCGAACAAGCCTATCTGGATTGGATTAAACGATTTATCCGGCATTTTGGCAAGCGTCACCCGCGTGATATGGGCGCTGCCGAGGTCAGCGAATTCCTGACCCATCTGGCGGTGGCCGGACAGGTTGCGGCATCGACGCAGAACCAGGCCAAGAGCGCCCTGCTCTTCCTTTACCGCGAGGTGCTGGATGTCGAACTGCCCTGGCTCGACGACGTCGAGTCGGCAAAGGCGCCGCGCCGCTTGCCGGTGGTGCTGTCCCGCGCCGAGGTTGCTGCGCTCCTGGCGCGGCTCGACGGCACCAGCGCACTGGTCTGCCGGATGCTGTACGGCACCGGCTTGCGCATCATGGAATGCCTGCGCCTGCGGGTGAAGGATGTCGATTTCGAGCGCGGCGAGATCCTGGTGCGGGACGGCAAGGGCTTCAAGGACAGGGTGACGATGCTGCCGTCCAGCCTCGTCCCGACCTTGCGCGAACAGTTGGCGCGAGTGGCCGAGTTGCACCGGCAGGATCTGGCGGCGGGACACGGCGCGGTCTGGCTGCCTTACGCGCTGGAGCGCAAGTATCCGAACGCCGCCCGGGAGTGGGCCTGGCAATACATATTCCCGTCGGCCAATCTGTCGGTCGATCCGCGCTCTGACACGGTACGCCGCCATCATGTCTCGGACCAGGCGGTGCAGCGCGCGCTCAAGCTCGCCGTTCGCGCGGCCGGGATCGCCAAACCGGCGACGCCGCACACCCTGCGCCACAGCTTCGCCACCCACCTGCTGGAGGCCGGTTACGACATCCGCACGGTGCAGGAACTGCTCGGCCATTCGGATGTATCGACGACCATGATCTACACCCACGTGCTGAACAAGGGCGGGCGCGGCGTGGTCAGCCCCATCGACCGGATGGAACCGCCGCTGCTGCGCGAACCGACGGCGGAATACCGCATCGCGGCCTGATCCGGCGGCCGCCGGCTGCTGTGCGGCGGCTGGTGAACGGCCGGCTCGGTTGGCTCAGTGTGTCGTCAGATAGCAGCGCGGCAACTTCGCCCAGGCGGCGTGGCCGGGGCGGTGGTCGGCACGGCTGGTGAGGACGATGGTGACACGCTCGGCATCGCCATCCTTCGCCCCTGGCGCGAAGTGGATGCCGTGGCGCCAGGGAGGCAGCGCATCCGGCGGCAGGTCGATGCGGCCGGTGGCGGCGTCGATCCGGACCGGTTGCGGCGTATCGCCATGGACGGAGATCCGGCCGGCGGCGAGGTCGAACCAGGCCATCACCGTATAGGCCGGCGGCTGGTAGCACCGGTAGCGGCCCGGCGGCGGGCTCTGCGCCATCGCGGCGCCGGCCAGGGCAAGTGTCAGCAGCACGGCCCACGAAAGTCGGCGCCGGGGATACGGCCCTAGGCCGGCGAAGCGCGCCGTTTTCATGATCGGTATGCCGGCAAATCGGGCGCAGGGTGCCGTGTGGAATGACATGCGCCAGATGCCTGCCGATGAAACAAACGCTCAGCCGTCGGCGTTGATGGTGGTTATGAGTTCCTGCAGCACATGGTCGGCCTTGTCGTTGGCGATCTGGCAGGTGCCGGCGCTTTCGTGGCCGCCGCCACCGTAGAACAGCATCAGTTCGCCGATGTTGGTGTTCGAGGTGCGGTTGAGGATGGATTTGCCGGTGGCGAACACGGTGTTCTGCTTCTGCACGCCCCACATGACGTGGATGGAAATGTTCACTTCCGGGTACAGCGCGTAGATCATGAAGCGATTGACGGCGAAGATGATCGGCTCGCGGCGCAGGTCGAGCACGGCGAGGTTGCCGTAGATTTTGGTGCAGCGGCGGATCTGTTCCTTGGCATTCGCCTGGTGCTCGAAATAGAGGTCGACCCGTTCCTTGACGTCGGGCAGGCCGAGGATGTCGTCGATGCCGTGGGTGCGGCAGTAGGCGATCAGGTCCATCATCAGCTGGTAGTTGCTGACGCGGAACTCGCGGAAGCGGCCGAGGCCGGTGCGCGAATCCATCAGGTAGTTGAGCAGCACCCAGTCCTTCGGGTCGAGGATTTCCTGCCGCGTGAAATTGGCCGAATCGCTCTTGTCCACCGCGATCATCATCGCGTTGAGCGCGACCGGGAAGCGGCTCTTGCCACCGAAATGTTCGTACACCACGCGCGCCGCCGAGGGGGCGTCGGGATAGATGATGTGGTTGGGGCGCTCGCCGGGATTGCGGAAGGTTTCCGAGACGTGGTGGTCGAAGGCGAGGTACACGCCCGGTACGTAGGGCAGGTTGGTGGTGATGTCGCGCTCGTCGATCTCGACCTTGCCATCCTGCATGTCCTTGGGATGGACAAACTTGATCTCGTCGATCATGTCCAGCTCGTTGAGCAGGACGGCGCAGGCCAGTCCGTCGAAGTCGCTGCGCGTCACCAGGCGGTATTTCTTGTCGGCCATGTCTTCCCCCAAATTGGCTGCGTCGGAGGCCAGATTCTAGACCAGACTGATCAGCTTGCCATGCGCCGCGTAGAACACCGCCAGCCGCCGTGGCAGGGCTTCTGCCTCGAACAGCGGGGCATAGGATTCGAGCTGGGCGCGGTAGCGTTCGGCATGGGCCGCGAGCCGCGCGTCATCGGCGTCCGGTCCGAGGTCGGCGGTCTTGTAATCGACGATCCAGCGCAGCCCGTCCTCGACGAAACTGCGGTCGACCACGCGCGTTTGCGCCGTACCGTCGGCGCCGACTTTCGCGATGGCCAGCTCGGCGCCGGCATCGTCGCGCGGGCGCAGCACCCACTGGCCGTCGGCACTGGCAAGCGTGGTGGCGAGCAACTGCGCGGCACGCCCGGCGCCGCGGCGCGCCTCTGCCGCCGGCCAGCCGCGCGCGGCCAGCCAGCGCTCGAAGCCGGCCTGGCGTGCCGCGATCGCGCCGGGCGGCCAGGCCTCGGGCGCGCCGGCGACGAGTTCCAGCAGCGCATGCAGCAGCGTGCCGATGTCGGCGGCCAGCGCGTCGAGGGTTTCCGCGCGCGGCGCCACCGCCGGCGCCGGCGGTGCGCGCCAGGCGTCGGGGATGGCGGGCGCGGCCAGGCGCTGCAGTTGCGGCACGAAATGCGCGGCGTCATCGTCGCTTCCGAGAGTCGGCGCCGGCGCTACGGCAATTTCGGCATTGGCGGTGGCGAACTGCCCCTCGACCAGCGGCCACAGGCGCGCCAGCAGCGAGTTGGCCGGCGGCGTGGCGGGCGTGCCATCGTCCTTGCGCGTGGCCACCGCCACCAGGTGCAGGCGGCGCACCGCGCGCGTGACGGCGACGTAGAGCACGCGCGCGGCCTCGTTGGCGGCGCGCTCGCGCTCCATGCCCTGCAGGAAATCATGCACCGTCGGTTCGCCCTTGACGCGCCGCCGCCGGTTGACCGGCGCGACCACGAGGCGCTCGCCCTGCTCCAGCGGAAAGCTGTCCCAGGCCAAGAGCGGCGCCTCCGACCCGCGCGGCGGGCGATGCAGGCCGGGCAGGATCACGGTATCGAATTCCAGGCCCTTGGCCTTGTGGATGGTCATCAGTTGCAGGCGCCCGTCAGCCTGCGCGTCGGGCGCGGCGTAGAGCTTGGCCATGTCGTCTTCGAGGCTGTCGAGCGCGAAGCGCCCCGCCGCGTCGAGCTCGTCGAGGCGCTTGAAGAAGGCCCCCGCGTCTGCCAACCGCTGCGGCCAACGCGGCATCGTCGGCACGGCCGGCGCCATCAACCAGGCAGGCCGGGCCGCCGAGCTTCCGCCAGGCGTCCTCCACCCAGCGCCGGCGCGAAGCCCGGCCCTGCCCCGCCAGCGCCTCGGCCATCACCGTGCGCAGGTGCAGCGCGCGCTGCCGGCCGTCGGCGGAAAGGCGCGCGAGTCGTTCGTCGTCGGCGAGCAGCGACCAGATCGTCGCGTCGTGGTCGTCGGCTGCCAGCGCGTGCAGGTCGGCCAGCCGCAGCCCGCACCAGGGCGCGCGCAGGATCGCCAGCCAGTGCAGGCGGTCGCCGCGATGGTGCAGCGCGCGCGTCAGCGATATCAGGTCCTGCACGCCCTGGCGCCCGGCCAGCGGCTCGATCTCGACCGCCGTGTGGCGCCAGCCCGCCGGATGGCGGCGGATCGCCGCGACCAGCGCCGCGAGATGGTCGCGCGCGCGCACCAGCACGGCGATGCGGCGCTGCGGGTCGGCGCGCCATTCGGCCTCGATCACCGCCACCACCTGCTCTGCTTCGAGGCGCGCCGCCGCGGCGCTGTCGCCCTTGTCGGCCAGCAGCGCATGGACGGCCACACCCGAACCGGGCAGGTCGTCGCGCGTGGCGACGAAGGGCCGGTAGGCGATCTCGCCGCGCAGGGCTTCGTCCTTTGCCGGGAACAGCGCCGGGAAGCCGGCATTGATCCAGTCCACCACCGGCGCGCAGGCGCGGTTGTTGCGCGACAGGCGCAGCGGGATCAGGCGCAGGCCGCCGATGCCATGCGACTTGGCGCGCAGGAAGAGGCCGACCTCGGCCTTGCGGAAGCGGTAGATCGACTGCATCGGATCGCCGACGCAGAACAGGGTGCGGCCGTCGCCGTCGCCGTTGCCACCACTCCAGCCGGCGGTGAGGCGTTCGAGCAGTTCGACCTGGGTCGGGCTGGTGTCCTGGAACTCGTCGACCAGCAGGTGGCGGATGCGCCAGTCGAGGCGCAGGCCGAGCTCCGTCGGGTCCATCTCGTCGCCCAGGGCGGCGCTGGCGCGCGCCGCGAGTTCGCCGAAGTCGACTTCGCCGGCCTCGCGGAACACCAGCCACAGCTCGGCGGCGGCAAGCTTCATCAGCCGCGCCAGGGCGCGCACGATGGCGTCATCATTGTGGTCCGCCACCGGCAACTGGCGCAGGCGCACCAGCGCGGCGACCTGCGCCGCGTCCAGCGTCGCCAGCGCGGCCAGCATCGCGTCCTTTTGCGCCTTGAATTCCTTGCCGGGCGGAAAGCCGTTCTTCACCGTCACGGTCTTGCGCACCGTGTCGTCCTGCGTCAGCAGGAAGGCGGCCAGCGCGCGCCAGCGCGGCAGCGCGGCCATGTCGGGCGGCAGCGGCGCGGTCCAGTCGGCCAGCGGGCCGTCCGGCTGCGCGCCCTGCGCGGCGGCAAAGCGCGCCAGCGGCATCCACGGCGCCTGCCAGCGGGCGTCGAGGGTCGCCGCGACCTGCTGCATTTCCTCGTCCAGCATTTCCTTCAGTGCCTCGCCGATCGCCGATTCCGGATCGTCGAGCGCCGCAATCGCGCGCCATTGTTCGCGTTTTGCCAACATCGCGGCCAGCAGTTCGATCAGCCGCGCCGCGTCGTTGTCCATCCAGGCCAGCGCGGCGCCAACGGCCACCGCATGGCCGGACTCGTCGGCCTCGTCTTCGAGGTGGTCCAGCGCGCGCCGCGCCGCCTCGCGGTAGTGCCGGCCGGCGTCATCGACCGTCGCCGGCTGCGCGCCGAAGCGCGACAGCAGCGGCATCTGCCGCGCCAGCCCGGCGCACAGCGCGTCGATGGTGGTCAGGCGCAGGCGCCCCGGCTGCGCCTCGATATGCCAGTCGCGCTCGGCCGAGCGCTGCAGGGCGGCGCGCGCCAGCTCGAAGGTGATGCGCTTGTGCGGCGCCTCGGGCAACACCCCGCCGCGCGCGCGCTCGAGGCTTTCCGCGATGCGCTGCCGCATCTCCGCCGCCGCCTTGTTGGTGAAGGTGATGGCGACGATTTCCTCGGGCTCGTCGGCAATCGCCAGCAGGCGCAGGTAGCGCTGCGTCAGCAGCTCGGTCTTGCCGGCGCCCGCCGGCGCCTCGACGATGAAGGACTCCAGCTCCAGCGCGCGGCGGCGGCTGGCGTCGTCTTCGGCGAGCAGATCGGCGCTCACTGAAAGCTCTTTCGCACTCCCCCCCCCCCCTCCCGGGCTGAAGGGTTCGCCTTCATCGCTCGTCTTCCATCTGCTGGCGACGCTCGGCGAGGCGCAGCAGCGGCTTCACCTCGCAATACTGCAAGTCCTTTTCGTCCTCGAACACCACGGCCGCCACGCCGTCCTTGACCTCGCGCGCGACATCGCGGATGCGTTCGGCCCAGCAGGCGCGCAGCGCCGGCCAGTCCGGAAAGTCGGCGGCGCCGAAACGGCGGCGCTGGTCGTCGAGCGCGGCGACGCCGGGCAGCAGGCCGCCTTCCTCGGCGACGCCGAGGAAGGCCGGGTCCTCGCGCGTCACGCGCGCCAGCGCGACGGCCGCCACGGCGCGGTCGGGAAAGGCCAGCGCGGCGTAGATCGGCAGTTGCGGTTCGGTGATGCGCGCGTCGGCCCAGGTCTTGGTGCGGTCCGAGCGGCCGCTCTTGTAGTCGATGATCGCCAGCCGCCCGTCGGCCAGTTGATCGACTCGGTCGACCACGACCGTGATGGCGAGGCCTTCGATGTCCAGGCGCTGGCGGTCCTCGCAGGCCAGCACGCGGAACTCGCCGCGCGTCGCCTCGACTTCCAGCCAGGTCGCCAGCAGTTCCGCCAGGCGCTGCGCTTCGAGCCCGCGCAGGCGCGGCGCCAGCGGCGCGACGGCCTCGCGATCGTATTCGTCCAGCGCCAGCGCGACGACGCGGGCGATCTCGGCTTCACGCGTGTTGCCGTCCATGGCCCGCAGTTCGGCCAGGCCGCGCCCGCGCCAGAAGGCTTCCAGCGCCGCATGCAACAGCGAACCGCGCGCCAGGGCGTCGAGCCCGAAAGTCGGCGCCGGCAACACGGCGGCGCCGAGCCGGTATTGGTGGAAAGCCCAGGCCGGACAGGTCGCCTGCGCCGCCAGCAGGCCCGTGCCGCCGCGCACCGACTCGCCGGGAGCGACGGCGGGGGCACGCGCATCGATCAAGCGCTCAATGCCCCCGTTCGCCCTGAGCCTGTCGAAGGGCGCATCGTGGTTCGACAAGCTCACCACGAACGGCATATGCGGGTTCGCCGCGGCCAGCTTTCCGTTGGCCGCAAGGTTGCCAGCCCCCCCGACTGACCCGCAATGCCTGCCAGCAAGGGGCTCGGGCGCAATTGCCGCTCGCCCTGCTGGCGCGCCCAGGAAAACACCACCTCGGCGGCGCTCGCGCACCACAGCGCCTGCTGCTCGCGCGCGGCGGCGGCGAGGCTGTCGGCGCGCGCCGCGGGTATCCCGGCACGGCGCTGCAACTCGGCCGGCAGCAGCGGATTGGGGCGCGGCGCCGGTGGCCATTCGCCTTCGTTGAGGCCCATCACCCAGAGACCGTCCACCGCGCCGGCCAGCGCGTCGTCCAGCCCGCACACCTCGACGCGCGGCGCGCTGCGGCGCGGCACGTGGAAAGTGGTGTCGCGGCACTGGCGGCGCAACTGGCGCAGCGCCTCGGCACGGTCGATGCGGCCGAGGATGGCATCCAGCGCCTGCAGGCTGGCGATCAGTTCGCGCAAGGCGTCGACCGCCGCCGCTTCCGCCGCCAGCAAGGGGCGCTGGCCGGGCCAGCCGAGCGCGTCGAGCACGGCGGCGAAGCTGGCGGCCCAGGCCGATGCGGGTTGGCGTCGCGTCGCCGCGCGTGCGGCGTCCTGCAGCGAGTCGAGCTGTGCCGCGAGGCGCGGCGCCTGCAAGCCCCGCTCGGCGGCCAGCAGGCGGCCGATGGCGAGGCGGTAGCGTTCGAGCCCGGCCTCGGGCGGCAGCAGTTCGCGCAGGCCGGCTTCGATGCGCGCGCGCGCATCGGCCTCATCGACATCCGCCGACCAGCCCGGCGCGCATAGCAAGGCGCCGAACTCCGCCTGCGCAATGCGGCGCGGGCCGGCGTAGATCTGCAGCAGGCCGAGCGCCGTGGCAACCAGCGGCTGCGCCGCCAGCGGCGCGCCGGCGACGAAGGCGTGCCCGGCTTCCTGCGCCGCCCAGCCGGCGCCGACGGCATTGTCCTGCAGGGCCGCGGCCAGCGCGGACTCGAGCAAATGCCGGCGCGCCGGCAGGTCGGCCGCCGCGATGCGCAGGCGTGCCGTTCGGCCGCCCGCCGCGTCCAGCCGCGCCCGGGCCCAGGCCGCCGCGGCAACGCACTCGGCCTCGGCGTCCGGGCTTTCGATGCCGCGTGCGGCGCCCGCCGCGTGATGGCTGAAATCGACGCGGAACAGTTCGACGCCGCAGCTTTCGAGCACCACCAGCAGGCGCGAGACCCAGGGATCGGGCATGACGAAACCGGCCAGGCCGATGCGGGCCGGCAGGCCGCCCAGCCCGCGTTCGATGCAGGCGACGCGCCAGGCGAGGACCTCGTCCCGGCCGCGCCAGCCGCCGTCGCGGCAGGACGCGTCGAACGCCGCCGACCAGCGCAGGAAGGCTTCGTACTCGGCGGTGTGCATGGCCTCGGGCACTTCGATGCGCCACGTGCGCTGCAGGTTCGCCGCCTCCATCGCGGCCAGCGCCATGCCTTCGCGGTCGAAAAGCTCGGCGGCGGCACCGGCATCGATGGCGATGGCCTGCTCCCACAGGTTGCGTTCCTGCGCGCGGCCGAGGAAGCCGCCGGCGGCGGCATCGGGCGGCACTTCTCCGGAGAGCAGCGCGCGCGACACCAGCATGTCGAGCCATTGCATCGGGGTCGAACATTGCAGCGCGCGCCACGTCACTTCGCCGCGCGCCTGCTGCAGCTCGCCGTGCGCGCGCCGCAGGTCGACCGCGAGCCGCGCCGTGGCGCACAACACCACCGGATCCGGCCCGCCGGGCAGGTCGGCAAGCGGGACGAGGGGAAGGTCGGGGCGGATCACGCTGGATTCATCCGGCCAGCGGCAGCATCAGCGCGCCGAGCGCGCACAGCGTGGTGGTGATGACGAACACCGCAAGGTCCGCACGATCGGCCGGGGTGGTCGGGTGGGTAGGTTGCCGGGTGAAAATCGGATCGGTGTACATGTGACTGCCTCCTTGGGAATGGAGCACAGTCTGCCGCCCTCAAGGCTCATGGCGTGAGCCTGCCGGATCACCCGGCAACAATTCCGGCGCCTGCACTTCGCGCGGCAGGGATTCGACCGGATTCAGGTCGCCGATTTCCTTGTCCTCGCCGGCCGCCTTGAGGTCGCGGAACTTGCGCGCGGAAACCAGCACCCGCGTTTCCATCGAGGCGACCGACTTGTTGTAGGCGCCGACCGCCTCGCCGAGGTTCTTGCCGACGCGGCCCCAGTGTTCGGTGACGGTGGCGATGCGCTCGTAGAGTTCGCGGCCGAGCTGGCTGATGCGCTCCGCGTTCTCGGTCAGCGCCTGCTGCGTCCAGCCGTAGGCCACGGCGCGCAGCAGCGCGATCAGCGTGGTGGGCGTGGCGAGGATGACGCGCGCATCGACGCCGGCTTCGATCAACGAGGGGTCGGCTTCCAGCGCGGCGGAATAGAACATCTCGCCGGGCAGGAACAGCACGACGAAATCCGGCGAGGGCTGGAACTGTTCCCAGTAGGACTTCTGGCCCAGCTTCTTCAGGTGGTCGCGCACCTGGCGCGCGTGGTCGGCCAGCTTGCGCTTCTTGGCGTCCTCGTCGGTGGTTTCGAGCGCTTCGAGGTAGGCCGCGAGCGGCGCCTTGGCATCGACCACGATGTTCTTGCCGCCGGGCAGCCTGACCACCATGTCGGGGCGCAGCCGGCCGTCCTCGGTGGTGGTGCTTTCCTGTTCGTAAAAATCGCAATGGTCGAGCATGCCGGCCATCTCGACCACGCGCTTGAGTTGCAGCTCGCCCCAGCGCCCGCGCGTCTGCGGCGCCCGCAGGGCCTTGACCAGGTTGCCGGTCTCGCCGCGCAACTGCTCCTGGCCCGTGGCCAGCGCGCGCACCTGCTCGGAGAGCGTGGCATAGGCATCGACGCGGGCCTTTTCCAGGCCGACGATCTGCTGTTCGAACTTTTCCAGCGAGGTCTTGACCGGCGCGACCAGTTCGCCGATTGCCACCTGGCGCTTGTCGAGGTCGCCACGCGCCGCGGCCAGGGCCGCCGCCTGCTGCGCTTCCAGCGTGGCACGGGCGAGTTCGAGGAAGCTCTGGTTGTTCTTCGCCAGCGCGTCGGCCGAGATGGCCTTGAAGGCATCGGCGAAGCTGGCGCGCGCGGCTTCGAGCGTGGCCTGGCGCTCGGCGAACAGGGCGCGCTCGCTTTCCAGCTCGCTTTGCAGCGTGGCGCACCGTATCGCCAGCGCCGACTTTTCTTCGCGCAGCGCGGACAGTTCGGCTTCGCGCTGCCCCAGCGAGGCGCGCGCCTCACGAACTCGCGCTGCGAAGACGAATGCAACCAGGCCGCCGCCGAGCAGCAGGCCGGCCAGAAGTGCAATGCTCATTTCCATGGTTCGAAGAGTATCACCGGTGACAGGCTCGCCAGGTGAGCCTGTACTTCATGTCGAGAAGCTCCCCTCCCCCCCCCCCCGCCCCGGGGCCCCGGCGGGCGGGGCCGGCCCCCCCCCCCCCCCCCCCCCCCCCCCCCCCCGGGGGGCCCCCCCCCCCCCCCCCCCCCCCCCCCCCCCCACAACCCCCCCCCCACCCCCAACCCCCCCGCCCAACCCCCTTTGCAGGATCATTCGTTGAACCCGCGTATCAGGCGCCCGGCCTTCTTGGTCGGCCGCCCCTTGAGCCCGGCGCCGGGCATGGGCGCAAGTCGCCGGACCTCCTCCAGACGCTGGCGGCGTGCGGCGCTCTCCGGCGTTTCCTCGTAAAGCAGGCGCGCTTCGGGCGCCGGCCGGCGCTGGTGGTTGAGTCCGCGCACGATCACGGTCCAGCGCAACTCGCCGGCAGATACTTCCAGCTCGTCGCCGGGCTTGACCTCGCGCGCCGGCTTCACGGTCTCGCCGTTCCAGCGCAGCTTGCCGCCCGCGATGGCGTCGGCGGCGAGGCTGCGCGTCTTGTAGAAGCGCGCCGCCCAGAGCCATTTGTCCAGGCGCTGGCGCCCGCCCTCGTCGGCTTCACTCATGAAAGGCGACGAACTCCTCCAGCGCGGCACGCTCGGTGGCCAGCGTGTTCTCGATCGCGTCCGGGTCGGCATAACCCAGCGACATGCCGCACACCAGCATTTCCTGCGGGCCGAAGCCGAGCACCTCGCCGATGATGCGGTGGTAGTCGAGCCAGGCCACCTGCGGACAGGTGTCGAGGCCGCGGGCGCGCGCGGCGAGCATCACGTTCTGCAAAAACATGCCGTAGTCGAGCCAGCCGCCGCGGCCCATGCGCCGGTCGATGCTGAAGATGAGGCCCACGGGGGCGTCGAAGAACTGGTAGTTGCGCCGCATCTGCGCGCGCATTCTTGCGGTGTCGCCCTTGGCGATGCCCAGCAGGCCGTACAGCCCCCAGCCGATCTTGCGCCGCCGCGCGAGGTAGGGCTCAAAGAATTCGGCCGGGTAGTAGTCGTACTCCGCCGTATGGCCGGGCGCCTCGGCGTCATAGGCGGCGCACACGGCGTCGACCAGGCGGCTTCGCGTCGCGCCGGTCAGCACATGCACGCGCCAGGGCTGCAGGTTGGTGCCCGACGGCGCGCGGCGCGCGACGGCCAGGATGTCCTCGACCACCTGACGCGGCACCTCGCGCGGCAGGAAAGCGCGCACGCAATGGCGGCCGGCCATCACGGCATCGACGGGTGTCGGATCGGCGTCCATTAGCAACGTGAAACAGCAGGATCGGTCGCTGCAGGTATCGAGCGCAGCGAGCCACAATAACAACCCCCCGGGGCAGAGGGGGGGGGGGGCCCCTTTTCTCCCCCCCCGACAAGACAGCGGCGCGAATTTCTGCTCGCCCGGTGAATTCCAAAGCCAAGGGCGCTAATTCAGGCGCCACGCTACTTGCCGGCGGCTTCGCGTTTGGCGCGCGAGGTGGCCATGACCATCGCCTCGCCGTCGATCACCACCTTGTCGCCGACGCTGCACACGGTGTCGAGCACCACGCGCGACTTTTCGGCGATGACTTCCTTGACCGTGACCTTGGCATGCACGGTGTCGCCGATGCGCACCGGCGCCTTGAAGCGCAGCGACTGGTTCATGTAGATCACGCCGGGGCCGGGCAGGCGCGTGCCGAGCACGGCCGAGATCAGGCTGGCCGAGAGCATGCCGTGGGCGATGCGGCCGCCGAACATGGTGGTCTTGCCGAACTCCTCGTCGAGGTGCACGGCGTTGGTGTCGGTCGATACGGCCGAAAACAGCAGGATGTCGGCCTCGGTGATGGTCTTGGCGGTCTCCGCGCTCATGCCGACGGAGATGTCTTCGATGTCGTAACCGTTCTGTGGGTTCATGTCAGGTCCTTGTCGTGGAATGAATGGGCGATGCTGCTCGATGGATCAGTGTAGCTGCGGTGCGGCGATGCGCGATGCCTAACCGCCCTGCCGCAAATCGGCGTCGAGCCGTTTCAGCATGGCCTCGATCCGGGCGGAGAGTTCGAGGTAGGCGACGATGGCCGGATCCTCCATGTGCAGGATGTGGCCGCTGCGGATCTCGTCGGCGATGGCCTGCGACTGGCGATGGAACTCAAGGTGTACCGGAAGCAGCTCCTGCACCGCGGATATGCGCTCCAGTTCTGCCGCATTCTCGGCCAGCCATTGGCCAAGGCCGCAGGCGGCGGCATCGCCGATGCCATGCGAGTCGAAATCCCGGCCATGCACACTGCCCAGCGCCAGCTGGAATTTCATTTTCCAGGACCGGTGCATGGTCAGTGCCTGGTCCAGATCGAATGCCTGCATGATGGTTGCCACTCCCTTCCGTCAAATTAAAACCGAATTCCGCACCTTGCGCACAGCGCGGTTCAGGCGCCGAACATGCGCCAGCCAACGCCGCCCAGCCTCACCGCACCGGCCACCAGCAGCGCCACGCCCACCGAAATTGCCACCGACATCAGCGCGTCGCGCCGACCGATGGTCTTCAGCATCACGGCGAAGGTCGATACGCAGGGCACGTAGAAGCTGATGAACAGCAGCAGCGCGATCATCTGCACGGCATCCAGCCGGGTGCCGATCTCCTGCGTGCCCAGTGCCTGGTAGATCATCAGCAACGACAACTCCTTGCGCAGTACGCCGAACAACAGCGGCACGCCGAGCACCACGGGCAGGCCCAGCCACCAGGCGGTGACCGGCGTCAGCAAGGTATTGACCACCTCGTCGGCGCCGATGTGGGAGAGCAGCGCGAGCAACACGCTGCCGCCCACCAGCAGGGGCGTGACGATGGTCAGGATGTCGCCGGTGCGTTCCCGCGTCTCGCCAAGCAGCCTGCGCCAGGTCGGCAGGGCATAGGGCGGGATCTCCTGCAGGCGGCCGGGGCCGGGCGCACCGCGGCCTCGCGACAGCAGGCGCCCCATGACGGCGATCACGATCAGGGTCAGGGCGAAGATGCCCATCACGCCGCCGACGCCGAGGTACTTGCCGGCGATGGCGAGGATGATGGCCGAGCGCGCGGAACAGGGCACGAAGCTGATCAGCACCGAGGCGATCACCCGCTCGCGGCCGCGGGTGGCGCTGGCCGCGCCCGAGATGGCGGGCACGTTGCAACCGAGGCCGAGCAGGAAGGGCACGGCGACGCCGCCGTGGAGGCCGATCTGGTGGAAACCGCGGTCGACCACGAAGGCGATGCGCTGCATCAGCCCGGCTTCCTCCAGCGTCACCAGCAGCATCACCAGCGGAATCATGTAGGGCACCACGATGCCGACCAGACCGATCAGGCCGTCGAGCACGGCGCGGCCGACCACGCCGCCGAGCGACTGCGGCTGCCAGTCGGCGAACGCGGCAGCAATTTTCACGGTGGTCATCGCGTCGATCCAGCCGCTGATCTCGAAGACGACGAACAGCACGGCGGAGAACACGGCAAGGCTGCCGATCAGGCCCCATTGCGGATGCAGGAACAGCTCGTCGAGCCAGTAGCGCCAGCCATGGGAATGCGCCGGCGAGCCGATGCGCAGGGCCGCTTCGACCAGTGTCGCAGCGCGATGGTGGCGGTCGGCGTGCAGTTCCTCGGCCAGTGGCCGCGGCAGCCCGGCGCCGGCCTCGTCGCGCAAGCGGCGCAGCATCGGCAGCAGTTGCCGGAAATGCTGGTTCAATTCGTCTTCGATGAATCCGTCAGCGCCGGCGAACTGCGCCAGGAGGAAGGCCTGCGGCAGGCGAAACGCCTCGTGCAGGCCAGGGCGGTTGAGTTCGACATCGAGTGGCCGCAGGCGGTTCGCAATGTGTGCGCTGGGGGCCTGCGGCAGCGGACAGATGTCGTCGCGTGCGGCGTCGGCGGCCACCCGGAACAGCTCGGCGATGCCCTGCCCCATCAGCGCCACGGTCGGCACCACAGGCATGCCGAGCAGCAACTCGAGCGCCTTGACGTTGATGTAAAGCCCCTTTTCCAGGGCCTCGTCCATGCGGTTGACCGCCAGCACCATGGGCCGCCCGAGCTGGCTCAGTTCCAGCGTCAACTCGAGGTGGCTTTGCAGGTTGCCGGCATCGACCACCTGCACGATCACGTCGGGCGGCGCAAACGGCACCGGCGGGCCGGACTTTTCGTGCATGGACACGGCGGGACGCTGGTCGCCCCAGAGCAGGTACTTGAGGGCGGCGAGGTCGTCACCTTCGAGGTGGCGCAGCGAATGGATGCTCGGCAGGTCGACCACGCTGGCCTCGTCGAGGCCGATCTGCACGCTGCACTCGCGCCAGTTGCGTTGCGTGCCGGGCAGTTCCCCCTGCGCCGGCGCCGTGCTCGACACGGCGTCGAACAGTGTCGTCTTGCCGGCGCAGGGCAGCCCGACCAGCGCAATGCGCAGGCGCCGCGCCCCGCGCAACAGCGGCGTGCGCAAGCGCACGCTGGCGATCGTGACGGGCGCTGCGGAGGTCATGGCCGGCAAACCGGGGGCGACAGCGCCACGGCGTCAGGTTTCACGCGCGCCTGCATCACAGCCGATATTCCAGTTGCAGGCGCGACTGCAGGCGTTTCGATTGCTTGAAGGCTTCCTTGAGGACCTGCCGGTCGAGCTCGTTGAGCTTGTCCGGATCGACGCGGTTGTCGGCGCCGGGCGGCGTGCCGGCACGCTGGTTGGCCAGGCGCAATTGCTGGATGAAGAAGAAGCCTTCGATCATGGCGTTGACGTCGTCATTGCCGAGCAGCTTCTTCGCGTCCGCGGCGCGCAGGCGCCCGACGGTGCTGCTGTGCGGGATGCCGTGGGCCAGCGCGATGATGCGCGCCGCATCGACATAGGGCCGTGCACCGAGGGCCTTGAGGTCGAGCGTGTGCGGAAATTCGGCGTTGTTGTCGAACACGAAATCGCGGATCATGCCCAGCGGCGGCGTCGCCTTCACGGCAATTTCCGCCATGAAGCGCAGGAACAGCTTGGCGCCGGCGGTCAGCTCCAGCAGCCAGGTTCGCAGTTCCCTGGCCAGCGAGTCGTCGCCGTACAGCGCGCGAAAATCGAAAAATATCGTGGCATTGAGCAGCGCCTCCGGCTCCGGCGCGCGGATCCACTGCGAAAAGCGCTCCTTCCACTCGTCCGCGCTGAGGCACCAAAGCGGATTGCCGGCCATGATGTTGCCCTTGCACAGCGGAAAGCCACAGCGCGCCAGGCCTTCGTTCACCTCGCCGGCAAATTCGAGGAAGCGCTGCCGCAGGGCTTCGCGATCCGCCCCCGCCGGGCAGGCGAATATGATGCCATTGTCTTGATCGGTGCTGAAGGTCTGCTCGTCGCGCCCCTCGGAACCGAAGGCCAGCCAGGCCCAGCGGATGTTCCGCAGATCGTGCCGCACCAGGCGGATTTCGATCAGGCGGCGCGTCAGGCTGTCGTTGAGGCCGGAGATGAACTGCGTCAGCTTTTCGGCATTGACGCCCTGCCCCAGCATGTTGAGGCACACCCGACGCACGTCGCCGGCGGCGCCCGCCAGTGCGTCGAGATCCTCCGCGCCCTCTATCACCCTGCGCACGTTGCGCAGGCCGATGCGCTGCATGGCGAACAGGTCACGCTCGGACACGACGCCGGCGATCCTCTGCTCGGCATCGACGATCACCAGGTGGCGAATGCTCTGCATCGCCATCGCCAGCATCGCGTCATAAGCCGTGGCATGGGTGGAGATCGTCGCCGGCGACGCCGTCATGACGTCGGAGACGGGCGCGGTAACCGGATGCGCGGGGGCCGCCACCCGGCGCAATGCGTCGCTATGGGTAAAGATGCCCACCGGCTTGCCGTCTTCGTCGGCCACCACCACCGAGCCGACCCTGGCCTTGACCATGGTGTCCATCGCCTCGCGTATCGTCGCGGTCGGCGCAACGCGGACCACGTTCGGCCGCAGAAAGGCCGTGAGCTGGGAATTGAGTGTCTGCTGGTCCGCATTGCGCTGGCCGAACTGCACCTCGATCTGCTTGCGGGCTTCGTGCAGCAGGCCGGCGACATGGTCGAGCACGAAGCGGTTGAACTCGCAACTGGAAAGCAGCAGCGCGGAGAAGTCGGCGCTGGCAAGACGGTAGAGGCGAACATCGCCGACCGCGCTATACACGTTGATCGCCGGTCGCCGCGCGGCGACCGCGGCAAGCGGAAAGCTCTGCCCCGGCAGCAAGTCGTAGAGCGGCTTGTCGGTCAAGGTCACGTCGCCCGACAGACGCGCCTGCACCCGTCCCGTTTCAATGATGAACAGGTCGGGAGGCATGTCGCTGGGCGTCAGGATGAAATGTCCGCCCGCGACGTCGACCGGCGTCAGACTGGCAACCAGCGCGTCGAGGGCGAAGGCCCCCATGTCCCTGAAGGGTGCGTGCCGGTGCAGGAAGGCGAGCAGCGGCGCGCGGGATTCGGCATTCATGGGGACGTCGAGGATTCAGTATTTGATGCGCGCAAAGTAGGTCTTCTGTGCGGCATCCAGGGCCTGGCGCAGGGTGAGGATTCCCATGTCGGCCAGCAGGGGCACCATCTTGAGGAACACTTCGCCGGTGACGAAGGCGTCGCCGAGCGCCGTATGGCGGCCGATGACGTTGATGCCGAGGCGTTCGGCGATGGTTTCCAGGCGGTGCGATTCCTGGTTGGGATGGATAACCGCCGACAGCAGCAGGGTATCGAGCACGGGCTGGGTGAAGCGCACGCCGAGCCGCTCCTCCTTCAACTGGAAAAAACGCATGTCGAATGCGGCGTTGTGCGCGACGAGTACGGTTTCGGCGCAGAACTCGTGGAAGGCCGGCAGTACCACGTCGATTTTCGGCTGGCCATGGACCATGTTTTCCGTGATGCCGTGGATCGGGATACCGGCGGGCTTCAGCGGTATTCCAGGATCCACCAGCTGGTCGAAAACTTCCTGCCGCAGCAGGCGGTTGTTCACGACGCGGACGGCCCCCATCTGGATGATCTCGTCGCCGTTGGAGGGTTCGAGGCCCGTGGTCTCGGTGTCGAACACGGAATAGGTGAGCTCGCTGAGCTTGCGGTCGAGGTCGATGCCGGAACCCGCGGCATCGCGCGCGGCGAACAGGTCGAAGTCGTAGTACTCGGGACGACTATCGCTGTGCAGGTGCTGCACCTGATCGTTCGCCGCAACGTCCGGGGTGGTCGCCGCCGGCAACACCATGCGGAAGAAGGCGCGGTGCGCCGCCTTGTCGCGCTGGTACCAGATCTCGCCGCCATGACGGTCGATCACATCGCGCAAGGTGAGCGGGCTGGTCTCGGCGCCGACCGTCATCGGCTCCAGTTCCCAGGTGTAGAGGGTCTCTGACGAGACGGGCGTGCCCGACCAGATCAGGTCGACGAAAACCATCTTGCCCTCGGTCGCCAGGCGCAGGCGAAGTTCGCGGATGGCATAGTGGTCCTGCAGGCGCGAGGCGAGGAAGGTGATGGCCTGGATCAGCGAGAAGCTGTCGACCCGCATCCAGAGGCTGGCATCCTGCTCCTCGTGCTTGATCGGCAGCTTCAGCCGGTCCTCTATGCGGCGCGCGGCGGCCGCCAGGATGTCGATCGCCAGCACATCCTCCAACGGCCAGCGCGTCTTCAGCGAATCGGCGAAGCGGTTCATGGTGGCATCGAGCCGCTGGCTCATCGCCTCGGCCTCGTCGGCGATCACGCGGGTAAAGCGCTCGCGGTAGTCCGCTTCCATGTCCGGCGTGTCGATCAAGGTTTCCACCGCCGCACGAATGTTGCCCAGCGCCGCCCGGTTGCCGTCCGTCAGCGCCTGCAGCGCCTGGTCCCGCTCCGCCTCGCGCTCGAAGTTGCGCGTGATGTTCTCGATGGTCAGGACGTAGCCGGTGACCTGAAGCTCGGCGTCCATCGAAGTGGCGGTTTCCGTCTGCTGATGGGCAGGCACCGCCTGCCCGCTAACTTCATCGCCCCCCTGCCCGGCAGGGGGGGCGGAGGCGGGGTTTCGCAAAGCACTGCTTTGCGCCGCCGGAGCCGGGCCGCTGTGCAAAGCGGCCCGTGGATCGGGGGGGATGTCCACTTTCTCAGCCCGCTCGGCGGAGCCGAGCACGGGCGCCATCTGACAGCGCAACAGTGCCCCGCCGCGCGTCGCCGTAATGAAATTGGCCGTCGGCGCGGCGCTGCCCTTGCGCAGCCGCTGCTGGATGTGTTCCAGCGAATGGGTGATCTGCCCGCGCTCGAGGATGGAAAAAATCGAACGGCCGAGCCCGATCAGGGCACCGCCACTGGTCGAAGTCGGCCCCTGCGCGAGCGCCTTGAACTGCAGCCGGGCACGGCTGTTGTAGAGCAGGATGCGGCCATCGAGGTTGCAGACCACGACGCCCATCGCCAGTTCCGACATCAGCGCGGCGAGCCGGTTCTTTTCCTCCTCGACGGTCGCCTTGGCCTGGCGGATCTGTGCGTCCACATCGGTCAGCAATTCGTCGCGCTGCTGCGCAAGGTCATTGGCGGCGCGAGCCAGTTCGCGAACCTCGGGAGGCCCCTCGGGAGTCACGCGGAAATTCCGGTTGGCACCGAGCATCAAATGCAGGGTCTCGGCCATGCGCAGAAGACCCTGCACGTACTGCTGGAACAACCCACGCAACAGCATCATGCCTGCGATGAAGCCAAAGGCGGTGATGAGTCCGCCCAGCGGCAGCCGCGGCAGGAGGAACTCGGCGAAGGCGGCGCGTTCGGCATCCTTCGAGTCGGCAAAAAGCAGCAGGGCCGTCAGCGCGAACGGACCCGTCATGAGCAGCCCGAGCACGCAGGCGGCAATGATGAAGCGCAACTTTGCTTTCAATTCGCAACCCTTTTCATGGCCAATTTGAAAAGCGCAATGACGGACACGGCATCCGGATGCCCCATGCCCATCGTCCGCGCATCACCCCAGCAGGGTCTTGATGCGCGCCACCAGGTCCTTGGTCGAAAAGGGCTTGGTGACGTAGGCATCGGCACCCAGGGCCAGGCCCTTGGTGACTTCCGTTTCGCGACCACGCGCGGTGAGCATGACGATCTTCACTCCGGCGAGGGCCGGATTGGCACGCAGGGTTTCGCAGACTTCGAAGCCGGACTTCTTCGGCATCATCACGTCTAGCAGGACGAGATCGGGCCGGAATTGCTCCGCCTGTTGCAGAGCAGCCTCGCCATCGCCCGCGACGGCGACGACAAACCCCTCCTTCTTCAGGAGGAACTCAAGGGAAATGACGATGTTAGGCTCATCGTCGACCACCAGAACGCGATGACTCACTGACTCCCTCCCATGACACCGTTGTTTTTTCCGCCGCTGTCGGATGCCGCGCCGCCAGCCGGCGTGCGGCCGCTATGCGATTCGCCATCCTCCGTGGCAAGCCCGTCATTATCACCCGCCTGCCGCGGCAGTGTGAACACAAAACGCGCGCCGGCACCGGGCGTGCTTTCGACCCACAGCCGGCCATTGAAATACTCGATGATCTGGCGGCTGATCGGCAGGCCGAGGCCCGTGCCCTGCGGCTTGTCGGTGAGCACGTCGGTGGTGCCTGCCCCCTGGCGGAACTTGTCGAAAATGACCTCCTGGTCTTCGGCGTGGATGCCGGGTCCGTTGTCGCTGACGCTGACCCGCAGTTCCTCGGGCGTGGCGCTCGCACCAACCTGCACCCGGCCGCTGTCGGCCGGCACGAACTTGAGCGCGTTGGACAGCAGGTTGACCATGACCTGCATCAGCCGGTCGCGATCGGCGAGTACCGTCAGCCCGGGCTCGATCGCATCCAGTTCCAGCATCACGCGCTTCTCGGCGAAAAGCGCGGTAAGGGATTCCGCCGCCTCGCGGATCACCTCGGTCACATCGACGGCGGCGACGGTCCATTCCGCGCGCCCGGATTCGAGTTTGGCCAGGTCGAGAATCTGGTTGATCAGGCGCGACAGGCGCACGGTCTCGCTGACGATGATGCCGAGGAAGCGCGAGCGCTGCGCCAGGTCGATCTTCGGGTCCTCGTGCAGCATTTCGGAAAAGGCCCGGATCGAAGTCAGGGGCGTGCGCAACTCGTGGGTCACCGTGGAAATGAAATCGTCCTTCATGCGATCCAGTTCGCGAAGGCGGGCATTCGCCTCACGCAGTTCCGCCGTGGCGCGCGTCAGCTCGAGCGACTTCTGTTCGAGTTCCTTCGTGTAGGCACGCACCTGAGAGGCCTCGTCGAGGATGTTCATCACCTCGTCGATGCCCAGAGGTTCCTCGGTGACAACCGAGGCGACCATGGCACGCGCCGACGCGGAGCCGATGGCGCCGGCCAGCAGGGTTTCGGCAAAACTCACCAGGCGCGCGTCGGCCGGCAACTCCTGGATCGAACGCAGGCCGCGCTGGCGGGCGTGGCGGGCAAATGCTGCCTCGGCCTTGTCGCGGCCGAGAAAACGCCCGGCCAGCGGCAGCAGCTCCGTGACTCCCGCACTGCCGCGCCAGCCCGAGCTGACCGCCGCTTCGGCGCCGCCGACGAACAGGCTGGCCTGCCGCGCCTCGCGCACGTTGGGCACACGCTGCAGCGAAACACCGATGTAGGCGCCGAGATTTACCAGCAGGCTCCAGACCAGGCAATGGGTGATCTCGTCGAGCCCGTTGAGTCCGAACAGGTGCTGCGGGCGCAGCAGTTCGACGCCGAACAGGCCGTGGGCGATGAAGCCGTCCGGAAGCCAGCCGGACTTGGCGAAGGACGGCAGCAGCAGCGTATAGGCCCACACCACGAAGCCGGCGGCGAGGCCGGCCAGGGCGCCGTCGCGGGTGCCGCCCTTCCAGAACAGGCCACCGATCACCACCGGGGCGAACTGCGCAACGGCAGCGAAGGAAATCAGGCCGATCGAGACCAGCGCATAGGCTTCGCCGGCGACGCGGAAGTACACATAGCCAAGGCCGAGGATGATGACGATGGCCCAACGCCGGATTTCCAGCAGCAGGCCGGACAGGTCGGCGCGCGCCGCAAGCCCCAGCATCGGCAGGCGCAGCAGCAGCGGCATCACCAGATCGTTGCAGACCATGGTCGACAAGGCGATGGTCTCGACGATCACCATGCCGGTCGCCGCCGACAGGCCGCCGATATACACGAACAGCGCCAGCCCTTCCTGCTGGCGGGCCATGGGCAGCGTGAGAATGAAAGTATCCGCGTCGACCGCGCCGCCGGGAAAGTGCAGCATTCCCGCCAGGGCCACAGGCAGCACGAACAGGTTGATCAGGAACAGGTAGAGCGGAAACATCCACACCGCGCGGCGCAGGTGTGCCGGGTCGACGTTCTCAACCACCGCGATCTGGAACTGGCGCGGTAGCAACAGGGCGGCAAACATGGACAGAAACACCAGGGTGCCCCAACTGCCATACGCCGACGGAGAGTCGGCGCTGGCGAGACGGCGCGCCACCTCCGGCACGGTCGCCGCGCGCGAGAAAATGTCGGCTATTCCCTCGTGCATGCCCCAGACCACGAAGATGCCGACTGCAAGGAAGGCAACCAGCTTGACCACCGACTCAACGGCGATGGCGGCCACCATGCCTTCATGGCGCTCGGTCGCGTCCAGGTGGCGGGTGCCGAACAGGATGGTGAACAGCGCCAGGATCATTGCCACGTAGAGTGCGCTGTCCTGCAGCAGCGGCACGGCGCCGGCCGTCGCCGGCATCACGATCTCCGGATAGTTGGTGAGGATGGTGAAGCCGTTGGACACCGCCTTGAGCTGCAGGGCGATGTAGGGAATCACGCCGACCACCGCGATCACCGTCACCAGACCGCCGAGCAACTGGCTCTTGCCGTAGCGCGAGGCGACGAAGTCGGCGATCGAGGTAATGCGATTGGTCTTGGCCACCCGGATCATCTTGTGGAGGATGAAACCGGCCAGCGCGAACAGCAGCGTGGGTCCCAGGTAGATCGGCAGGAAACCGATACCGCTCGCCGCCGCTCGCCCGACGCTGCCGTAGAAGGTCCAGGTGGTGCAATACACGCCCAGCGACAGGGCATATACCACCGGATTGGCGATCAGCGAACGCCCGGCATCCGCGCGGCGGTCCGCATACCAGGCGATGGCGAACAGGATGCCCAGGTAGAACAGCGAAGCGAGGACGATCACCGAGCCCTGCAGCACCTCAGTCGCTCCGTTCCGCGACCCAGGCCATCAGCGCGATCAGCGCCAGCCAGGATCCCATCAGCCATGCATAGAGCGGCGGCAGGCCGAAGAAATCGCCGCCACGGTTGAATACCGAGAGCAGCGGATAGTTGAAGAAGAAGCAGCCCAGCAGAAAGATGAATGCGAGACGCGGTGCGACGAGCCGGGATCGATTCATTTCGTCATCTCCCAAAAAATCCGATGCAGGGGGAATGGTACCCAAGCCCCGCCGCGCCGGTGAAAAATTCACGAGGAATCCGGCGATATCTCGCAAATCCGGCCCCGTCTGGGAACTGCACGCGATGCCGGAGTTTCGGCGGCATACCGCCCATCCCTTCGCGCCGGACACAAAAAAAGCGCCCGTCTTGCGAGGGGCGCTTTTTTCGAACCGGATTGCGTCAGGCGTTCTGCTTGAGTTGATCCAGGATCTGGGGATTCTCCAGCGTGGATACGTCCTGCGTGATCTCTTCGTTCTTGGCCAGGCTGCGCAGCAGGCGACGCATGATCTTGCCGGAACGCGTCTTGGGCAGGTTCTCGCCGAAACGAATGTCCTTGGGCTTGGCGATCGGGCCGATTTCCTTGCCGACCCAGTTGCGCAGTTCGTTGGCGATCTTCTTCGCCTCTTCCGCGCTCGGACGCGCCTGCTTCAGCACCACGAAGGCACAGATGGCCTCGCCGGTGAGATCGTCGGGACGGCCGACCACGGCGGCTTCCGCCACCAGCGGGTTGGACACCAGCGCCGACTCGATTTCCATCGTGCCCATGCGGTGGCCGGAAACGTTCAGCACGTCGTCGATGCGGCCCATGATGGTGAAGTAGCCGGTCTTGGCATCGCGCATCGCGCCGTCGCCGGCGAGGTACAGGTTGCCGCCGAAATCAACCGGGAAGTAGGACTTCTTGTAGCGCTCGGGATCGCCGTAGATCGTGCGGATCATCGACGGCCAGGGCTTCTTGACCACCAGGAAGCCGCCCTTGCCCCATTCGACATCGTTGCCGGTTTCATCCACGATCGCGGCCTGGATGCCCGGGAAGGGCAGCGTGCAGGAACCTGGGACGAGCGGCGTGACGCCCGGCAGCGGGGTGATCATGTGGCCGCCGGTCTCGGTTTGCCAGAAGGTGTCGACGATCGGGCAGCGCGCGCCGCCGATGTTGTTGTAGTACCACATCCAGGCTTCCGGATTGATCGGCTCGCCGACCGAACCGAGGATGCGCAGCGAGGACAGGTCGTAGTTCTTCGGGTGCGTCGCCGGGGTGGTCTCGCTCGACTTGATCAGCGAACGGATCGCCGTCGGTGCGGTGTAGAACACGGTGACCTTGTGCGCCTGGATGGTCTTCCAGAAGCGGCCCGCATCCGGGTAGGTCGGCACGCCTTCGAACACGATCTCGGTGGCGCCGCAGGCCAGCGGGCCGTAGGTGATGTAGGTGTGGCCGGTGACCCAACCGATGTCGGCGGTACACCAGAAGACATCGTCAGGCTTGATGTCGAAGGTCCACTTCATGGTCAGGATGGCATGCAGCAGGTAGCCTCCGGAACTGTGCTGGACGCCCTTCGGCTTGCCGGTGGAACCCGAGGTGTAGAGCAGGAACAGGGGATGTTCGGCATCGACCCACTCCGGTTCGCAGACGTCGGACTGGCCGGCGGTGGCGTCGTCCCACCAGATGTCGCGACCGGCGACCATGTTGCAGGGGCCACCGGTGCGCTTGAATACGATGACCGACTTGATCGACTCGCAACCGCCCATGGCAATGCCGTCGTCGACCGCGGGCTTCAGCGGAATGTTCTTGCCGCCGCGGCACTGCTCGTCGGAGGTGATGACGGCAACGGCACCGGCGTCCTGGATGCGTTCCTGCACCGACTTGGCGGAGAAGCCGCCGAACACTACCGAGTGGATGGCGCCGATGCGGGCGCAGGCCTGCATGGCCACAACGCCTTCGACCGACATCGGCATGTAGATCAGGACGCGATCGCCCTTCTTGATGCCCTGCGCCTTCAACGCATTGGCGAAGCGCGCGACTTTGGCCAGCAGTTCCTTGTAGGTGACCTTGCTGACCTGGCCGCCATCGGCTTCGAAAATGATCGCGACCTTGTCGCCGAGGCCGGCTTCGATGTTGCGGTCGAGGCAATTGTAGGAAACGTTCAGCTTGCCATCGGAGAACCACTTGTAGAACGGCGCATCCGAATCGTCCAGCGACTTGGTAAAGGGCTGCTTCCAGCTGACGTGCTCACGAGCAAGTCGGGCCCAATAGCCGGCATAGTCCGTATCGGCTTCCTTGCACAGGGCCTCGTAGGCCGCCATCCCGGAAATGGTGGCCTTCTTGACCACTGCATCCGCTGGGGGGAATACACGACTTTCCGTGACATTTGATTCGATGCTGGACATTGACACCTCTCCTATCGCATGAGACCGGGCTGAACCGGATGAGTGAAAAGCGGCTGCCGCTCAGGCGTCGGAAACCGCCGGGCAGGTATTGTTTTCGCTGGAAGAACCACGACTGGCAACGATCGAAACTGACGTCGCGGATTCGAATTCTAAGTGCTTCCATATTAAAGTAAAAGAGTCTTACATAGGACTTACGCTCACATCCCATGATCCCGTCTGGCCTGGGGTAAGATTGCTGCCCCGCACCAAGGACGCCCCGACATCATGAACCAGATTATCAAGCCAATGGAATTCTTCATTTTCTGGAGCCGCTGGCTGCAGGCGCCGCTCTATCTTGGCCTGATCATCGCCCAGGGCGTCTATGTGTATCAGTTCATGCACGAACTGGCGATCCTGGTGACCAAGGCCGGCAATCTCAGCGAAAACGAGGTGATGCTGATCGTGCTGGGCCTGATCGACGTGGTGATGATCGCCAACCTGCTGATCATGGTCATCATCGGCGGCTACGAGACCTTCGTTTCGCGCCTCGACCTCGAAGGCCACCCCGACCAGCCGGAATGGTTATCCCACGTCAACGCCGGCGTGCTCAAGGTCAAGCTGGCGGTGGCGTTGATCAGCATTTCCTCGATCCACCTGCTGCGTACCTTCATCAACGCCCCCCAGACCGAGGACCGCGTCATCATCGCGCAAATCGCGATCCACGTTTCCTTCCTTATCTCGGCGATCGCCATCGCCTACACAGACAAGCTGATGATGCAGAGCCTGGCCTTGAGCCACGCAGGAAAGCACTGACCCGAAAACCAACGGAGCCACCATGACCACCATCCGCCAGGACGATTTCGTCCAGTCCATCGCCGACGCCTTCCAGTTCATCAGCTATTACCACCCGCTCGACTACATCAGGGCGCTCGGCGAAGCCTATGAGCGCGAAGAGTCGCCCGCGGCAAAGGACGCCATCGCCCAGATCCTGACCAACAGCCGCATGTCCGCCGAAGGCCATCGACCGATTTGCCAGGACACGGGCATCGCGCTGGTGTTTCTCAAGGTCGGGATGAAAGTGCAGTGGGATGCCACGCTGTCGGTGCAGGAAATGGTTAACGAAGGCGTGCGTCGCGCCTACGGCAATGCCGACAACCCCCTGCGGGCCTCGGTGCTTGCCGACCCCGCCGGCACGCGCAAGAACACCAAGGACAATACGCCGGCGGTGGTGCATTACGAAATCGTTCCCGGCGACCATGTCGAAGTGATCTGCGCGGCCAAGGGCGGCGGCTCGGAAGCCAAGGCGAAGTTCGCCATGCTCAATCCCTCCGACGACCTGGTCGAGTGGATCCTGAAAACCATCCCGACCATGGGCGCCGGCTGGTGCCCGCCCGGCATTCTCGGCGTCGGCATCGGCGGCACGCCGGAAAAGGCCATGCTGCTGGCCAAGGAAGCCATCATGGCGCCGGTGGATATCCATGAACTCAAAGCACGCGGTGCCAAGACCCGTGCCGAGGAACTCCGCCTCGAACTGCACGAGAAGATCAATGCGCTGGGCATCGGCGCGCAGGGCCTCGGCGGCCTCACCACGGTCCTCGACGTCAAGGTGCTCGACTACCCGACCCACGCCGCCAACCTGCCCGTGGCGATGATCCCCAACTGCGCCGCGACGCGCCACTGCCACTTCCACCTCGACGGCTCCGGCCCGGCCAAACTGACGCCGCCCAGCCTGGAAGACTGGCCCAAGGTCACCTGGCAGGCCGATGCCGCCACCGCCACCCGCGTCGACCTGAACAGCCTGACCAAAGCCCAGGTCGCTGCCTGGAAACCCGGCCAGAAACTCCTGCTCAACGGCAAGATGCTGACCGGCCGCGACGCCGCCCACAAGCGCATCGCCGACATGCTGGCCAAAGGTGAAAAGCTCCCGGTTGATTTCACCGACCGCGTCATTTACTACGTCGGCCCGGTCGATCCGGTGCGCGACGAAGTGGTCGGTCCCGCCGGTCCCACCACCGCGACGCGGATGGACAAGTTCACGCGCATGATGCTGGAAAAGACCGGCCTGATCTCGATGATCGGCAAGTCCGAGCGCGGCCCGGCGGCGATCGACGCGATCAAGGACAACAAGTCAGCCTATCTCATGGCCGTCGGCGGCGCCGCCTACCTGGTGGCCAAGGCGATCCAGTCTGCGAAAGTCGTCGGCTTCGCCGACCTCGGCATGGAGGCGATCTACGAGTTCGATGTCAAGGACATGCCTGTCACCGTCGCCGTCGACTCGCTGGGGACTTCAGTGCACATCACCGGGCCAAAGGAGTGGCAGGCAAAGATCGGAAAAATCCCGGTCAAGTTAGCCTGACCGGGCGCAGCGACGAATCTGCCAGCCCGCTCGCCGCGGCATGTTTCGGCGGTCAACGCCAGGCCCCATACGGACGACATCGGCGTGCCCGGAACCGGGATATTTTCCCGGGTCCTTGGCGCCGCCAGGCCGGCGGCACAGATGGCTACACGTCAAACGGCCTTTTCGTCAATTCCGGCGATTACTGTTACGCCGCCGGCCCCCCTTTCGCAAGCAAGCGAGCTGCCGTCTCATTCTTCGTTGGCACTGTCGGCTGCCAAGGAAAGTCCGGCACGCTCGCCCGCGCTAGACTTGCAAGTTCCCACACGCTGCCGCCAGGCCGCCCAATGACCGTTACCGCGCTACCCTGCCCCTCGGCGACTGGCATTTTGCCCGCGCCATGATCGGCGTTTTCGATTCCGGCCTCGGTGGCCTCTCCGTACTCGCCGCCTTGGTGCGGACCCTGCCTGGAGCGGATTTCACCTACTTCGCCGACACGGCGCACGTTCCCTACGGCAACAAGGAAGACGAATTCATCCAGGGCCGCGTACTGGACGTGGGTGCAGACCTCGTCGCCGGCGGTTGCGGCCTGCTGGTGGTGGCCTGCAACACGGCAACGGTGGCAGCCGTGCAGGCCCTGCGCGCTGCCCATCCCGGCATTCCGGTGGTTGGCGTCGAACCTGGCATCAAGCCCGCCGCGCAGGACAGCCGAAGCGGCCGCATTGCCGTGCTGGCAACCGAGGCAACCGCGCGCAGTTCGCGCCTGAAGCGGCTGATCGAAGACCATGCCGGCAATGTCGAAGTCTTTGTCGAGCCCTGTCCCGGCTGGGCGACGCATGTCGAAACCCTGCAACTCGACGATCCGGTGCTCGCTGCCGACGTACGCCGACGCGTCGAGCCGTTGCTGGATCGCGGCGTCGATCGCATCGTCCTGGGATGCACCCATTACAGCTTCCTCTCGCCGCTGCTGCGAGGCGTCGCCGGCGAGCGTGCCGAACTGGTCGATGTTGCGGTTGCCGTGGCGCGCCAGGCGCAGCGCCTGGCCGGCCAACTTGCGCACGGCAATGGCAGGCTGCACCTGCAAGCCTCGGCCCACCCGGAAAGATTGCATGCTGCACTGCCCCGGCTGCACCTGGGCCATCTTGCGACACGATTGGTTGCCGGCATTGCCTGAGAGCCCCTTCGGACTCTGCACGACCCGGTTCATGAGGCAAACCGAAGCCGCTGTGGAGTTCGCCGCCTCCGTCGCTTGCTTTACTCGCCAGGCGCCGCTTCGCCAAAGGCCACTGCGCGGTTGCGTCCGCGCGACTTGGCATGGTACAGCGCCTGATCGGCGCAACGGATCAGCCCCTCGGCAGTGGTGGAATGGTCCGGCGTCGCCGAAATGCCGATCGAGGTGGTGACCGGTATGCGCAGGTTCTCGAAAGGGACGGTGGTCCGCCGGAACAGCTCCAGCAGCTGCGTGGCGCGCTCGCGCCCGATCGACAGCGGCATTTTCGGCAGCACGAGGAGAAATTCCTCGCCGCCATAGCGACAAACAATGTCCTCTGCGCGCGAGCAGTCCTGAAGGGCCTGACCAAAAACGCGCAACACCTCGTCACCCGCCTGGTGACCATAGGTGTCGTTAACCAGCTTGAAGTAGTCGATGTCGAGCAGCAGCATGGTTAGCGGGCCATCCTCGCGCCGGCACCGGGCCAGTTCGCGCTCCAGCGTACCTTCCAGATAGCGACGGTTGAAGAGGCCGGTGAGAGAATCCCGATTGGCCTGTTCGCGGAGCTTTTCCTGCAGGTCATGAATCTGGAAAATCTGCTCGTGCAAGGCCGCGTTGGCCTCTTCCAGAGTGCTTTTCTGCAGGTCGACCGCGCTCTGCACCTCATGCAGGCGGCGAATATAGGTGAAGAACTCGATACCCATCAGCGACAGGTATACCGCCAGGCCAATGATGGACGACAGCGTCACCAGTCCGTCGGTATCGGACGATACGTGAAAGGCGATCACCGTGGTCGAAGCCAGCGCACCTGCCGACACTGCCAGCGGGCAGATCACTACCCCGGTCATGCCGCGCGTTATGGCGTGATTCAGCAGCGTGGCAAGGAACAGCGCGACGCTGATCCAGAGCGGGAATCCGAGACCGGCCGCCCAGGCGCCGGACAACACGGAATCCACCACCAGATTGTGCATTTCCGCCCGTTCCCGATTGGCGGCGCGCGACGTGTGCAACTGTGCGAGGTGAGGGTATGCCAGAAACTGCAGGAAAAACAGCGCCCACAGCACCGGGCCGTGGTTCTGCGGCAGCATGTGCAGGCAGATCGGCACGCCGATCAGGGCGAACGCGGCAACCCGCACGCGGTAGCTATTGACGGCGATCCAGTGATGCGTCCGCCCACGGTCGATGGCGATTGAACTCAGGCTAGCTTCCTCCCCAATTTGCAGAATCCAGTCCGCATGAATCCGCTCAGGACCTGCGCGCGCTCAGCACGCCGGGAACTTCATGCAGCAAGGATAGCACTCTCGCGAGGGCTTCCGCTCCGGAAAGTTCGATGACGAAATTCATGTGGGCGATGCCTGCCTTCGACTGCGTATTGACTGCGGTGACATTGATTTTTTCGCGCGACAGGATATCGGATATGTCGCGCAGCAGCCCTTGGCGATCCCCCGCGTCGACGGTCAGCCCGGCGGAATAGACCGTTGTCCCCCGCTCGCCCCAGGTGGCATCGATCACGCGTTCGGGATTGCGCGCCGCCATGTTGCGAAAATTGCTGCATTCGATGCGATGGATGGAAATACCCTTGCCGCGAGTGACGAACCCGGTGATCGCGTCCGGCGGCATCGGCTTGCAGCAGGTGCCGACCCGGGTCATCAGTTTGTCCACACCCACGATCAGTATCTGGCTGTCTCCGGCGCGGCTTTTTCGCGTCTGGATTTCCGGCTCGGGCGGCAGCGGCTCGGCACCGCCGCGCAAGGCGACATCGATGGCGCGCAGGCCGACCTCGCCGCGCGCCGCGGCCAGGAACAGCGCTTCGGCGCTCTTCAGCCCGAGCTTGTCGGCCAGTTCGTCGAGATTGGCCTGGGTCTGCCCCTCGCGCTGCAGTTCGCGCGTAACCAGGCCGCGTCCCTGCGCCAGCATCTCGGCCTCGTCCTGGGCCGCAAACCACTGCTTGACCTTCGAACGCGCGCGCGGCGTCGCCAGGTAGCCCTGCGTCGGGTTCAGCCAGTCGCGCGACGGTCCGCCGCTCTTCACGGTGACGACCTCAACCCTCTGTCCGTTCTGCAAGGCGGTGTTGAGCGGCACCATGTGCCCATCGACACGCGCGCCACGGCAACGATGCCCGAGGTCGGTATGCAGGCGGTAGGCGAAATCCAGCGCCGTGGCACCGCGCGGCAGGTCGATCACCTTGTCCTGGGGCGTCAGGACATAGACCGTGTCGTCCAGCGCGGCCTGCTTGAACTGTTGCACCCATTCCGCGGAATCCGCGATTTCGTCACGCCATGAGAGCAACTGCCGCAGCCATGAGATCTTGTCCTCGTAGGCGCCGGCCGCCTTCACCGACTTGCCCGATTCCTTGTAACGCCAGTGGGCGGCAACCCCCAGCTCGGCGTGTTCGTGCATCTCCGGGGTGCGGATCTGGACTTCCAGCGATCGGCCGTCCTCGACCTCGACGGCGGTGTGCAGGGAGCGGTAGAAGTTGCCCTTGGGATGCGAGATGTAGTCGTCGAACTCGCCGTGGATCGGTTGCCACAGGTGGTGCACGATGCCCAGCACGGTGTAGCAATCCTTGATCTCCGGAACGATGATGCGCACCGCTCGAACATCGTAAACACGGTCGAAATCGATATCCTTGCCGCGCATCTTGTTCCAGATGCTGTAGATGTGCTTGGGTCGGCCATGGATCTCGGCGGCAACGCCGACGGCACCAAGTTCGACTTTAAGCCGTGCGACCGCCGCAGCGATGAAGCCCTCGCGCTCCGAGCGCTTTTCGTCGAGCATGGTCGCGATGCGCTTGTAGGTCTCTGGCTCGAGGTAGCGGAAAGAGAGGTCCTCCAGCTCCCACTTGACATGCCAGATGCCGAGCCGGTTGGCCAGCGGCGCGTAGATCAACTGGCTTTCACGCGCCATTTCGTCGCGCAGCGCGCCAGGCTGGCCGTTGAGGAAGCGCAGGGTCTGTACCCGGCTCGCAAGTCGCAGCATGACTACGCGTATGTCGTCGACCATCGCCAGCAGCATCTTGCGCAGGATTTCGGTCTGCGTTCGCATTTCGCCGCTACCGGCGCCCGAACCAGCCCCGGCCGCCGCGCGCGTCAGGGGACGCAGGCTGCCCAGGCGGTGCAGGCCGTCGACCAACCCCGCCACCGTATCGCCAAAGCCGACTTTCAGGCGTTCGCCACATTCCGGCAGATGGTCGCTGGCCGCAAACAGCAACGCGGCAATGCGCGCATCGGCATCGAGGTCAAGCGAAGCGACGATCAGGGCCATGCCCAGGGCGTGCTGCAGGATGCCCTCGCCGGTCCCGAGCTGCTTTTCGCCGTAGGCGTCCCTGGCCAGCGCCAGCGCTTCGGCGGCACGAGCCACGGCCGCATCCGGCAGCCCGACGCACAGGCGTTCCAGCGCCTCGGCTTCGCCACTTGACGGCTTGAGGGAATGCACCACGGAGACCATGTGGCAATTATCCCATGCCGTGCATAATTGCCCTTCCATGAAGCCGCCGCGTGCCCCATGCTGCCAGCCATCACCGCCACCCGCGGTGATCCGTGCCTGCGGCTGTGGCAAGACGGACCGCGCCGGCTGACCATGGGCATGTCCGACTGGTGGCGGCGACGCCAGGCCGATCGCCTCGACATCGCGGAATCGCTATGGGGGCAAGTCGAGTCCGAACTCGGATTCCTTGGCCATCTGGAACCCGCAGAGCGTGTGCAACTGCGCGTCCTGGCCCGTCAATTCGTGGCGGAAAAGCAATGGAGTGGCGCCCAGGGCCTGCAACTGACGCCACGCATCCAGCTCACCATCGCGCTCCAGGCCTGCCTCCCCATCCTCAAGCTTGGCCTCGACTGGTACGAAGGCTGGGTCGGCATCGTGGTGTATCCCGGCGACTTCCTGATTCCGCGCCGCATGGTCGACGAGGATGGGGTCGTGCATGAGTATGACGACGAGGTCATGGGCGAAGCCTGGTACGGGGGCCCGGTATTGCTGTCCTGGTTCGACGACGCGGCCGACGCCCGTGGCATCAACGTCGTGATCCATGAATTTGCCCACAAGCTGGACATGCGCAGCGGCGATGCCGACGGCGTGCCGCCGCTGCATGAAGGCATGTCGCGGCGGCGCTGGATAGAGGTCATGAGCCGGGCCTTCGACGACTTCCAGGAACGCGTCGACCATGGCGAGGAAACCCTGCTGGACCCCTACGGTGCCGAATGGCCGGCCGAGTTCTTTGCCGTCGCCAGCGAAGCGTTTTTCGAGAATCCCCGTCTGCTGTGGGACGAGTACCCGGAGGTCTACGAGCAGTTGCGCTTGTTCTACCGGCAGGACCCCGGCGTTCAACGCGCCGTTCCGCGGTAACGCGGAGCGGCATAGGGATGGGTATTGCGATAGGCTTCGAACAGCTTCCAGCGCACCACCGGAATCCGTTCCACCAGGACCAGCGGCACCGAATATATCTCGCAACTGTCGAGCGCGACCAGCGGAATTTCCGGCGCAGGCGCCGGGGGCGAAGTATCCGCGCCGTTGGGTACCGTCGCAAACAGGCCATCGGCGCCCCAGAATTCGCCCTTGCCGAGCACCGGCGCCTTCTCGTCCTTCCCCCGCGCCAGTCGCCCCTTGCCGATGAGATGCAGTCGTCCGTCCGCACCGACGAACTGTTTGCCGGCATGCAGGCGGGTGATTTCGCAGCTCTTGGCGAGGCTGAACAGGGTGGTGTTGGTGACCGCATCGCTGAACAGGAAGGTGCGCCGTAGCCGCTCCTCGACCATTCGCACCTTGAGCAGTTCTTCGCTGGAAAAGAAGCGCTCGACGAAGCTGCGATAGAGGTCGGCCGGCAGGCGCAAGGCCTGTACGAAGCCGACGGAACGATAGGTATCCTCGCTCTCGCGGTTGTGGATTGCCGCCGACTCCGCGAGCAGCGATCCGCTGAACAGGAAATGTGCGCTGTTCGGATCCTGGGTCAGGATCTCCACTTTGCCGGCAAGCAGCAGGTAGATCTCCCCGGGCACCGCCCCGGCGGACATGATGATGGTTTCCGGGTTGAAGGTGACGATGCGGTTGTTGAGCAGCATGTGCAGGCGTTCCACCGGCACCGTCGGAAAATAGCTCTTGAGGAATTCACTGGCATCGCGCAGCAGGAAGTTCTGCTCGCCCGGAATCATCACGTCGAGGGTCCCGAACGGCGCACCGGAGCCGATGCGACGCTCGGCCTGGGTCAGGTCCCGCGAGGTATGGGCGAGCAGCAACCGTTTCGATCCATCTTCGGAAAAGTCCTCGGCGCAGCCGTGGATCATGCCGCCGCCGATGTCGATCTTCTTCAGGTCCACCGGCTCCAGGTAGGACGCCTTGACCGCATCGGCACGCGCGGCGCTCAGGCCGGGCGCACTGGCGTCGGGACTTACCATGGCGTCGATCACCGCGAATGAGGCGATGTCGGCAAGATGGGCGTAGGTCCGGTAGCCGCCTTCCCACAGCACCCGGAAATTGAACACCGTGGTTTCCACAGGGTGCGGCGAAACGGTCGGCATCACTTCCAGGCCCATGATGTCGTTCCACTCCCCCGCCGCCAGGTCGCAGATGTCGAAGTACTTGGCGAACTCGCATTCCGGAATCGATAACAGCGCGCAGAACTTGCGCGTTACCGAGGCACGCACCAGGGGCGTGGCGAAGTATTGCAGTGGCCGGTCGCATTGGAGCAGGGTCGTCAGGCCGGCAAAGTGGTCGTCGTGGCAATGGGTATGGAAGATCCCGGCGACTTCCTTCTTGCCGATGCCCAGTGCATCGAGGCTGTAATGGATGTTGGGACCGGCATCGATCAGGTAGACGCGACCCTGGTGGATCAACACGCTGCCCATCGCCGGACGGTTGAAATCCCACCCATCGCCATCCCCGGCATGCACCACCGCAAAGTAGTGACGATCCACGGCGACGTGGCTCAGCGGATAGGGGCAGGGGTAGATCTGGTGCTGGCCCAGGTTGAGGTCAACTTCGACCATGTCCTCGCCATGGCGTATCTCGAATACATTGTTCGCGATTCGCTCGATGCTGACTCCATCACCGATATCCGTGCTTCCGATGGTCAGCGGATGGCACTCGACAAAGGCTTCCGGCCGCGCGATCTGACCGAAGGCGAACTTGAGCTTGACCCGCATCAGTTCGTCGGCCTCCGCTTCGGAAACGCCGGCCTTCATCATCTCCTCGGCGGAGATCAGTCCGTAGTTGCCGCGATGGATGTAGCGCAACTGGGCCGCGAGCTGCTCCGGGGTCCCTATCAGCCGGGGTTTGCGGCCGGTATTGTTCGGATGATTGGGGATCAGCATGCCCTGGCGATAGAGCATCTGCAGGATGGGAAATTCGGCCAGGTTGCACAGATGTCCGTTCTGCACCATCACATCCGACAGAAGGATGGCATTTGGACCGTTCTCGAAGGACACGCCGTTACGTTCGGTGGTTTGAATGATTCCCCGTCGCAGAAGGTGCTTTACAGCGTCGGCAGGCGAGCCGCAGAGCAGGTAGACCCCGGCCGCCGGAATCTCGACGAAACAGATTCCGTTGGCAACGACAAGCTTTCGTATCGACATGGGGTCGCTTCCTTTGTTCTTCGCTCCGGGGTGCATGACGGGCGGCATCGATCACCGGGTTTGCGCCATTGCACCGTGGCCATTCTATGCCTCGTTGCTGTAACAATGTACGGGCGCCGCGGCGGCAGCGCAGTCTTTGTGCCCGCCGTCACAGCTGGATTTCGATCGGGTTCGGGCCGGTACCGTTACTGCGGATATGCGGCGGAAAGGCGGTGCAGGGAATCCCGCTTGCCTATCTGGCGCAGGCATGAAAAAGGAGCCATTGGCTCCGTCTCAAGAAAGGGTTGGGGTGGCTGATGGGACTCGAACCCACGACAACTGGAATCACAATCCAGGACTCTACCAACTGAGCTACAGCCACCACCGTTGTTCCATCTGAAAAGTTACCCCTCAGACAGGCCGGGGATTATCGAAGAAAGCGACCAAAGAAGCAAGCACCGGCGCCTTGCCCGATGCTCCCGGATGCGCAAATATCTGCCCCTCTCGCTTGTCAGCCAAGCTGAACTCGCGTACCATATTTTCGGAATCATGTTCTGCATTGCAGACCTTAATAACAAACAATCCTGAATTTCCCGGAGAACCCGTCGCTCATGGATCTCGATTATTCCGCCGAAGAAAGCCAATTCCGCGCCGAGGTACGCGCCTTCCTGCGCGATCAACTGCCCAACGAAATCGCCCGCAAGGTCCACGGCGGCAAGAGACTCGCCAAAGACGACTTCGTCCGCTGGCAAAAAATCCTGCATGCAAAAGGCTGGGGCGCCAGCAGCTGGCCCGTAGCCCACGGCGGCACGGGCTGGACCGCCGTGCAGCAGCACATCTTCGACGAGGAATGCGCTGATGCCGGCGCGCCGATGCAGCTTCCCTTCGGCCTCAAGATGGTCGCGCCGGTGATCATGGCCTTCGGCAATCCGGCGCAGCAGGCGCATTTCCTTCCCCGCATTGTCGACGGTACGGACTGGTGGTGCCAGGGATACTCGGAGCCGGGTTCCGGTTCCGACCTCGCCTCGCTGAAGACCCGCGCAGTGCGTGAGGGCGACCACTACGTGGTGAGCGGCCAGAAGACCTGGAACACGCTCGGACAGTACGCCGACTGGATATTCTGCCTGGTGCGAACCAGTACTGAAGGCCGCCAGCAGGAGGGTATCTCCTTCCTGCTGATCGACATGAAGACGCCGGGAATCACCGTGCGCCCCATCATCATGATGGACGGCGAACACGAGATCAACGAGGTCTGGTTCGAAGATGTGAAGGTGCCCGTCGAGAACCGGGTCGGCGAAGAGAACAAGGGCTGGACCTATGCCAAGTTCCTGCTTGGCCACGAGCGTACCGGCATCGCCGGCGTTGGCCGCTCCAAGCGCGAGCTGAAGAAGCTCAAGGCCATCGCCCGCCGCGAAAGCAGCGCTGGCCGCCCGCTGATCGAAGACCCGCGCTTTCGCGATCGCATCGCCCAGGTCGAGATGGAACTGATGGCTCTGGAAATCACCAATCTGCGTGTGATCTCCGCCGAAGGCGAGAAGAAGCGCGCGCCCGGCCCTGAAGCATCGATCCTCAAGATCAAGGGCTCGGAAATCCAGCAGATGCTGACCGAGCTGCAGATGCAGGCGCTGGGCCACTATGCCCTGCCCTACCTGCACGAAGCGCTCGATCCCGACTGGCCGGGCGACCCGGCGATGCCGGCGTACGAAGACGATGCCGGCCCGCTCTCGGGGCACTACTTCAACGTTCGCAAGACCACCATCTACGGCGGCTCCAACGAAATCCAGAAGAACATCATTTCGCAAATGATCCTCGGACTCTGACACCATGAACTTCGACTACACGGAAGAACAGACCGCCCTGCAGGACACCCTGCGCCGCTTCTATGCCCGCGACTACGGCTTCGAACACCGCCGCGCCATGAGCAAGTCGGCGGATGGCTTCGATCGCGCCGCCTGGGCCACCTTCGCCGAGTTCGGCATCCTCGCCCTGCCCTTCCCCGAAGACTTCGGCGGACTCGATGGCAACGCCGTCGACAGCATGCTGGTGATGGAAATGCTCGGTCGCGGCCTGGCGCTCGAACCCTACCTGCCCAGCGTCGTGCTCTGCGGAGGCCTCATTCGTGACGCCGGCAGCGCCGCGCAAAAGGACGCCCTGCTGCCCGCCATCGCCGGCGGCGAACTGATGCTCGCCTTCGCCCACTTTGAATCCGGCGGCCGCTACGCCCTCGACCACGTCACCACCAGGGCAACGCCGGCCGGCGGCGGCTGGAAGCTCGACGGCGCCAAGACGGTGGTGATCGCCGCGCCGTCCGCCGACAAGTTCATCGTCTCGGCCCGCGAAGTCCTCGGCCTCTCTCTTTTCCTGGTCGACGCCAAGGCGCCCGGACTGAGCCTGCGCGGCTACCCGACCCAGGACGGCGCCCGCGCCGCGGACCTTCGTCTTGACGGGGTCCAGGTAGGCGCCGACGCCCTGATCGGCCCCGCCGGCGGCGCCCTGCCGCTGATCGAACGCGCCGTCGATTACGCCAACGCCGCGCTCTGCGCCGAAGCCGTCGGCATCATGGCCGCGCTGAACGAAGTCACGCTCGAATACCTCAAGACGCGCAAGCAGTTCGGCACGCCGATCGGCAAGTTCCAGGCCCTGCAGCACCGCATGGCCGACATGGTGATCGCCACCGAGCAGGCCCGCTCCATGGCCACGCTTGCCGCCGTGCGTGCCGACTCGGATGACGCCGCCGAACGCAGCCGCTGCATCGCCGCCGCCAAGGCCTACGTGCTGCAGTCGGCACGCCTCGTCGGCCAGCAGGCGGTGCAACTGCATGGCGGCATGGGCGTCACGGATGAGCTCAATGTCGGCCACTACTTCAAGCGCCTGACCATGATCGGCCTTAGCTTCGGCGACGTCGATTACCACCTCGGCCGTTTTAGCGACACGCTGCTCGCGGCGTAAACAGGGAACAGTAGCTCCGCCTCGACCCCAAGGTCTCGGCATGAATTCCATCATCAATCGTCGTGACCTCGATTTCCAGCTCTTCGAAGTCCTCGATGCCGAAGCCCTGACGCAGCGCCCGCGCTACGCCGAGCACAGCCGCGAGACCTTCGCCGCCGTGCTCGACACGGCAGCCGCCATCGCCGAAGAGAAGTTCGCGCCGCACAACCGCAAGGCCGACGAGCACGAGCCGACCTTCGACGGCCGGCGCGTGAGCATGATCCCGGAAGTCGGCGAGGCGCTGAAGGCCTTCTGCGAGGCCGGCTTCATCGCCGCCGCCCACGATTTCGAACGCGGCGGCATGCAGTTGCCGGTGCTGCTGACGCAGGCGGCGTTCTCGCTGTTCAAGGGCGCCAACGTCGGCACCGCCGCCTATCCATTCCTCACCATCGCCAACGCCAACGTCATCCACCGCTTCGGCAGCGATGCGCAACGGGCAAAGTACCTCGGCCCGCTGCTGGCCGGTCGCTTCTTCGGCACCATGGCGCTCACCGAGCCGCAGGCCGGCTCCAGCCTCTCGGACATCACCACCAGCGCGACGCCCAACGCGGATGGCACGTATTCGATAGTCGGCAACAAGATCTTCATTTCCGCCGGCGACCACGAGCTGTCGGAAAACATCGTGCACCTGGTGCTGGCCAAGATTCCCGGTGGCCCGCCCGGCGTCAAGGGCATTTCGTTATTCATCGTGCCCAAGTTCCACGTCGCTGCGGACGGCAGCCTCGGCGCCCGCAACGACGTCGCGCTGGCCGGCCTGATCCACAAGATGGGCTATCGCGGCACCACCTCGACCATGCTGAGCTTCGGCGAAAAGGGCGAGTGCATCGGCGAACTCGTGGGCGAGCCGCACAAGGGCCTCAACTACATGTTCCACATGATGAACGAGGCGCGCATCGGTGTCGGCATGGGTGCCGTGATGCTGGGCTACCGCGGCTACCTCGCCTCGCTCGATTACGCCAAAGAGCGGCCACAGGGTCGCGCGCCGACCAACAAGAATCCGAATGACCCGCAGCTCAAGCTGATCGAGCATGCCGACATCCGCCGCATGCTGCTGGCGCAAAAGGCCTATGTCGAAGCCGGCTACGCGTTGTGCCTTTACTGTGCGCGGCTGGTGGATGAGACGAAAGTCGGCGCTGACGACACGGCGATTCAGGAGGCCGGACTGCTGCTCGACCTGCTGACGCCGATCGCCAAATCCTGGCCCTCGCAGTGGTGCCTCGAAGCCAACAGCCTGGCGATCCAGATCCACGGCGGCTACGGCTACACCCGCGAATATCCGGTAGAGCAGTACTACCGCGACAATCGTCTCAATCCGATCCACGAGGGCACCCACGGCATCCAGGCGCTCGACCTGCTCGGGCGCAAGGCGGCGATGAACGGTGGCGCGGCAATGAAGCTGTTTGCACGTGAAGCCGCCAAGACCGTCGCCGAAGCGCAAAGCGATCCGGCGCTGGCACCCTACGCCGGCGAACTGCAGGCGGCCACGAATGAGGTCGCCACCACGCTGCAAGCCCTGGCGCCAACGCTGGCTGCCAACCCGACGCTGGCGCTGGCCAATGCCGTGCTCTTTCTCGAAGCCTTCGGCCACACGGTGATCGCCTGGATCTGGCTGCGCCAGGCACTCGCCGCGCAGCGCGGGCTGCAAAACGGCATCGCCGCCCAGGGCACGGATGGGGACTTTTATCGTGGCAAACTGGCCGCCTGCCGCTGGTTCTACCGCTGGGAACTGCCCAAGGTTCGCCAGTGGCACGAACTCCTGCGCAGCCTCGACGACACCACGCTGACCATGCCGCCCGAAAGTTTCTAAGCCGATGAGCCACCCCAACATCCTGGTCGACAGCAAGGACGGCATCGTCACCATCGAGATCAGTCGCCGCGAGAAGAAGAACGCCATCACCTCCGACATGTATCGCGCCATGAGCGCGGCGCTGTCGCGGGCGCGGGACGACAGCCATGTTCGGGTGGTGCTGCTGCGCGGCCAGGAGGACATGTTCACCGCCGGCAACGACCTCGCCGACTTCCTGCAGCGCAAGGTCGGCGACCCCAGCGCCGCGATTCCCTTCCTGCACCTCATCGCCGCCTTCGAAAAGCCCATCGTCGCCGCCGTCGCCGGCAATGCGGTTGGCATCGGCACGACCATGCTGCTGCATTGCGACCTGGTCTATGCCGCCGACAACGCCCGCTTCCAGTTGCCCTTCGTCAATCTCGCGCTCTGCCCCGAGGGCGGCTCCAGCCTGCTGCTGCCGCGCGTCGCCGGCTACCAGCGCGCCGCCGAACTCCTGATGCTGGGCGAGCCCTTCGATGCCGCCACGGCACGGGAAGCCGGCTTCGTCAATCGCGTGCTGGCCCCCGGCGAACTGATGGCCGCCGCCATGGAAGCCGCGCAGAAGCTCGCCGCCCGCCCGGCCGGATCGCTCGCCGTGACCAAGGCGCTGCTGAAGCGCCCGCCGGACCGCAGCGCGATCGAGGCCATTGACGAGGAAGTGATCTTCTTCGGCGACCTCGTCGCCGCCCCTGCCGCCAAGGAAATCTTCGCCGCCTTCCTCGAAAAGCGCAGCCCCGACCCCGACAAGCTCCACGACAAACAATGACAAACGACATTCCAGAAGGCTTCAAGCCCCTCAAGCGCGGCGGCGGCTACCTGACCAGCCTCGGCCCCTGGTATTACCGCATCGACGCCAGCAAGGGCGGCGAACGCGGGCAGATGGTACTGGCGATCCGCGTCGAGGATCGCCATACCAACATCCGCCACATCGCCCACGGCGGCTTCCTCGTCTCGATGTTCGACACCGCGCTGGGCATCGTCGTCTCCAGCTCGAAGGAACCGCCGCAGCCCATCGTCACGGTGAGCCTCACCACCAACTTCGTCTCCGGCGCCGAACCGGGCGACTGGGTCGAAGCCCACGTCGATCTCGACCGCATGGGCGGGCGCCTGGCCTATGCCAGTTGCACGCTGGTTTGCGGCGAGCGCGTGATCATGACCGGCACGGGCGTCTTCGCCCTTATGAAGCCGGCGGTGCCCAAGGAAAGGACGGACGGCTGATGGCCAAGGTCCACGTCCTGCTGAAGAAGGAGGAACTCGACGCGCAGCGCCTCGAAGGCAAGGTGGTGGTGGTGCTCGACATCCTCTTCGCCACTTCCTCCATCGTCACGGCTCTCGCCCACGGCGCCACCGAAGTCATCGCCACTCTCGACGGCCGCGCCGCGCAGGCCGCCGCTGCAAACTACCCGGCCGGCTCCTACGTGCTCTCGGGCGAACTCAATGCCGACACCCTGCCCGGCTTCGTGCACCCGACGCCCAAGGCCCTGCTGGCCGAAGGCATCGCCGGCCGGCGCCTGATCTACTGCACCACCAATGGCACCGTGGCGCTGGCCAAGTCGCAGGGCGCCGCCCATGTCTATGCCGCCGCCCTGCTCAACGGCCGCGCCGTGGTCGAACGCATCGTCGCGGCGCATGCGGAGGCCACCATCCTCATCGTCTGCTCGGGCTCGGCGGACAACTTCAACCTCGAGGATTTCTACGGCGCCGGCTATTTCGTTTCCCTGTTCCACCAGGCCCTGCCGGATGCCGAGTATTCCGATGCCGCGCTCGCCGCCGAACTGCTGCACGACCACTGCGACGGCCTCGACGCCCTGCGCCGCGCCCGCGTCGGCCGCATGATGCTGGCGCGCCGCCTGGACGACGAAGTTGCCTTCGCGGCCCAGGAAAGCTGTTACGACGTAGTGCCCAAACTTCAAGACGGCGCCCTGCGCCCCGCCTGAAAGACGACCATGACCACCAAAACATACAAGTACTACTGGGAGGATTTCCCCGTCGGCAAGGTCCGCGAATTCGGCGCCTACGCCGTCACCGCCGAGGAAATCATCGACTTCGCCAAGAAATTCGACCCGCAGCCCTTCCACCTGTCGGAGGAAGCCGGCAAGGCCAGCCTATTCGGCGGGCTTTGCGCCAGCGGTTGGCATACGTGTGCCCTGACCATGCGCATGATGTGCGACGAGTTCCTCCTCGAAACCGCCAGCCTCGGCTCCCCCGGCCTCGAGAACATCCGCTGGATCAAGCCGGTGCGCCCCGGCGACACGCTGCACGTGCGCTCCGTCGTGCTCGAAGCGCGGCCCATGGAAAGCAAGCCCCACGTCGGCCTGGTCAAAGTGCGCTGGGAAACGCTCAACCAGAACAACGAGGAAGTTGCGCAGATGGAAGGCTACGGCATGTACCGCAGGCGCGACCCGGCGCCGCCCAAGGCCGCATGACTCTCGACGAGCTGCTCGCCCGCCCCTTCGCCAGCTACGGCGAGCTGATCCGCTTCCACGCCGCGCAACGCCCCGACCACCCGGCCCTGATCGAGGGCGAGCGCCGCGTCTCCTTCGCCACGCTCGACGCGATGATGGATCGCGTCGCCGCCACCCTGCAGCGCGCCGGCATCCGCCCGACCGAGGCCATCGCCATCTGCGCCGGCAGCTCGCTCGAATATGCCGCCGTCTTCCTTGGCGCCCTGCGTGCCGGCGTTGCCGTGGCGCCGCTGGCGCCCTCCTCGATGCCGCAGACCATCGCCGACATGGCGGCCAATGCCGAAGCGCGCCTGTTCTTCGTCGATGCCGCCGTGGCCGATGAACTGGCGCCGGTGCGGACGCAGATCGCCGTGCCCTGGATCACCCTCGACGAATCCGCCGCCGGCACGCCCTTCTCTAACTGGCTGGCGCCGGCCGGCAGCGTGCCGGAGCCGGTGGCGATCCGCCCCGAGTGGCCCTTCAACATCATCTATTCCTCGGGCACCACCGGCACCCCCAAGGGCATCGTCCAGCCGCACGGCATGCGCTGGGTGCATGCGCAGCGCGCCCGTGACCACGGCTACGGCCCCGATGCGGTGACCCTGGTGTCGACGCCGCTCTACTCCAACACCACGCTGGTCAGCTTCTTCCCCGCCGTGGTGCTGGGCGGCAGCGCCGTGCTGATGCCGAAGTTCGAGGCCGGCCGCTACCTCGCGCTCGCCCAGCACCATCACGCCACCCACACCATGCTGGTGCCGGTGCAGTACGCGCGCCTGATGGCGCACCCCGATTTCGAGCGCCATGACCTCTCTGCCTTCCGCATGAAGTTCTGCACCAGCGCGCCCTTCGCCGCCGCGCTCAAGGCCGACATCCTGCGCCGCTGGCCGGGCGGCCTGATCGAGTATTACGGCATGACCGAGGGCGGCGGCACGGTGGTGCTCCGGGCGCACGAGTTCCCGGACAAGCTTGCCACTGTCGGGCAGCCCGCCGAGGGCCATGACATCCGCCTGATCGACGAGGCCGGCGCGGAAGTCGCCGCCGGCGGAATCGGTGAAGTGGTCGGCCATTCGCCGGCGATGATGCAGGGCTACCACCGCCAGCCCGACAAGACCCGCGAGGCCGAGTGGTACGCGCCCGACGGCAAGCGCTTCATCCGCACCGGCGACGTCGGCCGCTTCGATGCCGAGGGCTTCCTGACGCTGATGGACCGGAAGAAGGACATGATCATCAGCGGCGGCTTCAACGTCTATCCCAGCGACCTCGAAGCCGTGCTGGTGCAGCACCCGGCCGTGGCCGAAGCGGCCGTGGTCGGCGTCGCCTCGCAGCGCTGGGGCGAAACGCCGGTGGCCTTCGTCGTTGCAAGAGTCGGCGCTGGCGGTACGGCGATTGCGGCCGCGACCGAACTCCGCGACTGGGCCAACGCCCGCCTCGGCAAGACCCAGCGCCTCGCCGCCGTCGAAATCGTCGATTCCCTGCCGCGCAGCGCCATCGGCAAGATCCTCAAGCGCGAGTTGCGCGATACTTTCGTGCCGCCCGCCGACCTGTGAAAGGAAGCTCCATGGAATTCAGCACCCTCGACGTCACGCTCGACGGCAACGTCGCCACCATCGCCCTCAACCGGCCGGACAAGGCCAACGCCATGAGCGAGCCGATGTGGTACGAGATCGAGCAGGCCATGCAATGGCTGGACGAAACCCCCGCGGCGCGCGTCGGCGTGCTGGTCGGACGCGGCAAGTATTTCACCTCCGGCATCGACCTCGCGCTGCTGATGGGCGTCCCCGCCAAGATCGAAGACGAGGACGACGCCCGCAAGCGCGAAAAGCTGCGCCGCCTGATCCTGCGCCTGCAGGACACGCTTACCTCCGTCGAGCGCTGCCGCAAGCCGGTGTTGGCCGCCATTCACGGCGCCTGCATCGGCGGCGGCATCGACCTCGTCACCGCCTGCGACATGCGCTACTGCTCGGCGGATGCCTGGTTCTCGGTGCGCGAGATCGACGTCGGCATGACGGCCGACGTCGGCACCCTGCAACGCCTGCCCGGGCTGATCGGCGAGGGCATGGCGCGCGAGCTGGCCTACACCGGGCGCCGCGTCGATGGCGCCGAAGCCAGGGAGATGCGCCTGGTCAACCGCTGCTACGAAAGCGCCGAGGCGCTCCACGCCGGTGTGATGGAGACGGCGCGGAGCATCGCCGCCAAGTCGCCGCTGGCCATTCGCGGCTGCAAGGAAATGATCACCTACGCCCGCGACCACTCGGTGGCCGACGGCCTCAACTACATCGCCACCTGGAACTCGGCGATGCTGATGTCGAAGGACCTGTTCGAAGCCGGCGCCGCCGCCATGCAAAAGCGCGAGCCGGTGTTCAAGGACTGATGGAGGACTTCCTCGCGCCGGCCAACGGCATCCGCCTGCACAGCGTCGCGCAGGGCGCGGCCGATGCGCCGCTGATGCTCTTCGTGCACGGCTTTCCCGAGTTCTGGTACTGCTGGCATGCCCAGCTCGACGAGTTCGGCAAGGATTACCGGGCGGTGGCCTTCGACCTTCGCGGCCACAACCTTTCCGACAAGCCGCAAGGCGTCGAGGCCTACCGCATCAAGCCGCTGCTGGAAGACCTGCGCCAACTGATCGAATACCTGCGCGCCGGCCAGGACGACAAAACCTGCGTGCTGGTGGCCCACGACTGGGGCGGCGCCATCGCCTGGACCTTCGCCGCGCTGTACCCGCAGTACGTGAACAAGCTGGTCATCATCAACGCCCCGCATACCGTGCCCTTCGCCCGCGCCCTGGCGCACGATCCCACGCAGCAGGCGGCCAGCGCCTACATGAACTTCTTCCGCCTGGACAAGGCCGAGCGCGTGCTGCGCGAGAACGGCTTTGATCGGCTGCTGAAGATGTTCAACGCCACCGCCAGCGGCCAGTGCGCGCTGAAGGACGAGGACGTCCCGCGCTATCGCGAAGCCTGGTCGCAGCCCGGCGCGCTGGCCTGCGCGCTCAACCTCTACCGCGCCTCGCCGCTCTATCCGCCGACGCCCGACGACCCCGGCGCCGCCGCGCTCAGGCTCGACCCGGCGGCGCTGACGGTGCGCGTGGCGACCCTGGTGATCTGGGGCGAGGCCGACACGGCCCTGGGGACCGTGCTGCTCGAAGGCCTGGACGAACTCGTGCCGGACCTGCGCATCGAGCGCATGGCCGGCGCCAGCCACTGGGTGATCCACGAACAGCCGCAGCAGGTCAACGCTGCGATCCGGGCCTTCCTCGCGCCCGGCTGATTGGGGCCAGGCGCGCGACGCGGCGGGCTTACCCGGCCGCGCCGGGGCCTGCCAGTTGCTGGCGCAGACGCTCGATTTCCGCCCTGGCCGCGCCCAGTTCGGCCTCCAGTTTGCCGTTGCGTTCGCTCAGCACCCTGGTGCGCTCATGCACCTGGCGTTCGAGCTGCTCGTTGGCGCGCCGCAACTCATTGAGCAGGTGGCGCTCCGAGTCCGTCAGGTCGTCGACGACGGTCTGCGTCAGCGCCGCAGCGACACGCGCCGCCAACTGTGGATCGGCGGCGTTGAGCTGCTGCGCCATGGCACGGTCGACGACCACGATGTGGTGCAGCAGCCAATGCACCAGATACTCGATCAGGGTCACGGTAATGCCGGAGCGGCCATTTTCGAAATCCGTGGTCAGATCGCGCAGCACGCTGCGGAAGTAGGCGTGTTCGCCGCAATGGCGGGTCACCAGTTCCTGCGTACAGCCGCCGCCAGCCATCAACCGCTCCTCGAACGCAAAATGGTCGCGCACGTAGGCGTTCAGTTCATCGAGCATCTCGCGCATGCTTTCCGCGCTGTAGTCGGCGTGGGTGCTGGCATCCAGCGCATTGATCATCCCCACCAGCGCGCGGTGCTGGTCGTCGATCTCCGCTATGCCCAAGGCATAGTCATTGCTCCACTCGATGATCTGCACTTGATTCTCCTCCGTTGCGATCGGCCTTGGCGGCACCGCGGGAATCCGTCGCAATTTTTTTCAACCCTGGCTCGGCGGCAATCGCCAAACTTCGCGTTCAAGCCTACTACGCCAAGCCCCGGCGGTCAAAGTGGAGCAAGGCTTCCGCCCGGCGTCAATCGGCCAGCAACACGGTGGGCTCTATTGCGACCGGAAAATTCACCGAATTGGCGATGAAGCACAGGCGGTGCGCTTCCTCGTGCAGGTTCCTGGCCAATTCCGCATCGCTGCCCGCGGCCAGCGTCGCTTCCGGTCGCAGCAGCGCATGGGTGAAGCGGCCGCCGCCCCCCTGGTCCTCCGCCATGGTGCCGACTGCATCGTCGCAATACGCCAGCACCACGATCTTCGCCTGGCAGCATAGGTGCAGGTACCACAACATGTGGCAGGATGATAGCGACGCGACCAGCATGTCCTCCGGATTCCAGCGCGCTGCATCGCCGCGAAACGCAGGATCGGACGACCCCGGAATTCCGGGCTTGCCGCCAGCGGATATCGCATGGTCGCGTGAATACGCCCGGTAGTTCGCGGTCCCCTCGCCCAGGTTGCCGGTCCATTCGGTACGCGTGGCATAAATGTGCCGCTTTTCGTGGGACATGGGACGATCTCCAAGGCAAGGACGGGACTGGGAGCAAAGGATATACGATCGGCGCTCGGCGTAAAATGAGCGAAGCCTGCAGGATGCGGCGACCGACGGTCGCGGCGTATGCGATGCCTCACGGGACAGACAAGGGTAGCGACGATGAAAGTGCCTCTGATCGCAATGTTGTTGATGGCCGGCTCCTGCGCCATGGCCCAGGGTCGCCTGCCGCCCTGTTCGCCCCAAGCCGAAACCGCCTGGAGCGGATGTTCCGGAACCACCGTTTCGCCTGCCGGCGAGCACTACAGCGGCGACTTCTGGAACGGCAGGCGCCATGGCTACGGCAGTTACTCCTGGCCCAATGGCGACCGCTATGTTGGCGAGTTCGTGAACAACGCACGGCACGGCCAGGGCACACTGGTTTCCGCCGGGGGGGACAAGTATGTCGGCGAGTTCCGCAATGACGGCATCGAGGGCCAGGGCGCCTTCACCACCGCCGGAGGAGACAAGTACGTCGGGGAGTTCAAGGCCGGAAGGCGCGACGGCAAGGGCACCCTCACCGCTGCAAACGGTGACAGCTACGCCGGGCAATTCCGCAACGACCTGCCCCACGGACAGGGAACCTACACCTGGAAGAATGGGGACGTGTACGTCGGCGAATTCCGCGACGGCGCGCGCAACGGCCAGGGCAGCCTGAGTTTCGCTGGCGGCGGAAAATACGTCGGCGGCTTCAGGAACGACAAGCTCGACGGCGAGGGCACCCAGACGGCGCCCAACGGAGACCGCTACGTCGGCGAATTCAAGGACGACAAGCGCAACGGAAAGGGCAAACTGACCTGGGCCAACGGCAACGAGTACAGCGGCGACTTCGTTGACGGCCGGCTGCAGGGACAGGGAACTTTCCTGTCTTCCGGCGGCAGCAAATATGTCGGCGAATTCAGGGATGACAAGTTCCATGGAACCGGTACCCTGACCGCCCGCAACGGCACCGTGTTCGAAGGTGAATTCAAGGAAGGGCTGCGTAGCGGCCAGGGTACCGAAACACGCGCCGACGGCACCGTCATTCGCACGGGAACAACGAACGAATGATTACCCGCGTCCGGCGCCGCCGGACCCGTGACTAGCCGCGCAGGCCCAGCGAAGTCTCAAGCTGCTTCACCAGCACGATCAGGCGTGGTCGAACCTCGCCTAGCAGGAATTCCTTTGACAAGGTGAAGGCGGGGCCGCCGCAATTGATCGCCATCGGCGGCAGGCCGCCTCCGGGACGCAAGGGCACGGCAATGGCATTGACATCCGACTGCCATTCGCCGAATGAACTGACCGCGCCCGTCTCGCGGTATTCCTGCAACGAACGTTCGATGCCGCCGCGAATCGCCGGCCAGGCCACTTCGTCCAACTCGCGCACGCGCTCCATGATGTCCTCGCGTTCGCGCTCCGGCACCATCGCCAGGTAGGCGCGCCCCATCGCCGTGGTAGCGATCGGAATGCGCGAGCCGATGTCGAGCGACAGGGTCAGCGCCGCCGAGCTGCGCGCGTTGCCGACGTAGATCATCGACAGGCGGTCGCGGCTGCCCAGCGACACCATGGCCTTGGAAAAATCCGCCAGTTCCTGCATCAGCGGCCGCGCCAGGTCGCGCACGTCGAGCCGCGCCAGCATGGCGCTGCCCAGCGCCAGGGTCGAGGTGCCGAGCCGATACTTGCCGGTTTCCTCGACATAGACCAGGTAGCCGAGCTTGGTCAGCGTGTAGGTCAGGCGCGAGACGGTGGACTTGGGCAACTTGCAGCGCTTGGCGATGTCGAGGTTGCCGAGCATCTTTTCACCGGAGCTGAAACAGGACAGCACCGACAGGCCGCGCGCCAGCGCCGTGACGAAATGCCGGTCCTCCTTCGCCGTCAGTTTTTCCGCCGGTGGCGGGGCAACTTCGGCGGCTTTCTTCTGTTTCACCATGTCAACGGGCTCCTTGCCAGGTTTGTGCGCTCAGCGCTTGCTGCGCCGCGCGGTATTCGCGTCCGAGCCGGGCCACGACCTCGGCCACGGGGATGATTTCATCGATCGAGCCGACACCCTGCCCGACGCCCCAGATGTCGCGCCAGGCCTTGGTCCGGTCCGACCCGAAGTTCATGCTGGTCTTGTCGCGCGGCGGCAGGTTGTCGGGGTCCAGGCCCTGCGCCGTGATGCTGGGCCGCAGGTAATTGCCATGCACGCCGGTGAAGTAAGGCGTATAGACCACGTCGGCGGCGGTGCTGTCGACGATCATCTGCTTGTAGGCATCGACCGCATTGGCCTCCGGCGTCGGGATGAAGCGCGTGCCCATGTAGGCCAGGTCGGCCCCCATGGCCTGCGCGGCAAGGACCTGCGCGCCGCTGGTCATGGCGCCGGACAGCGCGATCGGGCCGTCCCAGAAGCGCCGCACTTCGGACACCAGGACGAAGGGGCTCAGCGTGCCGGCATGGCCCCCGGCGCCGGCCGCGACCAGGATCAGGCCATCGACGCCGGCTTCCAGCGCCTTTTGCGCGTGGCGCACGTTGATCACGTCGTGGAACACGATGCCGCCGTAGCCATGCACCTCCTTCACCACGTCGCCCGGCGCGCGCAGGCTGGTGATGATCATCGGCACCTTGTGCTTCACGCAAAGCGCCACGTCATGGTCGAGGCGATCGTTGGAATGGTGCACGATCTGGTTCACCGCGAAGGGCGCGACCTTGCGGCCTGGATCGGCGCGGCGCGCGGCATCGATTTGTGTCGTGATCGTGGTCAGCCATTCGTCGAGCAATTCCTTCGGCCGCGCATTCAATGCCGGAAAGGAACCGACGATGCCGGCCATGCATTGCGCCAGCACCAGTTCCGGTTGCGACACGATGAACATCGGCGCGCCGATCACCGGCAGCGCGAGGTTGTCCTGCAATACCTTTGGCAGGGGCATGAAGTCTCCTAGGCCGGCCAAGCCGGAATCAAAAAGGGAAGGATTCGATGAATTATCTTGATGCTTGGCCGGAAAGGCGAATTAAAGACCCGCCCCTCCCGTCCTCCCCTCACGGGGAGGCTACTGATTGGCTCGCTTCGCTCGAAACTTTTCGCAGGATTCGTCATGACTTGGCTGCTTAGTGCCTAGACGGATTGGGCACGCTGTTTGCGGCCGGTCATTCGCCACGCGGGTATCAGGGCCAGGCAATAGACGAAGGCGATCAGGAAGAATCCTTCCTGCATCGGTTGCAGGCCATGCACGGCATTCAACTGGCGTTCGCGTCCTTCGAGGAACAGCGCCAGCAGCGTGACGCCGAGCGCCCCGCCCAACTGGCGGAAAAAATTGATCGAGGCCGAGCCCGCCGCCTCGGTGCCATAGGGCAGCAAGCGCAGGGCGCCGGCATTGAGGCCCGGAATTATCAGGCCCAGCCCGATGCGACCGATCACCACCCACAACGCGAGCAGCCAGAAGCCGGTGGCGGTCGATGACAGCCCCATCAGGATCGCCGACAACGCGAAGCAGGCCAACCCGGCCATCGCCACCCGGTTGGAGGGAAAGCGATCCGCCAGCTTGCCCGCCTGCAGCAATACGATGGCCAGCACCGCGCCGCCCGGCAGCAGCATCAGGCCCGCCTCGTAACCGGAAAATCCCAGGCCGATCTGGGCGAACACCGGTGCCAGGTAGGTCGAGCCGTAAATGCCTGTGCCATAGGCCAGCGCAACCAGGATGGCGGCGCCGAAGCCGGCTTCGCGGAAGATGCGGAAATCCAGCAGCGGATGCAGCGTACTGCGTTCCCACAGCACGAAGCCCGTGGCCAGCGCCATGCCGAGTCCGACCGCCGCCGCGCCCGCCAGCGGCTGGCGGATCAGCGCCGCCAGGCCACCGAGCAAGGCGCACAGCGCGCCGATCACCAGCACCAGCCCGACCGCGTCGAAGGGCCGTTTGTGCGCCCCCGCCAGCGGCCGCGCCGCGATCACGTAGCGCGGCGCCAGCGCGATCGCCGCGAGGCACAGCGGCACCGTGACGAGGAAAACGGAACGCCAGCCGAAATGGTCCACCAACAGGCCGCCAGCCACCGGTCCGACCGCCGGCGACAGCACGATGCCCAAGCCATAGGCGCCCATCGCGCGGCCGCGCTCCTGCGGCGGGAATACGTCGATGATGACCAGCATCGACAGGGGCTGGATCAGGCCGGCGATGCTGCCCTGGCCAATGCGGCACAGCGCCAGCACCTCGAACCGGTCGGCCAGCGCCGCCAGCACCGAGAAAGTCACCAGCAGCGCCAGTGCGCCGGTGAAGGTGCGGCGCACGCCGAAGCGCTGCATGGCCCAGGTCGCCAGCAACATCGAGGCCGTGGTGGCGGCAAGGAAACCGGTGGACAACAACTGCACCTGGTCGTGGCCGAGGTGGAAGACGCGAATGATTTCCGGCAGTGCCACGTTCACCACCGTGGCTTCCATGATCGCCGAGACGGTGCCGAGCATCACGGTCAGCACCGCCCACCAGCGATAGCCCGGCCCGTGGCGATCGAACATGGCCGCGACTTCACGCTGCCGGGCATCGGTTTCGGCGCTCATGGTGGAAAATCGGAGGTTCCGCTTTCAGTATTCGTGTTCCGGATAGTGGCACAGCACTCGAATCAGCGTCAAGCCGTGACCAGCCGCCCGCCAAGTGCTGTCACGGCGTGTTCTGGTCCTTTTGCAGCGCACATTGACTTTTCGGCCGGGCACGGCAAAAATCCAAACCTCGCCTAAAATAACAGAACATAATTCTGCTATGCAGGCCGCCAAGACCTTGCCGACATGACCATGAAACCCGCCCTCCTCCTGCTCGGCGCCACGCCCACCTAGGAAGCACGCATGGATCTCGCCTTCAGCCCTGAAGAAAATGCCTTCCGCGAGGAAGTCCGCCGCTTTGTCGCGGAAAAACTGCCGGATGGCATCCGCCACAAGGTGATGAACGGAGTGCATCTGAACCGCGAAGAGCATGTGCTCTGGCAGCGCACCCTGCATGCACGCGGCTGGGGTGGCGTCGGCTGGCCCAGGGAATTCGGTGGCCCCGGATGGACGCCGACCGAGCAGTACATCTTCGAGGAGGAGTGCGCCGCCGCCGGCGCGCCGCGCCTGATTTCCTTTGGCCTCAAGATGATCGCCCCGGTGCTGATGGCCTTCGGCAGCCCGGCCCAGCAGCAGCGCTTCCTGCCGAAGATCATGTCGGCCGAGGAATGGTGGTGCCAGGGCTATTCGGAACCGGGCTCAGGCTCCGACCTCGCCTCAGTAAAGACGCGGGCGGTTAGAGAGGGCGACCACTACCTCGTCAATGGCCAGAAGACCTGGACCACGCTCGGCCAGTACGCCGACTGGATCTTCTGCCTGGTGCGCACCGACCCCGAGGCCAAAAAGCAGAGCGGCATTTCCTTCCTGTTGATCGACATGAAGACCCCCGGCGTCACGGTACGACCGATCATCACTTTGGACGGCGCGCACGAGGTCAATGAGGTCTGGCTGGAGGACGTCAAGGTCCCGGTCGAAAACCGGATCGGCGAAGAGAACAAGGGCTGGACCTATGCCAAGTTCCTGCTCGGCCACGAGCGCACCAACATCGCCGGCATCGGCATCGCCAAGCGCGAACTGGCGCGTCTCAAGCGCATCGCGGCGGCCGAGGGGCGGCTCGAGCAGCCCCTGTTCGCGGCGCGGGTGGCGCAGGTCGAAATCGACCTGATGGCGCTGGAGATCACCAACCTGCGCGTGCTGTCCGCCGAACGCGAAAAGAAGGCGCCGGGACCGGAAGCCTCGATCCTCAAGATCAAGGGCACGGAAATCCAGCAGGCCATAGCCGAACTGATGATGCAGGCGGTCGGCGCCTACGCCCTGCCCTTCAAACAGGCCGACGTCGGCCCCGACTATGCCGCCAACCTCGGCGCCGGCTACTGCAACCTGCGCAAGCTGTCGATATTCGGCGGCTCCAACGAAATCCAGAAGAACATCATCTCGCAGATGATCATGGGACTGTGAGGCTCGAATCATGAACTTCGACTTCGACGAAGACCAGCGTGCGCTCGCCGATACCGTGCAGCGCTTCGTCGCGCGGGACTACACGTTCGAGAAACGCCGCGCCATCCTTGACGCCGACCCCGGTTGGAGCCGCGCGGTCTGGCAGGCGCTGGCCGACCTCGGCGTGCTGGCCATCAACATCGACGAAGACTACGGCGGGCTCGGCTATGGGCCGCAGGAGACCGGCCTGGTGATGGGCGCCTTCGGCCCCGGCCTGCTGCTGGAACCCTACCTCGCCGCCGCGGTGGTCGCCCCGGCCCTGATTCGCCGTGCCGCCAGCGCCGACTTTCAGGAAGAGTGGCTGCCGAACATCGCCACCGGCGAAACCATCGTGGTGCTGGCCGACGCCGATGCGCGCGACGCGCCGGTCACCGAAATCGGCGGCAACCTCAGCGGCCGCAAGGCGGTGGTCGCCCACGGCGGCTGCGCCGACCTGCTGCTGGTTTCCGCGCGCTGCGCCGATGGCAGCACCGGGCTCTTTGCCGTGACGCCCGGCGCCGATGGCGTCGCACTGCGCGATTACCCGACGCTCGACGGCCAGCGCGCCGCGGACCTGACGCTGAACAATGCACCGGCCATGCGCCTGGACGCCGTTGGCGCTGCCGATGCGATCGATGCGGCGCTCGACATCGGCCTCGCCGCGCTCTGCGCCGAAGCCGTCGGCATCATGGAAGCCACGGTCGCCGCCACCACGGAATACCTCAAGACGCGCCAGCAGTTCGGCCAGCCCATCGGCCGCTTCCAGGCGCTGCAGCATCGCATGGCCGACATGCTGCTGCACCTGGAACAGGCGCGCTCCATGAGCTACCTCGCCGCCATGCACTGCACCGCCGCCGACCCGACTGCGCGCCGGCGCACGCTGTCGGCGGCCAAGGTCACCATCGGCCAGGCCTGCCGCTTCATCGCGCAGAACGCCGTGCAGTTGCACGGCGGCATGGGCATGACCGACGAACTGATCGTCAGCCACTGGTTCAAGCGCCTGACCGCCATCGAGATGAGTTTCGGCGATACCGATTTCCACCTGCAGCGCTTCGCCGCAAACCTCGCGCGGGAAGCGCGCGCGGCATGACCGCGGCGCTCGCCTGCGGCACGCTGCAGCGCAGCGGGGCCGAGACCGACGCCCGCGCCGCGCGCCTGGCCGGCGGCCTCGCCCGCCTCGGCATCGAGGACGGCGACGTAGTCGCCGTGATGCTGCGCAACGTCCCGGCCTTCGTCGACCTCATCCAGGGCTGCCGCCTCGCCGGCGCCTATTACTGCCAGATCAACTGGCATTTCAAGCGCGACGAGGCCGGCTACATCCTCGCCGACTGCGGCGCCAAGGTGCTGTTCGTCCAGCCCGACCTGCTGGCCGAAATTGCCGCCGCGGTTCCATCCCATGTAAAGCTCATCATCGTCGGCGCCGACTCCGGCGAGGCCAACGACTTCGACGCCTGGCTCGCCGCGCAGGTACCCTACGCCGGCCCGCCGCGCACGCCGCGCGGCCACATGGCCTACACCTCGGGCACCACCGGCCGGCCCAAGGGCGTGCGCCGCCTGCCACTGTCGCCCGAGCAGCAGGCGCTCTCGGCGCAGGTGACGAAGGAGGCGCTGGGCATCTATCCGGGCGTGCGCAGCCTGCTGTCGGCACCGCTCTACCACAGCGCACCGAGCTCCTTCGCCCAGCAATCGCTGCTGCAGGGCGAACTGTTCGTGCTGGAAGAAAAGTTCGACGCCGAAGCGACGCTGGCGCTGATCGAGCGCCACCGCATCGACACCGTGTACCTGGTGCCGGTGATGTACGTGCGCCTGCTGCGCCTGCCGCCGCAGATTCGTTCGCACTACGACCTGTCCTCGCTCAGCTTCGTCGCCTCGACCGGATCGCCCTGCGCGCCCGAGGTCAAAAAGGCCATGATCGACTGGCTCGGCCCGGTGATCCACGAGGCCTACGCATCGAGCGAAACCGGCTACATCACGGTGATGAAGCCGCAGGACGCGGCGCGCAAGCCGGGCAGCGCCGGCCGCGCCGTCGGCCAGGCCAGAATCCGCATCCTCGACGACGCCGGCCGAGAATTGCCGAGCGGCGAGATCGGCACCATCTACGCGCACCAACCGGCCTATTCCGACTTCACCTATCACGGCAACGAGGCGGCCCGGCGCGCCATCGAGCGCGAAGGGCTGGCCAGCGTCGGCGACATGGGCTACCTCGACGACGAGGGCTTCCTTTACGTCTGCGACCGAGCTTCCGACATGGTGATATCGGGCGGCGTGAACATCTATCCGGCCGAGATCGAGCATGTGTTGATCACCCTGCCGGGCATCGCCGACTGCGCCGTGGTCGGCATCCCCGACGAGGAGTTCGGCGAGGCGCTGGCGGCGCAGGTGGTGGCAGAAACCGGCGCCACGCTCGACGCCGAGGCCATCCGCCGCGAGCTTGGCCTGCGCATCGCCGGCTACAAGGTGCCGCGCCGCATCGACATTGTCGCCGCCCTGCCGCGCGACGACAACGGCAAGGTGCAGAAGCGCCGCATCCGCGACGCCTACTGGAGCGGCAAGGCGCGCCGGATATGAGCATCCATCCCTTCGACAGCGCCATCGAACTGGCGCACGAAGCGCCGGACCGCTGGCATGGCCGCACCAGCGAAGACTACTGGAACATGGTCAGTCCCTACGGCGGCGTCACCGCCGGGGTGATGATGCAGGCCATGCTGCGCCATCCGGAACGGCGCGGCACGCCCCTTTCATTCACGCTGAATTTCCTGGCGCCGATCGAGCGCGGCGAGTTCGTCGTCGACACCGAACTGGTGCGCGCCAACCGCAACAGCCAGCACTGGGCGGTCCGCCTGGCGCAGGGTGGCAAGGTGCTGGCCCAGGCCATCGCCATCTGCGCCGCGCGCCGCGAAACCTGGGGCAAGGTCGAAGCCGCGCGCCCCGAGGTGCCGCCGGCCGAGCAATGCGCTGTCGCACCGCCACGCAAGCCCGACGGCTTCCTCCAGCGCTACGAGTTCCGCATCGTGCGCGGCAAGCCCTTCGCCGTGAACGAGGACAGCCTGTCCCACGTCTGGGTCGCCGACAATCCGCCGCGCCCGCTCGACTTCGCCTCGCTCACCGCCCTGTGCGACAGCTTCCTGCCGCGCATCTTCCTGCACCGTCCGGACTTCGTGCCGATCGGCACGGTGTCGATCAACATCTACTTCCATGCCGGACCTGACGCACTGGCCCGCCAGGGCGCCGCGCCTCTGCTCGCCGTGGCCCAGGCCCAGGCCTTCAGCGACGGCCACTTCGACCACCACGGCCACGTCTGGAGCACAGACGGCACCCTGCTCGCCACCACCCAGCAACTGGTCTGGTACAAGGAATGAGCCGTTTACGCTCATGGCGTGGAGCGACGTTTGCCGCAGAGGCAAGGCGCGAAAGGCCAATAAAGGCCAATTGATTGCCCGCCCCCCTTCGCCCCCCTCACGGGGGGTTCCTGATCGGCGCGCTGCGCGCGTTTTTTAAAAGGGCTTCGAGCCCGGTTTTACTTTGGCTACCCGTCCATTCTCATGAAGGATTCATCATGACCCAGCAAGCCCGTGCCGTAATCTGCCGCGAAGTCGGCAAGCCCGTCGTCGTCGAAACCGTCAGCGTCGACGCGCCGCAGCGTGGCGAGGTGATGATCAAGCTCGCCGCCTGCGGCGTCTGCCACAGCGACCTGTCGGCCACCAACGGCACGCTGCCATTGCCGCCGCCGGTGGTGCTCGGCCATGAGGGCGCCGGCAGCATCGTCGCAGTCGGCGAAGGCGTCGGCGGCTTCGCCGTCGGCGACCACGTCGTCAGTTCCTTCGTCAGCATGTGCGGCAAGTGCCGCTACTGCCAGACCGGCCGCCCGCAGTTGTGCGACCAGGCGGCCAAGGCCGGCTTCACGCTGCCCGACGGCACCACGCGTTTCAAGGATGCCGCCGGCCAGCCGCTAAACATTTTCTCCGGCTGCGGCGTGATGGCGGAATACGCCACGCTGCACGTCGACAACGTGGTGAAGATCGACGCCGCGATGCCGCTCGACAAGGCGGCACTGATCGGCTGCGGCGTGATGACCGGCGTCGGCGCCGCGGTGAACACGGCGAAGGTCGAACCCGGCTCGGCCACGGTGGTGTTCGGCTGCGGCGGCGTCGGCCTCAATGCCATCCAGGGCTGCGCCATCGCCGGCGCGCGCATCATCGTCGCCGTCGATACTTCCGACGCCAAACTGGAAATGGCCAGGGCCTTCGGCGCCACGCATGTGCTCAACCCGAAGAACGAGGAGAACGCCGTCAAGGCGCTGAAGAAGCTCACCGAGGGCGGCGCCGACTACGCTTTCGAATGCGTCGGCTTCGGCGAGGTCGCGGCGCAAGCCTACGGCTGCCTGCGCAAGGGCGGCACGGCGGTGGTGGTCGGCGTCGCCGGCCCCAAGGACACGACAACGATACGCACCGCGACCCTCACCTTCGAGGAAAAGACCCTGAAGGGCAGCTACTTCGGCTCGGCCCGACCGCAGCAGGACTTTCCGCGCCTGATCGGCCTCTATCGCAGCGGGCGGCTCAAGCTCGACGAACTGATCACCCGCACCTACGGCATCGAGGAAGCGCCGCAGGCCTTCGCCGACCTCGCCGCGGGACGCAATGCGCGGGGCGTGCTATTGTTCTGACCTAAACTATTTCGCCGGAAGGGACTTCCTTGAAGCACCGCAAACTGCACACCCTGCATCGCCCGGCAAAACGCCACAACGGGCATCCGCCGCTGGTTTTCGTGCATGGCGGCTACATCCACGGCGGCTGCTGGGACCTGAACTTCCTGCCCCACTTCAGCGAACTCGGCTACCACTGCCATGCCGTCGACCTTTCCGGGCACGGCAAGAGCGAAGGACGCGACGAGCTCGACAGCTACGACATCAACCATTACGCCGGCGACGTCGCCCATGTGGTCGCCGGACTCGACGCGCCGCCGGTGCTGATCGGCCACTCGATGGGCGCGCTGGTGGTGCAGCGCTACCTGGAACGCGGCACGGCGGCGGCCGTCATCATGATGGCGCCGGTGCCGACCACCGGCCTCACCGCCTGCAGCATCCAGCTCAACCAGAAGCAGCCGGATTTCCTGCGCGAAGCGGCTTATGCGGTGCGCGGCAAGTACACCGAAAACACCGTCAGGGTGATGCGCGAGGTGTATTTTTCCCCCGACGTCACGCACGAGCAATTCACATCCTTCAAGCCGCTGGTGCAGGACGAGTCCACCACGGCGATCGCCGAGATGATGGCGCTGGCATGGCGCCCGCCGTCGCGCCGGCCGAAGATCCCGGCGCTGGTGATGGGCGGCGAACTCGACGCGATCTTCCCCGCCAACATGCTGCATTTCACCGCCACCGGCTGGAACGCCGAGACCTGCGTCATCCCGGGCGCCGGACACATGCTGATGATGGAGCCGCAGTGGACGACGGCCGCCAGCCGCATCGACAACTGGATCAACCGCCGCCTGCCGCGAGCGGCCGCCGCCTGAGGCGCGAGCCCGCGATGTTCGCCAAGTCCACCTTCGAATTCCTCGACGAACTGGCGGCCAACAACGAACGGGCCTGGTTCGAGGCCAACAAGCCGCGCTACGAGGCGCTGGTGCGTGAACCGGCGCTGGAATTCATCTCCGCGATGGCGCCGCAACTCGAAAAGTTCGCCCCACACTTTCGCGCCGAACCGCGCAAGATGGGCGGCTCGCTGATGCGCGTGTTCCGCGACACGCGCTTTTCCCGCGACAAGACCCCGTACAAGACCAACGTCGGCATCCAGTTCCGCCACGAGTTGGGCAAGGACGTCCATGCCCCCGGCTTCTACCTGCACATCGCGAGCGACGAATGCTTCTTCGGCGCCGGCTCCTGGCATCCCGAGGCCGACCTGCTGGGCCGCATTCGCGACCATATCGTGCAGAACCCGAAACGCTGGATCGCCGCCCGCGACGACAGGAAGTTCGCCGCGCACTGGGCATTGGCCGGCGACAGCCTGACGCGCCCGCCGCGCGGCTACGCCGCCGACCACCCGGCGATCGAGGACCTGAAGCGCAAGGACTTCATCGGCCTAGCGGCGCTGTCCCGGGCTGAAGCCATAGGGCCGAGCCTGGTAAAACTGGCAGCTCAGCGTTTCGCGGCAGCGACCCCGTTGATGAAATTCCTCTGCGAGGCGCAGGGCGTACAGTACTGAGTTCGGCACCGCCCCTGGCGCCACCAGCGGCTCACCGCACAGACGCCCCACCCCATGCTCGACATCCTCTACCGCGACGATTTCCTCGTCGCCGTGAACAAGCCTTCCGGCCTGCTGGTCCATCGCAGCGACATCGATCGCCACGAAACGCGCTTCGCCGTGCAGTTGCTGCGCGACCAGATCGGGCGGCGCGTGTTCCCACTGCACCGGCTCGACAAGCCGACCTCCGGCGTGCTGCTGTTCGCCTTCGATACCGACAGCGCGCGCGAGGTCGGCGGCCAGTTCGAGCGCAACGAGATCGCCAAGCGCTACCTTGCCGTGGTGCGCGGCTGGCCCGCCGAGGCAGGCGTGATCGACCATCCGCTGTCACGCCAGTTCGACGACTACGGGCGCAAGTTCCCCGCCGGCGCCGGGCCCGAACCGTTGCCGGCAGTCACCGAGTACCGCCGCCTGGCGACGGTCGAACTGCCCGAGGCAGTGGACCGCTACCCGGGCGCGCGCTATGCCCTGCTCGAACTGCGGCCGCAAAGCGGACGCCAGCACCAGTTGCGCCGCCACCTGAAGCACATTGCCCACCCCGTGATCGGCGATGCCAACTGGGGCAAGGGCGTACACAACCGGTTTTTCCAGCGCCGCTTCGGCTGCCATCGCTTGCTGCTGGCCTGCACCGAGCTGAGCCTGCGCCATCCCGTCAGCGGCGACCAGATGACAATCGCCGCCGCCCTCGAACGCAGCTTTTGCGCCGCGACCGATGCGCTGGGATGGACCGCAAGCGGAAAGCTGGCGCTGCCTTCCGCAAAAGTCGGCGCCCCACAGGGACTTCCTTCGGTCGCTGGCGGCACGGCGATCGACGGGCCCCGACTTTTGATGGAGCCCACGCCAACCGCGTAGAAATCTCGCCGTCGCGCCGAGTTTGCGGCAAAATCCAATTGATATGCATGGTCCGCCCGACCTGCCCGGGCGCCGGACGAAATACAGGGAGCAATGTATCGCCATGAGCCAGGTACTCAGCAGATCACCCAAGGGACTTCGCGAAGCGACCGGCAAGACCAACACCCTGTCCGAAGAATTGCTGGAAGTGCTCAAGGCCTGCAAGGGCCAGTTCGAGCCCGAAGTCGTCGCCTCCGCCTGGCCTGAAAAGGATCGCAAGGTCATCGTCTGGGCGATCTCCGAACTGGTGGCACAAGGCTACCTGCGCGAAGTGGAAATCAGCCGCAGCGCGGCGTCCGCGCCCGCGGCGGGCGCGGCCGACGAGGAAGGTTTCGACCTTGACTTCAGCGCCGCCACGAGTTCTGTCGAATCGGCGCCGGACGCATCTGCCGCCGCCGAACATGCCCGCCGCGAGGCCGAGGACGCCGCCCGTCGAGACGACGAAGCCCGCGCACGGCGTGAAGCCGAAGAGAAATTGCGGCGCGAGACCGAGGAAAGGGTCAGGCGCGAGACCGAAGAAAAAATCCGTCGCGAAACCGAGGAGCGCATCCGGCGCGAGACCGAGGAACGGGCACGCCGCGAAGCGGAGGAACGGACCCGCCGTGAGGCGGAAGAAAAGCTCAGGCGCGAAGCCGAGGACAAGGCGCGCCACGAGGCGGAAGAGCGCATCCGGCGCGAAACGGAAGAAAAGGTCCGCCGCGAGACCGAGGAAAAGCTGCGCCGCGAAGCCGACGAGCGGCTGAAACGCGACGCCGAGGAGAGGGCGCGGCGCGAGGCCGCAGAAAATCAGCGCCGGGAAACGGAAGAAAGGCTCCGGCGCGAGGCCGACGAGAAGGCACGCCTGGAAGCGGAAGAACGGATACGGCGCGAGACCGAAGACAAGGTCAGGCGCGAGATCGAAGAAAAAGTGCGGCGCGAAACCGAGGAACGGGCCCGCCAGGAGGAGGAAGCCCGTGCCCGGCGCGAAGCCGAGGAACGCCAGCGCCGCGAGGCCGAGGACTCGCTGCGGCGCGAAGCCGAGGAAAAGGCTCGTGTCGAGGCCGAGGAAAAAATCCGCCGCGAAACCGAAGAAAAGGTGCGGCGCGAGAGCGAGGAAATGCTGCGCCGCCAGGCCGAGGACCAGGCGCGGCGCTATGCCGAGGAAAGTGCGCGGCGCGCGATGGAGGACAAACAGCGGCGCGAGGCGGCGGAAAAGTTGCTCCGTGACGCGGAAGAAAGGGCCCGCATCGAGACCGAGGAACGGGCGCGGCGCGAGATCGAAGAGCGGCTGCGCCGCGAAGCGGAGGAAAAGGCCCGCATCGAAGCCGAGGAACAGGCGCGCCGCGATGCCGAACTGAAGGCGGCCGGCTCCGACAATACCGCCGAACGCCTGCGCCAGGCGATAGCGGCACGCCGCGGCCAGCGCGACAAGCAGGCCGTGGAATACGTCAGGCAGGGCGAAGAAGAGGCGCGCCGCCGCGCCGAGGAAAAGGCCCGCCAGGAAGCCGAAGAAAAGGCCCGCATCGAAGCCGAGGAAAGGGCGCGTCGCGAAGCCGAGGAACAGGCACGCCGCGAGGCCGAGGAAAAAGCCCGCATCGAAGCCGAAGCGAAAGCCCGGCGCGAAGCCGAGGAACAGGCACGACGAGAAGCGGAAGAAAAGGCGCGGCGCGAGGCCGAGGAACAGGCACGCAGGGAAGCCGAAGAGAAGGCCCGCATCGAAGCCGAGGAGCAGGCCCGCCGCGATGCGATCGAGAAGGCGCGGCGCGACGCCGAGGAACTGGCCCGCCGCGAGGCGGAAGAAAAGCTGCGGCGCGAGACCGAGGAAAGGATACGCATCGCGGCCGAGGAAAAGGCCCGCCGCGACGCCATCGAGAAGGAAAAGCGCGAAGCCGAGGAGAAGGCCCGCCGCGAAGCCGTCGAGCAGGCCCTGCGCTTCGCGGAACAGGCGCGCCTCGCCGCCGAGGAAAAGGCCCGCAAGGAGGCCGAGGAGCGCGCCCGCATCGAAGCCGAGGAACGCGCGCGCCTGGAAGCCGAAGAAAAGGCCCGCAAGGAGGCCGAGGAGCGCGCTCGGCGCAAGGCCGAGGAAAAGGCCCGCAAGGAAGCCGAGGAGCGCGCCCGCCTCGAAGAAGAGGAACGCGAACGGGAACTCATCAAGGAACGCCTGCGCCAGCGCGCCGAAAAGGTGAAGAAGCAGTCCCGCATCGTTGCCGCGGTGGTCGCCGTCGTGCTGCCGGTGGCCGCCCTGTTCCTGGTCAAGTTCGTTCCCTTCGACGGCAAACGGCAGGCTTTCGAGACGCTGGCCAGCGCGGCACTCGGCGTGCCGGTCAAGGCCGGCAGCGCCCACGTCGAGTTGATACCGAAGCCGTTGCTGACGGTGGAGAACGTCGCCATCGGCGATGACGGAGCGGTGAAGGTCCAGCGCATCGCCCTCGGCGTGCCGCTGTCCGTGCTGTGGCAAATGCCGGCGGAATTCGAGTCGGTACACCTCGACCAGGCGCGCGTCCCGATCGCCCAGCTGCTCAAGGCACTGCATGAAGGCAGCGCGAAGATTCCGATGAAGGCCGGCGCACTCACCACCAGCGGGCTACTGGTAGTCGCCGAACCCAAGCTGCTGCCGCCGATGGATCTCGAGGCCCGCTTCGAGGGCGGCATCCTGGCACGAGTCACCGGCCAGGGCCAAAGCGAGGATTTCGGCAAGGCCACGATCGACGCGCAGCGCGGCGCGGGGTTCTGGCAGATCAACCTGACCGCGCAGCGTTTCCAGCTGCCGCTGGGCTTTGATGTACCACTCACCGACTTCAGCCTCAATTCCCGGCTGGCGCCGGATGGCCTGACCATCTCGGACGCCAAGGGCTGGAACTCCGAAGGCGAGCTTGGGGCCAGCGGCGCGCTGACATGGAACCGCGGCTGGAAGCTGTCGGCCAAACTCCAGGCCAAGCGCGTGAACATCGCCAAGTTCGCGCCGAAATGGATGGCTAACGGCTTCATGGACGGCCAGGCGGAGCTTTCCGCCGAAGCGCCGACCGCCGCGGAACTTTATGCGCGCACCCGCATGCAGGGCCGTGCCACGCTTGGCCGCGGCGTGCTGGCCGGCGTCGACTTCGACCGCGTGGTGCAAGGGCGGGGCGTCGGCGAGCAATACACCTTCGAAACCCTCGAAGGCAACGTGCAGCTCGATGCCCGGCGCTACGACTTCACCGACATCCGGCTCACCGCCGGCGAACTCGGCGCCACCGGCGCCTTCGGCATCGCGCCGGACGGTGCCGTGCGTGGCCGGTTCGCCATCGAGGTCAAGGCCGCGCGCATGCGCCTGACCGGCGGCGTCGCCGTCACCGGCACTGCCGCCAATCCGCAGTACCAGCGCTGATCGCGAGAGTCGGCGCCGGTGACACGGCGCCACCGCGCGATCATTGCGCCCACCACGGCACGCCGGACAGGATGTAGTCGCACGCGGGCCTTGTCCCAGATCAAACCCTCGAATTCCCCGGGTGATCTAATGTTATGACTGATGCAAGGATCCGGGAGTCGGAATCTACTTCGCATTTCATGCGGAACTGAGTCGAACGCAAAGCCATGCGCAGCGAAATCAACTACGTCCTGATGATTGTTGCGGCACTTGGCTGCATCGCGGTATTGGCCGGCCTCCTCAAGGGCGGCGACTTGCTGGGTAGAAACACCGCGGTCAATCGCTGGGCCCAGGGTGCCGTGCTGGCCTGCGTCGGCTTCGTCCTGCTGACCCTGCGCAGCTATCTGCCCGAGCTGCTGGGAATCGTCGTGGCCGATTTCCTGTTCGTGGTCGGCTTTGCCAGGGCCCTTGGAGGCTTTCGCATCTACTTTGGCGGTCCCCGGCCGCGGTGGTGGGGCTTGCTCCTGATCGCTGGCGCGGGCGCCGGCCTGCTGTATTTCACCTATGGCGAACCCAGCGCCGCGGCACGCCTGGCGATAATCGCACTCAGCGACAGCATCATCAGCTTCGGCATTGCCCGCGTGCTGCTGCACGCTCGGGCGAAAGGCGTCGTTCCCGGCCCCTACCACACTCTCATCGCCATCTTCATGACGACCGGCGTGCTGGCGCTCGCCGCCGCGGTCGCCGCGATCCTGCTGCCTGGGGGAACCGATGCCACGTACGGTCATTCGGCGGTGGCGACGACCCTGATGGCGACGGTTACCGTACTGATTCTTGTCGTCGCGATCATCCTCCCGATTGAGATCCTTACCCGCGCCCGACATGGCATCGCGACAAGCGAAAACCGCTACCGCAGCATGTTCCACACCAGCCCCGACCCGGTCAGCATCAGCGCGATGAGCGACGGCCGTGTCCTGGATGTCAATGACGCCTTCGAACGAACCATCGGCTTGCGGCGCGCCGACATCATCGGCCGCGGCTGGTCCGATCTGGGCATTTGGGCCGATTCGAACGATCAGGCGCGGCTGATGGCGGGCCTGGCGGCGAACGGCTACTGCCGAGATTTCGAAGCCCGGCTGGTGCGCGGGAACGGCGAATCGCTGGATTGCCTGATATCGGCATCCAGAGTCGAACTGGACGGAGAGGCCTGCCTGCTGTCGATCGCCCGCGATGTCACCGAGCGCAATCGCGCGGAAGCGGCCTTGCGCGAACAGGAGGAATTCTTTCGGCTGATCGCGGAGAACATCGGGGACTTCATCGCGGTGCTCGACCTGGACGGACGCCGGCTGTACAACAGCCCGTCGTATCAGCGCTTCTTCGGCTCGGAACGGGACCTGCGCGGCACGGATTCCTTCGCCGACATCCATCCGGACGACCAGTCGCGCGTCCGCCAGGCGTTTAAAGAGACCGTCCGTACCGGCATCGGGCAGGAACTCGAGTATCGGTTCCTCAGGGCGGATGGCAGCATTCGTGAAATGGAATCGCGCGGCTTCGCGATCAGGGATGCCAGCGGCCAAGTCGAGCGTGTCGTCGTCGTCGCTCGCGACATCACCGAGCGCCAGGAACAGGAAAGCCGCATTGTCGAATTGCTGCAGGAGCAGAAGCTGATTTTCGACAATGCCCACGTCGGCATCCTGCTCTTGCGCAATCGCCGGATACTCAAATGCAACCAGCGCATCGCGGACATGTTCGGCTTCGCCAATGCAAGCGAACTCATAGGCAAGAGCACCGAAGTGTTCTATACCTCGACCGAACAGTTCTTGTCCTGCGGTCGGGAGGGTTATTCGCAACTGGCGAACCAGGGCTTCGCCAACTTCGAGACCGAGATGCGCCATCAGGACGGCAGCCAGATCTGGGTTATCCAGACCGGACGTCCGCTCGATCCGGATTCGGTTCTCGACTCAGCCTCGATCTGGGTGTACACCGACATCACGGCACGCAAGCTGGCGGAAGCGGAACTCGAGCAGCACCGCCATCACCTCGAAGAACTGGTCTATTCGCGCACCGCCGAACTGGCCGAGGCACGCGACGCCGCCGAAGCCGCGAACCGGGCGAAGAGCGTGTTCCTGGCGAACATGAGCCACGAACTGCGCACGCCGATGAACGGAATCATGGGCATGACCGGCCTGGCGCTGCGCAACGCCACCGACCCGACCCAGATCGACTGGCTTAGAAAGGGCATGAACGCCGCCCAACACCTGCTTGCCGTCATCAACGACATCCTCGACATCTCGCAAATCGAAGCCCGGCGCCTGACCCTGGAAGAAAGCAGCTTCTCCCTTGCCCAGGTGGTGAGCGATACCCTCGAACTGCAGCAGGTGCCGGCCCAGGCCAAGGGCCTGGCACTCGCATCGGAAATCGACCCCGGCTTGCCCGAGCGGCTCAGCGGTGATCCCACCCGCCTCAAGCAGATCCTGCTCAACTTCGTCGGCAATGCCGTCAAGTTTTCCGTGCACGGCCGGATCACGCTGCGCGCCCGCGCCATCGAGCAAGACAGCCTTGGCGTCTTGTTGCGCATCGAAGTGCACGACCAGGGAATCGGCATCAGCCCGGAGCAGCAGGCGCGCCTGTTCCTTCCCTTTGCGCAGGCCGACGACTCGATGACCCGCAGGTATGGGGGGACCGGACTTGGTCTTGCCATTTCCAAACGCATCGCCAATTTGATGGGCGGCGAAGTCGGCGTGACCAGCGAAGCAGGCCGCGGCAGCTGCTTCTGGGTAACGGTGCGCCTGCGGCATGCCCGCGCCGACAAGGCTGCAGAGTCCGCCGCCGAATTTGCTTCCGCGCGCGCGCTGCTGGCCAGGGAATTCGCAGGGGCTCGAGTACTCGTGGCCGAAGACGAGCCGGTGAATCGCGAAGTGGAGGTGGGCCTGCTCGCCGAGGTCGGCCTGGTGGTCGACGTCGCGCACAACGGCGAGGAGGCGGTGCAAAAAGCCAGGGACGGGCGCTACGCGCTGATCCTGATGGACGTGCAGATGCCGGTCATGAACGGCCTCGATGCCACGCGCGCGATTCGGCGCTTGCCCGGGATGGCCTCGGTCCCGATCCTCGCATTGACTGCCAACGCCTTTGACAGTGATCGAGAGGCCTGCCTTGCTGCCGGCATGAACGATCACATCGCCAAACCTGTAACGCCGGATGAATTGCACGCGACGCTTCTGCAATGGTTGCGGAAGGCGGCGACGACAGATCCCCGCCCGTAGCCGCCGGCGCACAGGAGTAACACGCTGATTGCAGGAAGTCGGCGCCCACGACACGGGACCGCGCCCCTGCGCGAAGCCAGCACATGCAGGCGTGGAATTTGCATTTGGCCCCTGATTGCTTTTTGACCACCCCCGGCCAACCCCAAGGAGCATGGCAGGCAAGGACTTCGCACCCAGCGAGCTACGCGTAGCGCCCCCGATCCCGATAACGGATTCCCGGTTCCGGGAAAGCGCACCGCCCCCTCCCTCGACCACCACATGCACGACCCCGCCACCCAAACCAGTCCGCACGAGGCGACTCTGACCGACGGCACGTCGGCGACGCGCCTCGTACGCGTCGTAATCGCCACCAGTGCCGTCCTGCTGGCCGCGTTGTGGGGGCTGATCGCGGCCGATCTTCGGCACGAGCGGGACATCCACGTCGCCCAGGCACAGCGCGACAACGAAAACCTGGGGATCGCCTTCCAGTACCACGTCGAAAGCACCCTTGCCAGCATCGACGGTCTGCTGCTGTCGCTGAGCCACGAAATGCGGGAAAACGCCGACCTCGGGCGCGCCCGCGACCTGCTCGACTGGGCGCACCGGGGGCCGCTGAAGGACTCAATCGTCCAGGTCGGCATCATCGACAGCAAGGGCTACCTCGTGTTCACCAGCGCCAACACGCAGGACAAACCGATCTACGTCGGCGACCGCGACCACTTCCGCGCCCATCTCGACGATACCCGCGATGTGCTCTATGTCAGCAAGGCGATCCGCGCACGAACCGCCGACCTGCAACTGATTCCCTTCAGCCGACGTGTCAGCGGGCACGACGGGCGCTTCCTCGGCGTGGTTTCGGTGCTGGTGCGCACGGAGCATTTCTCCAACTTCTACCACTCGATCCGCCTCGGCGGCCAGAGTGCGGTGACCCTGGTGCGGGACGGCCGGGTGCTGGCCCGCGCCAGCGCGCAAGCGCCACCCAACGATCCGATCGGCATCGATGCCAGCAGCGTCCTGCCCGGCCCGGAGGTGGCGATCGAAAACCGCGTGATCGTCAGCCCGGTCGATGGCCTGACGCGCCTGATCCATTACCGCCGGGTCAAGGACCAGCCGCTCGCCGTCATCGTCTCGCAGACCGAGCAGGACTATCTCACCGAGTATCGCGACACCTTCGTGGTGCAGTTGATCATCGGCCTGATGGCATCGCTGGCCATCATCGGCCTGGCGGCGCTGCTGGCACGCCTGGCAAAGCGCCTGGAAGCCGCCAGGCAGAAAACCGCCGCCAGCGAATCCCGCCTGCGCAGCATCGTCGAAAACATCAACGTGGCGACCTGGGAATTCGACATCGCCACCGAACGCTTCAGCTACGTGTCGCCGCAGATCGAAAAGATGTTCGGCTACCCCGCCGCCGCCTGGTCGGAGCAGGGATTCTGGCATCGCCACCTGCACGACGACGACCGCGAACAGGCGGTTGCCTTCTGCGACGCGCAGACGGAGAAAAATGCCGACCACGAATTCGCCTACCGTTTCATCAAGCAGGACGGCTCGGTGGCCTGGGTGCGCGACATCGTCAAGGTGCTCAGCGACGCCCGCGGCACGCCGGTTCGCCTGACCGGAGTCTTCATCGACTTCACCGCACCCAAGGAAGCCGCCATCGCCCTGGCCAACCAGCAGGCGCTGTTGCGCAGCCTGATCGATTCGGTACCGGACCTGATCTTCTTCAAGGACATCAACAGCAACTACCTCGGCTGCAACAAGGCTTTCGCCGAGTTCGCCGGGCACCCGGAATGCGAGCAGGTCGGCCGCACCGATTTCGACTTCTTCGACCATGACACGGCCGAGTTCTTCCGTCTCAACGACCGCCAAATGCTGGCAACGGGCCAGACCCGGCGCAACGAGGAATGGGTCCGCTACCCCGACGGCCGCGAAGTCCTCTTCGACACCGTGAAGGCGCCCTTCCTCGGCACCCAGGGCGAACTGCTGGGGCTGATCGGCATCAGCCGCGACATCACCGAAACCTACCGCGCCGAGGAAAACCTGATCCTCGCCAAGTCGGTATTCGAATCCACCAACGAAGGCATCATGGTGACCGACACCGATGCCCGCATCCTGCTGGTCAATCCGGCCTTCACCGCGATCACCGGCTGGAGTGCCGCGGAGGCCATTGGCCAGACGCCCGCCATCCTCAAGTCCGGGCGCTACACGCCCGAGTTCTATGCGGAAATGTGGCAGTCCATCGGCGACAAGGGCCACTGGGAAGGCGAGATCTGGAACCGGCGCAAGAACGGCGAGATCTACGTGCAGTGGATCAACATCAACGCCATCCGCGACAGCCGCGGCAAAGGCACGCGCTACGTATCGCTATTCTCCGACATCACGCTGCGCAAGACCCGCGAAGAAAAAGTCTGGCGCCAGGCCAATTTCGATGCACTCACCGGGCTGGCCAATCGCAACCTGTTCCACGACCGCCTCGATCGCGCCTTGGCGCGCGCCCGCCGCAACCACCAGACCATCGGCCTCATGTTCATCGACCTCGACCGCTTCAAGTGGGTCAATGACACCTACGGCCACCGCGCCGGCGACAACCTGCTGATCGAGGCCGCGGCGCGCCTCCAGGGCTGCGTGCGCGAAGAAGACACGGTCGCGCGCCTGGGCGGCGACGAGTTCACCGTGGTCCTCGAAGGCCATGCCGGGCGCGACGCCATGCATACCGTCGCCGAGAAGATCCTGGCGGCCCTGGCGACCCCGTTCGATATTGGCGGCGTTCAGGTCGGCATCTCGTGCAGCGTCGGCGTGACCATCTTCCCGCAGGACGGCGACGACACCCACGTGCTGCTCCACAACGCCGACCTCGCCATGTACCAGGCCAAGGCCGCCGGCCGCAACCGTTGCCATTTTTATTCGCCCGTCAGCGAGCACGCGCAGCACCGCGCCGAATCCGACGCCGCCTGAATCCGGCGCCGGAATCCATGCTGCGCAAGGCGCCGTCACTTGACACAAAAGTCGGCGCTGGCGCTACGGCGAGGGAATGGGCAAGACCGGTTCGGCGATGCTCTGCTTGCCGGCCTAAAAAGTCATTGGACGCATATCGCTTGAGTCGCAGAAACCCATCGGGTACCCGGCGCCGGGCAGAACAATGCATCGAAGTCCGGCGCATCCGCCCCGGAATCAGCCGATGGAACTTCTTGCCCTCGGCACAACCTTAAACACACACGTGGAATCGAGTACGAAGACCAGGATCGTTGAAATCGTTCCCCAATCAAAGAACCCATGACAAATCCCTCTGAAACCCCGTCAAAGCCCTTAGCCTCGCGCTGGCGAAATCGTCTGCTAACGCTGCTTTTCATCGCCGGCGTCAGCAGTTTCATCTGGAGCCAGCTACCCGGTGGCGGCTACCCGACCGACCTGTCGAAGATCGGCACCGGACGCCCCGCGCTGGTCCTGGCGCATGACTCGAATTACTCGGGAGGCATGGAAGTCATGTACCTGATGAACGAAATCCGCGACGACTACGCCGCGCGCGTCGACTTCCTGGTCGCCCATCTCGGCATGGCCGACGGCCAGGAATTCGCCCGCCGCCATGGCGCCCGCGATGGCGTCGTGCTGCTGTTCTCGGGAGACGGCCGGAACGTCGGCGTCCTGGCTAAACCGCAAAGCATTGACGAACTGCGCCTGGCCCTGAATCAGGCGTTTGCCTTCTGACGCAAGCGCTTCGGGCGAAGGTTCACCGGTCGCTCCGCAAGCGGCAGGTCTCCCGCATGCCGACTCAGAAACCCACGTCGGCTCGATCATTTCGCACTAACCCAGGCGCCGCGTTTGCCTGCGGATTGCCGTGGCCCGAAGGGGAATCGGCTTTAATGGGCGATGCGGCGCAAACGCAACCTGCGAGAGCGCAGCCGCAAAGCTTGCTTTCAATGGCTGGTTGATCGGAGTCTGACCCTGGGCCACAGAGGGCTACGACGGCGACCGGAAAGGATGTTCTGCGAGTGCTGCCGGCGATGATGAACCCTTCGACGGTAGAGTCGATCGGGCCGTTAAAGACTACGAAGAGGCATTCGGGTTTTGGAACTATTGGGCCGGTCGTTGCCCGCGGAACAGACCCGGGAACAATGACGACCGCCCTGAAATAGACATCAGCGAAAGACCGCTTTGGGCTTTTGAAATCCTTGGTCTCAAAGCTGGATCGCATTTCACCCGATTCTCAGTCGATCCCACCATAGCGAAAAACTTGGCAAGGGCTTACTTCGCCACGTCGAACATCCGCTCAACATAGCTGACACCCTGTTCCTTCTGAAACAGCACATGGCGTTTGGCAAAGTCTTCGACCGTCGCCATGCCCTCGCTCCACCATCGCACCTGCCCGAGTGGCGTGTTGGATACTACAAATGAATGCAGGAAGATCTTTCCGGCCCGTACCGGATCCTTGTGGGCGAGCTTTGCCTCGATCTCCTTGATGGTTTGGTGAAACTTCAGCTTCGGGTCATTGAACCCTTCGCATCGCAGAATGCCCTTCGGATCAACGAAAATCACGTGCTGCTCGCCGGCGGTCAATATCCACAGGATGAAGTCAGGATAAAAATTGCCCGCCTCGAAGAAGCCTACGCCGCGCCCCTTCGACTGATTGCGCAGGAGGTAAACTTCCTTGTCTTCAAGGATCGCGGGCTTGGTCTGGTAATAGGTGCGCAAGTCCATCACGAAATCGCGCTCGCCCTCGTTGAGGGCCACGGGCGTAATGTTGAACAGGTCGGAGTCCACGCCCTTTCGTAGATGCAGTAGCGGCGCATACAGATGCTGGTCGAAGAAAACCGCTTCGCCGCGGCCACCGATATTGAAATCGTGAAGCAATCCGTTGCTGATGTTGCGCTCAAGTTCCTTTATTCGCTGGATGATCAGCTTTTCCGACTGGTCAACCAGCACCTTGTATTCGGCGATGAAATTCGGGTCGTCCAGCTGCAACTCGCGGTACTCGCGGAACGGCGCTTCATAGGCATCTTTCTTTGCCTTGTAGAAGCGGTCGCAGTATTTCCGCAAGAGGGCAACGGCAATCTCCTCCCACTCGCGCACTTTCTCGAAACGGTCAAATTCGAAGACCTCGGGCGGTGCGTAGAGGATGTACCAGTCATCGTTCGGTGGGCTGAGCAATGCTCTTGCAAGCTCCCGCCCAAGATTCAGGTTGTGCCAACCACGTTCAGCCTTGAGCTGTTGCAGTTGCAAGTAGATGGCATCGAAATCGATGAACGCCAGATGTGCGGGCGACAATCGCTGCTGGTGCAGGCTGGTCACCAACTGCGTCTGGCTCACGCCCTTGCTGACTTTGCTCGCCACGCGCGGATACCAATCCAGTACGACATGTCCTGACCCAAGATTGATCTCGCTCGCCAGGCCAAGGGTCGCCTCGGTTTCCTTCTTGAAGTTGATGTTGTCCGGCACTCGCACTGTAATGAGCGGTACGGTCGGCAACTTGTTCAGGCGCACTGGAATCGTGAAGGCCATGCGGTCATCAGGTTTGCGGATACCCTCGCCTTCCAGAAAATCGTTGAAGCGGGCCATGTAGTCCGACTTCACACCGAAAACGTTCAGCGTTTCCAGCAGCGGCAACTGGTGATCCTTGGCGATCCATTCAATTCCCGATCGCGCGCAGCCCAATGGATAGCCCTGGCAGCGCTTCAGGCTGTGCGCGTAGCCACGCAGCCGCACGCCCCGGCCAAAGAGCTGGATGATCTCCGAGCCTTCGTTCTGCCCGACGTACATCAGGCCGAGTGTGGATACCCGGTAACTGTTCCAGCCTTCGGAAAAGCGCTTCGAACCTATCAGCAGGTTCAGCTTCGAATCGCGCTCGTTGAGCGTGCGGAACAGCGACGTGCCGAACGATTTTTCGTTCACGATCAACAAGTCAGGATGTTGCTCGCAGAGCTCCGCCACTTTCTTTGCATCACCGACGTTAACGACGCCGAAAGGCTCGTCCGAAGTGCCCAGACGTAGCGCCAGCTCGCCGTCGCCGCCCGCCAAATAGTCCATGCAACCCCCCGCCGGCGGGAGCATTGAACAGCCGCGACAGGATGTCGTTGAACACAGCTTCTCGGAAAGCCCCAACCCATGCAGGTACGGAAAGGCCTCGGCGAAGATGTCGCGGTTGCGGGCATCAAGGAGCCCGGTATCGCCACTCAGCAATTTGCGGATGTCACCGAGGGTTTTCTTGCGGTTGGTCTCAGCCAACAACGGCAAGAAAGAAAGGATGTCGACCACGTCCGATACCTTTTGCGGTTCTCGGTCCGCACCGCCGTGACTGCTTTGCCAACGAAGACCCATTAGGGCCGGTCGATGGCAAGACTTTGTATTTGCCCTGCTGCTCGTCATAGAGGCGCAGTTGCTGGTAGAAAACTCAGCAGGCAAGCCGTCAGGTACAGGTGACGGCGTTCCCGGTCGGCCTGGCTGGCTTCGTCACCTTCGATGTTCAGTATCTGAAAATCCTTGCCGAATCCGTCGGCATGGAAGTAGCGGTAGGAGTAGTCGAACAGTATCGACTTCGGCGTACTCATCTACCAATCCGGCGTCGGACGCCACCGCCTGGCCCGTGGTGGCCGAGTACTCGAAGGTAAAGCCGTCTTGGCCAGCCGACTGCGCATCTCAGACCACACCTCGCCCTGCG
>JADJUP010000018.1 GCA_016716965.1 Sulfuritalea sp. | reverse complement strand
CAAAATTCTCTCCCGCCCGTACGCTTCAAAAAACGGGATCAGTTGCATCGAATACTCACCATATTGGAGCATCTCGGGATACCGCCCGACAGCTTCGTCAATACTGCAATGAATGTTGCCCATGCTCCATTCATGGATGTAATGCGAAACCAGGCGATCGATCGGATGCCGCATCACATATACCATACGCGCGCCTGGAAGCATTTCATGCATGCGCGCAACGGTCTTCCGTATGTCCACGGCTTGGTGTAATGGTGCTGGCTTCGCCCAAAAAGCGCGTTGGCCGGCGCAGCGGCGAACAACCCCCGAATACCAAGCGCCCCCACCTTCGATACTGCGGAGTCATCGCTGAAAAGTTAAAGGTTCCTTCGGGTCGCACATGAATATGCCAGATTGCGGTGCCAGTTGCTCCTGGAGCGTGCTGGTGGCAGACTTCATCGCCCCAATAATGACGAAATCTGGCAATCGGCTTGCGGGTTTGGCTGAATTCATTTTTTTGGCGGAGTATAGGGCTTGAGCGGATGCATCCAGTTTGTCCAGATATCCAGCCACTGCCTTTCTATCGCCGCCTTGTCGGACCTTCCCAGCAACTGCCGAGACTTGGAAACCAGGCGACCGGCCCACCACATCAGGTTTGCCGCAGTCAGGCCGACCATCCATACAGTTGATAGAAAAATCGGGTGCGAGATTCATGAAAATAGAGGGGCAAGCGCTTTTTTTGGCGTGTCTTCTCCTTCACTGGAGAACTTCCCCCTCGAAGGTGCACCACGCGAGCATCCGGATTGTGAACGATATCCCACCCGGCCTTTCGAGCGCGATGGCAAAACTCCACGTCCTCGAAATACATGAAGTAGCCTTCGTCGAGCAATCCTATCTGGCTGAATACCTCGTCTCGCACGAGCACGCAGGCAAAGCTCGTCCATTCGGGCATGGCAATCCTTGTCTGCACAGGCAGAGCGATGATGTACCTGCTGAGTACTCTTTCGACCAGACCGGTTTGTGACGCACGAATCAGCTCGCTAAAGGGCGTGTGATACCGAAAGCAGCTTTCCTGACCATGCCCATCCGGCCATTCCAGGCGGGGACTTATCAAGCCCGCCCTTGGATACTGTTGCGCGGTCGCCAACATGGTCTCGATTGCGCCGGGGCGCACTACTGTATCGCTGTTCAACAAGAGATACAGGCGACTACGCAGCGCCCTTATCCCTGTATTGTTCCCTCCGGCGAATCCAGAGTTTACGTCGGACCTGATCAATTCGACAGCTCCATTCTCATCGTTGGCGGATAGCCAGGTTGCGATTCGCTCCGCCGAGTCGTCGCCCGAATGGTTATCAACCACAACAACCCTGGCAGACAAGCCGGTCAGTTGCGGCAACAAACTCGCCAAACACGCACACACAAAATCAGGAGTACGAAAATTGATGATAACTACCGAAATCTGGATAGTCACCGAATGATCTGCCACTGCGCCCTCTCCAGAAGTTTCACTGTCTGGCCTTCAACGAGGCGCGGACAAGAGTTTGCGATCCAAGACATGTAAATTCCGAACAAAAATCCTCAGGCATTCCGGCGTTACAACGCTTTCACACGAAGTGAAATCGGGGTTGCGTTTGGCACGGCCACTTTCTTGTAATCGTTAAGTGGTCTGCCATGGGCATGAAGCATCAGCACCCGAATCACTGCAACGTGGGAAACGATGGCAACCGGCGAGGCACCATGCCTGTCGCGAACGTCAACCAAGCCAGCTAACACTCGAGCCCTCAGTTCCTCAAGGGTTTCCCTGCCTTCGAGAGCCAGTTCCGCAGGCCTTGCATTCCATACCGCGAACTCGTCGGGATAAGCCGATTCGACTTGCTGTTCGCTCAACCCTTCCCATGGCCCCATACGCAACTCATTGAAGTGCGGCGAAACCTGAGGAGCCAAGTTCAGGCTCTTGCCTACAATGTTTGCGGTTTCAACGGCTCGGAGCAAAGGACTGGTGAACAGCGCCACAACTGGCTGTCCAGCAAGTTGCCCAGCCGCGTGCTCGGCCTGAATGCGGCCATTCGAATTGAGAGGGTTCGCTGCTTCTCCCTGAATACACTTTAGCCACGTTGGAATCAATTTCACCATGGCGAATCAAGAAAAGGTTCAATTCTTCATTCATAGTTCGTTTGATAATCCATGCCAATTCCGGTTGCTTGTCACTTCGAGTCCGTGGAAATCAAAAACCCATCAAGAAATTGCGAAATTCATCCAAAAACCCTGCCTAGCAAACTGCAATTCAGTGAGGTATCGACGAGGAGTTCAGCCGGTCGATTCTCCGGCAATCGCGCCGGTATCAAAGTTTCGTGTCTTCTCCCATCGCCACCAGCGACTGCCTAAAAAAATCATACACGCTCATGCGCCCGCCACCCGCATGAAGTCACCCCGAACGACGAACGGGCCGCCTGAACCACGATGCCTGCGAGTCGATTCACTTCAATGGGTGATTTGTACATGTCATTGAATCGATGAAACGGAATGCCGCTGCGAAGCGTAGTAAGTGCTTGAGCCAAACGGGGATCGAGTTGCCCGCAGGAGAAACCAAAAATATAGCTCGGTCGAATAATACAATGAGTCGGGTGCGAGCGTTCCCAGAAATTCTCGCAAGCCGCCTTGTTTCGCCCGTATGTTGTCAAAGGACTCGGTGCATCAGATTCCACATACATTCCCCGTTGTCCGTCGAATACGGCATCTGAAGACAGGTAGACAATGCGCATGTTTCGGCATTCGCGAAACAACGATTCCATCGCAGATTGCAAGTTGGAACGATCAAACGCATCCTCGATCCTCGCCGTGAAAATCACTGTTCCAACATCTGAAATTGGTACCACTTCGGACAATCTCTGGCGGAACAGGTCAAACCGAACCGAATCGGCAAATACCTGCCGCTGTCTATAGGTATGAAGCGGCGCCATGCCGGATCGGCGCAAAAATTGGACCACTGCCGCGCCTAAGAAGCCTGTCCCGACAACCACAGTTCGTCTGATCATTTATAGATTCCCTGCCAGTGAGGAACTCAATCGACGCAAGGCATCACAGGCTTTCCCTGTCAAGCTGACATCCAGAATTTTAAACAGCAAGCAAATCATTCAGACGTGCAATGATTGCTAAAATGCGCATGATTCGCACTATCTCGGAATGACCGTCGCTTGGCAAGCGTTTCAGCGACGAAAACGGTTCAAATCACCCAGGCATTTTCCTGCACCTGCAACTACTGGTCGCGACCGGGAATCGAGCAATTCAGAACCATAAGACATGCTGCCGCCCGCCCCAACCCGAAAGGTAGTCAAGAGCCAACGCAAGATTCCTCCCCTACGGGCGGGGAGGGGGTCACATCCAAGCCCGGGCCCGAGGCAGTCGCATCCGATGAACCGCAGACCGGACTTGGGCGTAGCTCGCTAAAAAGGATCGCACTTCACGGTTCTGCCTGGACCATTCTGGGCTTCGGGACCGCTCAAGCGTGCCGGTTGGCCGGAAATCTCGTCTTGACCCGACTACTGGCTCCCGAAGCATTTGGAATCATGGTCCTGGTCGAGATGGTGATTGCCGGGATTCAGATGTTCTCGGATTTCGGCCTTGAAGCCGGCGTTGTTCGCAACCGTCGAAACAATGACCCGCAATTTCTCAATACGGCATGGACGCTTCAAGTCATGCGTGGCGCCGGGCTTTTCCTTATTACCTGTATCGCTGCGATACCGATTGCGGAAATTTACCAGGCACCGATACTGATGCAACTGGTTCCGTTTGCCGGATTGTCCGCTTTGATCGCAGGATTTACGTCCACAAGCGTTTTTTTGCTGCGACGGGATGTCAATCTCAAACCACTGGTTATTTGGGAGATATCAAGTCAGGTTGTTAGTCTGTTATGCATGATCGCACTGGCATGGTACCTCCGCTCAGTCTGGGCACTGGCCATTGGTGGCGTGATTCGCGTTGCCATCGCCGTAACCACGTCACAACGGCTAATCTCCGGGCGGAAGTCCCGTTTCGCATGGGACCGCACGGCCGCCCTTGAACTGGTCCACTGGCAAATGGATTTTCTTGGCTACGGCCATAACATTCCTGATTCAGTGGGGTGACCGCAGTTTGCTCGGGCTCTTCATGACCAAGGCCATGCTCGGCTTGTACGCCACGGCAACCGTATGGTCAAGAATTGCGGTAGAAGCCTTGCTGCGCATCAATGCTCAAGTCATGTTCCCGATTTATGCTGATTTGATCAACCGCGGCGATGCTCACTTGCGACGAAAGTTGTTCAAGGCGCGCCTTGCACTGGTGCTGGTGTTCGTTCCCCCAATGTGGGCACTATCGCTGGGCGGCCAATGGATGATCGACTTTCTATATGACCCCCGTTACGCGGAAGCAGGCTGGATGCTGCAGATCCTCGCAATGGGTTCCGTCGGCGCCATCATAAGCACTACCGCAAGCAACATACTGCTTGCGGCCGGAGATTCCAAGCGTCACATGATCCTTCAAACCGGACGCGGACTGCTTCTTATTGCCAGTATTGCAGTCGGTGCCTACTTCGGCGAGGTAAAGGGAATGATTTATGGCGTCGCCGCATCAAAGGTGATCGACTATCCGCTCCTTGTCTGGGCGATCCGACGCTACGTCGTCTGGATGCCGATCCTTGATCTTTCGACACTCGCTCTCTCTGGAGTCGTAATCATGGGCGGACATGCCTACCTCACCCACATATAGCAGCCCACAGTATTCAAAATTATGAGTGACTTCATCATACAAATTGGGGAAGCGATTGCACCGGAACTCGTCGCCCGGAAGCTTCAATCGAGGCCTGGGACACAGAATAGGATACCCAGGATATTTCGATTTCCTTGGGGATCTGCAGTGATTCAATCACCACCAGGTCGAGGATATAGCCCCCTGGAAACGGACATGCATGTTTTCGCCTGCAGCGGCCGCCCAAGAGTTATCGGGATCGCGCACGAGGTTGCTGGCGACGATGGATTCTGCCGCGCGGCATTTGGAATTTTGAAGAACGAGTCCATTGATGCGATGCTGGAGTCGTTGACCGGGATGTTCGCACTGACGTTGCTTGGCGACGACGGGTTTCGTGTTGTTACCGACCTTCTTGGATCGCAGCCCGTATACCAGACGGTCGGCACCATATCGGGCACGATGTGCATTGGAACCAACGCCGACATTGTCGCGGAAGTATCCGGCCATAAATCCGACATCGATCTTGTTTCGGTTGGTGAATTCGTGGTTTTCGATCAGATCACGTTTCCGTTTACAACGTATAGGTTCATAACCGAGCTTGAGCCTGCGTCGGTCAAGGAGTGGCAATGTCTCTATCAGCAGACTCGCTCTTTCAACAAAAGTTACTGGCAACCACGGGAACCTGAATCATGGCCCAGTCGTGCCGAGAATGCGCGATCTTGAATCAGCCCTCCGGGCTGCTGCCGAAGAATATCACGCGGGTCGGTGCGAACGGCGGTCACGCTAAGTGGTGGGCGCGACTCGCGAACTGTTCTCGCGCTTTTGCGAGACTATGGTGTCGCTGCCGCTCTGACCTTTTGTACTCGGGAGAACCGCGAAACCGCGGTGGCTAAACAGGTTGCCGATGCCGCCAAGATACCCCATGTGCTTGTACGGCGGGATCCGCACTTTTATGGGAAATTGCTCGAACGGACAACAAGCCTGATCGGATCCGAAGTACGTGGCGTAGCACATGGATACGCGATTGTCGACGTCGGATTGGCCGACAAGTTTGATGTAATCGTAGGTGGATACCTCTCAGATACGCTGCTCAAGGATCACTTCATGCCTCTGACGCAACTCAATCGCCTGCGTAAGAAATCGGTCCGTGAGAGAGTGCTGGCACTTGTTCGCCCTCAAACGCCCCAAATCGCGTCGGGCACTCGCTGGGCGGCATCGGAGGACCTACTTTGTCCCTCCATACGAGACCAAGTGCTCGCGAGACGCCGCGACCGGCGGGCCCGTATTGCCGAGATTCGTCCCGAAAGCGCCGACGAGTGGCAGGGCTTCTGGCCGGTCAGCCGGCAACATGATGTTGGTTCCGCTTGGGCGAATAACCGGTTATTTGCATCAGATGAACTCTTCTACTTTCGGAAAGTCGTCGAGGTAGCTGTCCGCCTTTCGCCATCCGATCGCTTTGCCGGATCGGTCGCACATGAAACATTCAACCGACTGTGCGGCCCGCTGAACGCTGTCATCAATGCAAATACCGGCATTGCCGCCAGCGCCGACGATACGGAAGAGGGAAAGTTCTTCAAGAATCTGCGCCGAACCGGCCGCCTGGATGAGTTCCGCAACCTGACGCCGTCAGACACACCATGGAATGACGTTCAGCATAGTTGGGCGGATCCGGTCAAGTTGCTGCTACATTCACCCGACTGGCAACGATACCGTGAGCTAGTGCTTCACTCGCCAGAACTGGATGCACTACGTTCGATCTTGTCGCCGGCGGCACAAGATATGCTGGCGCATTTCAAATCCAATTACGACCCTCGGGTTGCCATGGCAATGCTACAAATGGGGCTGCACATTAAACATAATTTAAACTGGCGATGCTAAGCTGATCGTTATAGATTAGTTTCCGTCTGTTGTCCGTGCTTCGCAGTTGCTCCAAATATTCTTATTCCACTAAAGCACGTCAGAACCCAAGCGAACTCTAAGGTTGCACTTTTTCCTTACCGGCAATTGAATATTGGGATTTTCTGGTGCTGCAGGAACTGCAATTGAGTCCAACGAACTGATCTTATGAACAATTCAGCCGACGTTACTGACGAATTCATTTCCGATGCTTCGCAAGAGGTCTGCAATGCTTCCCGCACCTTGGTCATTAATTGGATTCTGCCTGAAGCCAATCTTTCTGGTGGAATTAAATCAAACCGATTGATTGCTGAGGCGATGGTGCGACTGGGACATTCTGTAAACATTGCTTACGTCGCCTTACCGTGGCCATGGCCAAAATATGGAATGTGCGCCGTTGGTTGCAGAGGGCCAAGTATGAGTGGATGGGCCGAAATCGTAGCCGTCATCACCTTAAGCACTCCACTGCAAATCTGATCCCGGTTATGAAGCGCAGGATTGGGCCTGATGACGTGCCTGACGCCGATGTAACGATTGCAACATGGTGGGAAACGCGCGAATGGATAGAAAACTGGCCTACCTCGAAAAGGGATTAAGGCCTACTTTATACGCCACCATGAACTTCATGGTGGCGATCCTGAACGTGTAGCCCAAACCTACCGATTGCCGGGACTAAAGCTAGTCATTGCCCGTTGGCTGAAACGGTTGATGGCTGACGAGTACGGCGACCCTGACGCGGTGCTTGTTCCCAATGGCGTAAATTGGGCGCAGTTCGATTCACCAGTCCGTGATCGTTCTGCCACACCGACCGTCGGACTGTTGTACGGAATACCAAATTGGAAAGGCGCGAATACCGCTTTCGATGCACTCCGTCAATTGAAATTGCGATACCCAGAATTGCGAGCTATTGCATTTGGCGCCCAGCTACCCCTGAGCGAACATACGCCTCCGTCGTGGTTGGAATACCATCTTTTGCCTGCGCAGGACGATATACCGCGCATATACCAGCAGGCCGACTGCTGGATCATGCCTTCAACCACCGAGGGATTCGGCATGCCCGGCCTTGAAGCGGCTGCCTGTCATTGTCCGATCGTCAGCACTCGATGCGGCGGCCCCGAGGACTATGTGGACGATGGCGTGTCAGGTTATCTTGTACCCGTTGGCGATTCGCAGGCCATGGCCGATGCTGTGAGCAAGGTCCTGAATCTGAATGATGCGCAGTGGCGCGCCATGAGCCAAGCCAGCTACGAAATGTCAAAACGGTTTGATTGGAACAAGTCCGCCCGTACCCTGTCGGACGCGCTCATTCAAGCGGTATCCAAGCGACCCGCTCCCTGAAACTGCGGTCTTGCCGCTCCTGCCCCAATTCTTGGATGATCATTGTCGGTGACAAGGACTTCGCGCGACTTCGACATTCGCACATATGCGACCCCGAGACCGGCAACCGCCCAATAGACGACGGGAATGATCGAAATGCTGCTTACGGTGCCGATGGTTACCAGTATTCCGACCAAGACGGCAAACAAGGCCTGCCCGAGCAAATAGGATTCGCTGTCTTTGTCGGGCATTCTCCTCATCGATTTAAACACACCCAGCAGAACTGCAAGGAAAACCCCAAGGAAAAGCGACAAGCCAACCAGACCCTGCGCCATCCCTATGCCTACATAGCTGTTAACAATGTCAATGAAGCCGGTTCCCGTCGCCAGATCCTGCAATTCCACGTCATTGATGTAGTCCGGGGCGCCGAAAAACGGGTTCCGCAAAATTACATTAATCGAATACTCCAATAGTTGCGCGCGAAAATCGATGGTCGATGTTTCTACTGTTCCAATCCATGGCAGGTAGCTGAGCACCTTGTCGCCGGCCGGAGACAACAGGATGCCAGGAGCTACCAAGGCGCCTGTCAGCAGGACTCGAATCAGGCGCCGCATGGGGCGAGGATTTGTAACAAGAAACAGCAAGAGCATTACTGCTGCACCGACCCAGGGACCGCGTGAGAGCGACGAGATCAAGCCTCCGACCAGCAAGGCCATACCGAAATTCCACTTGCGAGTATCGGCAACCGATTTCTTGAGATAGACATAAAATCCCATCGCGACTGCAATCGCGAATCCCAAGGGAATCGGTTGTCCGGTGCTGGCCGTTGCCCGCAACTCATCTCCTCTGGCCAGATACCTGCTGAGCTTCCAATTTATGCCCAGCGTGTTCTCCAGCGGATGATAGAGCAGCCAATGTCTGACAAACTCAAAAAGGCCAACTACGCTCAGGATCAGTGCCGCGAGCACAAAGGCCGTCAAGGCGCCACGAAAATCTGACAGGGTTCGCATTGAACGGCTTGCCACGTAGTAGGGCAGGAAGATTCCGAGAAACGGATAGAAGACTCCAACCCGAACTGCATTTGTCAATGTGCTGACTTCCAGTATTAGTCCGAGCTGGAGCAGCAGATAACCGGCAAGCAGCTTGTCGGCCAAATTGCTCCCGAACGGTTCGGTATCTTTTTGTTTGCGCAGGTAAAGAAATGCCGGCAACAGCACTGTCAACGCAATCAGGCGCAGATAGTCGATCACGAACAGAAAATTCACGATCCCCAAGCCGCCGATTTCGGCCGGGATGGGCGGTACTGCGAACAAGAGGACGAAGAAAAGTGCGAGCTTGTTCGGTTCTTTCCGAGTCGCGATCAGCAAGATTGCCCCGACCACAACGATGTAGATCCAGAAACTATTGGCGAGGAACACGACAACGGTAACTGTCAGCCACAGGTTTCGCCTGCGCGAATAGTCTGCGGACGTTTGGGCGACCGAACACGCCGCGCTCTTGGCGAAGGCGAAGGTAGCCGTTGCAAGAAAAAGCAAGATTGGCAACGTTTTTAGGTAGTCTGGCATGTACGGCTAAAAAGCATTTGGCGTGCTGCTCAGGAATTCGCGCATTCTTTCGGCCTGAGTTCGGACTAATGTTTTGCTGGACCGAAGGGGTCTTCACTTGGAATAATAGGGGCCACGCTTAGTCGCGAAATGTGGCTTTGTGCAGGTCATCTTTACGGTTTCGACGACAACAGACGCTGACGGGATCGAATTACCTTGGCCAGAATCGCATCCAACAAGAATAGAAAAAGCAGAGCGACGATCAGCAGCACAATTCCGGCAGCACCATGCAGAAAACCCTGCCCCGCCTCGTCACCCATGTGATAAGTCACCAGAATCAACACCATAACCCGCACAATGTTCGCAGCGAATGCGATGGGAAGAATGCTAGCAAGCATGATCCCGTTATGCAGCCAACTTTTCGCTCAGTGATGTACATGAACAGTATGCCAAGTGCGGAGAGACTGAACATGGAATGCAGACCAGAGCATGCATCGGCAACAAGCAGCTGGTATTGGCCAATGGTAAGCACCACACCATTGCGCGCAATCGGATAGCCAATGGAGTAGAGAACCTGCTCGGCAATGATCGAAATCCAGTTTTTCAGCGGCCCTGTAAGGGCATCCACGAGGATTCCCGGAAGCGGAATCATGAAGAGGATATAGAGCAGGGGAAACCAGGCAGCGCGCAGCATCGGCATGCCCTGAAAAATGAGCATGACACCCGCGAGAATCAGTATCTGTGACCCAAAATCCAGTATCGAGATGTTTTGCGAGCGACCGAGGAGATAGAACATGACACCGAGAATGAAGCACGGCCAACCGAGTACCCCCCAAGGGTTTGATCTCGGCTTTGAGGATGGCGTTGCGCTCGTCCCAGAACAACCAGATTACCACCAGCAAAATGATCGCACCGTGCGCGTACTCATCTGCCTGCCAGAGTTCGTGGGCCGCCCACCAGTAGGTCGGCAAGTACATTGCGGCAAAACCAGCAAGCACGACAACCCATGTCGTTCTGGGAATTGCACTTGGGGCGATAGCTGACACCATGCTCAATAGGGGCCTTTATCGAGAGAACCTGGCGCAGGGAAGAATTTCACTTGGAGATTTCCACCAGCGGCGGATCGTTCAAAACCGAACCGACAACCGCCACACCAGTTCGAGTCAAGGTCTCCGCCATATCCCGAAAGGCACTCACTCGCGTCTCGATCATCCGTCCGACCAAAAGGGCGGAACCGGCCCTCGCCGCAATCACCGTGGCGTCAGCGCCAGCATTCATTCCCGATGTATCAAGAAGCACGATGTCGAAGGCTTCGCGAGCCTGGGAAAGAAGGTCGTCAAACCCGGGACGATTGAGCAATTCCTGAGGGTTCGGCGGCGTCGGGCCGGCGGGCAGTACCGACAGATTCACGAATACTGGAATTCGAATGATTGCATCTTCAACGGTGGAGCGACCGGCCAACACGCTCGAAAATCCGATCTTGTTTTCGAGCTTGAAGAGTTCGTGTTGCCTAGGTGTGCGCAGGTTAGAATCGATCAGAAGCGTACGCTCCCCCAACTGGGAAAAAACAATGGCCAAATTTGCCGCCACGTAACTGCACCCCTCGCCCGGTCCGGCTGCAATGATTGCCAGAGCCGAATTTCCTGACTCCTTGTAAAAGCAACGCAGCATAAGCTGGCTACGAATCGCCCTGAGTTGCTCGACCTCGTGACTGAAGGGCTGGTAGGCCGCAATGAGCTCCTCGCTAACCGGCTTGTCTTCGGTCGTTGGCAAATACGCGTAGTCGAACTGATACGAAAGCGCGTAGCGAATGTCGCTTTCGGTCAGAATTCCCAATTCGATTGCAGCATCGCCAAAGCGGAGATCCTTGCCTTTCTGAAAGCGAAGGACGCGCTCAGCATCCTCCGCCGAAAGGCGCCCGGTATCTATCAGGATCGCGCCAATGGAACGCTGCGTGCTGTGGAGGGCGGCATTCATAGTGCGCTTCCCGCCTTTTTTGCCTGGTCTCTCAACAGCATGGCCCTCCTTTTGGCGGCGCGACGCTGACGATGATTTGCCACAAAGGCGCGGAAAAGCTTCAGTCTTTGCCGGAAGGTATATTTGTCCCGCAACGGCCCAACGACACCAAACACCGGGATACCCTCGACCGCGAGATCGGCCTTGTCACGTACGCGCCTATCGAGATATTCAAGTCCCAATGCGGCCAGTATCCCGGCAAGAATTCCTGCCGCCAAGGAACCCATCAGGAATCGGGGGACATTGGGACGTGACGGCTCGACCGGTTCGATCGCCGGACTCAATACACGAATATTGGCCTGCTCCGACTGTGCCTCAAGACTCAACTGGCTCATGCGCTGGGAAACTGATTCGTATGAACGCTGCGCCGACTCTACATCCTTATTCAGGACGGTGATTTCATCGCGCGTTTCGCGCAAGGCCAGCACCTGCTTTTTCTGTTCTTCGATCAACTGCTTTAGCTCGGCCTCTTTCATCGCTGTCGTACGCGTCGCCGTGGCCGCACCGCCGGATATGCGCCGCATTTCCTTTTCAAGCTGCACCTTGAGACCGGCAATCTGGCCTTCCAACTGAATTCGCACGGGATGATTCTTTCCCATGGTGCCGCTGGTCTCTACAAGTCTGGCCTCGGATTTCGCCAGTTCGCCTTTCAATGAAACGATTATTGGATTCTGCTGAACGTCTGGAGAAAGTTCGTTGCCCGAGCTGCGCTGACGACTGCTTGTATCGACGCGCTCAGCCTGTATTGTCGCAAGTTGCGCCTCCAATGCGCTGAGCCTGGTGGTTTCCTGATTGACGCGCTCGTCAGAAGCCACGATGCCTTTTTCGCGCTGGTATGCCGATAACTTGGCCTGGGCCTTTTCAAGATTGGTTCTCAGCACCTTGAGCCGTTCATCGAACCATGCGGAATACTGGCGCGCAGGATCGACTCGCATGTCAATAAGCAAATCGATATAAGCTTGGGTATAGGCATTGGCGACGGTAGTGGCGAACTTTGGGTCGCGCCCGGAATACGAAAGATTGATGATATTGCTGCCTCGCGCGGGACTTACCGTCATTCCGCTACGCAACAATCGAGCATAGTAGTTTTCCAGGGGCGTCGTGCCATTGGTTGCCTCTTTCCACTGAGCAACCAACTGGGGATTCTGATCGATCCGGAGAATCCGCACGACGCCGATCGCCGTCCGCTCGCTCGAAATGATCTCGGTCTGCGTTGCCATGTAGGTTGGTGTGCCGACAGTAGGTAACAGGGCGCCGGCAATTGGATCCGATTTGACATCAACGACCATCGAAGTGGTCGCGGTGTATACCTTCGGCATCATCATGGTGATTGCCGCTCCCGTGGCAGCCACGAGAACAAATATCGATGCGGCCAGATGCCGTCTGGCAAAAATAATGAGCAGAAACTGTTGCGGAGTCATACGCTAGCTTGACCTAAAAGAAGCTTTCGCGGACGTAGATAACGTCATTGGGTTTGATCGGATCAAGAAGCTCCGGGCTCGATTCCACCAGCAGTCCTTCCTTGTCACGCCGATGCATCCTCAACCAGCGTTCCATACCTCTTGCACTTGGGCCGCCCGCCTGAACAAGGGCTTGCTGGACCGTCATGCCTCGCTCGATCCTAAACGAGCCTGGTTTCTGGACCTCTCCATAAATATAGTAAACAGGTGCCCGATGTACGTAGATGATGTCTCCACCCGCGACAACGATATCGTCTTCGCGCTTCGAATCCAGATAGATGCCCGGAACGTCGATCTCCTTCCGAAACGGCTTTCCATCCCGAGTTCCGATAACAATGACTGAGTCATCACCGCCAGGGGAAATGCCCCCAGCCGTGGCGAGTATGTCGGTCAGGCGGGTATTGAAGGTTTCGAGTGGAAAGCGCCCCGGTTTGCCAACCATTCCCAGGATCGACACCCTGTTGCCCAGAATCTGCGAAAGCGAAATGTTGACTTGCGGCTGCGGAACGAATCCTCCGTCTCGCAAGCCCTTGGCAATCTGTTTTTCAGCCGCATCAAGTGTCAATCCACCAACCTTTACCGATCCCAACAATGGATAGGTAACCGTTCCAGCCTCCGAAACACGCGCCTCGACAGTTAGGTCTGGATTCTGAAAAACCACGATGCGAATCAGATCTCCGGATCCAAGCGTAATGTCAGTACTGCCCTTATCCTGAGCGACGCCCGAATTCGAAAAAATAATAAGGCATAAGCAGGCCAACCAGATACTGAATGGCTTTCGCATGGGCTTCCTCGTATATAAACAATTGCAAAGCTGCTTTTTCATTCTAGACCAAAAGCCAGCCGTTACGGGTCATACAACAAACCTTGCAGGCAATCAGCATCAATCTTGACTGCTCTGCACAAGCACGGAATTGAACTGGCAGACATTCACGGCGGAGCTGAGACTCCTTATTGTGCTTATTCAAGCTTTCGTTACTCGTCTCGTGCCATAACCGAGTCCCGAATCATTCTTTGATCAAGACGCGTTCCCGGCAAATAGACTATTGGCTGCGGTAACGTCGGCTCCGGTTGCCGCCACTCGTTGTACTTTTCCAAAACACTGGGAACATAGTTCTGCGTTTCCCGAAATGGCGGAATTCGGTTTCCGTATTTCTGGACAGCGCCTTCGCCAGCGTTATATGCCGCCAAAGCGAGATCTAGGCGATTCTCGAACATGTTCAGCAGGTCCCTCAAATAGCGAGTTCCCGCACGAAGATTTTCCTCGTGAGATTTTCCCGGCACCGTGACCCCGTAGCGCAATGCAGTGCCAGGCATGAGTTGCATCAGACCCGCCGCACCTTTTGGCGAGATAGCGCTCTGACGATGACCAGATTCCACTGAAATAACCGCATGCACGAGCGCAGGATCAAGATTGCTTGACTTCGCCGCAGCGGCGATCTCGCTGGAATAGGGAAGTCTCGCTAGTGCAGGCGTATCCGGTATTACTGCAACTGGCGTCCGATAGCTTGGGGCCAATCGATATGCGTCATCACCTCGAGCTTGCATCTGATACGGAGAACCTGGGGCAGGTGTTCGACACCAGCCGATTGGGCCAGCGCAAGTACGGGCAAAACCATAAGCCCTATCGAAAGCCGTCGGAGAATAAACGGACTGACCTTCCAGCAGCCTATCGGAGCCCGAACCAAGAACATGATGAAATAGCGCCTTACCTCTTTAGTTGCCTGTTTTGTAATAATAACTTAGATACTGCTGATGCACTTAATGGGCTAACGGACTAGTCCATATGGGCTATTGACCCCGTTCCTACCAGTGAATATTCTGCAGGCAAGTGCAAAAGTTAACAGCTTGTAGCCCGCCGAACTGCTTAAGGAGTCAAATCATGAAAAACAAACTGATCCGGAACATCGCTGTGGCAACTTTGGCGGTATCGACGGCTTCCTTTGCGCTTGCGGCGCCACCAGGAATTCAGGCTGGCGACAAAATTACGTTGAGCGCGACGGCTTGGGGTGGCGTAAATGGTGGCGGCGAGTTCCTCGCAAGTGCCCTGACAGGGAACTCCCCCTCGTTTCAGACCTTTTGTGTCGAATACTCCGGAACACTTTTTATTACGACAAGCCGCTTCTCGTGACCAATGTAAATACCGGTGCAAAGAATGGCGGCGCGGGCGGAAGCGTCATTGATCCTCTGGGTGATCCCGACGGCGCCGGTCCCTACAACAACCAGTGGGATCCGATCAGCTCCCAACGGCCTATCTTTTACAAATTTTACGAACCACACCCTCTCCGGCTATGACTGGAATGGCACAACGGCAGAGCATAAGGCCGACAGCACGGCGTTGCAGTTGGCGATCTGGTACCTTGAGGGCGAGATATCGTCTACGGTCAACTCTTCAGTGTACAACCTTTACACCAGCAATTCGCGGGCGACCGGCTGGGTTGCAGAAGCCAACCAGAATGCCACCGGATGGATCGGTCAGGTGCGAGTACTGAACCTGCTCCGTGAAGGAACGCTGGGCTCCGGGGTTTTCAACACAGTGGCGCAGGATCAGCTCTATCTTGCTCCGATTCCAGAACCCGAAACCTATGCAATGATGCTCGCCGGGCTTGGCCTGATCGGATTTGTCGCTGGGCGTCGGCGCCGCAAGCTCAGCTAAATCTGACCGTTTTATTAACCGAGCCCCTGCAACGCAGGGCTTTTTTCAATTTGACGCCAACTGATTCATGGCGGCTTCGCTTTTCCATTCTCCAGGCATTAGTTTCGCGTCCAGCCCGACGAACCGCCCGAGCGCATCGCGGACTTTTCGGAATCCTGCTTTCGAATACCCTCGGCCAACGCCTGCTGCATCGCGCCTGGTGACGGCATATGCCGCAACCGCTCCAGCGTTGCCGCAGACGGAACATCGGGATTGATATGCAAGCCCGAAAGCTGCTCGAAACTTTGCTCATAGGAGTGCACAACCTAGCGCCACCTGATACGGCCCGATCGCCGTGAACAATCAGCGACACGAGATTCCCGATCAACCCGCTCGCAAAATAGATTGCGATGAATCGGATCGTCCCGAACAGTCGTTCTACAAGTCGGCCACTGTCCCAAAGAGCAAACATATTCATCAGCAGGAGAACGATCCCGAAATGCATGAACATCGCGGTCGCCAATCGCCACCATTCCCCATCCGTCGTTGCAGGAGCGAAATTTGCCCCCCACGCCAACTGCAACGAGCCTGCTGAATGCTCGGGACGGGCCCCGACAAGCGTCATCGCAAGGGCGATGAGCAGATTCATCGCAATCAGTAGCGAAGTGGCTGACATCCACGCGCGCCTTCCGCGCAGCGGTTCAAGAGGCAAATCGCCTTCTTCTTGAAAAGGCGGAACATCGCTTGGTCATGCGAAACTACTTTCGAATGAAAACCCAACCCGACCCATCCAAGCAGGAGTGAATTGTTGAGATAAACTCGGTCTGTATAGGAAGTGCGTAACGAACCAGATCATTTTTCGAATCCATGACAGTCGCAAAATTCATTCTTGGTTGCGGCATGTTCATGTCGGCGATGACAATGCCGCTGCAGGTTAGTGCCCTTGACGCCTCGCAACTCGCAGTGATCATCAATTCGAACGATCCCTGAGTGTCCAAGTAGGCGAATACTACGCGGCCCAGCGTCGGATCTCATTTCAGAACATTATCAGGATTGAGCTTCCACACAATAAGACAGAGCTAACCCGGGATGAGTTCTCGGCGATCAAGCGTACCGTCGACTCGAAGGCAATGAGGGCGATTCAGGCGTTTGCCCTTGCCTGGGCAACTCCGTATCGAGTCGGTTGCATGTCGATTACTTCAGCATTTTCGTTTGGTTATGATCCGGCGTTTTGTGAGCCGGGATGCAAACCAACGAGACCCAATCCCTACTTTAATTCCCCAAGCCGACGCCCCTGTGCTCCACTTTGGAATTCGTCCGACGATGGCAATTGCCGGACAAACTTTCGAGCAATCAAAAGAGCTTATTGACCGCGGCGTTCAGGCAGACGGATCATTTCCAGAAGGAACTGCTTATTTGCTTTCAACCACCGACGACACCAGAAACGTCCGCAGTTCGCTCTACCCAGTCGCGAAACGCGTACTTGACAGGAAAAAATTCGCGTGTTTATGTTGAAGCGAACAGCATAAAATATGTCGATGATGTACTTTTCTATTTTACCGGATTGGCAAATGTCGAAGGTCTGGAGACACTGAGGTTCGTCCCGGCGCCATCGCCGATCATTTAACTTCATCGGGCGGACGGCTTACTGAAAGCAGCGGGCAAATGAGCGCTTTGCGCTGGCTGGAAGCGGGTGCCACCGGCAGTTACGGCACGGTGGTGGAACCCTGCAACCTGCCGCAGAAGTTTCCGAATCCAGCCGTTTTGGCATTGCGTTACCTGAAGGGGGACACACTGATCGAGGCGTACTGGAAGAGTGTCGCGATGCCCGGACAGGGACTGTTTATCGGCGAGCCTTGGCCGCCCCGTTCCGAGCCAGAAAATTGGATTGATTACTGCGCAAATTGGAGCTAAACAATGGTCGATAGCCTTTCGCAGATTCGCAGCAATCCAGTCTTGGCACGGGCAGTTCCGTTCCTGCTTTTCATTGCATTCCTGATGGCCAATTCTGTGCTCGCACCCCTTGCGGCCTCCATTGGCATATCCCTGTCATGGCTTGCGGTGATTCGCGGCGTGATCGTTGCCCTGGTTCTTGCCTGGTTCTGGCGCAGTTACACGGAGCTCAGGAACACAGAAGCCGCTTCCGCAACTCACTGGCTGGTCTCGATCGGCGCCGGTATCGCGGTGTTCATTATCTGGATCGAATGGGGCCAATCCGGCGCCGTCATCACGCATTCCGAACGATTTATCCCCCTCCTGCCTGACGGCAGCCTGGACTGGCCGAAGGCCCTTCTACGATTGGCCGGACTCGCACTGGTCGTCCCCGTCATAGATCGATCAGCATGATTTTCTATCGCTGTCGCCAAGGCGTGTAGGTCTCGGCGCGTTCGTGATCACGACTGCCTTGTTCGCAGTGGAACACGATAGCTGGGTGGCCGGCGCGATTGCAGGCATAACCTACAACGCGCTATACATGTGGTCCCGCAACCTCTGGATTCCGATTGCGTCACACGCTGTAACCAACGGTGCATTAGGGATCTGGATTCTCGCCACGCATAACTGGCACTATTGGTAGCCAGCCTCTGTCCGGTGCATCGCCAGTGAAAATAACGCTTCCGGACTATCAGGCAATCAAATCAGAGGCGTCGCAAAGAAGGTATCGGCGGCATTTTTCGCCATCTGTACCTGTTTGCGTGATTGCTCAAGACGCTCCTGGGCTCGGCGGCGCTGCTCGATCGCAAACCGCAACAACGCATAGCTGATTGTCGCCACAGCGATGAAGTTCAGCGTAAGGAAGAGGAGCGTGGTGCGCGTCGTGACGATCGGCTTTTGCATCATCATCGGATCGGCAAGGTAGTAGTCCACGCCGCCCGAGATTGCAGTAAGGGCTATCCATGCAATGAACCACCCAAGAGACTCCTTGGCGCCGATACAAAGGATGGCACCAATGGGCGCGAGCGCACCCCAGAGAATTACACCACTGGAAACAATCAAGTTTCCAGCCGACCACTGCGCGAAGAACGGCAAAAACAAAAACAGGCCGAATTGGGTAATGCGAAAAAAGTCGAAGTGCCGCGTGTAGATGTACAAAAGCACATTTCCAATCAGCACCAACTGAAAAAGCAATGGAAGATCGCTGGAAAAATTGAGTCCAAGCAGGTTGTAGACGGCAACCCAAACCATCATCATCAGGCACACAAGTCCAGTCGCCAGCATCAGCAAGGATTTGTTTAGCCGCAGTTCCTCGCTGTCACCCGGCTCAATGCCGGCCGACCTCAATCGTTCCGAAAAGCTGCTTGAAGAAGACATTGAAGTCATTATGCCGAACTGTAGAGTTCAAAGTATCAATGGACTAGCTTAACAAAGTGTCCTGCAATTGCCAACCATCCTAGGCACTGTGACTTTCAGAACAATCCAAATGAAAACGGACCCGCGCAGGCGATCCTGATTTCGAAGCGATCGCCGCAACAATAAGGCCGCTCAAAGGCGGCCTTATTGCATTTGGACAAACTTGCTGCCGGACTACCAAATTCTGGTAGGCGCGATTGGACTCGAACCAACGACCCCCACCATGTCAAGGTGGTGCTCTAACCAGCTGAGCTACGCGCCTGCGAAAGAGCGCGCATTGTAATCGTGCCGCCGACGAAGTCAACCCGACATGGGCACCTGACGGCTGAAAACCCTTGTCAGTCATGACGTGGCGCTTGATGCGTACCCGCACCAAGTCCACAAGCCGCACACCGAACGCGACGTGAAACGAACCTCGAAGGCGGTGCAGCAAGCCGAATTCGATGAGATGCGAGTTCCTTGATTAATTTTCACGCGGCCTGCCCCATTTCGAGCCAACCGGACCAAGGTCGAACCCCGATAAGTATAATCAGCCCGAAAATCGGGGCAGCCAAACTTGAACGCACTCACTCCAGAAATTGACCGCAAACTGGGCACGGCTGTCGAGCGTATGCCGGCGTTTCCGCGCAGCGTGCAGCGAATCCTCGAGCTGACCCGCAGCATCAATTGCCTCCCAGGGGATATCGTCGCCGTGATCGAAAAGGATCCGGTCATGACCATGAAGATCTTCAAGGTCATCAATTCCGCCTACTACAACCTGCCGAACAAGATCACCTCGATAGGCCAGTCGGTCGTCTACCTCGGGATCAATACGATAAAGAACCTTGCGCTTGGTTTCGCCGCTGCCGGAATCCTGCCCCGCATGAATGTCGAGGGCTTCGATGTCCAGCGTTACCTGTTGCATTCTCTCGTGGTGGCCGGTGTTGCGCGGCAACTCGGAAGCCAGTTCGCCAAGGAGGAAACGGATCCCGGCGATTGCTACATCGCCGGCCTGCTGCACGATTTCGGCAAGGTCGTTTCCGCGCAGTTCCTGCCCGCCGAGTTCCGCAAGGCGCTGGAATACTCTTCGGAGCACTCGGTTCCCCTGCATGAAGCGGAACGCCTGGTAATAGGTGTCGATCACGGGGTTATCGGTGCACTGCTGGCAAAGCGCTGGGCGTTTTCCGAACTCATGGTCGATCTGATTCGTGATCATCACGACTCAAACGCGCCCAGCTCTGCCGCGCTGGATTGTCTGCGGGTGGCCGACCAGGTCGTGCGTTACAACCAGATCGGCGACAGCGGCAATCCGTGGCGCGACTCCGAACCGGCGGCGGCGCCGGAACGCTTCGGCGACGATATCGAGTCGCTGGTGGTCCAAATGGGCTCGCTCGACAGGATCGTCGCGGAAGCCCGCATGTTCGCCCAGCTCGCCAACGAAGGATGAAAGCCGTTCCATGAAGATCCGGTTCTGGGGCGTCCGTGGCTCGATTCCGTCGCCGGGACCGCAAACGCAGCGTTATGGCGGAAACACCACCTGCATCGAGGTGCGCGGCGACGATGGCACCCTGATCATCCTCGATGCCGGCACGGGAATATTTCCCCTCGCGCAGCAGCTGCTGAGGCAGTTGCCGGTACAGGCCAACGTATTCATGACGCATACGCACTGGGACCATATCCAGGGCCTGCCCTTCTTCACCCCGCTCTACATTCCGGGCAATTCGGTACGCATTCACGGCGGCCACGACATCGTCTCCGGGCGCGGAATCGACCAGGTGATGGAAGTGCAACTGCAATACAGCTACTTCCCCGTGCGCGAAGCGGAAATGAATGCCAGGATCGAGTACCGGACGGTCGCCGCGGGGGACTCCGTCAGTGTGGGTGATGTTGTGGTAACCCCCCTGCTGCTCAACCATCCGGTGGTCAATTTCGGCTACCGTGTGGATTGCAATGGAAAGTCGGCATTTTTTACCGGTGACCACGAACCCTGGCCGAACATCTACGATCCGAATGACGAGGAACATGCCGGCTATCAGCAGATGATCGACCAGTTGCAAGGGCAACTGGACCACGCCCTGGCAGGTCTGGACCTGATGATTGCAGACAGTTCCTATACCGCTTCCGAATACCCGACCAAGATCGGCTGGGGACACGGCACTCTGGAAAGCAGCATCGACTGGGCACGTCGCCTCGGCGTGAAGACCCTGGTGTGCACCCATCACGAGCCAACCCGATCGGATGACGACCTGGACAAGGCATTTGCGCAGGCCTGCGCAACCACCGGCCATCAACCAGACCAACCCGGGGAACCCAGGGTTATGCTGGCCCGCGAAGGACTCGAACTGGTCCTGTAACGGGTTTTTCAACCCACCGGAACCGCGCGGGGTTCAAGGCGAATCTCGCCGCGCCTGGCATAGTCGCCTTGCGCGGCTGACATGAGGAAATTCGCGAGGAATTCGGCCAGGCGCCGCATTCGATTGAAGCCATCGCCGATTTGCCGTGCCCCCAGACTTCTCCAGGGGCGAGCCCGCCAGACTACGTATTTCCCGCAGTTTGTCGCGTAATTCACGGATAAACAAGTGAAGTCCTTTTTGCGAGGATACATCCCACGGAAGTCATAGATACATCGTGGCTGCGACGTCCATGGCGACGGCCCCTAAACGGAGCAGTTCACCCCGCCCCGGCAACCAAGGAAGATGAACATTTTCTCGCCACCCTCCAAACCCAGGCACGATGCATGGAAGCCATGGGACATGGCCAATTTCGGCGATGTCGACGGCGGCAATTCCACAGGCGCTGGAAAATCCGGACCTCAAGCGAGCTTGGCAAAACCCGACCACCATGGCGACCCCGGAGTCGCCATCCTGCGTGAAACAGCGCGCCAGGATGGATACCGGGCCGGATTCGAATCCGGTCGCGCCGACGGGCTCAGGGCTGGCCAGGAGGCCGCAGGCGAAGCGGCAAGGGAACTCGCCGAGCGAATGGCAACCGCCATCTCCGGCTTCGATGCCGGCATCGCCGATATCGAGCGCGTACTCGCCGACGAAGTCCTGGCGCTGTCGCTGGAGATCGCGCGCAAAGTCATTGGCCAGGCGATCACCGTGCAGCCGGAACTGGTCCTTGGGACGATACGTGCGGCGCTGGCTCAGTTACCGGCGCATCAGGCCGTGATCCACCTCAACGCCGACGATATTGCCCTGCTCCGCAAGCATTCCGAGGAGCAACTGACGCGAGTCGGCCACCGCATCCAGGAAGATCCCCAACTCGCCCGTGGCGACGTGATTATCGACTCGGGGGGTGCCCATATCGACTCCAGGCTCTCCATGCGCTGGCAGCGGGTCATCGCCACCCTTGACCTGGACACACCCTGGGTGGTCCCCGCCGAATCCGAGCGGTCATGAATCTTCAACGAATCGCGGGATTTCTCGACCAGTGCCGCACCCCTGTCGCGGCGGCACAGCCTTGGCAGATTGCCGGCCGGCTGACGCGAATCAACGGCCTGGTGATGGAAGCCTCCGGCCTCAAGTTGCCACTGGGCGCAATGGTTCGCATCGAGACGCCGGGAGACGGAACCGTCGAAGCCGAAATCGTGGGATTTGCCGGCGATCGACTGTTCATGATGCCCGCCGAAGATGTGTATGGCCTGGCGCCTGGAGCCCTGGTCTGGCCACAGGAGGCGCCTGTCGTCGCGCCGGTCCTGGGCCAGCCCCTGCCCGCCAAGCGTCGCTCGGCGGATCGCACCAAGCACCTGCCGGTCGGTGACGAACTGCTGGGGCGGGTGGTCGATGCCAATGGGCGCGCCCTCGACAACCTCGGTCCTCTGGTTACGAGCCACCGGCATTCGCTTGCAAGTCGGCCGCTGAATCCGTTGCTGCGCGAGCCGATTCGCCAGAGCATGGACGTCGGCATCCGCGCCATCAACGGTCTGCTGACGGTCGGTCGCGGACAGCGACTGGGCCTGTTCTCGGGGTCCGGAGTCGGCAAGAGCGTATTGCTCGGCATGATGGCGAGGTATACCCAAGCCGACCGCATCGTGGTCGGCCTGATCGGCGAACGCGGGCGCGAAGTCCAGGAGTTTCTCGAACAGAATCTTGGCCTGGAAGGTCGGGCTCGTTCGGTGGTCGTGGCCGCACCGGCCGACGTCAGTCCCTTGCTCAGGTTGCAGGGCGCATCCTATGCCACGGCGATCGCCGAGCATTTCCGCGACGAAGGCCGGCACGTCCTGCTGATCATGGATTCGCTCACGCGTTATGCCATGGCACAGCGCGAAATCGCCCTGGCGGTCGGAGAACCGCCGGTCACGCGTGGTTATCCGCCCTCCGTTTTCGCACGATTGCCGCAACTCGTCGAACGCGCCGGCAATGGCCCCGCGGGCGGTGGTTCGATCACGGCGTTCTACACCGTCCTCACCGAAGGCGACGATCCGCAGGACCCCATCGCCGACTCGGCTCGTGCCATCCTCGACGGCCATATCGTGCTGGACCGACGCCTGGCGGATGCCGGCCATTACCCGGCGATCGACATCGAGCAATCTATCTCGCGCGCAATGAACCAGCTCAACAGTCCGGAGCACCTCGAACTGGCGCGCCAGTTCAAGCAGCTCTATTCGCGGTACCAGCGTGCCCGCGACCTGATCGCGGTCGGCGCGTATTCGGCCGGTTCGGACCTTTTGCTCGACCGGGCCATCGCGCTTTACCCGAAACTCGAAGCATTCCTTCAACAACGCATCGACGAGCGCGCCGATGGTGCCACCACGCGTCAGCGACTGGGCGAACTGCTCGCCCCGTGAACGCCAGTAGCCGGTAATCCAATTCGAGTATCCAGCCATGGCCACGAACTTCCCGCTGCAAACACTGCTTAACCTGTCCCAATTGCATCTTGACCAGGCGACACGCGAGCTTGGCGAACTGATTGCAGGCGAACATCAGGCATCGACGCGCTACGCGCTCCTGGTCCGCTATCGTGACGAATACCACAGCCGCTTCCTTGTTGCAGCGGAGAACGGACTCGGGCTCAGCGAATGGAGCAACTACACCCGCTTCATCGCCCGCATCGACGATGCGATTGTCACTGCGGCCCAGTCCGTTGCCCAAACGCAGCAGCGTACCCTCGCCGGCCAGCAGGACTGGATGGGAAAACAAGGTCGGGTAAAGGCCTTCAGCACCCTGGCGGACAGGCATCAGGCGGTCGTCGTCGAGGAAGAACAACGGGCGGAACAAAAGGCCAGCGACGAGTTCGGCGCCAGAAGCTTCGCGAACAAGAACGACGGAGCGAACGCCGCTCAGGCATCTCCCACAGTTTTGCCGACAGCAAACCGGCCTGGCTGATTGAATGGCATAGAGTTTGCATGGACGTGTGCATGACTGTCCAACCGGAAAGAAACTGCACATGGCAACCATCCTGAACGCATCGCCGGCCGTGAGTGCCCCGAACCCGTCCGCAAACCGTGGCGACGAAACGCGAGGGCGCGAGAATGCCGGCAACGAATCCGGGCCCGCTGCGCCCGTCACCTTTGCCGCTGTCCTCAAGTCCCGAAGCGATCAAGCCGCATCCGCCAACGGCGGGAAGCCCGCAACGGCAAGGAATTCCACCGACGCGGCGGCGGAAGCTAGGGAAGGTACGGAAGGCGTGACACCAACCCAAGGCATCGGCGATACGCCACTTTTCCCCGCCCTGCTCGGCCTGGCTGCGACCGATCCGTTGCCTGGCATCGATCCCGCGACACAGGTGGCAACTTCGCCGGAGCTTCTCGGAGCGCCTGATGTGGCGGACTTGGCGACGTCGGGCTTGGCAGGCCTCTCACCGGCGGCCGAGATCGCCGAAGAGGCAAAAGCATCTGCCGAAGCCGCGCGAAATGCCTTCGCCCAGGAGTCGGCCGACGGCTCGCTGCCCGGCACAGCACCCCTGTTGGCAGCGAATGCCGTGGCGCCAGCGCCGACTTTCGGAAATACGGAGGCGCGTGGCGGGAAACGCGAGGATCCTGCCCAGCGCAGCGCTCCAGCAGCAAACGCGCATTTCGACCGCAAGGCGCCCACGGACAAGCTTGCCGTCGAACCGGCAATTTCTGCCGAAACGGCGCGGGCTGGTTCCCAGCCTAAGTCCCAAGTGGAAGTCGGAGCGGACTTCCGCGGTACGCTGGACCGGCTTGCAAGCCTTCCTGGCAATGCCGCCTTGCAGGCCGGCGGCAGCACTCCCGCCGCTGCGCCACCACCGAGCGTGAGGATCGAAGCCGGCTTCGGACAAGCCGGGTGGCACCAGGAGATGGGCGAAAAGCTGACCTGGATGGTGGGCAACGGGCGCCAGCAAGCCGACCTCATCCTCAATCCGGCGCAACTGGGACGCATCGAAGTCACCATGGTCATTGAAGGCGATAACGTTACCGCAAGCTTTACATCGCCAAACGCCGTGGTGCGTGAGGCGCTCGAAAACTCCATGTCGCGCCTGCGCGAAGTCCTCGCCGATGCCGGTGTCGCCCTCGGCAACACGCATGTCGGCGCGGATACCAGGCAGGAAGCCGGAACGATGCCGCAGAAGGATGATCGCAATGCGTCCATTGGTCGATTCGGCGAGGCATCCACGGCATCCATCGAGGCGCTCGCGGCCGGGTCCCGCTGGAGCAGCGCGGGCGGTCGCGGCATGGTCGATGTCTTTGCCTGATCGCGGTTGGCGTCCGCGACTGGCGGAACTCATTCCCATGACGAAGCCGATCTGCCAAGATTCAAGCCTCGCGCTTATCGTCCTTCACTACCGACTGCAAATTTCCGGAGAATCCTAAATGGCTGATGCCAAGAAAGCCGAAGCTGAATCCGCCGCACCGCCGCCCAAAAAGAAAGGCAAGTGGATGGTGTTCGTACTTATCGGCGTTGCCTGCCTTGCACTGGGGGGAGGTGCCGCATTCTTCCTGTTGAAGAAACCGGCGCCGGCGGCTGGCGAAGCGACCGACGCTGCCGCCAAGGAACCTGCGAAAAAGAAGGCTGAACCAGGCGCCCCTCCGGTTTTCTACAAATTCGACAAGGCGTTCACCGTAAAGCTGCAAACCGAACAGCAGGAGGCCTATCTGCAGGCGGAAGTCCAGTTGAAGCTGCTGGATGCGCAGGGACTGGAACTGATGAAGCAGTTCGAGCCCGAACTCAAGCATCGCATCACCCTTAGCCTGATGAACAACAAGGCTTCCACGCTCGCCACCGCGACTGGCGTGCAGCGCCTTGCCAACGAGTTGCGCGACATCGCCAATCGGGTCATCGACCCTGCGTCCGAGAAGGCCAAACCCGCGGCCGACACCAAGCCAGCCGGCGATGCAAATCCGGCCGCCGAGGCAGCAACCGCGCCGCCCGCCGAAGCCGCCGACCCCGGTGCCCCCGTACAATCCGTGCTATTCTCAAGCTTCATCATTCAGTAACACATCGTCCGTTTGGGGCGTTGAATCGAATGGCCCAGGATTTTCTCTCCCAGGAAGAAGTCGACGCCCTGCTCAAGGGCGTCGCCGGCGAGGCGGATGAAGTAGCCGCCGAAACGGATGATGTCGGCAGTGTCAAACCCTATGATCTTGGGCGTCAGGAACGCATCGTTCGCGGCCGCATGCCGACGATGGAGCTCATCAACGAGCGCTTCGCCCGCTACCTGCGCATCGGCCTGTTCAACTACATGCACAAGGGCGTCGAGGTTTCGGTCGCGCCGATCAAGGTGCAGAAGTACAGCGAGTTCATTCGCAATCTGGTGGTGCCCACCAACCTCAACCTGATCCAGGCCAAGCCGCTGCGCGGCACCGGCCTGATCGTGATGGACCCCAACCTTGTCTTCCTGGTGGTCGACAACATGTTCGGCGGGGATGGCCGCTTCCATACCCGCGTCGAAGGCCGCGACTTCACCCCCACCGAGCAGCGCATCATCCAGAACCTGCTGGAGGTCGTTTTCGAGGAATACCAGAAAGCCTGGCAGCCCGTGTATCCGCTGACCTTCGAATACGTCCGCTCCGAGATGAACACCCAGTTCGCCAACATCGCGACGCCCTCGGAAGTCGTGATTTCAATCACCTTCAACCTGGAATTCGCCGGCAACACCTCGGAACTGCATATCTGCCTGCCCTATTCGATGATCGAACCGATCCGCGACATGCTGCACAGTTCGATGCACAGCGAACAGACAGGCACGGATAGTCGCTGGACCAGCATGCTCACGCGTCAGTTGCAGACCGCCGAAGTGGAATTGATCGCGACATTGGCTACCACCACCCTGACGCTGGGCCAGATCGTCGAGATGAAGGTAGGCGACGTGATTCCGCTGACTATCGAAGCGACCATGCAGGCCGCCGTTGACGGGGTGCCGGTGATCGAGTCGCGCTATGGCGTCCACAATGGTCAATACGCGCTCAAGATAGAACGCTTCCTCGCGGAAGCGGAAACATGATTATCATGTCCGACGTCCCGTTTGCCTCAATGATGTCTGGAGCATGAAATGAACGACCCCACCGCCGCCGAGCAACAGATTTCCGATGATGACTGGGCCGCCGCCATGGGCGAACAGGCCGCAGCCGAGGCGCAACCTGCTCCTGGCGTCCAGCCGGCACAGATATTCGAGCAGTTTTCGGAAGATGCGGGAGGGGGCCAGGCCCCGCGTGGTTTCGACATGATCATGGACATCCCGGTCGCGCTCACGGTCGAACTGGGACGCACCAAGATTTCGATCCGCAACCTGCTGCAACTTGCCCACGGCTCGGTCGTCGAACTCGACGGACTGGCCGGTGAGCCGATGGATGTCCTGATCAACGGCACGCTCGTTGCGCAGGGCGAGGTGGTGGTCGTCAATGACAAGTTCGGCATCCGCCTGACGGACATCATTACGCCCCAGGAGCGCATCCGAAAGCTTAATCGCTGATAAGTCGGCGCTTCGCCCCTTTGCTTGCGCGCTACCGGAAGCAACGCACGCCGTATCCTCGCACCAGTCCGTAGTCGCCGTTTCGTCACGACGCGGCGTTGTGTTTTCAGGTGCGCATGCGCAAATTACTCACCCCTATCGTTGCTTTGTTTCTGCCGGTCGCGGAAGCGACTGCGCAGGTCGTCGCACCGCCGACGATGAGCGGCAACCTGGTGCAAATGCTGCTCGGGCTTGTCGGGATACTCGTCCTGCTGGTCGGCAGCCTGTGGCTGCTGAAGAAGCTGACATTGCAACGGGGTCCCGGCGCAGGATTGATGCGCATCGTCGCCGTCACACCGGTCGGCGGACGTGAGCGCGTAGTCGTCGTCGAGGTGGGCACCACCTGGCTGGTGCTGGGAGTCGCTCCGGGCCGCGTTTCAGCACTTGCAGAAATTCCCCGCCAGGCCCTGCCGCCTGCCGCGCAAGGCGGCGCATCAGCCGCAATGCCGGCCTGGCTTGAGCAACTCATGCGGAAACCAAAGGCATGAAGGTGCGAATTTTCGCCCTTCTCATGTTGACGCCGGCGTTGGCGCTGGCCCAGGCGATGCCCGCCGTCACCAGCGCGCCGGCCCCCGGTGGCGGCGTCCAGTGGTCGCTTTCGATCCAGACCCTGTTGCTGCTGACCAGCCTGACCTTCCTGCCGGCACTGATCCTGATGATGACCAGTTTCACCCGGATCATCATCGTGTTTTCCCTCTTGCGCCATGCACTAGGGACGCAAACCTCGCCGCCGAACCAGGTGCTCGTCGGACTCGCGCTATTCCTGACCTTCTTCATCATGGCGCCGGTCGGTGACCGGATATACGCGGACGCCTACCTGCCGCTGACCGAGAACAAGATCGGCTTCCAGCAGGCGCTGGAAAAAGGCGCGGTCCCCTTGCGTGCCTTCATGCTGAAACAGGTGCGCGAAGCGGATCTGGTCACATTCACCAAGATCGCCAAGCAGGCCCCGCCGGAAAAGGCCGACGAGATACCGATGCGAATCCTGATTCCCGCCTTCGTCACGTCCGAGTTGAAAACCGCCTTCCAGATCGGATTCATCATCTTCATTCCCTTCCTGATCATCGACATGATCGTCGCCTCGGTCCTGATGTCGATGGGCATGATGATGATGTCGCCGGTTATCGTCGCCCTGCCCTTCAAGATCATGCTGTTCGTGCTGGTGGACGGCTGGAATCTGCTGATCGGCTCGCTGGTGCTGAGTTTCGGAATATGAGCGCCCCGCCCGCCGCCCCCCCCCCCCCCCCCCCCCCCCCCCCCCAAACCCCCCCCCCCCCCCCGGGACCGCCCCACCACAGTCATCGAAATCGGCCGCGGCGCGGTTGAACTCACACTGATGATTTCCGCGCCGCTGTTCATCGCCGCGCTGGTCACCGGCCTGATCGTCAGCATCTTCCAGGCAGCAACCCAGATCAACGAAGCCACCCTCTCCTTCGTGCCGAAGCTGGTCGCGATTTTCGTCACCCTGATCCTCGCCGGACCATGGATGATCACCATGCTGACCGACTACATGCGTCGGCTTTACGAGTCGATCCCGGGGGTCATCGGCTAGTGATCAGCATCAGCTCGGCGCAGCTTGACGCCTGGCTCGGCCTTTTCGTATTTCCCCTGACACGAGTTCTCGGCCTGCTGGCAATGACCCCGGTGTTCAACAACGCGGCCTTGCCGGTGCGCGTGCGCCTGGTGATGGGGCTTGGGATCACCTTCGCGCTGGCACCTGCCCTGCCGCCGCCACCAGCGATCGAGGCGGGATCATGGCTGGGACTTGCGGTCATCGCCGAGCAAATGCTGATCGGGGTGATGATGGGTTTCGCGCTGCGCATCGCGCTGGCCGCGCTCGACGTGACCGGCGAACTGATCGGCCTGCAAATGGGTTTGTCCTTCGCCACATTCTTCGACCCGAGCAGCAGCAGCCAGACTCCGGTGATGACCCAGTTCCTCGGATTCCTCACCGCATTGATGTTCCTCGCCATGAATGGCCACCTGCTCACGATTACGCTGCTGGCCGAGAGCTTCACGCTGCTGCCGGTCAGCACCACGCCTTTCCATGCGGCGGCGCTGTGGTCCATCGTGACCTCGGCGGCGATGATGTTCAGCCTCGGCGTAATGCTTGCACTGCCGCTGATCACGGCCCTGCTGGTAACCAACATTTCCCTCGGCGTGCTGTCGCGCGTCGCCCCCTCCCTGAACCTGTTCGCCGTCGGCTTCCCGGTGACGCTGGCGCTGGGCTTTATAGTTCTCTGGCTGACGCTGCCCTATCTCGGCGCCGCCATGGAGTCGGTTTTCAACCGGGGCTTTGAAGTGCTTGAACTGTCGGTACGAGTGGCCGCCGGCGGCTGATGCCAGCGCCGTTCAGTTGCGTACCAGCTGGATAACCCCGCGCGCCACCCGCTGCGAGCCCAGAATCGAGGATTCCAGTCCCTCGCTGTACTCGACCACCGCATAGTTGTCGAAGCCGTTCTGCCGCATCAGGTCCTTCGCCCGCTGATGGAAAACGACGCGGGCTTCGCCGGCACCCCCCGCATACACCCGCTTCATCTTGAGCGAGAGGTGGTAATGGCGTTCCGGAAAACTGGCCTGCTCGATTTCCCAATTGGGTGCCAGGGGATCAAGGATCAGCCAGGCCGCCCCGGCGTAAAGCCCCCAATTGACCATTTTTTCGAGTGGAATCTGCACCGACTTGGTCAGGTTCAGCGCGGTGTCGGGAAGGATCGGACCCTGGGCCGGAAAGTTGCCGTCAAGGGCGCTCGGCCCGGGATAGTTCATCGCGCCGCAACCGGCGAGAAGCGCGGTGGTCGCGGCAAGCAAAAGTCGGCGCTGGCGGTACGGTGTCATCACAGGTAGTTGAACAGGGAAAGTTGGGATACCTTGAGGAAGGACTGCTGCGCCGCTTCAAGTTGCACCTGCTTGCGTGTCAGGTCGGAAATCGCCTGCGCGTAATCGACGTCCTGCAATTTTGACAAGGCCTGCTGGAACTGCAAGCCGAGGTCCTCGTTCAATCCGGCCAGCGATTCGATCTCGTTCATGCGCGCGCCGATCCTGGCCCGCGCGCCGAGGATGTTTTCGCTGGCCCGGGCAAGATCGTTCAGCGCGAACGTGACTTCATTAATGTACTTCGCATTGTCGGCCGGCGTCGTCCCGGTACTCTCCAGTGCTCCGACCAGGTTGGCAATCGTTGCGAAGACGCTCTGCGAAGTGCTGGGGGTAACAGAAAAACTGTCGCCGCTGGCCGGGTTGCCGGTGATGCTCAGGCTGCCGCCGAGATTGAAGGCGGGCTCGACACCCTGGGATTTCAGCACGATCGGCTGGCCGGGCTGGAAGCTGCGCTGGCTGACCAGGGGCGCGGGTGCCGCGGCGCCGGTAAGCAGCGAATTGCCGCTCGCGGTATCGACCAGGTCATACGTGGTGACACCCGCGCTTACCGTGAACCGAACGTCGATATCGCGTGCCGTGGCCGCCTGCCATGCGGCGGGATCGGTCACCGTACCGGAACTGGTCATGCCGGTCCCGGTGTTGCCCGCCGCATAGTCGGTTGCGAAATAGCCGTTGCCGCTGCCGATGCGCTGGAACAGGTCCCGACCCGATTCGCTCACTTCGACATGACGACTGGGAGACACTTGCAGGCTGCGCTGGCCATCGTCGCCCTGATAAACGATCTCGCCGCCGGCAATGATGTTATCGACGTTGCCGCCGAACGGAGTCGTTGCGCTCATGAAGCCGGCGAACAGGTGGTTGCCCGAGCCATCGGTCGAGTTGGCGATGGCGAGCAGGCGATCGAAGCTGGCGCGCATTTCGATGGCGATGCCCTGTCGGGCCGTTGCTGTGAGACTGGTGCTGCCGGCCTGGACGGTCAGTTCGCGCAGGCGCGACAGCAGCTCGCCGGCGCTGGTCAGTTGCGCCTCCTGGAGGCCGAGGCTGGCCGTGGCGTAATCCTGGTTCTGCTTGAACTGGGCGACAACGTCACTGGCCTGCTGGGTTTCGAGCGCGCGCGCTGCGGCTACCGGGTCATCGCTCGGCCTCAGGATTCGCCGCCCGGAGGACACCTGTTGCTGGGTCGCCAGCAACGACGAAGTCTGCCGGTTGATGGCCGAGACTCCGGCGTCGAAGATCATTCCACTACTGACTCGCATGGGTTCCCCCGTTGATCAATGCCATTCAGCGTCCGAGCGAAAGAATTTCGTCGAACACCCGGCTGGCAACTTCAAGTACCTTGGCCGACGCCTGGTAGGCCTGCTGGTATCGCAGCAGGTTGGCCGCCTCTTCGTCCAGATTGACCCCCGAAAGTGATGCCTGGGCCTCGGCGGCACTGGCGACCAGGCCTTGCCGGGCCGCGCCGATGGCATTCACTTCATTGGTCTTGCTGCCAACCGCGCTGACGATCTGGGCATAGGCCGACTGGTAGCTGGCGGTCGCGGCGCCGCCGGCGATGGCGCCCATGGTGTTGCGCGTCTGCAAGCCGCCGATGAGCACCGCATTGCGATTGTCGGCAACGCCATTGGTGTTGGCTTCGATGGTGAACACGTCGCCGCTCGCCGGATTTCCGCTGATCTGCGTGGTCCAGCCGTTGTAGGTGATCGCCGCTCCCGTGGCGTAGGCAACACCGCTGGCCAGCGTGGCCGCCGCGGTGGTATCGACGACATCGAAAGTCGTTGCGCTGGTGAATGTGATGGTGACCGTGTTCTTCAGGTTCGCCGCGGTCGGCGGCGGACCGTTGACCACTCCGCCGGTGATGCGTGCCGTGCCGGTGTTGTCCAGCGCGGACGAGCTGCGTATCGGGGCTGCCGCCGCGATCTGGCGCGGATCGGAAAACGTCATCGACAGTGTCGCCGCGCCCTTGCGCGTCGGCTGGATCAGGATGCTGTCATTGGCGTTGGGTGCCCAGGTTCCCGCCGCGATCGTCATGCCGTCCACGGTTTGCGGCAAGGTGGCGAAGGTCTGTACCTGGCTGTCCGCCAGGCGCGTCAACTGGTAGTTGCCGCCGACGAAACTGAGCCGGTAATCGCTGGTGGTCAGTTCCGTGATGCTGGTCGCATCGATGCTCACGGCCGGCGCTCCGGTACCGGTGTTGAGGGTGCTGGCGCGGGCGGATGGCGTCGCCACACTGAAAAATGCCTGGCCCAGCGTACCGGCCAGATCCTGGCCCAATCGATGCTGCTCATTGACATCCTTGGCCAGCGTCAGGGCGATGCGGCCCAGCGCGTTCTGCGCTTCGTCGAGCGACTGGCTGCGGAAGGCGAGCACGCCACCCAGGCTACCGCCGCTGATCTGCGCATCGGACAACGCCTGCACCGTGCCGCCAGCGCCGACTATTCCGACCGAGGTGCGTTCCGGTTCGTCGGGAGCGCTAACCGCTTGCAACTTGTAGGACTGGCTGCCGACCACCAGGGGCTGGCCGCTGCCGACATAGACGTTGACGCTGCCGTCGCCCTGCGTCACCGTACTGACCCGCACGACCTTGTTGAGGTCCTTCAGCATCTGGTCGCGCTGGTCGAGCAGGTCATTCGGCTGCTGCCCCGTGCCCGCAGCCCTTGCCAGGATGATGCGCTGGTTGATGTCGGCCAGTTGGGTACTGAAGGTGTTGACCTGGGCGATCTGGGCCGATATCTGCTGGTTAACGCCTTCCCGAATTTCCGTCAGGCGCTGGTCCAGTCCCTGGAAGCGCGCGGTCAGGGCCTGGCCGGCGGACAGCATCGACTGCCGCGCCGCGACAGACGTCGGATTTGCGGCAACATCCTGCACGCCCTTGAAGAACGCGGCCAGCGCCGAAGAGAGCCCGGAGGCCGGATCGGCCATCAGATTGTCGATCTGGCTGATCTGGGCGGAATAGCTTTCCATCTCGGCCGCACCAGTTTCGGCATTCAGCACCTGGCGACCGAGAAACTCGTCGTAAACGCGCCGAACAGTCTCTACGTGTGCCCCCTGGCCCAGGAACCCGGCACCGGTGAACAGATGGGAGTTCGTTCCCTGCACGATGACCTGCCGGCTGTAACCGGGCGTGGCGGCATTGGAAATGTTGTGGCTGGTCGTCAGCAAACCGGCCTGTGCCGCACTGAGTCCGCTGACGCCGATACCGAAGATACTCATGATCGCTCCACGATTGAACCCATATAACGGCAAGAATTGCCGCTAGTTGAGCACTCACAGGAGATTTAGCAATGGCCGTGCCAAGCAGGCAGGCCGGGGCAGTTGATCAGCCGGTCATGGCTTGCCGAAGCGCGGGCCCGCCGATGATGCGCTCCAGTTTGCTGGCGTACTGCGGATCGGTCGCATAGCCCGCCGCCTGCAAACCCCGCGCAAAGCGATCCGGCTCCCGTACCCCAAGCACCGCGGCGTAGCGCGGATTGTCCTGGAGCAGCCTGGCGTAATCATTGAACGACTGCTCATAGGATGCGTAGGCGCGGAAACGCTCGACCCGGGTCTGTGCCAGTCCCGCCACGACTTCTGTCGTGCTCGCCTCGACCGTCGGACCGCTCCAGCCCGCACCGGCCTTGATGCCGAAGATGTTGAAGCTGGAACTGCCATCGGGCCGAACCGGCTCGTGGCGGCCCCATCCGGTTTCCAGTGCCGCCTGGGCCATCATGAAATGCGCCGGAATCCCGGTGCTGCGCTCTGCGGCAAGCGCCGCCGGCAGCAGGCGGTCCACGAACTTTCGCTGGACGGGGGTGACTTCGGTCGCGGAAGTCGGCGCCGGCGACACGGCAATACCCGCGGCGGATAGCGGATCAATCACGGCCTCGATGCGCAATGGCATCGCCTTCTGCTCCGGCAGCGGGAATGCCCGCGGCGGGCGTTGCAGCGGCAGGCCCTCGGACGCGGTCGGCAGCGGCGCATTCTGGCGGTTCATCTGGGCCTCGATCATCTCCGCCAGCCCGAGTCCACGCTTGCCGCCGCCGAGATTGAGGCTGAGTTGCTGGTCGAGCAGCGACTCGTAAAGGCGTCCCGCCTCGCTGTCGAGCAGTCCCTCGCGCGGCGTCGCCTCGCGCATCGACTTCAGAACCATTTGCAGGAACAGCGCCTCGAACTGCTTCGCCACGGCCTTGTTGGCCGCGGGATCCCCGGATTTCGCCTGGCGCTTGAGGTTCGCCAGCGCACCGGTATCGAGGACGCTTGACGTTGCGGCAATGCCGGCGGTGGCGTTGGAGGTGGTCATGACAGGCAGCAGGATGTCACGGTCAGGCGAACTGCAATCGAGCAAAAAAAGCGGCAAATTCCTCCATTGCCGCCACGCTCAGATGATTTCCAGCTCGGCGCGCAACGCACCGGCCGACTTCATGGCCTGAAGGATTGCGATCAGGTCCTGGGGGTTTGCACCCAGCGAGTTGAGCGCCCTGACGATTTCCGCAAGATTTGCGCCGCCCTTGACATTCATCAGCGCACCACCTTCCTGCTTGATTTCGATTTGTGCGTTGGCTACGCCCGCCGTCTGGCCGGCGGACAACGCGCCGGGCTGGCTCACGGTGTTGTCCGTGGTTACCGAAACAGAGAGGGCGCCATGGGCGACGGCACAGCTTTCCAGAAGCACGGACTGGTTCATTACCACCGATCCGGTCCGGCTGTTGACGATCACCTTGGCCGCCATTCGCGCCGGCGTGACCTCGATGCCTTCGATGCGGCCGATGAAGCTCACCCGCTCGTCCGGATTGGTCGGCGCGCGCACCCTGACCTGACGTCCGTCGGCCGCGGCGGCAGTGCCCGGCAGCACGCGATTGATGGCTTCCACCACGTGCTGGGCGGTACCGAAATCCGTCGTGTTCAGCTCGAAATGGACGAACTCGCCCTGGCCCAGCGGCATCGGCACCTCGCGTTCGACCGTCGCACCGCCCGCGATGCGGCCGACCGACAGGTGATTGACGGTCACCTTGGAGCCGGCGCTGGTGGCACCGGCGCCGATTACCGCGACATTGCCCTGGGCCATGGCGTAGATCTGGCCATCGGCGCCCTTCATCGGGGTCAGGATCAGGGTGCCGCCCTTCAGGCTCTTGGCGTTGCCGATCGACGAAACGGTGATGTCGATGGCCTGCCCGGCGCGCGCGAAAGCGGGCAGGCTGGCGGTGACCATGACGGCCGCGACGTTTTTCAGTTGGAGGGACTGGCCAGGCGGCAGGTTTACCCCCAGGGCCGACAGCATGCTGATCATGCTCTGCACCGTGAAGGGGGTCTGCGTGGTCTGGTCGCCGCTGCCGTCGAGGCCGACCACGATGCCGTAGCCGACCAGCTGGTTGGCGCGCACGCCCGCCACGGAGGCGATGTCCTTGATGCGCTCGGCGCGCGCCGGCTCGGTTGCGAACATCGTTGCGGCAATGCAGAGCGATGCCAGCAGGATGCGTTGGATGCGTTTCATGGCGTTTTCCTCAGAAGGGCAGGAAGGTCAGGAAGAAGCGGCCCAGCCAACCCATGACCTGCGCCGAGTCGAGGAAGCCGTTGGCCTTGTACTCGATGCGTGCATCGGCCACCTGGGTCGATACGACGGTATTCGCCGAGCTGATGGTGTTGGGATTGACGACTCCCGAGAAGCGGACGAATTCCTCACCTTCCTTGAGGCCGATCTGCTTTTCTCCGGAAACCAGGAGGTTGCCGTTCGGGTAGACCTCGATCACGGTCACGGTGATGGTGCCGGTGAAGTCATTGGACGAGGTGTTCTCGCCCTTGCCGCTGAAATTGTTGGTATCGCTGGCCGACAGTGCGGTACCCTGCGCGCCCTTGAACGGCAGGCCGGCGATGGTCGGCACGCTGACGTCGATATCCTGGCTGCGCGTCGTCTTGTTTTCCGACTTCTTCGAAGCCTGTACTTTCTCGGCGATGCTGATGGTGATGGTGTCGCCGACGAAACGCGCACGGCGATCCTCGAACAGCGGGCGCGAAGACGCGACGTTGAAGATGGCGCCGTTGGTCGTCGGCACCACGCTGCGTGCCTCCGGACGCTGGCTCATGGGCTGGTGGATTGCCGTGGTCGGCGCGGTGGTCACGCACCCGGCCAGGGCGGCCACCAGGGGAATTGCCAGAAGTTGATTTTTCATGGTGTCACCTGTTGCCTTAGAGTTGGGTCAGACGCGAAAGCATCTGGTCGCAGGTCGTCACGGCCTTCGAATTCATCTCGTAGCCGCGCTGCGCCACGATCATGTTCACCAGTTCCTCCGCCACATTGACGTTCGAAGTCTCGACGTAGCCCTGATTGATCAGTCCCGTGCCGTTGGTTCCCGGCGTGGTCGGCGTACCCGTGCCGGACGAGGCGGTTTCGACGAACAGGTTCTGGCCGCTGCTCTGCAAGCCCGCGTTGTTCACGAAGCCGACCAACTGGATGTTGCCGCCGGGTTGCGGAGCGTTGTTGCCGGGCTGGGAGTAGGTGACGATGCCGTCTGGGGAAATGGTTACGCTAAGCGCGTTGGCCGGAATCGTGATCGGCGGACTGAGGGGATAGCCATTGGCGGTGACGATCTGGCCGTTGGCATCCTTGGTGAAGGAACCGTCGCGGGTGTAGGCCAGCGATCCGTCCGGCATCTGGATCTGGAAGAAGCCGTTGCCCTGAATTGCCAGGTCGAGCGGATTGTCGGTCTTCTGCACCGTGCCCTGGGTGAAGATGTGTTCGGTGGCGACCACGCGCACGCCGGTGCCCAGCGTCAGACCGGAGGGCACGGTCGACGCCTGCGACGAGGCGGCACCCGGTTGCCGCAGGGTCTGATAGAGCAGGTCCTCGAAGACCGGGCGCGAGCGCTTGAAGCCGGTGGTGCTGACATTGGCGAGGTTGCTGGTGATGACATCCATCGACGTCTGGTGGGCATCCAGGCCTGTCTTGGCAATCCAGAGGGAACGCATCATTTGGAACGACTCCTGGTGAAGCACGCCGGCTCCGTGTAGCCGGCGGCGGAAAAGGCGGCGGACAATGCCCGCGAATCAAAATTCAATCGGTATTTCACGAAGCTGCTTTCGACGATCGAACATCAACCCGAACGCATGTTCGCGAGGTTCTGCAACACCTGGTCGAGAATCTTGAACGTCTGCGCGCTGGCCTGGTAGTTGCGCTGCTGCTCGATCAGCGACACGAGTTCCACGGAAAGGTCAACATTCGACTGCTCGATGGCGTACCCCTGTAGGGAACCCATACCCTCCGCAGGATTGCTGTTACCGACCGTGCCGCCAGCCTTCAGTGTCGAAAAGTTAGGAAAGCCCAGGGTTACCGTTCCCGTTCCGCGCAGCGGATCGTCATTGGTCGTCCACTGATTGTCGCCGAGGTTGACCAGGGCGTTGGGATTGGTGAAATTCGCTAGCACCACCTGTGCCACGTTGCGTCGCTGCCCGTTGGAGTAGCGCGCGCTGATGTGGCCGTCGGCGAGCACCATGAACTCGCTGGCCTCCTGAATCTTGCCCTCGCCGTATCCGTCCTGCGTGACCGAGTTCATGGCGAACGAAGTGCCGACCTGCGTAGTACCGCCGAAGTCGAGGCTGACCTGCAGGTTGCCGTTGGCAGTGGGCAGGCTGAGCGGCGGCAGCGGCATGGTGGTGGTCAGCACCCCCTGAGTGTCGAAGTTCAGGGCCAACGGCCCATTGACCACGGGCACCATCGGCGGCGTTGCGTTGGCGTTGAAGTCAAGCGTGGTGTAGACATCCCATGCGCTCGCAGCGCCCGGCTTTGTCAGATACAGGCGCAAGTCGTGCGATTCCCCCACCGCATCGAAAATGGTGGCCAGGGTGGACCTGTTGTAGGTCAGCGGATTCGCCGGATCGAAGGGCAGCGCCGGAGCGGCGACGCGCGAATCCAGATTCATGTTCAGTTGGACAGCACTGCTTGGCTTGGGCGGAAAGTAGGGATCGACCGCGATCGGCACCGGAGCCGGGGTGCTGTCGATGGTGCCATAGGGATCCGTGCTGAAATCCGGCAGGTTACCCGTCAGGGCGAGCCCGGAACGGGTGACCAGCCTGGGAAAGCTGTCACCCTCGTACGAGAGTCGGAACTGACCGTCGCGGGTAAATGTGACCCGGTTGTTTTCCGCATCGTACAGACGAAAGAATCCAAGCCCGTTGATCGCCATGTCCAGCGGACTGTCGCTCAGCGCGACATCGCCCTGGGTGAACTGCTGGAAGATGTTGTCGGCGCTGACACCCGCGGCGCCACCCTTTGCCGTCGGGCCGCTGGCATTGCCGACCGCCGAGACGCTGGTGAAACGGGCAATGGACGACTTGAAACCTATCGTCTGCGAATTGGCGATGTTGTTGCCGACCACGTCAATGGCCTTGGCCGCGGCGATCAGTCCGCTCATGCTGTTTGCAAGGGTCATTTTCTATCCTTTCGCTTGTTCAGCCGCTCTGGTCGTCGCAAAACACGCCATCACCGACGCCTAGCACTACGCCAGAATTTGCGTCGCGGCGCGGTCGTTGGCGTCCGCGGTCGACAGCATCTTCATCTGCATTTCAAACTGGCGGGCCAGGGAGATCATGGTGACCATCTGTTCCGCCGCATTCACGTTGCTGCCTTCCAGGGTGCCGGACAGGATGCCCACCGTTTCGTCCACCGTCGCCGGGTCACCACCGCGCACGCGAAACAGTCCGTCCTCGCCGCGAATCATGTCGCCATTGGGCGGCTTGACCAGCTTGATGCGCCCGATCACGCTGGGCGTGTTGCGCGGACCGGTCTCGGGCAGGGCGGAGATCGTTCCGTCGCTGCCGATGCTGAGCGTGACTTCGGGCGGCACCGAGATCGGACCGCCGTCACCCTGCACCGGAATCCCGCTGCGGGTCTGGATGATGCCGTTAACATTCAATTCGAAACTGCCGTTGCGCGTGTAGGCCTCGCTACCGTCAGGCATCTGCAGGGCAATCCATCCTTCGCCCTGCACCGCCATGTCGAGGGGGCGACCGGTATGGGCCATCGGCCCGGCGGTGAAGTCCGTATGCGTGCTGGCATCGACGGCGAAACTTCGCGTCGGCAGGCCTTTCTGCGCCGCCTGCGATAGCACGTTGACCGAGCGCAGGCGATGCTCCTCGGCCCGATAGCCGGTCGCATTCACATTGGCCAGGTTATGCGCCACGGCGGCCTGCCGACTCATCGTCTGGCTCGCACCGCTCATTGCGGTATAGATCATCCGGTCCATGGTGTCCGCCGTCTCACGCCAATTCAGTCAGGATCATCAGCGCAGGTTCACCAGCGTTTGCAGGATGCTGTCCTGCGTCTTGATGGTTTGCGCGTTGGCCTGATAGGAGCGCTGCATGGTGATCATGGTGACCAGTTCTGCCGTCAGGTCGACGTTGGACTCTTCAAGCGCCGCCGATTGCAGTACGCCGTATTGGCCGGAGGCACCCGGCTTGTCCACGATGGCCGTGCCGCTGGCCGGGGTCACGTCCCACATGTTGTCGCCGAGCGGACGCAGGCCCTGCGGATTGCGGAAAGCGGCCAGCGTGATCTGGCCCACCGGCGACGACTGGCCATTGGTGTAGCGCCCCAGGATGGTTCCATCTTCGCCGACGTTGAAGCCGGCCAGCGTGCCCGATCCATATCCGTCCTGGAGCAGCGCATTGACCGAGAATCCGGAGCCGTACTGGGTGGAACCGGTGAAGGTAACCGGGAAACTCAGGCTGGAGACGGCACCGGCGTAGCCCAGTTGCGCGGCCGTGATGCTGGGTGCGCCGGCGGCAATGATTGCCGAGCCCGGGGTGATGTTGCCTGCCGTGTCGAATGCCAGGGTGCCAAGCAAACCGAGGTCGGTGGAGGCGACCGATGCGCCCGCCGGGTTGGCGACCGACGCATAGACATGCCAGCTGTTCGGTGCGAGGGAGTTCTTGACGAAATACATCGAGTAGGTGTGCTGGTTGCCCAAGCTGTCGTAGATCGTCGTCGCGGTCGATTGATTGTAGGAAGACGGATCCGCGGAGGAAAACACCGGCGTCACCGGCACGGCCATCCGCGCGTCGAAGTTGACGTTGGCCTCGATGCCCTTGCTACCTGCCGTACCGCCGGTCTGCAGCGGCGCCCCGGCCAGGCTCTTGGTCGGATCGAACAGGCGCAGCGGCTCGGGCGGCGAACCCTGCGGAATCACGCCGTTGGTCGCCATGATGCCCTTCAGCTGCATGCCGTTGCCATTGACGATGTAGCCCGCCTGGTCGAGCTGGAACTGCCCGTTGCGGCTGAACAGCGTGGAGCCGTTGCCGTCGTCCATCTGGAAGAAGCCGCCGCCGTTGAGGGCGAGGTCGAGGGGGTTGTTGGTCACGCCAATGCTGCCCTGGGTGAATTGCTGGACCACCGCGGAAACCTTGGTGCCCAGGCCCACAGGAGCCGATCCCGCGCCGCTCAGGGATGCCGCGAACACGTCGGCGAACTGGGTCGAGCCGGTCTTGTAGCCGATCGTGCCGGAGTTGGCGATGTTGTTGCCGATGGTGTCGAGTGCCCTGGAAGAAGCATTCAGTCCGGCCAATCCTTGTTGAAAGCTCATGGTTTTCTCCTGCTTAGAAAATTTGCTTGACGTCGCTGAACCTGACCAGCCCGAGGCGACCCAGATCCAGGGTCACGCCCTGGGTACTGCGATTGATGTTGGACACCGAGGCAAGCTCGAGCGTCTCTGCCGTCACTTTTTCGGTTCCCCTGTTGGCCGCCACCGATACTCCATAGCTGCCGTTGACCGCCTGAACTCCCGCATCGGTCTTGCCATCCCAGGCGAAGTTGTGCGTACCGGCATCGAGATTGCCTAGGTTCAGCGTTCTCATCGCCAGCCCGTTCTGATCCTTGATGGTGACCACCACCTGGTCGGCGCCCGATGTCAGCACCAGGCCGCCGATCGCGCCTGTGTCGCCGAGCTGCAACCCGTTGCCCGCAACCATCACCTGATGGCCGACCAGGGCCGCCGCCTGCATCGCCTCGCCATCGACCGAACTCGAAAGCAGCTTCTGCAACGTGGCGTTCAGCTTTTCGATGCCGTCGACCGTGCTGATCTGGGCCAGTTGCGAGGTCATCTGCGCGTTGTCCATGGGGTTCAGCGGATCCTGGTTCTTGAGCTGCGTGGTCAGCAGTTTCAGGAAGCGGTCCTGCGCATCGGCGGTCGTGCTCTTGGTCTTGGCGACCGCCCCGTTGGCCGCGTCGATCAGGGCCTGGGTCGAGGTGGATACGCCGGAAGTGGAAGTCGTCATGGCTTGCTCCGATTGAATGTTTACTGGCCGATGGCCAGTGTCTTCTGCACCAGTGACTTGATCGCGTTCATCACTTCGGCATTGTTCTGGTACGACCGCGAGGCGGAAATCATGTTGACCATCTCGTCCACCACATTCACGTTCGGCATCGCGACGTAGCCCTGTTCGTTCGCGGCGGGGCTGGCGGGGTCGTAGGTCAGGCGCGGCGGCGCGTTGCTCTCCAGAACCTGGACTGCACGCACCCCGACTCCGCCACCTTCGACCGGAGTCGCGCGAAACAACACCTGCTTGGCGCGATACGGCTGGCCATCCGCGCCCGGCAGGCTGTCCGCATTGGCAAGGTTGCTGGCCACCGCGTTGAGGCGCGCCGACTGCGCGGTAAGTGCCGAACCGGCGATGGAAAGGATATTGAAAAGGCTCATGGCGTTTACTGGCTTAGCGCCAGTTGCTGGGACTTGAAACTGCCGTTGATGAAGGACAGCGCCGCCTCCAGCCGCAGGGCATTCTCGGCAAAGGCAGCACGTTCGATGTCCATGTTTACAGTGTTGCCGTCGATGCTCGGCTGAAATTCGGTGCGGTAGCGGGCGCTTGCGGCCTGCTTCGACTCCATGCTGCCGCCGAGATGGCCACGCGCCGTGACCGACAGGCCGAGACTCGCGTCCTTGCGACCGGCAACCGCGCCGGCAAGTGCATCCCGGAAATCGATGTCGCGCGCCTTGAAATGTGGCGTATCGGCGTTGGCGATGTTCGACGCCAGCAATTCCTGACGATAGGTCAGGACTCCAAGCGCAGCACGCTGGATACTGAGTTGGTCGTCGAGTCGGTTGGTCATGATGTCGGGCATCCGTCGTAGAGATTCAATTCAAGCTCCTTAATGCATCATCCATGCCACGCACCACAACCCACTATTTCAAATGGAAAAACCCGACAACTACAGACTTTTCGGCAAGACTGACCGGCGACACAGGCAAAAGCGGCGCGCCAATGCGGCAAAACTTGCCGGACACCGCAACGCACCGGCCGCGGCAAACGCAGGCCGGGCAACTGGGGTAATCTCCGCCCATGAATAAATTGGTGAAACTTCTCGTCGCGGCCCTCATGCTGAATTTGCTGTCCTTCGCCGCCGCGAGCCACGCCGCCGACGGCGAACCGATACGCCGTTCCATTGCGGACTTTCTCAAGGCCCGATCAGCAAGCCTGCCCGGGCCCGCGCGCTTCGACATCGGGCCGATAAAGGCCGATAACCTCCCCGAAGGTTGCCGCGACATCGAGGTTGCGATGGATGCGGCACGTCGCTCATGGGGTCGTACCCATGTCAACGTGCGCTGCGCCCGCGGCGCGAACTGGAGCCTGTATGTCCCGGTCCGGATTCACGTTGACGCGAACTACGTCGTCAGCGTCCGCCCCTTGCGTGCGGGGCAAAACGTCGTCGCAAGCGACGTCGGGCTGCGGCGGGGCGACCTGGCCGAACTTCCGGCCGACGTGCTGACGGATCCGGGACAGGCAATTGGCAAGACGCTGGCTTTATCCTTGCCTGCCGATCGCCCCTTGCGCGCCGACATGCTGCGCCATCCGATCGTGGTCCGGCAGGGACAGAACGTCCGGGTGGTGTCGGGCGGAACCGGATTCCAGGTATCCGGCGAGGGCCGCGCCATGGCCAATGCAACGGCCGGGCAAGTGGTGCAGGTCCGCCTTGCGTCGGGGCAGGTGATCAGTGGCATCGCGCAAAACGACGGATCGGTCGCCGTGGCGCATTGAAACCCGGAAAATGGAACACAGAGCGATTGTGGGTAGTGTTCGATGATTTTCCCGACGCCAAATCGGTCGTTTCACGTTAAAGTTCTGGCTGCCGGGGCCGTTAAGTCACGCAAGCCCCGAACCGATAGCAGGTGTACACCATGAAAATCGACTCTTCGATCCCCTCGTCGACCTCTCTGCCCAAGACGCAGCCGAAAAAGGCTGCGAGTTCCCCTGCAAGTGTGCCGGCACAAGCGGCAAACGTCGGTGATGCATCCTCCGTTCGCTCCGCCGAGCCCACCCCGGCGCCGTTCGACAGCAAACGCGTCGCGGAGATTCGTCAGGCCGTCGCCGACGGCCGCCTGCAGATCGATGCAGACAAGATCGCGGGTCGCCTGCTCGATGGCGTACAGGAACTCCTGGCAAAAAACCGACCAGCCGCGTGATCGCCCAGACTCCTTGGCTGCCATAGCAAATCTGCTGGATCAGACTATCGGCGCACTTAAGGAGTTTCTGGCTGCCGTTACCGACGAGCGGCATTGTCTGGTCAAGGGAGATACCAGCCAACTTCCCGCCATCGCCGAGAAGAAGTCGGCGCTGGCGATACGGTTGTCGGATCTGGATACCCGGCGCGATGCTGCACTCGGAGCCGCCGGTCTCGGTGGCGGCCGTGCAGGCGTCGAAGCCTGGATCGCGGGCCGCCCCGCCGGCCTGCGACCGACGGCGCAAAAGTCCTGGCAAATCTACATGGATCTGGCGATCAAGGCACGGGACGAAAACGAACTCAATGGCAAGTTGATCGCAGCCCATCTTCAGCAGAACCAGCAAGCCCTCAATGCACTACTGGGCAATCCTGCCGAAGGCGGCACCTATGGCGCCGATGGCCAGCGCAGCACTTCCGCCAGCAGGCGGCCACTCGGAAGCGCCTGACAGCGGCGACGCGACGCGGCTGAGCTACTCGCTCAGCGGCAACTCGATCCGATTCTCAGGCAGTCTGGACTCGATCGTGATGGCGACCCGGCGATTGCTTTGTCGCCCCTCCCCTGTGGCATTGTCCGCGACCGGCCGCTGGTCGGCATAGCCGGTCGCGGTCAGGCGACGGGGATCCATCCCGGTATCGATGAACAGGCGAACCACGCTGGCTGCCCGAGCGGCCGAGAGTTCCCAGTTCGACGGGTACTGCGGCGTGCTGATTGGAATGTTATCGGTGTGGCCTTCGACCACGACCGGAAAGTCGGCCTCCGCCAGGACGCGGCCCACCGTGCCCAGCGCCCGCACCGCGCCAAGGTCCAGCCGCGCTTCGCCGGGGGCGAAAAGCGCGCTGGCGCTGATATCGACGGTCAGGCCGAACGCACCTTCGCTTACCCTGACCTTGCCTTGCGCCATCAGCGGCGCCAGGGCCTGGTTGAGGTCTCTGGCCAGATTGCGCAGGTGTTCCTTCTTCATTGCCTGCGTTTCGTCCGTCTTGGCCTTGGGCGGAACGCGGCGGATCGGCAGCGGCATCTGGATCTGTTCCGCCGCCCGCTGCGACACCGCTGCGCCCGGTGCCGTGCCGGGATCGGCGCGAAAGGCATATACGATGGAGTCGGACATGACCCGGTACTTGCCTTCGTTGATCGAGGAAATTCCGTACATCACGACGAAGAAGGCGAACAGCAGTGTTATGAAATCCGCATAAGACACCAGCCAGCGCTCGTGGTTCTCCGGATCGTCCTCCTCTCGCCGCCGCCGGCGACGCCTGAAATGGGCCATCAGACGAAATAGCCCTGCAAGCGGCTTTCAAGCACCCGCGGATTGTCGCCGTTGGCGATCCCGACCAGGCCATCCACCAGCATTTCGCGCTGGGTCACGATGCGCGCGATGTTCGCCATCAGTTTTTTAGCGACCGGAAGGAACACCAGGTTGGCTGCGCCGACGCCGTATATCGTGGCGACGAAGGCGACCGCAATCCCGCTGCCCAGCTTCGAAGGATCGGACAGGTTCTCCATGACGTGGATCAGGCCCATCACGGCGCCGATGATGCCTATGGTCGGCGAATAGCCGCCCGCCGATTCCCAAACCTTCGCGCCAGCCTTCAGGCTGTGTTCCCACGCACTGATTTCGACTTCCAGCACCTCGCGCAGACGCTCGGGTTCGGCGCCGTCGACCAGCAATTGCAAGCCCTTTGCCGCGAACGGATCGCGTACCGCGGGGATCTGCGCCTCCAGCGCCAGCAATCCCTCCTTGCGCGCAATCTGGCTCCAGCGGGATATCTCAGCAATGTGCTTTTGCGGCTCGACCAGCGGCGGGTAGAAAACCCACACGCCCATCTTCATGCCCTGCCGAAACACGCTGAGCGGGCTTTGCAGCATGACTGCGCCAAGGGTGCCGCCGACGACGATGAAAAATGCGGTCGGCTGCAACAGCGAAGCGAGATGGCCGCCCTCCAGGACCTGTCCACCGATGATGGCGGCAAGACCCAACAGCAACCCGGCAACGCTGATCCTGTCCATTTGCTTCAGGCTCCGGCCCGCGCCGCGGATCGGCCGCGCCGGCCGGAACCGGCCGCCTTCCCGGTGCCGGTCAGGACCGTGCGCAGGCGCGCGACTGCCTGGCTGTGCAACTGGCATACGCGCGACTCGGTTACGCCCATGACTTCCCCGATTTCACGAAGATTCAGATCCTGCTCATAGTAAAGCGCCATCATCAGCTTCTCGCGTTCCGGCAGTGCCTCGATCGCGGCCGCCAGCGCCGCACGGGTGCTTTCCTCTTCGAGCAGTCCCAACGGGTCACGACTGGTCTCCGAGACATGGCGTTCAAGATAGTCGTCCCCGCTGCCATCGGTAATATCCTCGATGTAGACAAGTTGATGTCCACGCGCATCGAGCAGGAGCTTCTGGTAATCGGCCAGGGAGAGCCCCAGCGCGTCGGCGAGTTCCTTTTCCGACGGTGCCCGGCCGCGTTCGTGCTCCAGGGTCCGGATGGCCTCCTCGACTCGCCTCATCTCGCGCCGCACGCTGCGCGGCATCCAGTCATTCTCCCTCAAGCCATCAAGCATCGCGCCGCGAATGCGCTGAACGGCATAGGTTTCAAATTGGGCGCCAAGCCCCTCTTCATAACGCTCGAGCGCATCAAGCAGGCCGATCAGCCCATTCTGGATGAGGTCATCGACGTCGACGCTGGCAGGAAGCCTGGCCATCAGAAGATACGCAATGCGCCGCACCAACGGCATGTAATGCGCAATTTGCTGGTCTTTGGCTAGGACGCCCTGGGCGGTGTACATTTTTTGCGTCGGAAGACTAGCTGCGATTGACCATCAGCGGATCACCAGTTTGATGGTGCCAAGCAGTTCGTCGGCGGTGGCAGGCTTGACCAGCCAGCCGGAGGCGCCGGCGGCCTTGGCTTCGAGGCGCTTGGATTGCTGCGATTCGGTGGTGAGGAAGAGGATGGGCATGAACTTGTAGTTGGGCAGGGTGCGCACTTCCTTGATGAACTCGATGCCGTTCATGCCCGGCATGTTCAGGTCGGTGATCAGCAGGTCCACCTTCATCCCGCTCTTGAACTTGCTCAGCCCCTCGGCGGCATTACTGGCCTTTTCGACGGCGTATCCCGCCTTGGTGAGGATGTTCGATATCGACAACAGGATCGTTGCCGAATCGTCCACCAACATGATTGTGCTCATAGTGCCGTTCCCCGAGATAAACCCGCAAATCGTTTCATTCCGCCATGCATGGGCGTATGGCTGTTCTACCTTTGCGGATGCAGTTTCTCAAAGCCGCAACGTTTTGTTTATCCGTGAATTACGCGACAAACTGCGGAATCTACGTAGCGTGCGATACGGCGCACAATTGCCTTGCTGTCCGCCCCCTGCCGAATGCGCGTTGATCCACAGAACGCGTAACGTTCAGGACGACCGGGAGAGCCTGACGCCGGCCGGTGATGGCAAAACATTCCCCCTGGATGCCGGCAGGAAACCAAACCAGTCTCCCGCGCCGGCGGATTGGGACAGACTGCCCTGCAAGGCATCGGCGAGATGATCCACGCTGGGGACACGTGCGCTGCCCAGGTAATCCAGGCGCACCCCGAGATGCTCATGCGCCGTCTGGCGCATGTTGTGGAAAATCGAGAGGGCCTCCCGATCGCTCCCGGCCCGGGTGATAGCCACCTGGAACCCTTCACGCCCGCGTTCGTGCACCAATCGCTTGACCAGGGCGTATGCCTTGGTGATCGCCGTGCCCTGTGCCGCAACGACGACCGCCATCTGCGGGGCAGCCAGCGCTAGCGGAGAAAGATGCTGCCCCTTCCCCGCTGCGCAATCGATCAGCACGTAGGAACTGCCTTCCTGCAATTGCCGGAACGCGGAATTCAGGTGCGTCGCTGTCGCGGCATCGATCTGGGGCAGGGCTGCGACGAATTCTGCGGCTGACAAGAGGCTGAGGCGCGCCGCGACCGGTTGAACGATGCGCTGCATGGGCAGGTCGCTCTGAACGAGATCAAGCAGGTCGTGCCGTGCCTTCAGGCCGAAGACCCTATGCGCGTTGTCCGGGCCCGGATTCTCGTCGACAATCACGACCGACTCCCCCGCTTCCGCCAGCGCCACGGCCGTGTGGACCAGCAGCGTGGTTCTGCCGCAGGATTCGCGGCCGGAGACAAATGCAACCGCGCGCGCCGGGCGCGTCCTGAACAGGCGCCGCAAACCCGCGGCCTGATCCGTGACCGGGCCGGTATGCCAGTCAAGCAATTCGGGCTCCCAGCTTCGCATCCTGAGCCGGCGGAAAGGACATGGCAATTTCCTCGTCGCGCAGGCTGTGCGCTGTCTCGCCGGACGGAACCTTGAAGGCGCGATGCAGCAAGTATTGCCGGTTGGGCAGATGCAAATCCTCGGGCACGCGTTGGCCGTTGCCAACATAGCTCAGGGTAAGGCCATGGCGAACGATGCAATCCAGCGCCGGCGCCAGGGCGGTCGCCTCATCCACCTTGGTCAGGATGCAACCGGCGAGATCCTCGCCGCCGTAGGCACGCACCACATCGTCCAGAGTATCGCCGCGACTTCCGGCATTCAGCAGCAGCAGGCGATTAACCTCGCCGGAACGGGTCAGCATCGCCGCCTGTTCGGCCACCATCCGGTCGCGCTGACTCATGCCCACGGTATCGATCAGAACCATGTGTTTGTCGCGCAGGTCCGCCAGGGTGCGCCGCAGATCCTCGCCGTCGCGAACCACGAATACCGGCACACCGAGAATCCGGCCATAGATGCGCAATTGCTCGTGGGCTCCGATCCGATAGCCGCCCGTAGTCAGCAGCGCAAGCCGCTCCGCACCATAGCGAACGACGCACCGGGCGGCCAGTTTGGCGGTGGTGGTGGTCTTGCCGACGCCAGTCGGTCGGACCAGCGCATACACCCCCCACGGTCGATGAAGTCCGCATCCGACGACAATGTGCGCAGGCGCCGGTTGACGGCAGCGGTCAGCCATTTGCGGCCTTCGTCCTGATTGAGGTCGGGCGCCATTTCCTGGATCAAGCGACGCGTCAGGCCGCCAGAAAAACCCGCCGCCAGCATTTCGCCGAGAAGTTGCGCCCGGGTCGGTGCCTCGCGCGCCATTTCGCCCCATGCAAAACCGGCGAGCTGGCGTTCGAGCAGGTTCTTGATGAGCCGCATTTCATCGATCAGCTGCGCGGTCTGGACCGGACTTTCGGCGACAGGACGATCCACGACCTTCCTGCCGGCCGCGGCATCGTGATGCTTCGGGTCGGCGTGGTGAGGCACGGGCTCAGTATGTGTTGAGGCGGCCGGCACCCCGGGGGAATAGTGCAAGTGCCCTCCCGATGCCGAATTGCGCAGATGCACCGACTCGACTTTTGGCTCGACCGGGGCCGCCGCCCGGGCGACTGCGGAAGTAGACTTTCCGTACGGCATCCAGGGCTGAACCACGGGCGGTTCGGTGTTCTGCCGGCTTGCACGAATACGTGCTGACGACAGAGAAACAGTGTAATCGTCCTCCTGCTGAGGCAGTGATCGCGGAGGCGATAGCGGAGTCGGCGACGAAGCGACGGCGGGCCCGGGACGGACATTCTGCGAGATCGCATCAAGGCTCTCTGGCGACATGGCGACAATCTCGACGCCATTTGGCACCGCCTTGTTCGAGATGACAACGGCATCCGGCCCCAGCACCTCCTTTGCCCGACGCAGGCAGTCACGCGCGGTAGCGCCGACGAAGCGTTTCGCAGTCATTTTCTAGCTCCGATGATGGATGTCACCTTGATGATCTTCGTATCGGGAACCTCGCCATTCGAGATCACCCGGAGTTGCTGTACGGCACGCCGCAGGAAGCGCGACAGGAGCCAGCGCAAATGGGGAGGCACGAGCAATACTGCCGGCAGGCCGAGGTCTTCCTGGTGCTGGGCGGCAACTGCTGTTTCCCGCAGCAAGGTATCGGCCAGGCCCGGCTCGATGCCGCCGGCGTCGCCGCCGCCCTGCAAGGCCTGTCCCAGCAGTCTCTCAAGGCCAGGTTCAAGGGCCATCACCTGCATTTCGTTGCCATTCGGATAGAGCTGCTGGACAATCGCGCGGCCGAGGGCGATCCGTACCTGCGAAGTCAGCTCGATCGGGTCCTGTATGCGCGGCACCAGCTCGGCGAGGGTTTCGATGATGGTGCGCATGTCGCGGATATTGACGCCTTCGTCGAGCAGGTTCTGTAGCACCCGCTGCAACACGCCAAGCCCGATCTGCTTGGGCACCAGATCTTCCACGAGTTTGGGCGTTTCGGTGGCGAGATGGTCGAGCAAGGCCTGGGTTTCCTGGCGCCCGAGCAATTCGGTGGCATGCGAAAGGATCACATGGTTCAGGTGTGTCGCGATCACCGTGCTGGCATCCACCACGGTATAGCCGAACACATGCGCCTGCTCGCGCAGACTGGCGTCGATCCAGAGTGCCGGCAGACCGAATGCCGGATCCTGTGTCGGGGTACCGGCGAGTTGGCCGGAAACACGCCCCGGATTGATCGCCAGGTATTGGCCGGGGAACGCCTCGCCCTCGCCGATCGGCACTCCCTTGAGGCTCAATCGATACACGTTGGGCCGCAGTTCGAGGTTGTCCCGGATGTGCACCTGGGCCGGAAGGAAGCCGATTTCCTGCGCAAACTTCTTCCGCAGGCCGCGGATCCTCTTCAGCAATTCGCCGGCCTGGCTGCGATCCACCAACGGAATCAGGCGATATCCGACCTCCAGGCCCAGCATGTCCACCGGAACCACGTCGGACCAACTGGCCTCGACGCTTTCCGCAACTGGCGCCGCGGGCTGTGTCGCCTCCGCGGAACGCTCCTTCGCGACCGCTGAGGGGCTCTTGAACTGGCGCCAGGCGAGATACCCCAGGATAGAGGCAAGCAGAAGGAACACGAGGTTCGGCATGCCGGGGATCAACCCGAGTATGCCCAGGATGCCTGCCGTCAGTGCCAGCACCATCGGGTTCCCGAACAATTGGGTCACCAGTTGCTGGCCGATGTCCTGCTCGGTGGCGACGCGAGTCACCACAAGACCGGCTGCCGTGGAAATGATCAGCGCCGGTATCTGTGCCACCAGGCCATCGCCGATGGTGAGCAGCGTGTAGGCCTTGGCCGCATCGCCCGCGCTCATGTCGTGTTGCAGGACTCCGACAATCAGTCCGCCAATGATGTTGATGAACAGGATCAGGATGCCTGCGACAGCATCGCCGCGGACGAACTTCGAGGCACCGTCCATCGACCCGTAGAAATCCGCTTCCAGCGCCACGTTCGCGCGACGCTTGCGCGCCTCGTCCTCGCCGATCAGACCGGCATTGAGGTCCGCATCGATCGCCATCTGCTTGCCCGGCATCGCGTCGAGCGTAAAGCGTGCAGAAACCTCGGCGATCCGACCGGCGCCCTTGGTGATGACGATGAAATTGATCAGGGTAAGGATGATGAACACCACGATGCCCACCGCGTAATTTCCGCCCACCAGGAAATGACCGAAGGCCTCGATCACCTTGCCGGCGGCATCCGGCCCGGTATGGCCGTGCAGCAGGACCACGCGCGTCGACGCCACGTTCAGCGACAGGCGCAAGAGCGTCGTGACCAGCAGCACCGTGGGAAAGATCGCAAAATCGAGCGGTTTCATGGTGTACATCGCCACCAGCAGCACCATGATCGAAATGGCGATGTTGAAGGTGAAGAACACGTCGAGGGCGAATGACGGCAGCGGCAGCACCATCATCGACAGGATCAGCACGATGAGCAGCGGCGCCAGCATCTGGCGCAGGTTTATGCGGCCGGCGATTCCCTGCTGGGCGAGGCTCTCGCTCATGCCGTCGCCCCCGGATCGTAACCATCGGGTACCGCGATCAGCGTCGGCGCCACGGGCAGGACCTTCGCCGCGACATCAGCCGCATGGTCGTTCAATTGATAGACCCAGGCCATCACTTCGGCCACCGCCGAATAGAGCGCGGCGGGTATCGCGTCACCTACCTCGCCGTGGCGGTACAGGGCACGCGCCAGAGGCGGCGCCTCGAGCAGGGGTACCCTGTTCTCTGTGGCGAGTTCCCGGATGCGTTCGGCGACAAGATTCATCCCCCTTGGCCACCACCACTGGCGCAGCCATTGAATCGCCGTCGTATTTCAGGGCCACCGCAAAGTGCGTCGGGTTCGTCACCACCACGTCGGCCTTGGGCACCTCCGACATCATGCGACCGCGCGCGATCTCGCGTTGCTGACTGCGGATGCGTGCCTTGAGCTGCGGATCACCCTCACTTTCCTTGTTCTCCTGACGCAACTCCTCGCGGGTCATTTTCAGCCTGTCGTGGTATTGCCAGAGCTGGAATGGGACATCGATCGCCGCAATGATCGCCAGGCCGGAGACCAGTGCGACGAAGCTGAAAAACAGCAGGTGCGAGAACGAGGCGAGACCACTTTCGATCGGCTGCGTAATCAGGCTGAACAGGCGGTCCTGCTCGTTCCTGACGATCCAGTAGAGGATTACACCCACCAGCAGCGCCTTGAGTACGGCCTTGACCAGTTCCGCAACGCTGTGCCAGGAAAACATGCGGCCCAGACCCTTGACCGGATCCATCCGGGTGAGGTCGAGCTGGAACGCCTTGGACGACATCGCCGGACCGCCCATGATGTAGGGCGTCGCGATGACGGCGGCGATGATTGCAAGAAAGACCGGCCCTGCCAAGCGGAAGGCATCGACGGTCAGAACCAGAGCGCTCTCGCGCATGACTGAGGTATCGAAGGCAGCACCACGGCTGAAGCTCAGGCCGCTTCGCACCAGGCTGGCGGCAGCATTGGCGATCCAGCCGCCGAGCACCCAAAACGTTCCCGCGCCGGCGGCAAGCACCATGAAGGCCATGAGCTCGCGCGATTGCGGAACATTGCCCTCCTCGCGCGCCTGCTCGAGCCGGCGTGCGGACGCGGGTTCGGTCTTTTCGAGGTCGCTTTCCTCAGCCACGGCCATTGTCTCTCATGCCGGGAATTATTGCCGGCTAGCCCGATCGGGAGGACCCGAACAAACGCCGAAACCGGTACCTATTTCAGCAAGCGCCGACCGGTTCCAGTTTCATGTCGTCTGAAAAAGCCGAACCCCAATAATTTCAGGCGCTGGACGCAGGTCCGGAACAATGCCGAAGACATTTTTGCGGTATCCGCTGGTGATCGGCGCACGCCTCTCGGCGCAAAAAGAGCCGGGCCGGGGAGTACGCTGAAATGCCAATTGATGCCCTTTGATCCGAAACGTGCAGGGCGGTCCACAGAGACCCGGATCAGATCGCGATCCAGGTCCGTGGCAAAAACAGGAAGGGAGCCCCGGTCTCAGCCGAGTTCGCGCGCCTTGCGCTCGCGTTCGATCTTGATGATGTAGCGCTGGATTACCGTCGTCTTGACGCGCGGCAGATCGACAAACGCGAAGCCAGCGCGCTTGGCGCGGATACCGCTGCGGCTGACAGTCTCGATCTGCCAGCAGGGCCGCAGGGTTGCGGCAATGGGGCCGCCATCCGGCAGGTCAATGCTGCAATTCTGGAAGGTCATGTCAGACTCCAAGGGCAGATCGACGGGCAGGCCGGCCAGGGAAACACCGCCGAGGCTGATATCGACCACATGGACCTGGAGCACGGAACTTTCCCCGCCTGCCCCCGGCACTCGAAGCCGACAAATGACCGGATTGGCGATCGGCGTTCCAAGGCGGAAACACTCACGCCGCTGCAGGCGCAGGATGCTGTCCGGCAATGACGCATGAAACGCGGCCTGCCCGTTGAATTCAATCTGATCAACGCCACGCAGAATGAACTGGATCTCGACCCGATCTAGCTGGGCCGTACAAAACAGTTTTTCTGCCTGTAGCGCCTTGCGGTTCATCTCGGCGGTAGCACCCAGGTCGAATACCAGACCGTCGCTGCCCCAACTTACCAGGCTGGTCAGGACCATGTCCTGACCTTCGTTGAAGATCATGCTGATCTGCGAAACGTGGTCCGACAAGCCACGGCAGATGGCGAACATCTCCGCCTGCGAAGTCAGCAGGTACTGGCTGTATTCGTCACTGGGCAGGAGTTTCGCCACCGGCCGTTTTGGCGATGCGGTGGCGGCGGGATCGTCGGCGGGAGTGGTCATTTCCGGAGGCGGCTGCGAAAGATTCGCGTTCAATTTTAGCTTGGTTTGCCCTCGCTGGCGGGCAGGGAAAGCACCGGTGGTTCGCCACGTTCGACCTGATACAGCCAAGCCAGCAACTCGGCCACCGCAAGATAAAGCGCCGGCGGGATGTGCTGGTCCAGATCCAGCTGCGCAAGGAGTGCCACCAGTACTGGCGATTCATGGACGTAGACCCCGCTTTCCTTCGCCCGAGCAACGATTTCGTCGGCGATCAGCCCGCGCCCCTTGGCCACTACAGTCGGCGCAGAGTCGCCACCGGCGTACTTCAGCGCCACGGCGAGCGTGCGCTGGGATGCGGTATCAGGCTTGTCCATGGCTGGTCTTTGCGTCGAGCAGATCCAGGCCGGCTGCGGCCAGCGCCTGCCGCAACGACGGCAGGGCCAGGCGAAGGTCGGCTTCGCTGTCGGCGTTGCCCATTCGCAGGTCGAGCCGCAGGGTCTGCCCGCTGAGCTGCACCCGAGCATCGATCTCGCCCAACCGCGGCAAAGTCAGGCGCAGGTTCGTGTTCCACGCAAGCTCCCCGTCACTCGCATCGTCCCGCTGCGGCGCATCGCGCTGGATCTCCCAGTCCATCTCCTGCCTGGGCCAAATCTCGCCGTGCCATGCCAACCGTTGTGTTGCGGCTGCTTCAAGCTGCTGCTGCACCAAGGGGCGCAAGTCCTCGGGAATCATCCGCGTGGCGGACTGGCCCGCCTGCTGGCTGGCTTCTTCGACGGCAGGGGTAGCGACCGTCGCACCGCCGCCGAACAGCGACTGGAGCAACGTGGAACCGGCCGGGCCGGAGTTGGCACCTGCACGCCGTGCCGCCAGCGCCGACTCCTGGGGAGATGCCTCCTCGGACGACGGCAGCCATCCGGCACGTGCGCCGTCACGCGAATATTCACCCTGGGGTTCGGTGAGAAGCCTGGAGCGCGGCCACTGGCCAAGCACCCATTGAACCTGATGGGCTTCGTAGAACAAGCCACTGGAACCGACCGCCTGTGCCAGTTGCGCGGGCAGCATGCGCGCCATCTCCGTCGCGCTGGCAGGAACCTGAGCCAAGACCGGGCGGCCCCGTGTTAACGCGGCCGGCACCACGGTGTCGCCTTCGCGTGGTAACAGTGAGGCGATCAGTTGCCCCGCAGACGAGAGCCTGGCCTGCTGATAGGGCTCGCCTGGCGCCGCAGCTCCCGCCTGGACGGCTTGCGCCACAATGGCGCGCGGCGTCCGGTCGACGACGACAAGTTCGAGCGTGTCGCCGGCCTTGGCGCCCTCGGGCAGCGAAAGCGTCAGCGAACGCCCTGCTACGAGCGCCTTGTAGGTATTTTCCGGAAGAACTTCCTGAATTCGGGCGCGAAATACCTGCCCCTGCTGCAAATCCGGTAGATCGGAAGCGATCTCTGCGATCGCACGAACCGGCCCCAGTCCCGGCTCGGTCTGGGCGCGCACCTGAACGCCGACATCGGTGGGAATCATCACCATGGGGCGCCCTCACATCCGATGGAAAAGTCGGTCGGACTCACTCCCGGACGGCACATGCCGACAGCGGCCTCATGACCGCGAGACCCTATCGAATGCGGTATCCGGACTGTCTGTTGCCGCATAGGCTTGCTGCACCCGGCGGCGGCGACCATGGTCGCCCAGCAGTTTGCGCACATGCTCCATCCAGGGTTCTGTATGGCGCCGGATTTCCGCATCATCATCAAGGAGTTGCTGGATCAACCCGCGCTTGCGGGCGATCTCCGGAGCAGCCATCGCTGCGCCAGAAACCACCTCGGGTTCCGCCATCATCCGGTCACGCATGGCTGCAACGCGGGATTCCAGTGCGATCAGGAGATCCCACTCGCCGGATCGGGCAGCATTCACCATCCGTGCCGACAGGACGCAGATTTCCTCATAGCGGTCGATGTGGCTTGGCATCGACAGCATGGTAAGGCTCAGGCGGCGGCTTTACTCGCCGAAAGTACCGCGGGATCGTCAGCTATTTCTTCCCAGGCCGACTTGATCTCGCCCAGCAGGCGGCTAACCTCCTGCAAGGCGCCAAGGTCGTTCTTCAGATTGGCATGCACAAGGCGCAGGCCCATGTAGTCATAGAGTCCAGCCAGCCTGCCAGCCAGTTCGTCGCCCGCCGAGAAATCCAGGCTTGCCCGCAGGCCGTTGGCGATGATGTCGATCGCGCGCGAAATGGCTTCCCCTTTCTCTGCAATCATTCCTTGGCTCATGAATCCTTCGGCCTTGGCGATGGCGAGCAAGGCCCCATCGAAAAGCATCACGATCAATTGGTGGGAATCCGCGGCGGCAACAGCGGTTTCGACGCCCACCTTGGCATAGGTCTGGGCAGAATTGCTGGAAGCGAACGACATGATGTCTCCTTATTATGAAATCGATGGGAGGCTGGACAACTGCTGGGTCAGGTACTGACTGGTCCGGTTGAGACTGCTGGCGAGTCCGTCCATCGCCGTAAATTGGGCACGGTACCGAGCTTCGATCCCCACCAGTCGCACATTCAGGGCCTCTCGGGAGCGGTCGATGTCCTTCAGGGAGGCCTTGATACCGTCTGTCCTGCCGGCAATCAGCCCATCGAACGCAATCAGTGCCCGGGTGGACGTCTTGAATCTGAGGGCGATGCCTTCGTTGCCTTCGGTTGCCTGGGTAAAAAGCGCGCTGACATCCTTGGTCGGATCGGCCAGGGCTGCCGACAGCTTGGTGTTGTCGACGGCGAGCTTGCCATCGGTCTGCACCGAAATGCCTATGCTCGACAAGGTGGCGATACCGCCGGCGACACCGGTGACGCTGGTTTGCACCAGATTGCTAAGTTCCGCCTGGATCGAGCGCACGGTACCCTCGGCATTGAGGATTGCGCCTTTCCGGGTCGCCGCATCGTAGGCCGAGTTGGTCTTCAGCATGGTCACGATCGAGTTGTAGGCGGTAACGAAGCTGTCAATCGCAGTCTTAGTCGCCGCCGTGTTGTTCGCGATGCTCAGGGTCGAGGTTCCCGGCTCGAGGGCGGTACCCTTGTTGAGCGTCAGCGTGACGCCCTCGATGGCATCAGTGATGGTGTTCGACGAGCGCGTGATGGTCAGGCCATTGATCGCCACTACCGCATCATCGGCCCCCTGAGTCTGCACCAGCGCGGCAGAGTCGAGCCCGGACAGCGCATGGGTACCGCCGCTGCCGGAATCGGTGGCCACGACCGAAATCGCGCCCACGGCGCCGCTGGTGGTGGAACTCAACATCAGCCGATTGGTGGTTCCGTCATTGACGATGGTCGCGTTCACGCCGGCATTGGCATCATTGATCGCCTGGCGAATCCCGGCCAGCGTGTTGTTCGTGCCGTTGATCGGCACATCCACGGCAGCGCCGCCCCCGATCGAAATCGCGAGGTTGCCGGTATTGAAGGTGTCTGTGGTCGCCGCGTAATCGGTATTGCTGCGCAGGGTGTGGAACTTCGCCAGTTGAGTGACGCTGATGCTGTAGTTGCCGGCCGCGGCGGTACTCGACGCAGCGGCTGAAAGTACCGTCGAATCGGAGACGGTTGCCGACTTTCCGGAAAACGTGGTGGCATCCGCCAGGGTCGTTGCCGCCGTCTGCAGGGTCGAAAGGGCACTTTTCACCGACCCGTAGGCCGTGATCTTGGCCTGATAGGTGGATTCCTTGTTGGTCAGCCGGGTCAGCGGCTGACGTTCGAGCTCCATCAGCTTCTCGATGATGCTGTTGACGTCGAGGCCGGTCGCAAGCCCTGGTGATGAAATGGTTGCCATGTCTGTTTACTCCAGTATGGAAACTATATCGGAAACATTCAGGAAATCTTGAGGGGAAACTTCCTGCCTGCCCGGATTTCGCGGATTTCGAGCTGCTGGTGCCACGGGGCAAAGGAAACCGACCCCGATCTAGCCTCCATATATAAGGCGGATCCAAACCGATTTGCAAGTGCTTCGCCAGATGACCCTAAAGTTTTCATTTGACCAACCGTTAAGGCTTCCAACTGCGGTTACAAGGCCTCACCAAACCGGGGCAAACCGAAGCGGATGGCAACGAAGCCGTCAATGAACGTAGAGCCAGCAAAGGAGAACCATCATGGCACAAGTAATCAACACCAACGTTGCCTCGCTGTTCGGCCAACAGGCCCTGAACAAGTCGGCGAGTGGCCTGCAAACCGCCATGCAACGCCTTTCCTCCGGTCTGCGCATCAACAGCGCCAAGGACGACCCCACCGGCATGGTCACCGCCGCCGGCTACGACAGCCAGGTGCGCGGCGCCAACCAGGCCATGCGCAATGCCAACGACGGCATCTCGACCGCCCAGATCAACGACGGTTACCACCAGCAGGTCCTTGAAAACCTGCAGCGCCAGCGTGAAATCGCCGTGCAGCTCGGCGGCACCGCCTCCGGCGCGGAAGCCAACGCCCTGGTAGCGGAAAACACCCGCATCCTGGCCCTGGCAGGCAACACCGGCACGGTCGTGGTGAATTCCAACGGCGGCACCTTCACCGGCGCCGGCACCAAGGCCACCATCGTCGCCGGCCTGACCGTCGGCGCCATTGACACCGCGATCACCGCCGTCACGACCGCCCGCGCCACCTACGGCGCCGACATGGCGACCTTCTCGTCCGCCGTCGCCAACCTGGGCGTGCAGTCGGTGAATACCGCGGCCGCCTACAGCCGGGTGATGGATACCGACTACGCCGTGGAAACCACCAACATGATCCGCAACCAGATTCTGCAACAGGCGGGTACGGCCATGCTGGCGCAAGCCAACCAGATTCCGAACAGCGTGCTCAGCTTGCTGCGCTGATCCAAGACTGACCAAGGAGAAATATCATGGCACAAGTAATCAACACCAACGTTGCCTCGCTGTTCGGCCAACAAGCCCTGAACAAGTCCGCCAGTGGCCTGCAAACCGCCATGCAACGCCTTTCCTCCGGCCTGCGCATCAACAGCGCCAAGGACGACCCCACCGGCATGGTCACCGCCGCCGGCTACGACAGCCAGGTGCGCGGCGCCAATCAGGCCATGCGCAATGCCAACGACGGCATCTCGACCGCCCAGATCAACGACGGTTACCACCAGCAGGTCCTTGAAAACCTGCAGCGCATCCGCGAAATCGCGGTGCAGCTCGGCGGCACGGCCTCCGGCTCCGAATTCACCGCGCTGGCGGCTGAAAACACCCGGATTCTCGGTCTCGCCGGCAACACCGGCAGCGTGGTGGTGAATTCGAACGGCGGAACCCTTGCCGGCACCGGTACCAAGGCTTCGCTGACGGGTACTGGAGCGATCGCGGTGATCGATGCCGACATCGCCCTGGTAACAACAGCCCGCGCCACCTACGGCGCCGACATGGCGACCTTCTCGTCCGCCGTTGCCAACCTGGGCGTGCAGTCGGTGAATACCGCGGCCGCCTACAGCCGGGTGATGGATACCGACTACGCCGTGGAAACCACCAACATGATCCGCAACCAGATTCTGCAACAGGCGGGTACGGCAATGCTGGCGCAAGCCAACCAGATTCCGAACAGCGTCCTCAGCTTGCTGCGCTGATCCGGAACTGACCAAGGAGAAATATCATGGCACAAGTAATCAACACCAACGTTGCCTCGCTGTTCGGCCAACAAGCCCTGAACAAGTCCGCCAGTGGCCTGCAAACCGCCATGCAACGCCTGTCCTCCGGCCTGCGCATCAACAGCGCCAAGGACGACCCCACCGGCATGGTCACCGCCGCCGGCTACGACAGCCAGGTGCGCGGCGCCAACCAGGCCATGCGCAATGCCAACGACGGCATCTCGACCGCCCAGATCAACGACGGTTACCACCAGCAGGTCCTTGAAAACCTGCAGCGCCAGCGTGAAATCGCCGTGCAGCTCGGCGGCACCGCCTCCGGTTCCGAGGCAACAGCCCTGGTCGCGGAAAACACCCGCATCCTGGCCCTGGCAGGCAACACCGGCACGGTTGTAGTGAATTCCAACGGCGGCACCTTCACCGGCGCCGGCACCAAGGCCACCATCGCGGCCGGCTTGGCCATCACCCAGATCGACGCCGCGATCACGGCTGTCACCACCGCCCGCGCCACCTACGGCGCCGACATGGCCACCTTCTCGTCCGCCGTCGCCAACCTGGGCGTGCAGTCGGTGAATACCGCGGCCGCCTACAGCCGGGTGATGGATACCGACTACGCCGTGGAAACCACCAACATGATCCGCAACCAGATTCTGCAACAGGCGGGTACGGCAATGCTGGCGCAAGCCAACCAGATTCCGAACAGCGTCCTCAGCTTGCTGCGCTAATCAGGAATAGCGGCCAGTCGAAGGGATCGATGATGATTCCGTGGAATCCGGGGAGCGGGCAACTGCTACCCCGGATTAAGTCCACTCAGTTGAATCTCGATTCTGATGATTGGCCAAGTACTTAAGGAAACATTGCGGCTCTTGACCAACATCGGTCGAGGGCCGGCAAAAGGTGCGAAGGAGATTCATCATGACAATCTCGCCTGCTAACGGGCCGAACCTGGATCCCCAGGTCGGCACGCGCGCCAAGGATGACGGGGCGAGGACAGTACCTGCCGGCACCACGCGCCCCGTCCGCGCGCCTGCTGGCGTCGAATCCTCACAAGCCGCTGCAGCCACCGAAGCGACACGACAGCCAACGCCAGAACAGCTCAAGGCAGCGGTCAGCGAAATCAACAAGGTGATGCAGCAGTCCAACCGGAACCTCGAATTCAGCATGGATGACGACACCCACAGGCTCGTCGTCCGGCTTACCGATACCGAGACCGGAGAGTTGATCCGGCAGATTCCGTCCGACGAGACCCTTGCGATCTCGCGCTCGATAGGGGAGTTCCAGCAGGGCTTTCTGCTCAAGCAGAAAGCCTGAGAATCAGGCCAGCTTTACCGGCCTGGGAAACACGCCAGCGAAATGCCGCACGACGGCGTTTCGTGGCGCGTTTGCGCTTTCCGTCCCCAACAGCCGCGCCACTGAAGTCACGCCAACCTGATGAAGAGCGCGCCGCCCATGGTGAATGCGGTCGCCACATTGTGTCCGTTTTCGGCGAGGAAAGCGTCCCCTGCCCTGCGTGGTCCGTCGCCGAAGGGCCAGGTGTAGTCGTCGAGCACCATCCAGCCACCGCTGGCCACCAGCCCGGTCCATGCCGCGACGTCGGCCTGGACGGCCGCATGCGCGTGGTTACCGTCGATGTGCAGCAACGCGATGCGGCCTTCGTAGTCCACGCTGCCGAAACGTGGCGTCGTCACGCACCGACTTTTTCGGTAGAACGCCGCAGCTTCGATCGACGGCATGCGCAGATAGTTCACGTGGTTTGCGCTGTAGGGCAAAAGATTCATCTCGAACACGGCCAGCGCCTCGCCCGCGTCGACCATCGCCGACCCGCCATCGACGATGCCCGTCGCGTCCTCCTGAACCAGGTGCTGGTTCGACCAGGGATCGACGCAAAGCAGCTTGCCGATGCCGTAGAGCCTGGCCAGCCGCGCCAGCAGAAATGCCGACTTGCCCCACCAGCTGCCGATTTCCACCACGTCTCCGGCGACGCAATGGCGCGCGATCTCGTGCAGGGCACAGGCCTTCTCGTGGTCGCACATGCCGGGAATGGCATCGGCGTGGCGAAACATCGCAGCAAGTTCGATTTCGTCGACGGCAGCCCTGCCCGACTGGCCGACATCGACCGGCAGCGGGTGGTCGAGCAGTTCGCGCGCCCGTGTCCGTGCGGCACGGAAGCCGGCCAGGGCATCGTCGATCGGCGAATCATTGACCAGTGGAACGCCCGGCGCCAGGATGCCGAGGACGGCATTCAGGTGGTTCCAGACCACCGGATTCGGCGAATAGACGCCACCGATGCCGAGCTCACGTATCGCCCGGGCCAGCGCCGCATCGAACTCCGGATGATTGACGTAAGGCAATTGTATCCAGCTCGGATACTGCGTGCTCGCCACATCGTAGTTCAATGACGATGCGCCTACGGTCGCAACACCTTCTCGCTGGCATTTCCGCAGATAGTCGAGCGAACGCGGCATTCCCCCGGGAAAGATCAGAACCGGTTTGCCACCCCCTTCCGGGCCCATGTCACTCATCTCCGCGCTCGCACACCAGGAAGATGCTGGCGCACAGGTCCGGATAATCGTTGCCCAAGGCAAAGCAGCCTTCGAGGTATTCGCGCGAGACGATGTCGGTGCGCAGCAGCCGGTCCCACTGAAAATTCGCCAGGGCCTTGAAGAAGATGCCGGAACGGTGCACCACCTTGAGTCCGGCGGCAACCGCATCCCGCTCCAGGGTATCGAGCGAATAGGTGCGATGGTGGCCGTGTCGCAATTCGGCATCCGTGACGGCGGCGTTGTGCGCAATCAGCCCCATCTTGACCGCGATCTGGCGCGAGGCCGCATTCGCGTTCGGACACGCCAGGAAAAAGCGTCCGCCGGGAGCCAGCCATTCTGCATTGACGCGGCGCAGGACGGCCACCGGATCGGTGACGTGTTCCAGGACATGGGTCATGAGGATGTTGTCGTAGCGCGCCGGCAGGACTGCCTGTTCGAACGTCGAATGCAGCAGCTTGACGCCGCTCCCTAGCGCCGCCCGCGCCTTGTCCAGCGACTCGGCCGCTGCTTCGACGCAGGTGATGTCGTCGAACAGGGGCTGCAGTCGCCTCGTGAAGGCGCCTTCGTGGCAACCCAGCTCAAGCAATCGGCCCGGCCGGAAAAACGGCTCGAAGGCACGGATCATGTAGGGATGCATCACGTCGAGGTCGAAGCCATAGACATAGCTGCCGCCCAGGGCATCGGCCGCCGGGGACCCCGGACGAACGTGCTCGACGCTCATTTGCGCTCGACGCAAAGGAAGTGATGATGCAAGGACAAGGACTGAGCAGACATCGGCGCCAACTAATCCCAGTAGCGGGTCTGCTCGACCAGATCGAAATAATCCTTGCGCGTGATACCGACCATGATCCGGTCCCAATAACGTCCCTTGCGGTAGTACCAGCCGCGCTGCCGCCCCTCCTCCTTCCAGCCCAGCTTGCCGCAGTAGAAGGCGTAGGAACCCTCGTTGTACTCGATGATCGAACCGTCGAGGCGCTCGAGGTGCATTTCCTCGAAGGCATAGCGCATGGTGGTCATCACCGCTTCGGCGCCGTAACCCTTGCCGCGAATGTCGGCGTCGCCCAGCATCACGCCGTGCCAGGCGTGGTTGTTGCGCCAGTCTATGTTGATGATGCTGGTGATGCCGATGATCCCCAACTGTGGCGCATCGATCGCCAGGCGCTGGTTGAGGGGATCATTCTTCAGGTTCTGGAACCAGGTCCGGTGGAAGTCCATCGAGCTCGGGAAATGCACATTGCCGATCACGTCCTGGGTCTCGCTGTCGTTCGCCCAGCGGTGCAGGGTGACCAGGTCGCTTTCCTCGATCGCCCGCAGGATCAGGCTCTTGCCCTTGATATTCATTTCTCTTCTCCGTTCTTGGCCAGTGCCGCCGCCTGCCGTGTCGCCAGCGCCGACTCTTTGATTACGAGCCTTGCTCGAGAACTGCCAGGCCGAAACCGAACCGTCCGAATTCGTTCCCGTTGTAAAGCAGGTACAGCCGTCCAGCATGGTGGAAGGCATGAGGATAGCAAAGCATTTCCGAATCCCAGCCGTCCGGCGACGGCGCCAACCCGCCCTCGTCATCATCGCGCTGCCACGACACCATGTCAGCCGACGACGCGTGGCCGATGCGGTAGCCGCGCGCAGGGTTGGTCCGAAAATCCGTTGCGTGCCGGTAGCAGAACCACATGTGATAACGGTCGCCAAGGCGCACAACTGTAGGCAGTGCCTGGCATTCGTCGGCGCCCAGGCGGTCCGCGACCAGTGACCGGCTCGATCGCTTCCAGTCGATGCAATCGGCGGAACTGGCGTGGGCGATCTTGTACACCCGGTCCGGTTGCTGCTCCGGCGAAGCCTGTATCCACTTCGTGCCGTGGATGTACCACATGTGGAACCGGTCGTCGAAGCGGGCAACGAAGGCATCGCCGACCAGGAAGGGTTGATCGAGCGACGCGGCAAGGATCGGACCTTCGCCGAATTTCTCGAAGGTCCGTCCGCCATCGTGGCTGCGCGCCCAGCCGATAGCGGCGTCGACAGCGACCGAGCGCCGCCGGCTCCATCCGGTGGTGAAGGCATGGATCTCGTCGCCCACGCGCAACACGTTCATCGGAAAGATTCCGTGTTCGTCAAAGCTGCCCAGCGGCCCGAGCCGGATCACGGGGCCGCGCGAGTGATCGATGATCCGGCCCAGGCCGGGATCGAAATCGACATAGGCGACATGGGATACGAACATGCCGTGACGGTCGCGGACCCGCGTCGAAAAGTAGATCCGCACGAAGCCGTCGCAGACCAGGGCCTGCGGCGACTGTGCATAGCCGCACTGCCCTTCGACAAGGGGTATCGATTCAGGATTGAAGATCCGCCCCAGGCGACGCCATTTCATCGGCAAGCCCATCTCCTATGTCCGCAAGCGGGCGAGGCCGAAGCCGAAGCGGCCGAACTGATTCCCCAGATAGAACACGTAAGTGCTGCCATCCAGCGCGAAGACATGGGGATAGGCGACGGACTGGTCATCCCAGCCCGACACCGACACGTCGAGCCCGGCCTGCGTGTCGTCCCGCTGCCAGTGCAGCAGGTCGTCGGACACCGCATGGCCGATCCGGTAGCCGCGGTCGTTGTTCCTGAAATCGAGGCTGTGCTTGTAGCAGAACAGCATGTGGTAGCGTCCCTCGTGGAAAAACACGTCCGGACTCGCCTGGCATTCGTTGGCTTCCAGCCGGCTTTCCAGCAGGTCCTTTCCGGTTCGTGACCAGTTAAGGCCGTCGGTCGAGGTGGCCATCCGTATCTTGTACACCGCCTCGGGCCTGCCCCCGTTTTCAAGCCAGGCGGTACCGGCGACGTACCACAGGTACCAGCGCCCGTCGAAAAGTCGGACCTTGGGCCCGCTGAGCACGAACGGATCGTGCGGATTGCTCGCCAGCAAGGGCCCCTTGCCGAGCCGGGAAAAGCTGACACCCTGGTCATGGCTTTCGGCAATGCCGATGGCCACCGTGAACGGAATCGAGACGCAGCGGGTCCAGCCGCCGTAGTAGGCCAGGACTCGCTCACCAATGCGAATCACCGATACCGGATATACGCCGAATTCGTCGAATGCTCCGCGCTCGCCGAGGCCCAGGATCGGCGCGTCGGCGATACGGACAATGCGCGTCAGGTCCGACCGGTCCAGATCGACGAAGGCGGAATAGCTGACATACTGGCCCGCACTGTCGGCAGGCGGGCGGCAGGAAAAGTAAACCCGCACGAAATCGTCGAAAACCAGGGTCGCCGGCGCCTGGGCGAATTCCTTCAGCCACGGCCTCCCGGCCACCGTGGTCGGATCGAAAACCTTCCCCAGCTTTTCCCAGTTGAATGTCACGCTGCGCGCCGCCGCCCGCTCAATAGTGCTTCTTCGCCGCGATCGCCAGCAGGCAGGCACAGTATTCGGGAATATCCTCACCCAGCAGGTGGAAGGCCCTGACGGCGGCGTCGCCCAGTTCGATCATCTGCTTTTCCGAAAGCGGTTTGAGGTACAGACCCTTCATTTCCTGCACTCGCAGGCCGGCCTGGTCGCAATGGTCCTCCAGCATGCGCGTCGTGTACAGGCGGCGATGCCCCACCCGCAGGTCCTTGGGCGCCAGCGTGTCATAGCTTTCCAGCAATCCCATGTGGAAACCAGCGCGCCGGTTGAGCGACATGCAGTTGGGCGCGGAAATGAAGATCGAACCTTCGTCGCGCAACAGGGCCGCGCACTGCTTCAAGGCCTCGACCGGGTCCTCGACATGCTCGATCACGTTCAGGAAGAATATGTAATCGTATTTGCGGGTGGTGCGAAAATCCTCCAGCAGCACATTGTGGCAAGGCACGGCGGGCACGCGCTGGCGCAGCAGCGCGATATTCCCCTGCGATGGCTCGATCACTTCCAGATCGGGGAACATCTCCGCCAGGCGCTGCGTCGAATAGCCATCGCCGCAGCCGACTTCGAGCACGCCCTTGCCTTCGCCGGAGCAGTAGCGCCGAACGATGTCCATCTCGCGGTCGATCAACAGCCGGTCCATGGGATCGCCTTCCTCGTAGAAAGGCGTGATCGACTCCAGGTGCCGGATTTCCTTCTCGCTCATTGCTCTTCCCCAAGCCAGCCGGTGGTCTCGCCCCGGCGCCCGCAGGCATGCCGGCGCCGGAATCTAGACCAGGTCAAATTCGCCTCGAACCGCGGCGACCACCGCATCGCGCGAATTGAACATCATCACGTCGAGTATGGAAAGCCACGGCACGAAGGCCTTGCCGAACTGATGATATTCGAAAGGTCGCGACCTGACGAAACGGAGATCGAGACCCCGCTCACGAAACGCGTCCGCCGAATACAGTTCCGTGCCACCGATGGCATTCACATAGGTGGTGGCATCCGAGGCCTGGCACAGGGCGAGAACCTTGTCCTGCGCCTTGAGGCCGTGGTCGATGGCGAACCCGGAGGAGATCGCGATTTCCGTTTCGAGGCCCAGATGGCGGCAAGTCTCGACGATCGAATGATGGAGAAAGCCGAAAAGATTCCGGTCCGCATGGCCACAGACGCGCTCGACCAGCGGCAGCGTCTGTTCGAATCCGGGTGCCGAGCGGTAGGCGCCGCTTACCTGTCGCACCAGCTTGCGCGGATCGAAGTCTGCCGCCAGTTGCCGTTCGCGGACATGCAGCGAGTCGGCCCCTGCCTTGAGTGGCAGCGAGATCATCGCTTCATGTCCGTCACACAGGATGCGATTGCGGTTTATCCAGCCTTTCTTGGTGTACTTGATGTTGTCGTACACGATGAACAGATCGACTGCCGCGATCAGCTGAAAGTAGCCGATGTAGGGCATGAAGTAGGGTTGCATGATCGCTACGCGGCGCATCGGCCTTCACCCCGTGATCAGCCCCGCGATGAAGTCCGCCTGCTCATCGCTCAGTTCCGGATGGATGGGCAGGCAGATCACCTGGTCGGCGACCTTACTCGCTACCGGAAGGTTGTCGTGGGCCGCCGAAGGCATGCCCCGATACATGGGGAAATCCGTGATCAGCGGATAGAAGTAGCGTCGCGCAAACACATTTCGCCGGCGCATCTTCTCGAACAGCTCGTCGCGGCTCATCGGATAGTCCGCTTGCACCAGGATCGGGAAATAGGCGTGGTTCGCCCCTGCCCGGTCGGCACCCAGGACGCAATGGATGCCCGGCGTTGACACCAGCGCAGCGCTGTAGCGGGCGGCAATGGCTTTGCGCCTTTCCAGCGCCCCATCGATGCCCTTGAGTTGCAACAGGCCGAAGGCCGCATTGATTTCGCTCATCTTGCCGTTGATGCCGGGTGCAACCACGGTGACCTCATCGACAAAGCCGAAGTTCTTCAGATGATCGACGCGCTGCTTGGTCTTCGCGTCGTGGCAAATGATGGCGCCACCTTCGAAGGTATTGAACACCTTGGTCGCATGGAAGCTCAGCACGGACAGGTCGCCGTGGTTCAGCACGCTGGCCCCTTCATGTTTCACGCCGAAGGCGTGCGCGGCGTCGTAGATCACCTTCAGGCCATAAATGTCCGCGATATGTTCAATGCGCGCCACATCGCAGGGCTCGCCATAGCAGTGCACCGGCATGATGGCCGTGGTCTGCGGCGTGATGGCCGCCTCGATGCGCGCCGGATCGAGGTTAAGCGTGACCGGGTCGATGTCCACGAACACCGGCCTGATGCCGTTCCACAACAAGGAATGCGCCGTGGCGACGAACGTGTAGGGCGTGGTGATCACTTCGCCCACGATGCGCAGTGTCTGCAACGCCGTGATCAGGGCCACCGTCCCGCTGGTAAACAGGGCCACGTGGCGGACACCGAGGTACTCCGCAAGCGCCTGTTCCAGCTGGTTATGGAAAGGTCCGTTGTTGGTAAGCCACTTGCTGTCCCAGATCTGTTGCAGATAGGGCAGGAACTCTTCCAGGGGCGGCAGCAACGGCCGCGTTACGTAAATCGGCGAATCCTTGTCCGGCTCGGTCATTTCACAGTTCCCCGCGCATTGCCCTGCAAATCTTCGCGACGTATCTCGAAGGACTCCGCCGGCAGTCCGGCGCACCAGCGCCGCCACATCACGCGCAGCGCTCCGTCCAGCGCGGCGGCAATCAGCTCCGGCTGCCCGGGCGCCGATGCGGCGAAGCGCTCGCGCAAACCCGCACGAATCCCGGCCAGCTCCGGCAGGCGGCCGGCCCAGGACAGCCCCATGCCCACATAGGCGTCGGCGTCGCCCGCGACAAAATCATCGAGGCCGAGATGTCCGAGTATCGCGGCGCCGGTTTGACCAGCGGCCATGTGCCCGGCCAGGTTGATAGTCGGCACGCCCATCCAGAGCGCGTGCAGCGTCGTCGTGGCGCCATTGTAGGGAAAGGTATCCAGACACAGATCGACCCGATGATGAAGGGCGAGATAGCGCTCCATGTCGCAGCGCAGATGGAACTCGAGGCGATCGCGCGAAACACCTTCCGCGGCGAACCAGTCGGCCACGATGCGGCTCTCGTCGGAGTCGCGCATGGCGCCCAGCAGCATGCGCGATTCCGGCAGGGCACGCAGTATCCGCGCCCACAAGGCGATCACCGGCGCACCGAGCTTATTCAGGCGATTGAAGCTGCCGAAGGTCAGGTGTCCGCTGTCCAGGGCCGGGAGGAGATTGACCGGGGGCGCATCGCCGCTCGCCAGAAAGGGCGCGTTGGCCGGCAGGCGCACGATCTTCTCGGTGAAGTGATCATCAAATCGACCCGGAGGCAGAAACAGCCGATCTGCAAGATAGTAATCCATGGCCTGCAGGCCCGTAGTTCCCGGATACCCCATCCAACTCACCTGAACAGGCGCCGGCTTGCGGGCGAACACCATCAGGCGATTCTTCGCCGTGTGTCCCGAAAGGTCGATCAGGATGTCAATACCATCGGCGGCGACCAACTGCGCCAGGGCCTCATCAGGCACCTTGTGCACCGTGCGCCATTGCGCGAAGTACTGCATGAGACGTTTGGTGGTCGCATCCTCGACGGCGGAGTTGGAGTAGGCATGCAGCGAAAGCCGCTCGTGACGCACCAGGGCAGCCAACACCGGTTCGAAGTAAGAAGCTACAACATGATTGCGCAGATCGCCGGAAACAAAGCCTACGCGCAATGCACGCTCCGGATCGCGCGTCGCAGTGAACTGCGGCCAGTGTTCACGCAGCGGTGCCTCGCAAAGCTCTCCGAATCGGCAGTGTTCCTCAAAAAGACGCAGTGCATCAATATCTGCGATCAGGCTCAGGCAGTGCAGCATGTTGCTGCGCGCATGGTCATTCATGGGGTCGATTGCCAGTGCGCGCCGATAACTCGCCACGGCCTCCTCCAGGCGGCCAAGGTGGCACAGGATCGTACCCAGATTGCCATGCATGCCCACCGCATTCGGCGCGACGGCGAGGGCCTGGCGCAATTGCGCTTCGGCCTCATCAGGCCGCTCCAATTCGAGCAGCACGACGCCGAGGATATTGTGCGCCTCGGCGCTCCCGGGCAACACCTCCAGGGCCTTGCGCAGCCATGCTTCCGCCTGCTCCGGAAAGCCGGTATCCGATAGCGTGACTCCCATGTTGCAGTTGGCATGAAAGTCGTCCGGCTTCAGCTCCAGCGCGCGACGGTAGCTGGCCTGCGATTCGCCCATGGCTCCCTGCTTGTACTTGATGTCACCAAGTTTGCGGTGCGCGTCAGCAGAATTCGGATCGAGTTCGACGACCCGCAAAGCGTACGACTCGGCTTCCGTCATCCGATTCATTGCCGCCAGCGTGGCAGCCAGGCTACTCATCGCCTTGACGGATTCCGGCGATACCTCCAGTGCCTTCCGGATGGTCGCTTCGGAATCTGCATAACGGCCCAGATCCTTCAAGACGTTGCCCAGGTTACACAGAGCCTCCACATTTTCCGATTCGAGCTTCAGCGCCTGCCGAAAGCTGGCTTCCGCCTCGTCAAGACGATTCAGGTCATGGAGGATGGCGCCCAGATTGCCATGTGCCTTGGCATACTTCGGTTCGATCTTCACTGCCTGGCGATAACTGGCCTCGGCTTCGTCCAGCCGTCCGAGTTCATGCAGGCTGGCGCCCAGATTGCCATGGGCGAGGGCAAGATTCGGATCGAGGTTCAGCGCCTGTCGATAGCTGGCAACCGACTCTTCCAGGCGTCCCAGTTCCTTGAGCACGACGCCGAGGTTGACGCGGGCCTCGGCATCGCCGGGTGCCAGTTGCACCGCCCGTCGCATCGCGGGCAGCGCCTCGGCATTGTTTCCCAACCGCTGCAGTACGACGCCCAGCATCTTCCAGCCGAGCCAGTGCCCAGGAAACGCCCTTGTCATTATCCGGGCCCGGTTCGCAGCCTCGCCAAGACGCCCGCGACCGAACAGGGAGACCAAGTCGTCGATCTCGCCAGGGGCAGGCGCATGCCCTGCGCCCGATACCGAATCCGAGTCCGGCCACGGAGCTTCCCCACCAGCACCAGCGACCGGAAGCGGGCCAGCCAGGCGCTGCGCGAGCGCATCCACCGCATCTCCCTGCAAGCCCTGTTGTCGCGCCAGCGCAAGTACCTGCCGCGCGTCATCGTCCTGTCCGGCCTGGCACAGGGCATCGATGTAACTCAGCCAGTACTGCGCCTGCGTCGGATCGGCCTCGAGCGCGGCCAGGAAGCAGGGCAAGGCCTCCGCCGGTTGCGACAGCTGCACCGCGACTACCCCGAGATTGTGGTTGGCTACCGCGTGGGTCGGTTCCGCCTGCAGCACCGTGCGGTATATCTGCCGGGCCGATTCCAGGTGCCCGGCCTGATGTTCGGCGACCGCCCGATGGAAGGCCTGCTCGATATCCTTCGCTGGCTTGGGCGGCATGGGCATGGCCTCTTCCATCAGGCACACCTCGCCGTCGATTCTGCTTCGCCCCGGGCAAGCGATCGCAACAAGCCGGCCAGAACTTCGCCTGCGTCCCGGCTTTGGTAAAGAAAAGCACAGTTGTCGCGAACTTTCGTCACGATCCTTTCGCGCAATTGCGGGTCGTTCGCAATCGCAACGGCGATGCGGACGTACTCGTCCGGCCGGGTTGCGATGCACTCGTCTGCGCCCAGCATCCTGCAGTAGTGCGCGCCGACCAGACCGCGCATGAACGCGCCGGCCAGCGTGACCAAGGGCGTGCCGGCCGCCGCGATCACGGCAGCCGTGGATCCCAGGCCGAAATGGAACGGATCGAGCACCACGTCGGCGGCGGCGATGGCACTAAAGAACGCATCCGTGTCCTTCAGCCAGGGCAGGAACAGGATGCGCAGCCGCCGTTCGGCCTCGATCGTGCGCTCGAAACGCCCGACCAGCGCATCCTTCCAATAGGAATGCACGTCGTCCTCGAACAGCACGACGACGCCTTTGTCATCGAGCCGGAGGATTTCGGAGATCGCCTCGTCGAAGTCCGGATGGATTTTCTGCAATTTCATCGGACACATGTAGATGTGCCTATCCTCCGGGAGCCCCAGTTCGGCCCGAGTCCGAAGCCTGGGCGGAACAGTCGGGCGCTCGAAATAGGCCAGCGGCAGGGGCAGGCGTATCAGCCGCTCGCTGTAATGGTCATCGGCATCGGGCGGCTCCATGGACGCCACGGACACAAAATGGTCGACATTGGCGACACCGGTCGTCACCGGATGCCCGCCGAGCACGCACTGCTCGCGCGCCAGGCGGGAAAATGCCAGGAAATAGCTCAGCGGCTCCATCCCGATGTCGAGGTACACGAGGACATCGAGTTCCAGCGCGGCGATCGATCGCCGCGCCTGCTCAAGGTCATGCTGGATGCGCAGGGTTCGGCCGGCAAAGCCCGGATAAAGCGCCGCGTCTACCGCTTCGCTGGAAATCAGGCTGACCTCGAATCCCTCGTCCATCGACAGGCTTTCGATGATCCTGCTGAAACACAGGGATACGGAATGCCGGTAGAGGAACTTCGACAGGAAGCCGATCCGAACTCTTTCGCCCGGAAGCGGCGCCGGCGTCGCGCAGTGTGCGGCCACATGCAGCAGCGACGGGCAAGCCTGAGCGTAAAACTGCGCCAGCCTGACCTGCAGGTCCCGGTCGTTCAATCCCTGGTATGCCAGATAGAAACTGGTCTCGCCTATGTTCCGCAGCGGATCGGCTATCGCGACCCGATCCGCGATCAGCTGCTCCAGGTTGCGCTCGAAGCGGGCGCGGCTTTCGAGCACCTCCTGCCGGGTTCCCATGATGGCCGGCAGGATCAACTCCGCCTTGACGCGCGAATCGCCCAAACCCAGCCGATGGGCCTCGCGGAAGCTTTCTGCCGCTTCGTCCAGGCGCCCCAGCGATTTCAGCGTGTTGCCCAGGTCGTGGTGCGCCTCGGCGAGATTCGGCGACAACTTGATTGCATGCCGATAGCACGCGGCGGCCTCCTCCGCGCGTCCCTGGTTATGCAGGATCGAGCCCAGATTGGAATGCACTGCGGCCAGGGCCGGATCGATCGCCAGCAGGCGCCGATAGCAATCCTCGGCATCCGCCAGCCTGCCGAGTTCGTGCAGCACCATACCGAGATTGCCGAGCGTCTGGGTGGACGTCGGATCGATGCTCAGGGCCGCGCGGAATGCCGCCGCGGCCTCCTCCCCGCAACTGCAGGCCCTGAGCACCCTGCCCAGGTTGTTCCAGGCGTCGGCGTGCCCCGGACGGATGGCCAATGCCGCTCGGTAGCTGCGCTGCGCCTCGTCCGTGCGCAGCAGCGCCTCCAGCGTCACACCCCGATTGAAATGTGCATCGGCCAAGTCCGGCGTGATCTCCAGCGCCCGGCGATAGCTTGCTTCCGCTTCCTCCATTCTTCCGAGGTCATGAAGCACGGCGCCCAGGTTGTTGTGCGCTTCGGCATCACGCGGCGCCAACGCCACCGCCGCCCGCATGGGCTCCAGCGCTTCACCGTGGCGCCCCGAATTCTTCAGGGCCGCACCCAGCACTTTCCAGCCGAATACATGGTCCGGATGACGTTGGGTCATGGCCCATGCGCGAGTAGCCGCCTCGGCGAAGGATCCGGCATCGAACAGGCGCACCGTAGCATGCACGTCGTCAGCCGACGGCGCGCCGCCCGTGGCAGGCCTGCCGCGCCGAGCCTCGATCGCCACCGAATCCGAGAAACGCCGCGCGAGCGCATCGATGTCGTCCCCGTGCAGGCCGTGCTGCCGACCGATATCCAATGTATCGCGCGCCTCGTCGAGGCGACCGGCACGAAGCAGCGCATCGATGTAACTGACCCAGTACTGGCCATGGGTCGGGTCCGTCTCCAGGGCAGTGAGCAAATGCGGCAACGCAGCAACAACCTGCTCCTTGCGCAGCAGCAGATCCCCGAGATTGTGGTTGGCGACCGGATCGGCAGGCGCAGCACGCAGCACCAAGCGATAGAGCCGCTCGGCCTGTTTCAGCCGCCCCTGACGATGCTTTGCTACCGCCTCCTGCAGCTCCCGGCTGGCGGTCGTCACCAGGGATTTCGGAGGCGGCCTGGATTCAGTCATGAGCGACGCCGTTGCGTGACAAGTCGCGAGAAAAGCGTTCCACGGCGCAAGCCAACCGATTCAGCAGCATGCATTTGGAGTATGTTCGGCAGGCAATCATGGGCAGGAAGTTTATTCTGTTTTCCTAGCAGGAACGTTACCGTGTTCCCTGCGACCATGGAACGCAGCCCGGCAAACGTTTCCCCCTTGAATTGCCGACCGAACCTGCTACATTCCAAAACTGATACCTCGTCCAGTCCCCCGGCCACACGATGAACGAACAGCCGCTACCCGAAGCCGAATCCTGGCTGGCCATTTTCGGCCAGGCGGAGTTGCCTGTGCTGCGGCACTCGGTCAACGAAATCGAGCGCCTGCGACTGGATGAGGACAATACCAATTCCAGGGTGCTGGCGGCGGTCATCTTGCATGATCCGCTGCTGACCCTGCGAGTGCTCGACTACATCGACCTCCATCGTCGCCAGCGCCAGATCACCGACATCACGACCATCGACCGGGCGATCATGATGATCGGGGTTTCACCGTTCTTCCGTGATTTCCAGAACCTGCCGGTGGTCGAAGACCGGCTGCACGACCACCCACAGGCGCTGCTCGGCCTGCTCAAGACCATCAACCGCGCGCGGCGCGCAGCGCACTGGGCCCACGAATGGGCGGTGCTGCGGCGCGACATGGACGTCGACGAGATCGCGCTGGCCACGCTGCTCAATGACGTCGCTGAACTGATGATGTGGCTGTACGTGCCGGGCATGGCGGTCCGCGTTCGCGATGCGCAGCGCGCGGACCCGCACAAGCGCACTGCGGTAATACAGGAACAGATCTACGGCATATCGCTGTTCCGCCTCAAGCTGGCACTGACCGAAGCCTGGCGACTGCCGGCGCTGCTGGCCCAATTGCTGGACCATCGCCAGGCAGAGAACCCGCGCGTACGCAATGTAAAGCTCGCGGTCGACTTGGCGCGGCATTCCGAAAACGGTTGGGACGATGCGGCCCTGCCCGATGACTTCAAGGCCTTGCGCGAACTCCTGCACCTCAACCAGGAAACCCTGGTGCGCCGCCTGGGCCTCGACGAGGCCACCTCCGAAGCAGTGCTGAGCCGCACCGGATCCGCCTGAAGCGGAAGTCGCGGCGGACCTGCGCGGGCTTCACCGCGGACGCATCAGGGGGACTTGCGACCCTTCATCGAAATCAGCACGCTCTCGGCAATCCCGAGTTCCTTCAGCTTGCCGCGCGCCGCATCGGCTTCGGCTCGGGTCGCGAACGGCCCGATCCGCACCCGCGTTTCGATGGTTACCGGAATGCCCTGCTTCTCGAGCTTCGCGCGCAACTCCTCGGCGTTCGCCGTATTGTTGAATACGCCCACCTGAAGCGCGAATGGACGCTCGGCGGTCTGGCTAAGCGGGCGGAAGGGGCGATCCCGCACCGGATCCGGACGAGGTTCCGCCGCAGCGCGCGGCCCAGTCGGCTGCAGGCTGGCCACCCGCGCAGAAGCCGGTCGGGTTAGCGGCTTCTCGGCAGGCAACGGCGGCAGTGCGGCAGACTCGACAGCCGCACTGCGCTCCGGCACGCTCTCGTCGGGAACAGGCGCCGCTTCCTTGGTCGCCTCCGGGGTTGCCATCGACACTGGCGGCGCAACAACCGGCGGCGACACTGGCGGCGTGGCATCCGCCAGCTTCTCCGGCGCCGGTGCGGGCGCATTGAGCTGGTCGAATATCGCCAGGCTTCCAATCAGGCCGGCGAGCAGGATCAGCGCCAGTGCGGCCCGCTTGAGCAAGCGCTTCTTGAGGTCGTCCTCGTTCGCCTGCGGGTTTTCCATTCCGTCATCCATGTCGGTGTCCGTTGTCAGTGTATCGGCCGCCATCGGCCTCATCAAATTCGTCGCTGGTCTTGCCGCGTGCCAGCGCGGCAACCAGTTCCGCCTCCCCGATCGATATCCCGCAGCGCGCGGCTATCCCTTCCGGCTCCACGCCCTGAAGCGCAAGAGTCATGGCTTCGGAATACTGCGGCGACACATTGCGGGATGCCCGCATGGCGGAGACTTCCTCGGACAGGCGGGTCATTTCGGCCTGCACCTGATCCATCTCCTGGCGCAGGCGCCTGATTTCCAGATCGCGGCTCGAAACCGCCAATTCGCGCGAGAAATCACCAGCAGCCGCCCCGAGTCCATCTCCGCCAGGGAGCGACTGCGGAGCGAATCGGGCGAAGCGCGGCTCGTCGCGCGGCTCATCGCGCGGCACGACCGGTTCCAAGGGCACTGCCTGCGGCTGGTCGGTCGGCGCCGGCTCGGCAGTTGCGGCGCGCCGCTTGCCCGCCATGCGCAGCAAGGGCAGCAGCGACAGCAGGAGATAGCCCCCGACCAGCACTGCAGCGATCAGGATGTAGTCACGCAGGCCCAGCGCCGCCAGGTCGATCATTCCATGACTCCTGCGCGATCTCCGGAATCGATCAGCCGCCTGCCGCAGTGCCGGTGGCCGGGCGAGTTATCGCGAAATCGAATCAGCGGGGGACGAAGGAGTGGCATGGCGCAATACTAACAAACGCCTGCCGCCGACGGTGCCATGGGGCGTCGGGGAAAACCGGGAATACGGGCCGTTCTGGATCGAACCAGCAGGCATCCTCCCCCGGCGGCGTCGCGGCTAGGGGCTGGCCGGTTTCCCACCGCTGCCGAAAACGCGCTTGGCGGCGGCCACCATGATGAATACGTCATCGGCCGACATGTCCGGGAACCTCTCGTGCAGGGCACGGTAGGCCAGGTGCTCGTGGGTTTTGCCGCCCCAGGCATTGGCTGGATCAAAGAAGGGGCGAGCAGGTCGTAGGCTTCGACGAAGACAACTCGAAGATGGAGATTGGCTCGGCGTTCGGTGCTGCTGACGTTATCGTTCATGGCGGGTTCCAGGTTACCTGCGGGCGCAACTGTTACATGCATTTCCAGCGGATCAGCGCGCAGGAGCGCCGGCGGCTTGCGGCGCGAGCGCACCCGCGTCAAGCTCCTGCGCGTCCTCGATTTCCGTGACCTTGCCGTCGGCGAGAATCGCCTCTTCCGTGCGCTTGTTCATGATCACGATGCTGATGCGGCGGTTGATCGGGTTGTAGGCGTCCTGCTTGTCGTACAACACGGTCGATGCCAGTCCCACGACGCGCATCACCTTCTTGTCCACCATGCCGCCGGCCACCAGTTCGCGGCGCGAGGCATTGGCGCGATTGGTGGATAGTTCCCAGTTGCTGAAGTCGCGGCCACCGCCGGCAAACGGCGTGGCATCGGTATGGCCGGACAGGCTGATATGGTTCTCGACGTTGTTCAGCGTCTTGCCGATTTCACGCAGGATGACGCGGGTATAGGGCTTCACCTCGGAACTCGCCGAATCGAACATCGGGCGGTTCTTCTCGTCGACGATCTGGATGCGCAGGCCTTCGCTGGTCAGGTCAAGCAGCAACTGGCTCTTGAACTGCTTCAAGGTCGGATTGGCGTCGATCATGGTTTCCAGTTCCGCCTTCAGCCCGGCCAGCCGTTCCCGCTCAGCCTTTTCGAATTCGGCCTTCAGCTTCTGCAGGTTGATGGTCTTGCGCGGCGCCTCGACGTCGCCGGCCTTGACCTGGCCGACGGTGGCTGTGAGGTCCTTGCCCCCACCCTGGATCAGCGATGAAGAATCGCCCGATCCCGAACCACCGGCCATCGACACCTTGAGCGGATTCTGGAAGTAATCGGCAATGCCCTGCAGATCACCCTTCGTAGTCGATCCGAGCAGCCACATCAGCATGAAGAAGGCCATCATCGCCGTAACGAAGTCGGCATAGGCGATCTTCCATGCACCGCCATGGGCCGCCTCGCCGCCTTTCTTGATCTTCTTGACGACTATCGGTTGCTGGGTATCGTCGCTCATTGGAGCACACTCCCCTCAACCCCCTCGCCAAGCGAGGGGGTGACAGTGGTTCGCCGCTGCGCGGCTCCTTGTAGTGACTTGCGCCCCTTCGGGCGGCCGTGCAGGGCGCTCATTTGATGGCCTCACCGGAAACGGGCGCGTGCCTCACTTTCCCTTGCGCGCTTTCAGGTCTTCTTCCAGTTCGATGAATCGTGGGCGATCATCCGAATAGAGCACCTTGCGCCCGAATTCGACCGCCACCTGGGGCGCGTAGCCGTTCATGCTGGCAAGCAGGACGGTCTTGATGACCTGGAAGATCTTGCCCTCCTCCTCCACCTTTTGCCCCAACTGGCCCGCCACCGGGGAAATGAAGCCATAGGCCAAGAGGATGCCGAGGAAGGTGCCGACCAGCGCGCCACCGATCATCTTGCCCAGCACCGCCGGGGGCGCACCGACCGACCCCATGACGTTCACCACGCCCATCACCGCGACGATGATGCCGAAGGCCGGCGTGGCGTCGGCCAGCTTGGCGACGGCGTGCACCGGCACGTGGGCTTCCTGGTGGTGGGTCTCGATCTCGATGTCCATCAGGTTCTCGATCTCGAAGGCGTTGAGGTTGCCGCCCACCATCATGCGCAGGTAATCGCAGATGAACTCCATCACGTGGTGGTCGGCGACGATGGTCGGATACTTGGTGAAAATCGGGCTTTCGTGCGGATTCTCGATGTCGTTCTCGATCGACATGAGGCCTTCCTTGCGCACCTTGGCCAGCACCTCGAACAGCATTGCCAGCAGATCCATGTACAGCGTCTTGTTCAGGTGCGAACCCTTGAACACTTTGGGCAACGCACCTATCGTCGCCTTGACGGTCTTCATGCCATTGCCCGCAACGAAGCCACCGACCGTCAGACCGAAAATCGCCAGGTACTCCATCGGAACCCATAGCGCGGCAAGGCTGCCGTGGACCGCGTAGGTTCCGAGCGAAGCCGCCAGAATGATGACGTAGCCGATTATCAATAGCATGTTGATCCCATCCGGAGTCGCGCGCCTGGCATCGAAACCGTCCTGCGCGCTGCGATAGGTCGTAATCATAACGGCAAACCGCCGCGCGACGGGCGCCAGATGCGGCCGGCAACCGCGCAGGAAGTGCCCCGGCAGAGTGCAGGAAGGCCCTCGACAATCGCCGGAAACTCGCATGGCGAAAGGCTTCGCAATGCCCGACTGCCGCACCGCAGCAGTAGCGACCGGGTCGCCGTCATGGCCATCAGCTACGTAGATTCCGCAGTTTGTCGCGTAATTCACGGATAAACAAGCGTCGCCCCCTTTGAGATCATTCCTGCGGGTAAATCTGCCAGGGGATTGGATACCCAAGCCGGAATCCACGGCCTCACTACAGGGACAGACGCTATGAGCACAATCATGTTGGTGGACGATTCGGCAACGATCCTGTTGTCGATATCGAACATCCTCACCAAGGCGGGATACGCCGTCGAAAAGGCCAGTAATGCCGCCGAGGGGCTGAGCAAGTTCAAGAGCGGGATGAAGGTGGACCTGCTGATCACCGACCTGAACATGCCGGGCATGAACGGCATCGAGTTCATCAAGGAAGTGCGCACCCTGCCCAACTACAAGTTCATGCCCATCCTCTTCCTCACCACCGAATCGCAGCAATCCAAGCGCCTCGAAGCCAAGGCCGCCGGCGCCTCCGGCTGGCTGGTCAAGCCTGCCACCGCCGACGAACTGCTTGGCACCATCAAACTGGTGATCCGCTGATGGACTCCCAACTCATCATGCGCCGCGCCATGGCGACGGTTGCCGCGGTCGCCGCAGCCGCCGCGCTCCTGGTATTCGTCGCCCACGACTGGTATCACGCCACGCTGCTGCCCGGGATGGGCATCTCCCCGGCGCTGGGCGACAGTCTGGGCACCCTGTTCATCATCCTTGCCGCCTTCTTCGGTTTGCGCCATACGGCGACCGCCTTCTATGGCGACTGGCTGTTCGGCATGGAAAAGATGCAAACCCAGGCCGTGGACCGCAGTTCGACGCTTGCCGGCGCCGCCGAACAGGTCGCCGGCGAACTGCGCGGCGTCGAAGGCTTCAACAACGTGGTGCGCGGCCAGTTGCATGGTGTGGTCTCGGAAACCGAGAAGGCCGCCTTCGACATCGCCAGCCGGCTGCAGAACATCGATGAAATCATCACCCGGCTCGCCGCCTACGTCGAATCCACCACCGCCGAATCGAACCGGCTGCTGACGACATCGGAAGAGCGCATCAGCCGCAACCGGCAACTGATCGGTACCCTGGAAAATTACATCCAGCAGCGCGCCGCCACCGCCGCCGAAGATCGCGAACGCATCATGCAGGTGGTTCGCGAAGCCCGCTCGCTGGGTACCCTGGTGGACCTGATCAAGCACATCTCCGGGCAAACCAACCTGCTGGCGCTGAACGCGGCGATCGAAGCCGCCCGCGCCGGGGAAGCCGGCCGCGGCTTCGCGGTGGTCGCCGACGAAGTGCGCAAGCTCTCCGGTGAAACCGACAAGGCCGTCGGCAAGATCAGCAACGGCATCCAGACCGTCGCCAACTCGATCGAGTCGCAGTTCGAGGACAAGCTGGCCCAGGACAACGCGGCCTCCGAACGGGAAGCACTGGAAAGTTTCGCCGTGCAGCTCGACGAACTGGGCAAGAGCTATCACGAAGTCACCGAACACGAAGCCGCGGTGATGGCCACCATCACCGACAGCAGCCAGCAACTGGCCAGCATGTTCATGTCGGCGCTGGCCAGCGTGCAGTTCCAGGATGTCACGCGGCAGCAGATCGAGCAGGTGATCGATGCCCTCAACCGCCTCGACAGCCATGCAACCCTGCTGGCCGACCGCCTCAACCAGTTCGAGAACCCCGATTTCAGCATGCAGCCGCTGTCGGTGCACCTCGACCAGATCTACAGCAACTATGTGATGGATTCGCAGCGCGACACGCACCACAGCGCGACCAACAGCGGCGCGGCGGCCATCAAGGCCGGGCCGAAAATCGAATTGTTCTAGCCGGGAGACCGAATAATGGAATTCACCACACAAACCGCCGCCGATGGCGCCATGCGCATGGCGATCGACGGCGACCTGATCATTTACAACGCGGACGAAGTAAAGCGTCGTCTGATCGACGGCATCCGGGGCAATGAGGTGCTCGAACTCGATCTCTCGCGCGTGGGAGAAATGGACAGCGCCGGATTTCAATTGCTGGCGCTGGCCAAACAGGAAGCGCCACCACGCCGGCCACACGCTGCGCATCGTCAGCCACAGCCCGGCCGTGCGCGAAATCATCGAGTTTTTCAACATGGTGGCCTTTTTCGGCGACCCGCTGGTGATTCCCGCCGGCGAACACGCCTGAGGCGGAGACGACAATGGACGAAATTCTGAACGTATTTTCGGTCGAGGCGCGCGAACAGCTCGAGGCGATGGAAGCCGGCCTGCTGCAACTCGAAGAAGGCGACCGCGATCCGGAAACCATCAATGGCGTATTCCGCGCCGCGCACACCATCAAGGGCGGCGCCGGCGTGGTCGAGATCCACTCCGTCGAAAAATTCACCCATGTCCTGGAAAACGTCCTCGATCGCCTGCGCAACGGCGAAATCGAAGTCAACGGCGACATGATTTCCGCGCTGCTGCTCGGCTGCGACCATATCGGCACCCTGCTCGACATGGTCGCGAGCGGGCAAACCGAGCCGGACGACGACGTACGCCGGGCTGGTGACGACATCGCCGAGCAGTTGCGGCCCTTCCTCGGCGCCAAGGCTGCGGAGGCGGCGAAAAACGTCACCGTGTCCGACGCCGACGTGCAGCGCAGCGACCGCGAAGGCCGCATCAACGACTGCTGGCACATCTCCATCCGTTTCGGCCGCAATGTCCTGAAAAACGGCATGGACCCGCTGGCCTTCCTGCGCTACCTGCTGAACCTCGGCGAAATCGCCCACATCACGACGCTGACCGACGCCATGCCCGAGGCCGACGCGATGGATCCCGAGCTGTGCTACCTCGGCTTCGAAATCGCCTTCCGCAGCCATGCCAGCAAGGCAGCCATCGAACACGTGTTCGAGTTCTGCCGCGACGAATGCGATCTGCACATCCTGCCGCCCGACAGCAAGCTCGAAGAGTACCTGCTGCTGATCGACGCCCTGCCCGAAGAGACGATGCGGCTGGGCGAGATCCTGGTCAAGAGCGGCGCCCTGACCCGCGAAGAACTCGATGCCGGCCTGCGCCGCCAGTCCGGTGAAGCAGTCGGCGCCGGCGACACGGCAGCCGCACCGCAACTGGGCAACATCCTGATCCAGCAGCAAAGCGTGCAGCCGGAACTGGTCGAGGCGGCGGCCACCAAACAGAAGGCCGTCTCGGAAAAGAAGGCCGCCGAATCCAGCCTGATCCGCGTCCATGCCGACAAGCTCGACCAGCTCATCGACCTGGTCGGCGAACTGGTGATCGCCGGCGCGTCGGCCAACCTGCTGGCGAAGAAGAGCGGCGAAGCCAGCCTGGCCGAAGCCACCTCGGTGCTCTCGCGCCTGGTCGAAAGCATTCGCGACTCCGCGCTGCAACTGCGCATGGTGCAGATCGGCGAGACCTTCAACCGCTTCCACCGCGTCGCCCGCGACGTATCGAGGGAGCTGAGCAAGGAAATCGAACTCGTCATCAACGGCGCCGAAACCGAACTCGACAAGTCGGTGGTCGAAAAGATCGGCGACCCGCTGATGCACCTGGTCAGAAATGCCATGGACCACGGCATCGAATCGCCCGCCGCGCGCGCCGCCGCCGGCAAGCCGACCGCCGGCCGCGTCGAACTCAATGCCTTCCACGACTCGGGCAGCATCGTGATCGAAGTGGTGGACGACGGCGGCGGCCTCAACAAGGACCGCATCCAGGCCAAGGCCATCGAAAAGGGCATCATCCAGGAAGGCGATACCCTGTCCGACCAGGAAGTCGTCAACCTCATCTTCGAGGCCGGCTTCTCCACCGTCGAGAAGGTCACCAACCTGTCCGGCCGCGGCGTCGGCATGGACGTGGTGCGCAAGAACATCGCCGCCCTGCGCGGCAGCGTCGACGTCAAGACCGAAATGGGTGCCGGATCGCGCTTCACCATCCGCCTGCCGCTGACCCTGGCCATCATCGACGGCTTCCTCACCGGCGTCGGCAAGGCGTCCTACGTGATCCCGCTCGACATGGTCGTGGAATGCATCGAACTGGCCGACACCAGCGTCGAACGCGACTACATCAACCTGCGCGGCGAGGTGCTGCCCTTCGTGCGCCTGCGCGAACTGTTCGAAGTGCCGGGCAAGCAGCCGGCGCGCGAGAACATCGTGGTGGTGCAGTACGCCGGGCAGAAGGCCGGCATCGTGGTCGACCAGTTGCTCGGCGAATTCCAGACCGTGATCAAGCCGCTGGGCACGCTGTTCCGCAACATGCGCGGCATCGGCGGCTCGACCATCCTCGGCACCGGCGAAGTGGCGCTGATCCTCGACGTGCAGGCGCTGGTCAGCCAGTGCGCGGCAGCCGAGGAACAACAGGCTCACTCCAGCCATGGCGTACGCCGCATCGAATCGCATGGGGCGACGGCATGACTGCCGCATCCTGCCGTTCCTGCACGGCGCCACGCGACTGAATCCGCGCGAGATTCCGATGCGCAACAAGCAGCCGGCCATCCATGACAAGCGTCAACCGCGTCGCGGCGACCAAAGGCGCCAGCGTCGGGACCTCCGGCCTGGAGCACATCTGGTCATGAGCCAACTGCACATCAATGCCGGCATTGCCACCACACGACCGACAGGCGTCCGTAGCACCCGTTGTACCAACCACGCAATGCAACATCAAAAAAGGGAGTCAATAACATGTTGAACAATATGAAAATAGGTGTCCGCCTCGGCATAGGCTTCGGCATGCTGGTGGCGCTTTTTCTCGCTCTTGCAACGCTTTCGTATACGCGGGTGGTTGCATTGACCGGCGAAGTCGAGAACATGGTGCTCGACAAGTACCCCAAGACCATCGAAGCGATCGACGTGGTTCGTGCCATGAACGGCGTGGCGCAGATCAATCGCAACTTGTTGCTGATCACCGATCCAGCTGAAACCCAGAAGCAGTTGGCGCGCATGACCGAACAGCGCAAGATCATCACCGACAACATCAACAGCCTGGAAAAGAAGATCACCTCGGACGAAGGCAAGAGGCTGCTGGCGAAGATGAACGAGACGCGAGCCGCCTATGTCGCGACGCTCGAAAAATTCCTCGACATGGTCAAGGGCGGTGAGCGCGATGCCGCGATGAAGCTCCTGTTTGGCGACATGCGTCCGGTCAATGAAGCCTATCTCGGTGCGATCCGTGCCCTGATCGACTTCCAGGACAAGCTCATGGAAACCGCCGGCAAAGAAGCCGACGCACTCGGTGATCAGACTCAAATGCTGATTCTGGTCATCTCATCCGTGTCGGTGCTGTTCGCGATCGCCTTCGCCTGGTTCATCACGCGCAGCATCACCAAGCCGGTAGGCGAAGCGCTGGCGGTGACCCAGCGCCTGTCCGACGGCGACCTGACGGTCAGTATCGACAACATCAGCAAGGACGAAATCGGCCAGATGCTCTCCGCGCAGCAAGGCCTGATCGCCAAGCTGAACCAGATCATCGGCGAGGTCAAGGGCGCCGCCGACAACCTCTCCAACGCCGCCGGCCAGGTCTCGGCCACCGCGCAGTCCCTGTCGCAGTCCTCCAGCGAGCAGGCAGCCTCGGTCGAAGAAACCACCGCCAGCATCGAGCAGATGACCGCCAGCATCACCCAGAACACCGAGAACGCCCGCGTCACCGACAACATGGCCACCAAGTCCTCGTCAGAAGCCGAACAGGGCGGCAGCGCCGTGCGCGACACGGTCGAAGCCATGAAGTCCATCGCCGGCAAGATCGGCATCATCGACGACATCGCCTACCAGACCAACCTGCTGGCCCTGAATGCCGCGATCGAAGCGGCGCGCGCCGGCGAGCACGGCAAGGGCTTCGCGGTGGTCGCCGCCGAAGTGCGCAAGCTGGCCGAACGCAGCCAGGTCGCCGCGCAGGAGATCGGGCAACTGGCCGGGTCCAGCGTGAAGATGGCCGAACAGGCCGGCAAGCTGCTCGACGAGATGGTGCCCAGCATCAAGAAGACCTCCGACCTCGTTCAGGAAATCGCCGCCGCCAGCCAGGAACAGAGTGCCGGCGTGGGCCAGATCAACGGCGCCATGGGGCAACTGAACAAGGCCACGCAGCAGAACGCCTCCTCCTCCGAGGAACTGGCCGCGACGGCCGAGGAAATGGGTGGCCAGGCCGCCCAGCTCCAGGAACTGATGGAGTTCTTCAAGATCGAGCAGGGCAGTTCAAGAGTCGGCGCTGGCGCTACGGCAAAGCGTGCCCGTCCGGCCGCAGCCGCACCCGCGCCGGCCCCGCGCGCGGCACGCAATGCGCCGGTGGCCGCGGTCGAAGGCGACTTCGAGCGCTTCTGAGTCCGATACAGGAGAAGACCATGGCAAACGTCGTCCAACAAGCCAGTGCTGCTGCGGTCCGTGCCGGCGGAAACCGCCGGTGCTGCTCAATGCACCGGACATCCAGCAGTACCTGACCTTCCTGCTTTCCGGCGAGATGTACGCGGTGGGCATCCTCAACGTCAAGGAGATCATCGAGTACGGCCAGCTCACGGAAATTCCGATGATGCCGGCCTTCATCCGCGGCGTGATCAACCTGCGCGGCGCGGTGGTGCCGGTGATCGACCTGGCGGCCCGCTTCGGCGGCGCCCCCAGCGAGCAGTCGCGCCGTACCTGCATCGTGATCATCGAGCTGGTGACCGAGGACGAGCATCACGATATCGGCATCGTGGTCGATGCCGTATCCGAGGTGCTCGAAGTGTCTTCCGCCGACATCGAACCGGCGCCGAGCTTCGGCGCCCGCATCCGCGCCGACTTCATCGCCGGCATGGGCAAGATCGGCGGCAAGTTCGTGATCATGCTCGACATCAAGAAGGTCCTCTCGGTTGATGAAATCGCCACCCTGGCGACCGTCGGACAGGGCGAAGCAACGAATTGAATTTTTGAAAGCGGCCCGGATACGCATCGGGCCACACCATGCAGCAACACAACGAGGAGCAACACAGATGAAGAAATTGATCGGTACTGCGGTAATCGGACTCGCGCTTTGCGCCAATGCTTTCGCCGCGGCGGATTACGGCGTCGCCAAGGATGCCGAAGCCATGGTGCAGAAGGCAGTGAAGCATTTCACCGCGGCAGGCAAGGACAAGGCCTTCGCCGACTTCGGCACGCCGGCCTGGGTGGATCGCGACGTTTATATCGTGGTGCTGGATTTCACCGGCAAGGTCGTCGCCCACGGCACCAATGCCAAGCTGGTCGGCAAGGACATGATGTCGGCCAAGGACCCTGACGGCGTGGCCTTTACCGCGCTGATGGTCGAGGGTGCCAAGACCAAGGGCAAGGGCTGGACCGACTACAAGTTCACCGACCCCGCGACCAAGAAGGTGCTGCCCAAGGCCTCGTATTGCGAGAAGTCGGGCGACTACGCCATCTGCGCCGGCATTTACAAGCGCTGATCCGCACGAACGCGTCCGGACTGCAGCGACGACAGATCGCGAAGACCCGGACGCGGCTCAGCGCATCGGAAACCATAGATCGGAGAAGGAGACGCACCATGTACAAGTATGCGATTGCGGCAGTTGTCG
>JADJUP010000017.1 GCA_016716965.1 Sulfuritalea sp. | reverse complement strand
GCGAGGCCATCCACTTCCGGCATCTTCCAGTCGAGCACCGCCACGTCGCAGGGCATGCCCTCCCGCTGCATTGCCCGGATGGCGTCAAGCGCCGCGGCGCCCGAGTCGACGGCCGTCACGTGCCAGCCGCGCGCGGAGGCGATGCTTTCCATGACCTCGAGGGCGACCGGGTTGTCGTCGGCGATCACCACGTTGAGGTGGGCCAGTTCCGGCACCGACAGTTCCTCGTCCAGCATCGGATCGAAGGCCACGGTGAACCAGAATTCGCTGCCCTTGCCCGGCACGCTGTTGACGCCGATCTCGCCGCCCATCAGCGCCACGAGCCGGCGGCTGATCGCCAGGCCGAGGCCGGTGCCGCCGTAACGCCTCGTGGTCGAGGCGTCGGCCTGCGAGAAGGGCTTGAAGAGTTCCTGTTGCATGGCCGGCGTGATGCCAATGCCGCTATCCTCGACGGCGAAGCGCAACACGACGCGCTGCCCGACATCGGGCAAGCGCCGGATGGCGAGATGCACATGGCCGTGGTCGGTGAACTTGATAGCGTTGCCGGTGAGGTTGATGAGAATCTGCTCGATGCGTAACGCATCGCCGCGCAGTTGCAGGGCGCCTTGGGGCGGCGGGCCAATGAGCAGTTCAATGGTCTTGTCGCCGGCATTGGCGGACATGATGGTAGCGATGTTCTCGAGCACGTCGCCAAGCTGGAAAGGCGCATTTTCGAGCTCGAGCTTGCCGGATTCGATCTTGGAGAAGTCGAGGATGTCGTTGATGATGCCCTGCAGCGAGCGGCCCGCGGTGCGGATCTTCCTGATCATCTCGTGGGCGTCGCGTGGCAGCGAGCGCTTTTCAAGCAGGTAGGCGAGCCCGAGAATCGCGTTCATCGGCGTGCGGATCTCGTGGCTCATGTTGGCGAGGAAGTTGGCCTTTGCTTGCGCGGCCGCCTCCGGCGGCCTCGGCGCGATCCGCGAGCTGTGTATTGAGAATTTCCACATGCCGCTGAGAGCGCATGATCCAGTAGCTCACGAGCGCGGCGACGAGGATCGCGAAGAAGATGATCGGGCTCATTCCCAGCCAAATGCGCTGCTCGATGGCCCGCAGTCGGGCCGCCGGCGTGGTGACGACGGTGTGCCAGGAATAGTTCGCATTTCCCTGCACGTCAAAACCCGGCGTGTTCCCGGCATTGACCAGCTTGCGGATTTCGTCGATGACGGCGATGCTTTTCCACGACCACAGGCCGCTATCAAGCACGACCTGTCCTTCGGCCTGGGCGGCGATGGCTGCCCAGGCGGCCGGAAACCGCACGCCCAGCCGCGCATCTGGCCGGTCTATGTCGAAGCCCCACTCATCGGCAGGATTTGGGCCGACCATCCAGAAGCCCTGGCGATTGAGCAGTTGCGGGCGCGCGCCGACACTGCCGACACTGGGACGGACGCGGTCGAGCAACTGGCGGCCGATAAAGTTGACGACAACAATGCCGTGGCGATCGTGACGCGCGTCGCGGATCGGCGAAGCGAAGCGGATAACCGGCTTGGGGGACTTTTCTTGGTTGCCGTGCTCGATATCAAGGTCGAACGGCGAAACATAGAGACTCCCGGCCGGCAGCGCCATGGTGTCGATGAAATAGTCGCGCGTCGCCTTGTCCTGCAGTGATGCCTCGGGCACGACCACGCCGCGGTTAGCGACGTAATCGACGCGCACGCGCTCCTTGCCCTTGGCGTCGATCCAGCGGATCTGGTCGATATTGCGGTGGGCCTCGGCATAGGCGACGAAATATTCGGCCACGCGCGCGAGATTTCCTGGCGTCGGCTGGGACAGCGATTCGCGCAGGCGAGGGAGGTGCAGCAGGTAGTCGACATCGAAAGCCATGTCGAGCAACCCATGATGCAGGCCCTCGGCAGTGACCTGCACCAGCTCGCGGTCCCTGGCCTTGACTTGCTCGACTTCATGGCGGATCTCGGCATTCGCGTAATAATAACTGCCGCCGCCGATCACTGCGAGGAACAACAGGAACAGCGGCAGAAATTTGATCAGGGTAGTCTGGTGATAACCATTGAATTCTCCAGTCTTCCATCATTCCGCGTCGCCCAACAATGCTTGCACTATGCATTTTTTATGCATTTTGCGATAGGCTACTACTTATAAAGTGTGACAAATTGATCCAGCGCAATTTGTGCAGGGTTTTGGGCCATAAGCCGTTTCCGACATGCCGTCCGGTCAGAGCTGATTTTTTCATTCATGTTCATTCGCCTGCATTGGCGCAACGGTCGTGTCGGTGATCAGACCGACGCGCGGCAGCGTCGGTCCAGGTGCATGGACGGCACCGGTCAGCGCGCGGAGCGGCTCTCCGAAATGACGCTGATCCTGGGCGCGGCGGCACCGTGTCACGATTCCTGAAGCTGGCGCGCGGTGGCGCTGGAGCTGATCCAGTTCGCGCTGGTTGTCGGTTCGCTGTCGATCCTCGCCCACGGCACCAGCGTCAAGCCGCTGATGGGCATGTTCTGGCGACACCGACGGAGCCAGCCGGCGCCGTGATTTGAAGAGTCGGCGCTGGCGAGACGGCGAACCACGATTCAGCCACTTCCCTCAGCCTCCTCCCGCCCCAGGCGCCGCCCCAGCACGGCCCAGGCCACCGCCACCGGGGCGGCGGCCAGCGCGATGGCGCCGACGGTCATGCCCAGGGCGGCGAGGCCGACGTAGATCCAGCCGCTGAGCAGGTCGCCGCCGCGGTACACGGCGGCATCGATGAAGGCCTTGGACTTGTAGCGCTGCTCGCGCTCGACCCGGGTGAACAGTACCTCGCGCGCCGGCTTGGCCAGCGCGTGACGGCTGCTGTCGTAGAGCACGCGAATCACCAGCAATGCGGAAAGCGCCAGCGCGGTCGGCGCCATGCCTAGCGCGACGAAGCCGAGCGCCGCCACCGCCGGCAGCACCGCCAGAGTGAGGCCGACGCCGATGCGCTGCAGGATGCGCGCGGTGAGAAAGGCCTGGGTCAGGATGGTGACGACATTCACCGCCAGGTCGATGCGCGCCAGGAAGGCGCGGCGCAGCGCGCGGTCGGTGATGGCCTCGCCGACCAGGTGCGACTGGATGAAGTAGAGCATGGTCGAGGCGAAGGTCATCAGCAGGATCCACAGCGCGATGCCGCGCAGCGCCGGCGAGCGGAACACCGCGACGATGCCGCTCCAGGCGTTGCCGCCGATGGTCGCGTCGGGCTCGCGGTTCAGCGTCGCGGTTGCGTCCCCGGGCGCCGCCACGGCGCGGCGGTCGAGCGCGCGGGCCAGCCAGCAGGCGGCTTCGAGCGGCAGCACCGCCAGCAGCAGCAGCAGGAACACCGGCACATGCGCCGCCAGCAACGCCGTGGCTGACGAGCCGGCGATGCCGCCCAGCGAGGAGCCGACGGTGATGAAGCCGAACAGGCGCCGGCCCTGCTCGTCGCGGAACAGGTCGACCACCAGGCCCCAGAACACGGTGACCACGAACAACGCGAAGACGCTTAGCCAGACATAGAAGGCGCGGTCGATCCAGGTCCGCGCCGAGTCCGGCAGCAGCACCAGCGCGGCGTAGAAGGCGATCAGGTTGGCGGCGAAGAAGCGGTTGGCGAGAACAATGAATGCGCCGCGTCGCAGCCGCGCCACGGCGACCGAATACAACGGTACCGCCAGCAGCATGACGAGGAACACGGCGGTCCACAAGAGTTGCAAATTGCCGCGGTCGGCGGCTCCGATCTCGTCCCTCACCGGCCGCAGCAGGTAGAAGGCGAACAGGATGCAGAAGCCATAGGCGGTGGCGAGCAGCACCGGCGCCGCCTCGCCCGGGCGCAGCGGAACGAGCTTGCCGAAGAGTTTGGCGAACACGCTCAGCTGTCGGTGATGGCGTCGAAAAAGCGCTCGATGGAATGTCGCAGCGCCGCGTCCGGCAAGCGGCCGCGGGCGGCGCCGAGGTTGTCCTCGACGTGCACGGCCTGGGTGCTGCCGGGGATCGCGCAGGTCACCGCCGGATGCGAAACCACGTACTTGAGGAAGACCTGCGCCCAGGAGCTGCAGTCGATCTCGGCCGCCCAGCCGGGCAGCGGCCGGCCGCCGACGGCGCGAAACTGCGCGCCGCGGCCGAAGGGCAGGTTGACCAGCACCGCCATGCCGCGCTCCGCGGCCAGCGGCAGCAGGCGTTCGCCGGCGCCGCGATTGCCGACAGCATAGTCCACCTGGATGAAATCGAGCTTTTCCCTGCGCATGATGGCTTCCATCTCGACGTACTGGCTGTCGCTGGAACTGGTGATGCCGATGTGGCCGATGCGGCCGGCGGCCTGCTGCTCGCGCAACAGCGGCAGCAGCGTGCCGGCGCCGCGCAGGTTGTGCAGCTGGACCAGGTCGAGGCGCCTGGTGCCCAGTGCCGCGAACGAGGCCTCCAGGCGCTGGCGCCCCTCGATCACGCCGTCGCGATCGAGCTTGGTGGCGAGAAAGAGCCGGTCGCGCAGGCCGCTGCCGGCGAGGATGGCGCCGATCGCCTGTTCGGAATCGCCATAGGACGGCGCGGTGTCGACCACCTTGCCGCCGAGGCGGACGAAGGCCGCCAGCGTGTCGCGCAGCCGCGCGGTCCAGGCCGCGTCGCCGCTGCGAAAGCGGTTGGTGCCGATGCCGACGATCGGCAGCCGCACACCCGTGGCGGGCACCGGCCGCGTCAGCAGCGGCGCCTGTGCCAGTGCCGCGCGCGGTGCCAGCGTCGCGGCAGCGACGGCGAGGCCGGCCTTGAGGAGTTCGCGACGCGAGGCGGATGGCTTGCTTGTCATGGCCGTCCCCTCAGCGTGTCAGGCCCAGGGCCAGTCGCAACTCGCGCGCCGTCATGGCGCGGCCGAACACCGCCGTGCCGACGTCGAAATCCTTCGCCCGTGCCAGGCCGCCGACCGCCACCGGGTCGAAGCCGGCGTCGCGCACCAGGCGCTCGGCCAGCGCCAGAGCCGCCGCGTCGTCCGCCGCCAGCGGCACGCCGATGCGTTCGCCGCTGCGATGCGCCTCGCCCTGCACGGCTGTATGCGGCACGCATGTGAAGGCGCGGACCAGGCGCACGCCTGGCAGGGATTCCGCGGAAGCGGCGCCGGTGCCCTTGGCGCGTGCCGCGTCGGCCATGGCGCCGTCGCGACCCGGAAACGGATTGCCGGTTTCGAGCACGACCTTGCCGCGCAGTTGCGCCGCGTAGTCGCGCCCGACCTGCGGCAGCGCGCCATAAGGCACCGAAATCAGCAGCACCTCGCCGAAGGCCGCCGCCTCCGCCGGCGTGCCGACGCGCACGCGCGGGCCGAGGCGGTCGGCCAGCGGCTGCAACTGCTCGGGGTGGCGCGAGGAGACCATCAGCTGATGCCCGGCCTTGGCCCAGTGTTCCGCCAGCGCGCCGCCGATGCGGCCGGTGCCGATGATGCCGATCTTCAGGCTCGCCGCCTGGGCACAGGCAAGGCGGGGCAGCGCGGACCACGCCGCGGCCCCCAGGGCGGCGGCAAGCAGGGCACGGCGACGGGAATCGTGAGCGGCATGGTGCATTGCGATCTCCTCGGCAAACGACGTCCACCTGACGACTTGCCGGGAAGTGTACGCCGACCGGGTGGCGGGCGCGCACGGCGAAGAAGGCTGCCGGCGTTGAAATGACCGCGGGTGGCGGCGTACGATTCGAGTCCGGCATTGACGACGGAGGCAGCTCATGGCGCTCGATACCAATCAGGCAATCTCGCAGACAAACGCGCAGGCAACTGCGCAGACGACGGCGGCCGCGGCGCGGCGCGTGGTCCTGCTGGTGGCGACCCGCAAGGGCGCGTGGCTCTACCACGGCGATGCGGCACGCGGCAGTTGGCGCGTCGACGGCCCGCATTTCCTCGGCCACGTCATCAGTCACGTACGGCTCGATCCGCGCGACGGGCGGACGCTACTCGCGGCGGCGAAAACCGGCCATCTCGGGCCGACCATCTTTCGCTCCACCGACCTCGGCCGCAACTGGCAGGAAGCCGTCAAGCCGCCGGCTTTCGCCGCCGCGAAGCCCGGCGAAACGGGCCGCGCCGTCGACCACACGTTCTGGCTGACGCCGGCACACGCCAACGAACCGGGGGTCTGGTACGCCGGCACGTCGCCGCAGGGCCTGTTCCGCTCCGAGGACGGCGGCGTGACCTGGGCGCCCTTCTCCTGCGTGAACGACGACGCGCACTACCGCGAATGGATGGGCACCGCGCAGGACGGCACGCCCGACGGACCGAAGCTGCATTCGATCATCGTCGATCCGCGCGACCCGGCCCACCTCTACTTCGCCATGTCGGGCGGCGGCGTGCATGAATCGACCGACGGCGGCAGGAGCTTCCACCCGCTGATCGACGGCCTGGACGTGGTCGAAGGCTTCGACCGCGGCAATGTGAGCTTCCACGACCCGCATTGCCTGCGCATGGCACCCGGCCGGCCCGACCGCCTCTACCAGCAGAACCACTGCGGCATCTACCGCCTCGACCGCCCCGCCACCACCTGGCAGCGCATCGGCCGCGGCATGCCGGCCGAGGTCGGCGACATCGGCTTTCCGCTGGTAGTGCATCCGCGCGATGCCGATACCGCCTGGGTCTTGCCGATGGACGGCAGCACGGTCTGGCCGCGCACCAGCCCCGGCGGCAAGCCGGCGGTGTATGCGACGCGCGACGGCGGCGAAACCTGGCAGCGGCTCGATGCCGGCCTGCCGCCCGGCGAGGCCTGGTGGACCGTGAAGCGCCAGGCCATGACGGCCGACGCACAGGATCCGGTCGGCCTCTACTTCGGCACTACCAGCGGCGAGCTCTGGGGGCCAGCAGCGACGAAGGCCGCAACTGGGATTGCATCGCGCGCCACCTGCCGGAAATCTATGCGGTCGAGGCGGCGGAAATCGCCTAGAAATTCCGGATGAAAGTGCTGATCCCCAGCGCGCTGCGCTCCTACACGGAAAACGGCTGGGTCGAGGCCAGCGGCGCGACGCTGGCCGAGGTGCTCGCCGACCTCGACCGGATCTACCCCGGCATCCGTTTCCGCATGATCGACGAACAGAACCGCATCCGCCCGCACATCCGCTTCTTCGTCGCCGGTACGCAGGCGCGCGACCTTGGGCAGGCGCTGGCCCCCAATGACGAACTGCTCATCGTCCAGGCGCTCAGCGGCGGCTGATGGCGAAGGCGAAAACAAGAGTCGGCGCCGGCGATACGGCGAGGGCCGTCTTTTCATGCGCGGCGCATCGCCCGGCGGCGGTTTCCGTGACTGCGGAATTAGTTGGCACCGCCGCGCAAATAGTCCGCGGCGAACCCGGTGAATGGGCCGAAATCCCCTCTCCTTGGCCCTTTCGGACTATTGCCGGGCCGCGCGCAACTCCATATGCTGGCGGCAACCAATAGCGTTTTCCGGCGAACTCAGAACCTGATTAGCGCGTATCGACATGAAGCCCCACGTCAAAGTCCTGCTCCTGGCCGTCCTGGTGTTACCCGGCGGGGTCTTCCTGCTGCTGGTTCCGCCGGCGAAGATGCTCTGGCGCTACGGCGCGGAACGCATGGCGCGCAAGGCGGCGTAATGGGCATCCGGGCCAGGCAGGCAGCCTGGCCGGTAGACAGCGGCCAATCCAGGCAAACCCCGCATTGCGGGGTTTGTCGCTTCTGGACGACAAGCCTGGCAGAGGAATCGTCGATAAGAGTGCGCAGCATGGGGCCATGATGTGAAAGCTGCTTCATGTCGCCTTCGGCGTCCCCAAGTTTGGCATACCGTTTGATCCGGCTTCGCCCGGCGCTTGACGACCACAATAGTATCTACAAGGGATCATCCCGTGCTCCAGCCTCGCGGCCGGCGCATGCCGGCGATGCGGCAGGCCTGTTTCACGTAGCCGTAGGGAAACAGTTCGAACACCAGGTTGCGCGCCGGCACGCCGTAGTGCTCGGCCAGGTGGCGGGTGACGAAACGCACGTCGGGGATCACCTGGTGTTCCTGGTAGAAGTCGCGCATGAAGTGGATCGCAACCCAGTGGGCATCGCCAAGGTCGATGTTTTCCTGCGACGCCAGCACCTGCGCCAGGCGTTCGTCCCAGTCGGCCGGATTGACCAGGTAGCCCTCGTCGTCGACGGGCGGCAGGTCTTCGCTCGCGTCCATGTTCAGGTTCATGTTCACCTCCGTGTCCTCGAGTTGCCAGAGAGAAGCCGGCGCCATGATACATCATGCCGTGATACAAGCACACTATGATAGATTTGGCCCGTCGCCCACCGGAAATCCCGCCCATGGCCAAGAAAGCGATGACCAAGAAGGAATTCGAAACCCTCTCCGAGTTTCGCTACCGGCTGCGCCGCTTCCTGCGCTTTTCCGAGCGCGTGACGCGCAAGAACGGCATCACGCCGCTGCAATACCTGCTGCTGCTGCACCTCAAGGGGTTTCCCGGGCGCCACTGGGCGACGGTCGGCGAACTCGCGGAACGCCTGCAGGCGCAGCACCACGGCACCGTGGCGCTGATCTCGCGCTGCGAGAAGCTGGGCTGGGTCGAACGCCGCCAGGGCCAGGACGACCGGCGCGCGGTCGAGGTGCATCTCACCGAAAGCGGCGAGCGCATGGCGGCGAAAATGGCGCAGCTGCACCGCGACGAGCACCTCAACCCGTCCGGCAGCTTCCTGCTGCCGCAGCTCAAGGAGCTGCAGGAGGGCTGAGCAGCCCCCGCCATCCCTTGCCGCTGCAGCGCACGCTGCCTGCGTGCTGACGGCGCTCGACGGCTACGAACGGACGCGGGTCGCGGGGCTGTACCCGGATCGAAGGGCAGGTCGTTCACCTTGCTGCAACGCTCGTCGATTTCGCGCGGGCAACCCCGCGCGCCGGCCATGTCACCTGGCCTTGCCGATATCCTCGATGGCATCGACCACCATGCGTGTGCCGATGGCGATCAGCAGGATGTCGCCGGCAATGCGCACGTAGCGATGCTCCGGCGGTGGCGGTGGCAGGCGTGTGCGGAGTTCCTTCGGCAGGTCGTAGAAGCGCAGGTCGCGCGGCACCGGCTGGCCCATCGCCCATTTCTTGGCCTGGCCCGGCGGCAGGCAGCCGTTGTTCTTCTTGGCCAGTCCCGGCGGACACTTGCCGGCGCGAACGCGCGAGCCGTAGTAGTCACTGACCAGGCGCCGGCTGTCGTCATTGAAGCGATGTTCGCCATCGGACTTTTGCTTGCCGTGACCGTTGCCCTTGGCGGCCTTGGATGCCTTGTTCTGCCCCGCCCAATCGGGCTTGTCGGCCCACGCGCCGGCGCTGAAAAGTCCCGCCAGCACGGCGAATGTTGCAAGGCAGGACGCCGGCTTGAGTTTCTTGACCATGATTTTCTCCCGTTGTTGAACGATGCATCGTGAAAGCATTGCCTGCCGCATCCGCCGCGCTCACTCCAGCACGATGTCGAAGCGCAGCGTGTCCGCCGCCCCGCTTTCGGGCGCACCGACCAGGCGCCGCCGGGCGGCCTCCCGCAGCGACATGAACAGGCCGTCACGCGCGTTGGCGGCAGCGGCATCCGGCAGGTACATCTGCGTCACCAGCAGTTCGCGCTCGCCGCGACTAAGCCGGGAATGCACGTGCGGCGTGCGCCCCGGATAGGCCACTGGCATGATCGTGGCAAAGCGGTAGGCGCCGTCGATGCCCGTGGTGGCGCGGCCATAGCCGCGAAAATTCGGGTCCAGCGGCGCCGCGCTGTCGTCATGCGGGTGGTGGTAGCGGCCGTGGGCGTTGGTCTGCCAGATTTCGACCAGCAACCCGGGCAGCGCGCGCCCCGTGGTGTCCGTCACGCGGCCGACGATGCGCAAGGCCCGGCCCTGCGCGCGGCCCTTGCCGTCCACGGTGGTCAGGTCATTGCCGGCCGCGGCGTCGGGCCGCAAGGGGTAGAAGGGGCCGAGCATCTGGCTCGGTGTCGCCACCAGGTTCGTAGCGGCGCGCGCCGCCGGCAGGACAAGCAGCGGCGAAAGCAGCAGCAGGCGGCGCTGCCGGTTCCACGGCGATTGAGGTTCAAAAGTCGGCGCTCGTGACACGGCAATTTTTTGGGTCATGGCAACGCTACATCGTCAGCGTGAGGCCGCCGTCGACCACGAAGACGTGGCCGGTGGCATAGCGGCTGCGCAGCAGGCCCAGCGCCGCCTCGACGCAGTCCTCCGGCGTTGCCGAGCGCTTCAGCGGCGCGCGCGCCTTGACCGCCTCGTGCTGCGCCTGCCAGTCCCGCGTCCATGGCGTTTCGACCAGCCCCGGGGCGACGGCATTGACCCGCACCGGGCCGCAGGACTTGGCCAGCAGCCGCGTCATCTGGTTCAGCGCGGCCTTGGCCATCGAATAGGCGATCGAACTGCCGACCGGGCGCACGCCGGCGATCGAGGTGATGTTGATGACGTTGCCGTCGTCGCTCCGCATCAGGTGCGGCATCGCCGCCTTGGTCAGCCACCAGGTGCCGGTGACGTTGACGTCGAAGGTCTTCTTGAATATCTCGTCGGTCAGCGCATCCAGGTCCTGGTGCGGCACGACCGTGGTCCAGCCGGCGTTGTTCACCAGGATGTCGAGCCGGCCGAAGCGCGCCAGGGTGGCCGCCAGCAAGCGCTCGCCGGCCGCCTTGTCGGCGATGTCGGCCTGCACGTAGAGCGCGTCCTTGCCCAGTTCGGCGGCGATGCGGGTGCCGGCCTCGACCGAAGTCGCGGAATTGATCACCACCGAGGCGCCGAGCGCCGACAGCCGCCGCGCGATGGCCTCGCCGATGCCGCTGGAGGAACCGGTGACCAGCGCCACCCGGTTGGAAAATTCGCCTGAAACTTCGCTCATCGCTTCCTCCTGTCGTGGGTCCGGCTCAGGCCGTCAGTTTGCGGTAAATGTCGGCGATCCGTGCCGGCAGCTTCTTCGCGTCGTCGATCACCGTGTAATGCGCGGGGCCATAAAGCTGCGGCAGGTAGTCGGCGCCGTGGCGGTCGATGGTGACGCAGTAGCTGCGGATGCCTTTCTCGCGCGCTTCGAGCAGGGCGCGGCGGGTGTCCTCGATGCCGTAGCGGCCGCGGTATTCGTCGCCGTGGTCGTCGGGGCGGCCATCGGACAGCGTCACCAGCAGCTTGTGGCGGGCGTTCTGCCGCTGCAGCAGGCCGGACAGGTGGCGCACGGCGACGCCCATGCGCGTGTAGTCGCGCGCCTCGATGCCGGCGATGCGCTGCCGCGTCGCCGCGTCGTAGCGGTCGCCGAAGCGCTTGATGCGGTAGATGTCGCAATGCGTGCGGGTCCAGCCGGAAAAGCCGTAGATGGCGTAGCTGTCGCCCAGCGCTTCGATCGCCTCGCACAGCAGCACCAGCGATTCGCGCTCGGCGTCGTTGACCCAGCCCTTGGTCGAACCGCTCATGTCCACCATGAACATCACCGCCAGCGAGCGCTCGACGCGGCGGCGATGGATGAACAGGCGCGGCGAGGGTTCGCTGCCGCCCATGCGGTCGGCGCGCGCCTCGACCTGGGCGTCGAGGTCGATTTCCTCGCCGTCGAGCTGGCGCCGCTGCGGCTTGTCCTCGCCGCGCAGGGCCTCGAAACGGCGGCGGATGCTGCGGATCAGGTGCGCGTGGCGAACGCGCACCTCATCGACCCAGGCGTGTTCCCCGGCCGGTCCTCGGATTCGTAGAGATGGCACCAGTCGCGCCGCCAGGCGCCGCGCCGGTAATCCCACTCGTCATAGAGCGCGTCGGGCTCGCCGCTGGCGGCGGCGACCGCGCCGTCGCCCTCATCGCGGTCCTCGGGGCGCCAGGCGCCGGGTCCGGCCGGGCGCAGGAGTTCCGGCGGGATGCCGTCGAGGTCCTGCGCCAGCGACTGCGCGGCGGCCCGGGCATCGGGCGGCAGGCCCTGCAGGTCGCCGGATTGCAGCTCGGCCGGCACCGAATCGCCGTCGGCCGCGAGCGGCGGATACTCGCTGTCGCTGGCGCCGCCGCGCGAGTGCGGGTCGATCGCACGCATGATGTTGAGCGCGCGGCGCAGCGTCCCCGCATCGCGCGCGATGCGCGCCGCGCGCAGGCGGCGCGCCGCCAACGGATCGAGCGTGGTGCGGTAGGGCGGATGCGCCGTGTCGCCAGCGCCGACTCTTCTCAGTTCGGCCATGCAGGCCAGACTGTCGGCCGCGCTCGCCTCCGGTCGCGCAAGCCGGGCGGCAACCGGTGCCAGTTCGGCCGGCCACGGCCCGCGCAGGGCGGCCATGTCGCGCGCGAGGCCGGGCAGGTCGAGCGCCAGGCGGGCTTCGAGGCGCATGCCCTCGAACAGGGAAAACCAGTCCAGCGCCGTATCGCGGTCGGCCCACTGGACCAGCTCCGGTTCCGGGTCGACATTGAAGGTGCCGAAGCGCGCCTGCGCCCAGAGCAGCGCGGCGATCACGGTATACAGGCGGCGATTGCCGGCGGCATCGGCGGCGAGGTCGAGGGATTCCGGCAGCCACAGGGTTTCGCCGTCGGTCCAGGTCCTCGGCCCGCAGCGCAGTTGCATGGGGCGCCCGTCGAGCGCATGCAGGAATCCGGCGAGGCGGCCTTCGACGGCGGCGAAGGTGACGCCGCGCGCGGCGCTGGCGCTATCCGGCGCCGCCGCCGCGTACTCGTCGAGCCGGGCCTGCGCCGCGGCGAGGCCGCCGGCATCGTGCGCTTCGAGCCCGGCACGCGCCCAGTCGTCAAGCGCGAATCCGGGCTGGGCGGCGCGCGTCCCGGCACGCTGGGCGATGGCCCAGCCGAGCTCGGTGGAGGTCTGCGCCGCGATGCCGACCCAGTGCAGCACGCGCTCCTGCTGCTGGCGCGGCAGGGCTTCGAGCTGCGCCGCCGGCAGTGCCGCCGAACGCTGGCGCAGGGTAAGCAGCAGCAGTTCGTCGAGCCGGGCTTCGAGCTCGTGGGCGAAAAGCTTGCGCTCGCTCATGGCGGCTAGAAGACGGCGGCGATCAGGTCGTCCAGCGCGTGGCGGGTATCGGGTTCGTCGGCCAGCGGGCGGGCGATGGCGGCGGTGCAGGCGGTCACCGGCGCCATGCCCTTCGCGATCAGTTGCGCGGCATGGACCAGCAGGCGCGTGCCGGCGCCTTCGTCGAGCCCGGCGCCCTTCAGCTTGCGGGTCAGCGTGCCGAGCCTGACCAGCTTGGTCGCGGTGTCGGCATCGACGCCGCCTTCGTGGGCGACGATGCCGGCTTCGACTTCGGCTTGCGGGTAGTCGAAATCCAGCGCGACGAAGCGCTGCCGCGTGCTCGGCTTCATTTCCTTGAGCACGCTCTGGTAGCCGGGGTTGTAGGAAATCACCAGCATGAAATCCGGCGGCGCCTCGATGTACTCGCCGCGCTTTTCCACCGGCAGGGCGCGGCGCGAATCGGTCAGCGGATGGATCACCACCGTGGTGTCCTTGCGCGCCTCGACGATCTCGTCGAGGTAGCAGATCGCGCCGCCGCGCACCGCCGCGGTCAGCGGGCCGTCCATCCAGACGGTTTCGTCGCCGACGATCAGGTAGCGTCCGACCAGGTCGGAGGTGGTCAGGTCGTCGTGGCAGGCCACGGTCACCAGCGGCCGCTTGAGGCGCCAGGCCATGTGCTCGACGAAGCGCGTCTTGCCGCAGCCGGTGGGGCCCTTGAGCATCACCGGCAGGCCGCTCGCGGCAGCGGCGGCGAACACCTCCAGTTCGTCACCGGTGGCATGGTAGTAGGGTTCCTTCGCGATTTGCACCAGCGGCGTGGCGACGGCGCGCAGGTCGTTGCGCGCGGAGGAGTTGGGGGCGGTCATGGCGATCCTATTTTTTTGCGTCCTTGGCCTGCTTCGCGTCGTCGGCCATGCGCTTCTTCACTTCGCGCAGGCGCGAATCGACCTGCGACTGCTCGTAGAAATTGCCGTCGCCGGCCTTCTGCGCGAGTTCCAGCTGTTCCACGGCCGGCGCCAGTTGCCCCTGCAGGGCATAGGCCTCGGCCAGCGCGCGATGCTGTTGCAGGCGGCGCCCGAGCATCGACCAGGTGCGCGCCTGCAGCAGGTGCATGCGGGGATCCGACGGGTAGTTCTGCAGGTCCTCTTCGGTGACCTTGATTGCCTGCTGCGGCTGCCCCGCCTCGAGCAGCGAGTCGACCAGCGCGTAGGCGATGGCGCGGTCCTGCGGATAACGCGGCTGGGCGGCGCGCAGGATGGCGGCAGCGCCTGTCGCGTCGCCCTGCTTCTGGCGCAGTAGCGCGGCCAGCGTCTCGATCATCGGCGATTCGGCCTTGAGCCGCCGCAATTCGCCCACTTCGCGTTCCGCCGCGGCCGCCTTGCCGTCGCGCAACAAGGCCTGCGCCAGCCCGTAACGCACGGCGGCCTCGGCGCCGGCGAAGTTGCGGTCGCGCAGGCGCGATTCGAACTCGGTCACGGCGTCGTGGGCCGCACCTTCCTGTACGCGCAGCTTGGCGCGCACCAGCTGGAATTCGAGCGAATCGGCGGCCTGCTTGTAGGGCCGCGACTGGATGCGATTGCCCATGTCGGCCAGGCGCTCGGTGGTCAGCGGGTGGGTGCGCAGGTAGCCCGGCGCGTTGTTCTCGTAGAGGCGGCCGAATTTCTGCATGCGCTCGAAGAAGCCGCTCATGCCGCGAATGTCGAAACCGGAGCGCTCCAGCAGGCCGAGGCCGACGCGATCGGCCTCGCGCTCGAAATCGCGCGAGTAGTTGAGCTGGTTCTGGATCGCCGCGCCCTGCCCGGCCATCGCCGCGCCCACCGCGAGGTCGGGGCTGCTGCGCGCGGCGAGGATGGCCACCGCCAGGGCCAGCAGGCTGGTGACCTGGCCCTGCCCCGACTTGTTGATCAGGCGCGCCAGGTGGCGCTGGGTGACGTGGGAGATTTCGTGGGCCAGCACCGCGGCCAGCTCGGACTCCGACGCGGCGGCGAGGATCAGCCCGGTATGCACGCCGATGTAGCCGCCCGGCATGGCGAAGGCATTGAGGGTCGAGTCGCGCAGCACGAAGAACTCGAACTCCTGGCGCGCGTCCTCGCTCTGCGCGGCGAGGCGGTTGCCGATGCGGTTGAGGTAGCCGTTGATTTCGGGGTCGCCGAGCCAGGCCGGATCGCGCCGGACTTCGAGCATGATGGATTCGCCGGTGCGGCGTTCCACCGCCGGCGAGAACTCGGCCTGGGCCGCTTCGCCGAGGTCGGGAAGTCCCTCCGCCACCGACAGCGGCGGCGCCGCGAGGATGCCGACCCCAAGGACCAGCGCGGTGGCAAAAGGATACAATTTCATCCCGCTATGATAGCGGCTCCGCAGCACGCGAGTTGTCACAAGGTATTTCATGAAAACACCCGCCAAACCTCCCCGCAAACCGCCCGCCAAGGCTAGCCCGGCGCCGCTCACCCACTTCGATGCGGCCGGTCAGGCGCACATGGTCGACGTCGGCGCCAAGGCCGAAACCACGCGCGTGGCGCGGGCGCAGGGACACATCAGCATGGCCCCCGCCACCTTCGCCCTGATCAAGGCCGGCTCGGCGAAAAAGGGCGACGTGCTGGGCATCGCGCGCATCGCCGCGATCCAGGGCAGCAAGCGCACTTCCGACCTGATTCCGCTGTGCCACCCGCTGGCGCTGACGCGCGTCGCCGCCGAGTTCGAACTCGATGAAAAACGCCATCGCGTGGCGCTTGCGGTGACGGCGGAAACCGTCGGCCGCACCGGCGTCGAGATGGAAGCGCTGACCGCGGTATCGATCGGCCTGCTGACCATTTACGACATGTGCAAGGCCGCCGACCGCGGCATGGTGATCGAAGACATACGCCTGCTGGAAAAGCTGGGCGGCAAATCGGGACACTGGAAAACCGATGACGCAAAATAATTCGCAACGCGCCGTGGCCTGGTGGCTGTTCGCCTGCTGCGCCATGGTCTTCGTGACCATGGTGGTGGGCGGCGTGACGCGCCTGACGCACTCCGGCCTTTCCATCGTCGAATGGAAACCGCTGATCGGCGCCCTGCCGCCGCTGTCCCATGCCGACTGGCTGGAACTCTTCGCCAAGTACCAGCAGACGCCGGAGTTCATCAAGCGCAACCACGACATGACGCTGGACGGCTTCCAGTTCATCTTCTGGTGGGAATGGGCGCATCGCCTGTCCGGCCGATTGATCGGCGTGGTGTTCTTCGTCCCCTACGTCTGGTTCCTGCTGCGCGGCAAGCTGCATGGCATGCTGGCGGCCAAGGTGTTCGGCTTCTTCATCCTCGGCGGCCTGCAGGGCGCGATGGGCTGGTACATGGTCAAGAGCGGGCTGGTGGACGATCCGCGCGTCTCGCAATACCGCCTCGCCGCCCACCTCGGCCTCGCCTTCATCCTCTTCGGCCTGATGTTCTGGACCGGGCTGGGCATGCTGCAAACGCGCACCGCGAAAGTCGGCGCCGGCGACACGGCGACTTTCACGATGCGCCTCGGCAACTGGCTGGTGCCGCTGGTCTTCGTCATGGTGCTGTCGGGCGCGCTGGTCGCCGGCATCCGCGCCGGACTCGCCTACAACACCTTCCCGCTGATGAACGGCCACTTCCTGCCGCCCGAAAGCTTCATGGTCGATCCGTGGTGGCTGAACTTCTTCACCAACATGGCGCTGGTGCAGTTCGACCACCGCCTGATCGCCTGGGCGCTGATGGGGCTGATTCCCTGGTATTCATGGCGCATCTGGCAGGAGCACCCGGAGGCGCGCACGCCCGCCGTAGTGCTGACGCTGTGGCTTGCGGTTCAGGTGAGCCTCGGCATCGCCACGTTGTTGCTGCAGGTGCCGGTGGCACTGGGCGCGGCGCACCAGGCCGGGGCGATGGTGCTGTTCGGGCTGCTGCTGTGGGCGAATCACGCGATTCGCCGGGCCTGAATTTTAGACTTGCGGGCTCCTGCGATCGACTCCGGCGACGCGGAGGGCGCTGCGATCTGACCCTATCTAGCAATTCTCAATAACCGATAGGGCCGGCCGGATTTTCGGCACCACCGGCAGTCATGTAGCAAACGCGGACGACCAGTCCGTCTGACCCAAGTCAGGCCGACAGCAGCTCGTCGAGGGCTCCATGATGCGACTGCCCTCGAACTCAGGGATTGCACATCTCGCCGAGTAGATCGTTTGGAACCGGGACAATCTCGAGCGGATGCAGGACCACCTGACTCTTTTCGGTCTTGAACGCAGGGTTAAGTCGCCAGATTGCTGACTTTTCCGAGAGTGGATTTTCGAACCATGGGGACAACCACCCGGCGACGGTAACTGTCATACAAGGACGACTGGACAAGCACCACATAGGGAATGTCGTCCCGATGCTTTCCCATGTTCCGATGCACGTCGAATTGAGCCATGTCGCGGGTTCAAAGCGATGAATACTCATCGGCGAATGACCCATGCCTGGCGTTGAACGCGTTCCGCGCTGGACATGGTAGCCTCAAGCCCGCGCCTTGCCATGCGCTGCTGATGCGCCTGTTCAACATAGTCCGCAAGCAGCGACTCGACCACTCCGGAAAGATTGTCGGTCAGGCCGCGTACCTGGACAACCAGGTCTTCGTTCAAGGTCAGATTTACCGGGCGCTTCCTGGCTTCACTATTGAATGCTCGTTGCTCGTCGCCACCGGTCCATTGCGCCTTGTCTGCGCGTTTCGATGAATGAGGAATGGAAGTTCCCTGGCTTCCACTGCCGGGCAACGGCAATTGCCAGGTCCGTCGATTCATCTTTCGAAGCCAGAGGCCAGCGTTTGTCGTGAGTCGCATGCTTCAATGTGGATCGCCAATCCGGATTGACATTCATTCGTAGCGCACTTCGATCACATCCAGTTCGCGCAGCCCCCCGGGACTGTCGAAGCGCACCGTGTCGCCCTCGCGCGCCTTCATCAGCGCGCGCGCCAGCGGCGATATCCAGCTGATCATGCCCTGACTGGCGTTGGCCTCGTCGATGCCGACGATCTGGTAGGTCGCCTCCGTCCCGTCTGCATCGCAGACGGTTACCGTGGCGGCGAAGAAGACCTGGTCGCAGTTGCGCTGCTCGGCCGGATCGACGATCACCGCCGATTCGAGGCGCTTGGTCAGGAAGCGGATGCGGCGGTCGATTTCGCGCAGGCGCTTCTTGCCGTAGATGTAGTCGCCATTCTCCGAGCGGTCGCCGTTGCCCGCCGCCCAGGACACCACCTTTACGATTTCGGGCCGCTCGACCTTGACCAGGTGCTCGAACTCGGCGCGGATCTGCGCATGACCGCGCAGGGTCATGTAGTTTTTGGTACCGGCGGGAAGCTGGGACTCGGGCGCATCGTCCTCGTCCTCATCCTCGGATTCTTTGACAAAAGCCTTGTTCATGGCATGGAATTCATGGGCAGGCGGAGATGTTAGCATCGCCCCCACCATGACCGCCGCCCCCGCCACTCCGCAACGCTCGCTTGCCAGCGTGCTCGCCTTCGCCGCCCTGATCGTTTGCGTGGCGATGGGCATCCGCCACACCTTCGGCCTGTTCCTGACGCCGATGAGCCAGGAGCACCAGTGGAGCCGCGAAGTGTTTTCCTTCGCGCTGGCGCTGCAGAACCTGTTGTGGGGCGCAACGCAACCCTTCGCCGGCTTCCTCGCCGACCGCTTCGGCGCGCGCCGCGTGCTGTGGGGCGCCAGCGCGCTGTACGCGCTGGGCCTGCTGGGCATGGCCTACGCCAGCACCGGTACCGGACTCGCCGCCACGGCCGGCCTGATGATAGGCGCGGCGCAAAGCGGCTGCACCTACAGCGTGGTGTTCGCCGCGCTGGGCAACCTGGTGCCGGCCGAGCGTCGCGGCTGGGCCATGGGCGTGGTCGCCGCAGCCGGTTCCTTCGGCCAGTTCCTGATGATCCCGGTGGCATCGAACCTGATCGGCGGCATGGGCTGGTTCGGCACACTGCTGATCTTCTCGGCGGCAGCGCTGCTGATCATGCCGCTGGGCAGCGCATTGACGCAGGGGCTCACGGCGGCGGCAGCCAGCCGCGGCCAGACCGGCGGCGAGGCGCTGCGCGAGGCGGGCCGGGAGAAGGGCTACCTGCTGCTCAACCTCGGCTATTTCGTCTGCGGCTTCCAGGTGGTGTTCATCGGCGTGCACTTCCCCACCTATCTGCTCGACAAGGGCCTCGGCCCGAACGTCGGCATGACCTGCCTGGCACTGATCGGCCTGTTCAACGTGTTCGGCAGCTACGGCGCCGGCCAGCTCGGCAACCGCTTCCCGAAGCGCCTGCTGCTGTCGGCGATCTATGGCATCCGCAGCGTCGCGATCGCGCTGTTCCTCTGGATGCCGCTGACCCCCGCCAGCGCCTACCTGTTCGCCGCGACCATGGGCCTGCTCTGGCTATCCACGGTGCCGCTGACCAACGCCATCGTGGCCCAGGTGTTCGGCGTGCGCTACCTCGGCATGCTGTCCGGGCTGGTGTTCTTCAGCCACCAGGTGGGCAGCTTCCTCGGTGTCTGGCTCGGCGGCCGGCTGTTCGACGCCACCGGTTCCTACGACACGATCTGGGGCATCTGCATCCTGCTCGGCGTGGTCGCCGCGCTGTGCCACCTGCCGATCGACGAGCGCAGCCTGGAAGCCCGGCGCCTGGCCGCCGCCTGAGGTCGGCCCGCCGAATCCGGCCTGCCGGATTCAGCGTGATTTGGGCCGTATTTCGCCCCCTGTTCCACGGCCAGACCCTACCCGCCGGGCATCCGCCATCGGCCGGAAGGAATAGGCGGATGATCCTGCCGCAGCTTGCCGCAACGGGCGCGGCGCCGGGTCGTTAGGATGCGCCGGATGCCTTCCCAAATCGAACTCTACGAAGAAATGTGCCGCCTGTCGTCGCACATGGCGGCGGCGGCGCGCGAGCGTGACTGGGACAGCCTGGTCGAACTGGAGCGCGACGTCGGCCACCTGCGCAAGGCCTTGCTCGCCTCGCCCGACGACGGCGACCTGGTCGCGGACCTCGCCCGCAAGCGAACGTTGATCCAGCGCATCCTCGACGACGATGCCGAAGTGCGTCGCCACACGGAACCCTGGATGGAGCGGGTGCGCCATTTCCTCGGCGATGCCGAACGCATGCGCTACCTGCAGCAGGCAGGCGACCCCGGCACCGCCGAAGCAACAGCCAACTGAAATCGCCGCCGGCGCGGCTATCTGCCCTGCCGGGCCCTGTCGTAGAGCGGCATGACCGCGGGCAGCTGCTTCTCGATTTCCCGGATGCGGTTGTCGCCCGCAGGGTGCGTCGACAGGAACTCCATCGGCGACCTGGCGTTGGCGGCGGTCATTTTCTGCCACAGCGTCACCCCGGCACGCGGATCGAAGCCGGCGCGCGCCGCGAGGTCGAGGCCGACCACGTCGGCCTCCGATTCGTCGTCGCGCGAGAACTTCAGCGAAAGCAGGTTGCCGCCGAGCTGGAAGGCGCCCGTGTAGCGGCCGCCGCCCACCAGTTCGCCGAGCAGGCTGGCGCCGAGCTGGGTCACCTGGTTCTTCGCCATGCGTTCGCGCGCGTGTTCGCGCAGGGCATGCGCGATCTCGTGGCCCATGACCATCGCCACTTCGTCGTCGGTCAGCTTGAGCGTGTCGAGGATGCCGGTATAGAAGGCGATCTTGCCGCCGGGCATGCAGAAGGCATTGATCTGCTTCGAGCCGATCAGGTTCACTTCCCATTGCCACTGGCGGGCGCGCGGGTTGTAGCGCTCGACGAAGGGGATCATGCGCCTGGCGATTGCGCGCAGGCGCTTCACCTGCGGGTGGTCGTCGGGACCGAGCGCCTGCTTGCTTGCCGCCTGGCGCTTGAGCTGGTCGTACTGCTGCCCCGCCTGCTTTTCCAGCGCGCCGGCCGGCACCAGGTTGCGCATGGCGGAGGGCTTGCCGATCTCGACGCCATCGGACGCCACGACGGGCAGGCCACAGGCGATCGCCAGCCAGGCGACGGCCAGCCGCAGCGCCTTATTCGCCCTCGCCACCCAGCACCTCAACCAGATGTTGCAGCAACTGCGAAAGTTCGCCGCACATCAGCGTGAAGTTGGCGGCGAACAGGTCGTCGGCGTTTTCCGACTGGCGCTCGGCGTCTTCCTTGAGGATGTCGAGGAAGGCCAGCTTTTTGACCTGCAACTGCTCGGTGAGGACGAAGGAAACGCGGTCGTTCCAGGTCAGCGCCAGGCGCGTCGCCGACTTGCCGGCGGCGATGTGGTTGCGCACTTCGTCGCTGTCGAGCGTGTGGCGCACGTAGCGCACGGCGGGGCGCTCGTCGGCCGCCGCCTGCAATTCGCAGTCGCGGTCGATGGTGAAACTGCCCGGCGCGTGGCCTGTCGCGAGCCACTGCGTCATCGCGGTGGCTGGCGCCAGTTGCGTCTTGACCAGGGTCACGGGCAGTTCGCCCAGGGAGAGCTTGAGCTGCTCCATGACTTCGTCGGCGCGGGTGCTGGAAGACGCATCGACCAGCAGCCAGCGGTTGATCGGATCGATCCAGACATAAGTGAGGCCGCGCTTGACGAAGGCGCGCGGCAGCAGTTCCGCTTCGACCTGCTCGAAAATCTCGCGCTTCTGCTTGCGCCCGGCCTTGTAGCCTTGCGCGGCCTCGATCTGGTCGATCTTGGCCTGGGCGTACTGGCGCACTACCGAGGTGGGCAGCAGCTTCTGTTCGACGCCGAGGGCGATCAGCTGTTGGCGGGCGACGCTGAACACCAGTTCGCCGTCCTCGCCGCGCGGCGGCACCCAGCCGAGTGAATGCCTGTCGCTGGCGCTGCAGCCCTGGAAGGCGCCGCGCTGCAAGGCCGCAGTGAGCGCGTCGGTACTGTAGGACCAGTCAGCGGCGAGACGAAATATCTGGAGATTGCGAAACCACATGGCAGGGAGGCGCGGAATGAAAGGACGCCCATTCTAAAGCCCATGCACCCAACAACCGACCGCAAATCAAGTAGCACTCGCAGCCTCGCGAGGCATGGGCGATCAAACTCGGCCCGCCCCCCTTCGCCCCCCTCGCGGGGGGTTCCATATCGGATCGCTTCGCTCGGCAATTACCAGTCGCTCCGAACTTCCTGTCTCGCAGATGAGCACCGCCAATCCGACAAACTGCTGCACCGGAAAGTCGGCGCCCGCGCTACGGCGATGGAGCTTGAATTCGCGGGCTTTGGCACCGTAAACGCAACGCGCCCCTCGCAAGGGGCGCGCACGAAAGCGTAAGGCTGGCGTGGATCTACACGGCGGCGAGGGCCGTGCTGGCAGCGGCTTCGGCCGCGCGCCGGGTCTTGCCGGCGCGGGCCGGCATGTGGCACAGGCCGCAGACATAGCCGCGCGTCGGATCGTAGGCATGGGCGACGAATTCGCCGCCGCATTCGCGGCAGGTGGCCATCTGCAGCATGCTGGCATCGAAGAAGCGCACCATGGTCCAGGCCCGGGTCAGCGAGAGCACGGTATCCATGCCGCCGCGCTTGATCTGGTCAAGGTACATCCGGTAGGACTTGATGATCAGTTCCAGCCCGGTCAGTTGCGTGTGCGTCTTGAGGAAGCGGAAGTAGGCCATGAACAGCGAGGCATGGATGTTCGGCTGCCAGGTCATGAACCAGTCCGTGGAAAAGGGCAGCATGCCCTTCGGCGGCGACTCGTGTCGCACTTCCTTGTACAGCTTGAGCAGGCGCTCGCGCGAAAGGTTGGTTTCCGCCTCCAGCAGTTGCAGGCGGGCGCCGAGTTCGATCAGTTCGATCGCCAGGCCAATATCCTTCGCTTCGATAATCACCGATTTGTTGCGCATGGGGAACCTCCGCGGCGAGACGCCGGTTGTTGAACGAAACGACGCCAGGTCAGGCTATGGTCGCGACGGGCCGGCCGGCGGCGAGGATCGCCGCATGCAGGTGGCCCACGCCGCGATCGCGCTCATGGTTGGCGAGCAGGTCGAGCAACAGGGTGTCTTCGAAGCGGAAGCTGCACAGCAGCATGTCGGAACTGGCCATTTTCAGGACCTGGCCCGGCGTCAGGCGCCCAAGCACGTCGGCAATCTCTTCACTGATACCCAGGCGGAAAATCGCGGCTTCGCGGTCGGAGCGAACCATGTTCTGCGCCAGCATCAGATAGGAGAGATTGACTTCCTTTATGTCGTTGTAGGTGTCGGTCGATTTCATCTTGCACTCCTTGTGAGCGCCGGCCAGGCCCGAATTGGAGCCCGAATCGCGGCAGATGCATGATCACACAGGGCATGACAAGAAAGAAATCAATGGAAAAACCATTCTATTGTAAGAATTAGATAGAGCCCCTTTGTAAGAAAAAACATTACAAAGCTATAGCAACCATCTATTTTTACTGAGGTTTTAGCGCATTTCTCACGAGGCGTATCCGCTTGCCGAGTGTCGCGGCCGACTCAGGCTTGGGCTGCCCGCGGCGCCGCCGCCCCCGTTTGCACCGTCGCCACGGCGTTGCGGCGACGCTTGGCAAGATAGGCGCCCTGGTCGGCAAGGCCGATCAGGGCATCCGGCGTCGGCGTCGTCGCGTCGCGCACGGCGACGCCGATGCTGACGCTGCCGCGCAGCGCCGGCGTGCTGCCCACTACGGGCAGCACCTCGACCGCGGCGCGCATGCGTTCGGCGCAGGCCAGCGCCGCCTCCAGGGTAGTGTCGGGGCAGATCACCATGAATTCGTCGCCGCCGCTGCGCGCCAGTACTTCCTGCGCGCGCATCTCGTCCTTGAAGGCGCTGGCCACCAGCTTCAGTGCGTTGTCGCCGACCACGTGGCCGTGCGCATCGTTGATCTGCTTGAGGTTGTCCATGTCCACCACCATGCAGGCCAGCGGCCGCTGGCTGCGGTTGGCCATCGCCCATTCCTGCTGCAGGCGGTCCATGGCGTAACGCCGGTTGGGGCAACCGGTCAGCATGTCGGTCATGCCGACCTCCTGCAACTGCCGGTTGCTCACGGCCAGTTCGGCGGAGATGCGGCGGATCTCCTCCTGGTCGCGCGCGATTTCGTCCTGCAGGCTCGCCATGCGCATGCCGGCGCGCAGGCTCGCCGCCAGCAATTGCGGCTTCAGGGGCAGGGCCAGGAAGCCGTCGGCACCGGCCTCGAAGGCCCGCGCCACGCTCGCGTCGTCATCGGCGGCGGACACCGCGAGGAGATAGATGCCGCGCCCCGACTTGAACTGGCGCAGGGACCGGGCCAGTTCGAGGCCGTCGACTTCGGCCGCCAGCACGTCGACCAGCATGATCTGCGGCCGCATTTCGATGGCCATCGCGAGGCCCTGCCTGCCGTCGGCGGCTTCCGCCACGCGATGCCCTCCGGTGGCAAGCAGCGGCCGCAGCGGAAGGCGCAGGCGCGCCTCGTCGCCGACCACCAGGATCGACGCCTGCGCCGGTTCGGCGCCAGCGGGAATCGGTACCGCAACCGGTGCCTCGACCGGAGCTGAGGGCGGGCAGTCCTCGAAATGCGGCATCGGACCGGTTTCAATTTCGAGCATGGCACCCCACTCGCGCCATTCGTGCGCGGTTCGGTCGCACAGTTCGACGAGTTCGGCGGCGCCGAACGCCAGGCCGCCACCCAACTGGAACAGGCGCGGCATCCGCTCCCGCCAGCGCTCCGGCGCGGCGGCGCAGATACCGGCAATGTGGTCGGCGAGCACCAGCAGTTGCTGCGCGAGCGGGTCGCCGCTGCCTTCCTGCAGATCCAGCAGTTCCGGCAATTCGAAGGCTTCCACCGCAGCGACATAGTCATCCGCCAGGTTGTAATCCGCCAGCATCGACGCGGAAAGCTGCGCATGGGTCACGGCGAATTCGTCCCGCTCGCATTGCGCTGGAGCCAGTTCGGGCTGATCGCCGCAGCGCCGCAACAGCTCCGCATATGGCACTGGATAGACGGCGGCCAGCGCCAATTCGCCGATGCGGGCGAGCAGGCCGACGCTGAAGGCTTCCGCCGTCGGGCAACCCGGCCGCGCGGTGGTCAGCAACTGCAACGCGACAGCGCGCGCCAGAGCCTGCGACCAGAAACTCGTGTAGCCAAAGCCGCGACAGGGACCGTCGCGATGGCTGGCCATCAGCGCAAAGCCCATCGCCAGGGAGCGGACCGCCGGAACGCCCAGCACATTGACCGCATCGCGCAGGGACACCACCGGTCCGTGGTCGCCGCCGCCGACACCGTTGGAAACCTTGATCGCGCGCACCGACAGGGTCGGATCGGCCTTGAGCGCGTGGGCCATGACGGCCAGCGAAGTGCCTTCCCGCTGCGTGAGTCGGATCAGCGCCATCGCCGTGCCCCGCGGCAGCGGGAAGCCGTCCATTGCCTTGATTTCATCCAGGCGTTTGCCGACGGCGGGGTTCGTCATGAAATCGGGAGAATTGCTTGGCATGATGGTCAAGGTCAGGCTTATATCACCATTCCCCGCCGCTGGGCAATGCCGAAGCGCCGGCAGGCCGCGCTAGAATCGACCCATGGACCCGGCGATGAACTTCTGCAGTGCCTGTGGCGCCCCAGTCGTACTGCGGGTTCCGGCGGGCGACTCGCTGCCGCGCCATGTCTGCGACGCCTGCGGCTCGATTCATTACCGCAACCCGCGGCTGGTGGTCGGCGCCCTGCCAGAATGGGAAGATCGCATCCTGCTTTGCCGTCGCGCGATCGAACCGCGCCATGGCAAGTGGACGCTGCCGGCCGGCTTCATGGAGAACGGCGAATCCGTCGCCGATGCCGCCCTGCGCGAAACCCTCGAAGAAGCCTGCGCCCGCGTCGAACTGGGCGAGATGTACACGATGATCAGCGTGCCGCACATCCATCAGGTCCATGTCATCTACCGCTCGCGCCTGCTCGACCTCGACTTCGCGCCCGGCATCGAAACCCTGGAACTGCGGCTGTTTGCCGAGGACGAGATTCCCTGGGACGACATCGCCTTCCGCACCATCGCGATAACCCTCCGGCATTTCTTCGCAGATCGCCGCGCCGGCGCCTGGCGGCTGCATACCGAAGACCTGACCGTTCCGCCGCGATAGGCGGAACGGACCCCGCTCATTCCTCGCCGAGGTTGAACACCACCGGCAGCACGATGGCGAAGGCCCTGCCGCGCAGGCTTTCGGGTACGCGCGCGTGCTCCGCGCCGGCGTCGATCATGGCCAGCGCCGCCCGATCGAGCAACGGGTGCCCGCTGGACCGGAGCAGCGTCGCGGCATGCGCCCGCCCGTCGCCGCCGACTTCGAGGCGAACGTCGGCGCTGCCCTCCCAACCCGCGGCCAGCGCCTGTGCCGGATAGCGCTTGAAGCGCCGCGCCTGGCCGGCCACCGCAAGCCGGTAGCCGCGCAGGCCATCCACCGCATCGCCGGAAGCATTGGCCGGCGTCAGCAGGCTGCCGCTGGCGGGCGACGCGATTCCAGGTTTCGCTGCCACCGATGCTGGCACGGCCGCCCCGGGCACTGATTTTGTTGCCGGCTCGACCTTTGGAGGAACCGAAACAGGCTTCGACGGCTCCAAAGGAATGGTGGTGGCCCTGGACGCTGGCGCCACCGGCGCGATGTGCGCTGTGGAATCGACTGCGGAAGGCGCGATCTCGGGCGCTGCACCGCGCGGCCGGACAACTGCAGTGGAGGTCGGCTCCGGCGGCGCAGCGGCTACAGGCGGCGGTTGGACCTGACGCACGGTGGCGTGCAGCGCAGCCGGCGGATCGCGACTCAGGAGCGGCGACGGATCGGGCCAGAACAGCAGCAGATGGAGCAACAGGGATGCGACGACGGCATAGCGCATCCGTCGGACGGCATTTCCCCTCAACTCCGGACTATCAAAAGTCATTGCTCTCTGCTAAATTCTTCGCGATACAGGATTCTATAGAGATGACCAGCCATCCGTTGATCCTTACCCTTGACCAGCATGGTGTTCCGCACCGCTGGGTAAGTTGGCAGCATGCCTGCGTTTATGTCGCGCGGGATCTTGTCGCCTGGGACGCAGGCGACACCCAGTTCACTTTTTACGGCGGCACCAATCGCGTCACCGGCGAACGCTCGGAACTCGCCACCAGCAGCATCATCGCGATTCGCGGCAAGGCGCTTTCGGGCAAATCGCTGCACCCGACGCCACCGCTGTCCAACCGTGAACTGTTCCACCGCGACCGGCACATCTGCGCCTATTGCGCGCGAGAGTTCTCCTCGCAACGACTGACCCGCGACCACATCGTGCCGGTGTCGCAAGGCGGTCGCGATACCTGGATGAACGTGGTCACCGCCTGCCGCAACTGCAACCAGACCAAGAGCGGACGTACACCGGAACAGGCCCGCATGGAACTCGTCTATGCGCCCTACGTGCCGAACAAGGCGGAATACCTGATCCTCAGCAATCGCAACATCCTGGCGGACCAGATGGATTTCCTCGCCCGCCACGTGCCTTCCCAAAGCCGCGTCCGCGCGGCATAAAACTTGTGAATAACTCTCTCGCGCCCCCCAGTTTTAACCGCTTCACCGTCGTCATGAGCGCAACGGCAGCGAAGCCGCTGACTTCCTATCGCAAGCACTGGGCGCAGCGCTTCGGCATCGCACCTTTCCTGCCCATGTCGCGTGCCGAAATGGACACGCTGGGCTGGGACGAGTGCGACATCATCCTCGTCACCGGCGACGCCTACATCGACCACCCGAGCTTCGGCATGGCGCTGGTCGGCCGCCTGCTCGAAGCGCAGGGCTTCCGGGTCGGCATCATCAGCCAGCCGGACTGGCACTCCCCGGCGGACTTCAAGCGGTTGGGGCAACCGCGGCTGTACTTCGGTATTACCGCCGGCAACATGGATTCGATGGTCAATCGCTACACGGCCGATCGCAAGATCCGCTCCGACGATGCCTACACGCCGAATGCGGAACCGAACAAGCGCCCGGATCGCGCCGTGGTGGTCTATGCGCAGCGCGCGCGCGAGGCCTTTCCCGCCGCCAACATCGTGATCGGCAGCATCGAGGCGTCCTTGCGCCGCATCGCGCACTACGACTACTGGAGCGACAAGGTGCGGCATTCGGTGCTGCCCGACAGCAAGGCCGACCTGCTGCTCTTCGGCAATGCCGAGCGCGCGCTGGTCGAGCTTTCGCACCGCCTGGCGAAGGGCGAAGCCATCGAATCGATCCGCGACCTGCGCGGCTCGGCCTTCATGGCGCCGCGAGGATGGAAGCCGACGGCCGATTGGGCGGAGGTCGATTCGACGGTGCTCGATACGCCGGGAGCGGTGCATCCGCATCCCGATCCGTACGCCATGGAAGCAGACAAGCAGGAAGCAAAAGTCGGCGCTGGTGGCACGGCAATCGTGCGCGTGATCAGCCGCGCCGAGCGCCTGGCGCAGCACAAGGCGGCACGCGCCCACACTGTCGTGCGCCTGCCCTCCTACGAACAGGTGCGCGACGACCCGGTGCTGTATGCCCACGCCTCGCGCGTGTTCCACCTCGAATCCAACCCCGGCAACGCGCGCGCCCTGGTTCAGGGCCACGGCGCCCGTGACGTCTGGCTGAACCCGCCGCCGATTCCGCTTTCCACCGAAGAGATGGACCACGTTTTCGGCCTGCCCTATGCCCGCGCCCCACACCCGAGCTATGGCGAGGCGAAGATTCCGGCCTGGGAAATGATCCGCTTCTCGATCAACATCATGCGCGGCTGCTTTGGCGGCTGCACCTTCTGCTCGATCACCGAGCACGAAGGCCGCATCATCCAGAGCCGTTCCGAAAATTCGATCCTGCACGAGATCGAACAGATCCGCGACAAGACGCCCGGCTTCACCGGCGTCATTTCCGACCTCGGCGGGCCCACCGCCAACATGTACCGGATGGCCTGCAAGGATCCGAAGATCGAGAACTCCTGCCGCCGCCTGTCCTGCGTCTATCCGGGCATCTGCGAGAACCTCAACACCGACCACGCACCGCTGATCTCGCTGTATCGCAAGGCGCGCGCGCTGCCCGGCATCAAGAAGATCCTGGTCGGTTCCGGCCTGCGCTACGACCTCGCGGTGCGCTCGCCCGAGTACGTCAGGGAACTGGTGACGCACCACGTCGGCGGCTACCTGAAGATCGCGCCGGAACATACCCAGGAAGGCCCGCTGTCGAAGATGATGAAGCCGGGAATGGGCGCCTACGAGCGCTTCAAGCAGATGTTCGACAAGTTCTCGAAGGAAGCCGGGAAGGAACAGTACCTGATCCCCTACTTCATCGCCGCCCACCCGGGCACCACCGACGAAGACATGCTGGAACTGGCGCTGTGGCTGAAACGGAACGGCTTCCGCCTCGACCAGGTGCAGACCTTCCTGCCGACGCCGCTGGCGCTGGCCACCGCGATGTGGCACACGGAGAAGAACCCGCTGCGCAAAGTGACGGCAGAATCCGAAGCCGTCGCCGTGGTGCGCGGCGGCCGGCAGCGCAAGCTGCACAAGGCCTTCCTGCGCTACCACGATCCGGAAAACTGGCCGCTGCTGCGCGAGGCCATGAAGGCGATGGGCCGTGCCGACCTGATCGGGCCGGGCAAGCGCCACCTGATCCCGGCCTGGCAACCGGCCGGCACGGGGACTTCAACACTGCCGCAGCGCCAAACGGCCCATGCCGAAAAGCGCCCGCAAAAGTCGGCGCTGGCGACACGGCGAAGCACTCCTGCCGCTCCGGCCAAACCGGGCAAAGCCGCGCCGGCACGCCGCCATCCGGACGTGCCGCGGCATCCGTTGTCGCGCCGCAAGGGCGGCTAGCGGAGGATTTCGGGCAATCTGATCGGGGGGTTTGCAGCAGGTAGAATCGGGTGGCGGGAGGGTGTCTGTCGAACTATGGCTGGGAAGCACCGTCAATCCTTAGCTATCGCCTTTTCTAATCTTCGTGTTACCACGATAGTTACCACGTTTTTTGATTCGGTATGCGATCACTTCAAATGGGGTGGCAGCGTCTAACTTCCCCTCAGGAAGGAAGCCCGGAGCTGCCTCGCCTGGCGTTAGTTGTCGCCAGGCCCGTGATGCTCATATCAACCCTTGCGGGGTGGCAGCGTCTAACTTCCCAGGAAGAAGCTCCGGAGCTGCCTCGCTTGGTGTCAGCCGTCACCAAGCCCGTCTTGCCCTTCCCGCTCGATCACTTCCGAACCGGCACGTGATTACGCGCGGCGATGCGCAATGACTCTGCAACGTGGGGATAGTGCCGCCTTAGGACTCGCCGCACGTCAGCCCCATCCATCGCCGTAATCGTTATGTTGTGAACATCCCCGATGGCCTGGCTGGGTTGTCCGCCAGCCAGTCCGCGGATTACATCAGCATAGCGCTGCGGCAGCACCATTTCCTCTTCGTGCAGCTGTGTCAGCGGGTTGAGTCCCTTGGGGATGTCATAGCCGCGCGCAGCTGACGCAACGATCGCGCCGTAGGACGCGGCAATCCCCGACATCATGGCGCCGAACGCTGGTGCAGTGAGGTTGATCGGAAATGGTGCCGCCGCCATCGACGCCACACCGCCCGCGCCAGCTTCGGCGGCCTTGGCCCCGATGGTGCTGGTCGTCGTGGTTTTGATGCCGGCGAGTTGCAATAGTTGCTGCACCAGCCATCGCGCCGCCATCGCGGCCAGCATGCCGGCGACCGCATCGCCGACCGCGCGAAACAGCCCAGTGATGGTCTGGCCAATGGTCTGCGATCCGGTCGCGAAGTTTTTCAGCACCGCGGCAAAGCCACTCTCTCTGTGCCGGCATACAGATTCCGGTAGTCCTTGCTTGATTCGAGTATCTGCTGCCGCTGGATCTCGCCCAGCTCGCGCTGATAGCGCCGCTCGATCTCAAGCTGCTGTTGTCGCAACCTCGCCATCTCGATCGGATCGTCGCCGTTAAGGCTGGCCAGCTCCTGGCGCTGCATCGCGGCCAGTAGTTCAATCTCGTAACGCTGGGCGAGGAACGCCTGCTGCTGCGCCAGCAGTTGATCCTTTGTGATCTGATCTTGTGCCTGCGCGAACTGAGCTTCTTTCTCCAGGGCGTCTATCTTTTCCAGTGAAGCATCGCGCTGGCCTTCAATCTCGATCTTGGTCAGCTCTATGCCCTGCCGAACCCCTTCGCGCCGAATCTCCAGTTCTAGCGTCGCGGTGCGCTTGGCGATCGCGAGCCGGTCCTTACTATTAATTTCGTTGGTCGCCTGCAGCTCGCGCCAGTAGGCCAGCTCCTGCTCCTTGGAGAACCGGCGCAGCACGTTCTCTTGCTCGTACAGATTCTTCCGTTCAGCCAACATCGTTTCGTAGGCGCCCATATTGCTCGGGTCGGCGGCGCCCTTGGTGTCCTTGCCATTGCCGTCCTTCATTAGCCCTCTGGCGCTCTTGCCGCCTTTACTGGGGCCGGCGGTAGGCGTGCCTTCCGCAAACAGATTCCATATCTTGGCGCCAGTCGCGGCGCCTTCCGCTTGTATGTTGCGGAATGCAGTCCTCCAAGCGGCTTCTGTCGTTGTTGCCATTTGCCTCATGCGATCCACAGCGCCGCCGAAGTCACCAGTTATCGCCCGGGCCATCGCTTGCCCGATAGCAATGATTGGCTCTGCCATCGTGATAACCGTTGCGTTCAAAATCTCCGAGATCTGAATCAGCGCCGCCTTGAGTAGCCAAAACATTGATATCAGTCCGCCGACCGCGCCCCTGGTGGCGATCACCGCATAAGGCCCGATCTCCGCGAACCAATTGCCCAACTGCGCAAGGACCGGCATCAGTGCGTTGCCGATAGTGGTCTTGAGGCCCTTGAGCGTCAACGCGGCGGCGTCGGTGGCATCGTCGTAAGCCTGCCAGGCGGCGGCGCCTTCGGCGGTGGCCACCATACCCAGGGCGCGCATCTGCTCCGCAACTTCGCCCACAGCTTCCTTGTTGAGCAAGGCGAGATTGCTGGTCATCTCGAAGCCCTTGCCGAAAAGCACCTGGCCGGCAATGGCGCGATCGGTGCCCGCGCGATAGCCGTTGAGGACGCCAATGGCATCAAGCGTCAGTTCGTTGAGTGGCCGCAGCTGACCGGCCGCGTCGCGCGTCTTGAGACCCATGGCCTGCAAGCCGTCTTCGTTTTCGCGGAGCTGCTTGGACAATCCCTTCGCCGCGCCGACAAACTCATCCTGCGAGGTGTTGCCCGCCGTCAGCGCCTCGCGCAGGACGCTGGCTTCACTGGCCGAAATGCCCAGGGCGCGGCCAAGCTTGGTGCTCTCCTCGGTCAGTTGCACCGCTGCCTCTATCGCCCCTCTGAACACGGCGCCGCCGGCAAGGATGGCGCCGATCGCGACGAACTTGGATTGCAGCGCTCCAAGCGGGCCGGTCAGACTGGCGACGGCGGTTTCGCCATCCTTGCCGAAACGCTTGAGCCCCTCGGCGGCTTCGCGCAGTTTCTGCCGCAGCGGCGAGACATCGCCATCGAGGACGACCTCGGCGCGGTTGTCATTACCCATAACTACAGACTCCAGTCTTCCTCGGCGCGATCAATTGCGCCGCACTCAACGCCAGCAATTGGAACCATCACGTCGACGGCGGCCTCCGGAAGATCCTTGCCAGCAAGGCTGGAAACGGCGAACAGGACCGGGCCGGAAATACCGGAGCGCCCGGCTGCATGGGCGTGCTTGATGGTCGCCAGAAGCGGCAGCGCCAGGCGCTCAAGCTCTTGCTCCGCTTCCTTGGCAACATGAAGCCAATAGGCCCGCCGCGCCATTTCGAGCGTATCCCAGGCGGCATTGCACTCGCGATAGCACCGCTGCGTCTTCTTGAATTCTGCGGTGATATCGCCGCCGGTGGCTTTCCGAGTGTTCAGGGCATCGAGCGCGACCGACAGCACCTGTTCAGACGTCTGGAATTTCTTTTCGGCATGGCGGTACGCATCAATCAGGAGAGTCTTGGCATTCATGATGGGATCCGCCCTTGGAAAATCCCGACGCGCCCGACCGCTACTACACCAGTGTCAAAGCGGACTCCCAGCGTGACGCCGTCGCGATTTTCCTGCCCGGGCTTGGGCCGCGCCTTGCCAACCGTAACACCACGCTTGCTGCCCTTCAGGTACAGAAGGCTCACCGTCGGCGCAAGTTTCGGGTCGGCCACGAGATACCAATTCGTGCTGGTGATCCAGGGCGCCACAACGACGCCCACAGACTTGAGGTCATAGTCCCTCAGAAGTCCCCGCGCGTAGAGCTCGAAGCCAGGGGAAACCACAATGTACCTGGCTTCAAGGTTGGCCTTTTCGCCCGACGGCAGCAACATGTTACGAAGCGCCGCGAAGCCTTCCGACAGCGAGCCCAGGGCGAGGGGCGCAACCGCACCGATGTTGCCGTGGTCCTCATGGAACATAACCATTTGATCGCCCATGAGTGGATTGGATTCAATCAGGTTGAAGACGAGCTTTGCTTCCAGCCGGGCGGCGGATGCAGCGATGTTGCCGAGGAGTCCGGAGAAGAGGCCGATATCGTCGTTCCGGATCAGCTGTCGCCGAAGGAATAGATTTTTCCCGAAGGGCCGCACCCGGGCTTGAAGGCCTTCCACAGCAGTGACGAAAACATCGTTCGGGATCTCCCCGTTCTCGGAAATCTCATCCAGGAGCGGGTCGGAATCCACCAGCGGGAAATCATGGTTATGAAAGTTGGGAAGCTCTCGCTCGGCACAGATCAGGCGATGTTCGCCGAACGCTGCCAGCTTGGAAATGAGCACGGCGCGCGCGGTGTCGCTCAGCACGGTGATGAAGTCCGAGCTGGTCAGGCCGGCAGCAAGCGCAGCCGTCGGGCCGGAGCCCTTGCGGGGATTCATCTCACCGAAGGCTTCAGCGAGGTTGAGCAGTACATTCTGTTCGGCGAACCGCTCGGCAGCGGGGTGGGCGATAACGCCGGGGTTGCGAAGGCCAGCCCGAATCCGCAGTGCATCGGTCAGCGCTTCGATCTGGTCTTGGTGATTCATGTTGTGCTCCTGGTGGGGTTGGAGCACCCAGCGTACGGAACACGCTCTGACAAATCAGGCGCAGTTTGTCAGTTGCAGCACATCGTAGATCCGCCGGGCGGATCGCAGCGGCCTCATGCCGGAACGCCAGGCGCGCAGCAGGCATTCATTGAGGGGCGTTAGTGGAACATTCATCCCGTTGTTGATCTTCACCAGGGCGCCCGCTTCGAACCGCGCCTGCGCCCTTTCCAGGAGGTTGGCGAGGCGCCAGGCGCTGAGGCCTTTCCCGTCATCAAGGATCGCCGCCGCATCGATCAGTGCCCGGTTGCGGCTCGCCGCCATCGCGCCGCCGTTAAGCTGCAGCGCGATCGCCAGATCGGCCTCGCCACGCAGCCACCGCCTCAGGCCCGCCCGAAGCCATGCCGTTGCCTCGCCTGGCAGCGCCTCGCCATCGCCCGCGAGGGCGATTTCATGCGCGAGAGCAACGGCATCCATTGGCGAGTCGCCAGCAGGCGGTTAGCCGATCAGCCCAGCGCCGCCGGCGCCAGGGTGCGCGAGACAGTGAAGATCTGCTCGCGGCCCTCGTCACGGTCAAGCCAGCAATCGGCCTCAACGCAGCAGCCCCGCACCGTCGCGCTGAATCCGAAGCCGATCGCGCCTTCCTCGATCGCGCGCCAATCTTGGTCAGTAATGTGCCGCTCAACCTTGCTCATTACTTCCTGCGCCAGCGATCCCATCATCACAGCCCCCAAGTCATTCAAGTTCATTTCGACTTCCTTTCGTTGATTGTCTAGACGTCTGTACTCTGCATCGGGAACGCGCGCTGCTCACGCGTCGTCGTCGTCCACGTCGCCGGCCTTGCCCCAGTCCGCCAAGCGGTGAAGGAACGCCTCGAACTCGGCCTGCAGCAGGCGCTCGCGTTCGTCGGGGTCCGCCGGCATCTCGCGCGCCAGGCGCGGCGCGGTAGCCGACCAGGCGGCGCGGGCCATGGCGAAAGCGGCCTGGAGCCTTGGCTCCAACTGATCGGCGGGGATCAGCTGGCGGCGACGCTCAAGGTTCTCCATTTCAATCTTGTCGGCCTGCACTCGCGCCAGGCGGTTCTGCGGCCGGTCGCCGCGCGCCTTGATCACTTCAGCTTTAACGCGCCAGGCGATGCACTTCTCCGAGTCATACACACTCGACACCCCCGGCCCTCCACGCGCCTCCACCGGCATGCCTTCGCGCTGCCAGTTGTCGATGCTCTCGCGACTGACGCCGAACAAATCCGCAATAGCTTGTTGTCCTGTAATCTTCATTTCATGAACCCTTTTGTGTCAGTCAGTAAAGTCCCAGGCATCTCCGGAACTGGCGTTTTCTCGGGGTCTTTTAGCGCCGTGTGGCAGGTGGTGCAGGAGTACCTTTGAAACCCGATAGGGCTTGACCTTGTCATTGGGTAGGCCTCGCTTTGCGTTTCCATCACCTGACTACCTAAGTCGGCTGTTCGTACCTTGAATGACACCCACAACGACGACTCCGCCAAGCCACAGCCACGAACACAAAGTCGGGGTCTTTAGCGCCTTGCGGAGTTACCCACGGAGGCCCCTTGAACATCGCCATTGAAGAACGCCAATGGCGCACTTCAAGAATCCCTGTCAACCACTGGCTTTTTCGAGAAGGTTGCCAAAGTGGGCATGGGAGTGGCGTACTTGGCATTCTTGATGTGAAGATTGCCAACCCAACACCACCCCCGAAAATCTTGGCAACCTTCTCCGAAACCATATCCATTGCTGGATGATTGGGAAGATTGCCATTGGCGCTCTTCAATGGCGCTCTTCTCGCGGCTGGCATCCTTCTCATTTGCCGTCACCTTCAATGCCGAAGTCGATAGCCCCCTGGTTGCCGGTCTCGCTTTCCGGTAGTTCCCATATCCATTTGCCGTCCTTGTTGCCCTTGCCACCGACTTTTTTTGAGCGAATGCCCAGTACAGTCTTGGCGCGGTCAAGCGTTCGCCGAGCAATACCTACCTCGCGCGCCGCGCTGGTTATCTCCTTGGCACTTAGCGGCCCTGCCGACAGCTGATCGCGCAGCCAATCCTCTGCCTCTCCCCGCGCGGAGGCCTCGTAATCGATCTGGCCACCGTGGTTGAGTGCATCGTCAACATCGATGTCCACGGCTTCGCCCTCCCATACAACATGGGGCACGCCATTGGTTTCGGCAATACGGTAGGCAAGGCCGCTCGTATCCTTGCCGATGTTGTTTTTCATCGGCAGGAACAGCCGCCGATCAGGATCGGTCTTGTCACGCGCGACGGCCCAGGCTGCTCTCGCTGCAGCGACAAAGGCCAGGCTGCCCGTTGCGCGGTAGAGCGCCTGCCCACCACTACCTTTGTTGAGGTGTGTCACACAGACCACAGCCGCTCCAACATCGCGAGCCAGATCCGATAACGGGACCAGCAGTGCCCGCACCTCGGCATTGTTGTGACCATCCAACCCGCCAAGGTACGCGCTCACCGGATCGATTACGATCAGCCTACAGGCCGGCAATTCGAGCGCTGCCGTGCGGATTGCTTCAATGTCACGCAAGTTCATCGGCCGCCGCGCGCCGACGCCCTTCGCGTCAAATACCTCCATACCGAGCACGATGAAAACCCGTTTGGCGTCTGCCCCGGCAGCATCAAGTCGCGCCGGATCGTGTCCGCCGGATCATCTTCGGCACTGACAAACAACACATCACCACAGGGACACGGCTCACCTGTTAGCCAAGCGCGCCCGGTAGAACAGTGCGCCGCCAAACTTGCCATTAGCATGGATTTGCCCAAGCCAGGATCACCAGCAATCAACGTCAGCTTGCCCAGGGCAATGCGGCTCTTCCAAAACCAGCGAATCAGCTCGGGAATCACGGATGCCGCAGGGATAGTCAGTAGTCTGTCCACTCCGCTCCGGTCGAACTTCGCCTTTTTACCCTGCTGCCCCGTGCTGGGAACGCTGGATTCTTTGGCACTATCTCCCCCCGCCCACTCATCGACTTGCCGCAGTACCGCCTCGTGTCGATCGGCCGCAGCCTGGAATTTCGCCTCCTGCGCCTTCACCCGCTCCCCGGACACAATCAGTTCAGGTGTGCTGGTCATAGCGACTGATCAATCCCGTTGTGATACAACTCAACAGCCGCCAAGAACGCATCGCTTTCCTTTCCGCCGCGCTGGTGCATCGCCAAGCAGGACCCGCACACCCAATAGTCGAAAGCGACGGGAGCGGGCAGGTTTGGGTTGTATAGACGTATGAACTTGCGTCGCCGGCGGACCATGCCAAACGGCTTGCGGCAACTAGCGCAGTCCTCGTTCGGCTTGACAAGGTGGATTTCCCCTTTGACGCCGGAAAACGCGGGCAGGATGTCGCCGATGGTCTTGCCGTCAGGGAGCGCGTCGAGGGAGTGCAGGCGATGTTTCATTGCCTGCACTTACTTTCCGCCCCGACTGGATGCAACGCACCGCGCAAGCCACTCCTCAACCTCGGCGCGGATAAAGCCGACCGATCGCCACCCTATCCTCACTTGCTTTGGAAACGTCGGATCGTGTCGGGGCGACTTTGAATCAAGCTTGTCGTATATCGCGCTACGGGAAAGCCCTGTAATGGCTTCAACCTGCTTTCTTCGCAGGATCGTTAGCGCTTCTTGGATTTCCTTGGCCATTTTCCACCGTCCTTACGCCTACATGGGGCGTTGTTGGTAACAGTGGGAATGTTGCGGACTACAGCGTACCGAGTGAAGGGATAACTCGATCCCAAGAAAGGGCTAGAGTTATCCCACTTTCCTTTTGAGTTTCTTTACACGTTCTTCGACCTTGCCCAGGTAATCATCGTCAGTGGCCTTGAGTGCCAAAGTCGCAATTGCCAGTCTGGCCAAGTCGTTGCTGGTTAAATCCGGCATCTGCTCCGCATACATTGTTTTCAGGCAGGCGAGTACAAAGCGCACGAACTGAGGCAGTCCGTCGGTCGCTTGAACTCGACTTTCCCAGCTTTCTTTTCCGGTGCCGTATCGCTCGTGCCTGTAACTCTTACTCTCTACCGAGAGACGCCGCAGAGTCTTGATTAGGGCTTGCACGTCATCAATCACACCTCCCGCCAAGACATCGGCACGCACGCGACCACTACCACATACCTCGCAATACTCCTCCAACTCCCCTGCAAGTTTGGCGGCGGAGCATGCGATATCGCCTGATAATTTCTTGGCCTTGTCCAGTGCGGCGTGCTTTTCTTGGTAATCGAGCATCACCGCTTCACGACACGCACTAAAGAATATGTGCCAGTCAATATATTGGAAAGTTTTTCCAAATTTGTCGTAGAACACCTGCATTTCTGGCCGAGTTACGAGACGGTCAAGGCACCGTTGAGCGCCTACATCATCAGGAAGGGGAATCGACTGGAATACGCATCCCAAGCGTTGAGCGGCACCCATGACGGCAAATCGGAATAGTTGATCACTGCGCCAATCCATTCGGTATCATTATTGCAGCCTATCCACCATGGCTCGCTCGGCAACGGTTGCCCCAGGGAAAACACGACATTTCCATCGCGTTTAAACTGCTCCGTCGCAGGCAGAATCTTTCCACTCAAGAAGACTTGCCTTATTCCATCCACGTGCGTCAAAACCTTCGCTACAACATCGTCCGCGTAGTGAACTCCGACCTTCGCAATCGACCTCGATAGCATGTCCTCAAAAAGTCCCAGCGCAGCCATAGCCCTCTCGCGCAACTCATGCGGCGTCCGATTGAACAAGCGCTCTTGCCTCGATCGATCTTCTCCCTCAATCCTCTCCCTATCTCTCCGGGCGATGCGGGCTGAGTCACGATCCTCCCGTTGCTTATGAAAAACCTCAAGACACTTGCGTTGCTCTGGCGTGGCAGTAAGTTCAACGGTAAATGTGCGAGATGATTTTCGGCAAACCGTAATGTACGGTTGCGTTTTCTTTTGCGAGCCACCTCTCCCCTGTAGTACAGTCTCGGTCCGCTTGATTCGAAAATTACCCTCTGTCGCGATTTTTGGTTACCAGGTGGACCCGAAACCACTCAGCGCGCGTGAGGCCTGCTGCGATCAGCGCCGGGGCCTTACCGCGACATTCAAATTCATTCCAAAACGCTTGGACATGCACGGACCCCGCCGATGTGTTCAATACGAATACAACATAGCCACGGTCAGTAAGGGCAGCATTCGGAGGCATTTCCACCGTCGGCATCCCAAAGGGCGGCGCGACGATTTCCGCGCTTTGCGTGATAGTCTTTTCGACAGCCATGTTTGCATCTCCTGTATAGGTGCTTCGTGGTCAGGGGTCGCCGGGTGCGCTAACACCCGCCGACCCCGCTTATTGCCTCATGCCGCGTGTCCATGCAGTGGTATCACCTGAGCACCGGCCTTGATCTTGTCCAGGTAGTCAGACCATTGCTGCATCATCTTGACGCGCTCCGTCAGATATTCCGCACGGTTGTATGCCCCTCGAACTTCGTCGCGCTCGCAATGTGCGAGCTGGCGCTCTATCACGTCAGGGCGGTAGCCTTGCTCGTTCAGCATGGTGGAAGCGACGGCGCGGAAGCCGTGCCCGGTCATCTTGCCCTTGTACCCCAGGCGGTAGAGTGCAAAAAGCATGGTGTTGTTGCTGATCGGCTTGTCTCGGTTCCTGCCAGGGAACACGAAGCGACTGCGGCCGGCAAGCGCTTTCAGCTCGCCAAGGATCGCCAGGGCTTGGGTTGAAAGCGGGACGATATGCTCGGACTTCATTTTCATTCTGGCGGCAGGGATAACCCATAGCGCGGCTTCCTGGTCGAACTCCGGCCACTCCGCCCCAATCAGCTCATTGGTGCGAACGAAGGTTAGCGCCAGCAGCTGCAGGGCGTACATGGTTTGCTTGTCGCCTTGTTCGGCATAGGTGTCGATCGCCCGCAGCAGGGCCGGCACGTCTTCCGGCCTGACGGCGGCCTGGTGCTTTTTGACATGCGGCGTCAGGGCGCCCCGCAGATCTGCGGCAACATCCCGCTTGCAGCGCCCCGTAGCGATGCCATAGCGAAACACCTGTCCACACGCCTGCATCAGCCGGTGCGCCAGGTCGTGGGCGCCGCGCTTCTCAATCTTGCGGGACATTTCCAGCAGCTCGGGGGCTTCAATCTCGGCAATCGGCCGCGCCCCAATGAAGGGGAAAGCATTGACCTCGAACCGACGGAGAACATCATCGGCGTGTTTCGGCACCCAGGTATGCAGTTGCTTGGCGTACCATTCCCGTGCGACCGCCTCGAACGAGTTTTCCGAAGCCCGTCGCTGCCGCAGCTTGCCGGCCTTGCGCTCGGCGGATGGGTCGATAGACGCCCCCATCAGCCTGCGGTTATCATCACGGCGCTGTCGCGCCTCCTTCAATCCAATTTCGGGATAGACGCCAAGGGAGAGGGATTTTTCCTTGCCGGCCATCCAGTACCGCAGCCGCCAGTATTTCCGGCCGTCCTCATAAACCCACAGGTAGAGGCCCGCACCATCGTGAAGCTTGCGTATGCTCTTGCCCTCGCTGGTGGCGTTGTCGCATTCCTTCGCCGTCAGGGTGTTCTGCTTTGCGGCCATCGTGGTAACTCCCGGACCGTGGTAACTCAGTACCACGATTTTTACCACGGTCTTACCACGGAAGCAATGGGACTTGCTAGGAACGCCCAGGGCGAGCTACACGTGAGAAAGGCCCCGTGGGGGGGGGCTTTAGGACTTATCGGAACGTTTTGGTATCAGGGGTGGCGGAGAGGGTGGGATTCGAACCCACGGATGCCTTGCGACATCGCCTGATTTCGAGTCAGGTACATTCGACCACTCTGCCACCTCTCCGCGAGGCGCGGATTATACCCGCGAAGCGCCTCGTCGGTCACCGCACGCAAGGGAGGTTAGCGTTGTCGAAACTGCTGCGCCTGCTTTGCTGCCTGGTTCCGCTTTTCCTGCCCGCCTGCAGCCGCATCGAGCCGCCCGAAACGGAAGGCCGGCTGGTGGTCGCGATCCGCGAAACGCCGGCCTTTTTCCAGAGCAGGGGCGATACGGCGAGCGGGTTCGACCACGACCTGGTCACGGCCTTCGCCGACAGCCTCGGGCTCAAGGCGCATTTCATCAAGGCCGCCGATCCCTTTGAGCTGAACGACCTCGCGCTGGCCGGCCGGGTGCACCTGGCTGCATCGCTGCCCTTGGGCAACGGTGCCTTGCAGTACTCGACTCCGATCCGCAGCGTGCGGCAATGGATCGTCGGCCACAACGAGGTGACCGGGCCGGAAAGGCTTTCCGACCTGGCCGGGAAAACCGTCGAGGTCCTGGCCGGTTCGGCGCTGGCCGACAGCCTGCGCGGCCTCGAAGAGAAATCGCGCCCCGTGGTGATCGAGCTGGCCGGCGTCAATGAAATGGACCTGCTGGCGCGCGTCGCCGAGCGCAAGGCCGAACTGGTCGCGGTGCACGACATCCACCTCGACCTCGGCGTGAATTTCCATCCAGAGCTGAGCCCCCTGCTGCAGTTGCCGGGGCAGCTTGAGGTCGGCTGGGCATTCGGCGGCGAGCGCGCCGACGACCTGCGCGCCAAGGCCGACGCCTTCGTCGCCACGGCCCGCGCCGACGGCACGCTGGCCCGCCTGCACGACCGCTATTTCGGCCACATCAAGCGCATCAAAGCGGACGGCATTGCCCGCTTCATCGACGACACGAGGACGAAACTGCCGCAGTGGCGCCGCCATTTCCAGCAGGCGCAGGAACTGACCGGCATCGACTGGCGGCTGATCGCCGCGCTGGCCTACCAGGAATCGCATTGGGACCCGCTGGCGACTTCCTACACCAACGTGCGCGGCATGATGATGCTGACCGAGGACACGGCGGACTACCTGCGCGTCAAGAACCGGCTCGACGCCGGTGAAAGCATCCGCGCCGGCGCGCGCTACCTGGCCGAACTGGTGGAACAGGTGCCGGCCACCGCACGCCATCCCGACCGGCTATGGCTGGCGCTGTCGGCCTACAACCTCGGCATGGGGCACTTCCGCGGCGCGCGCGCGATCGCGCAAAGGATGAAGCGCGATCCGGACGTCTGGTATGAGATGAAACAGGTGCTGCCGCAACTGGCGCGGCCGGAAATCTATGCGCGGCTAAAGAGCGGTGCTGCGCGCGGCGGCGAGGCGGTGATCATGGTCGAGAACATCCGCAGCTATTACGACGTACTGTGCCGCGTCGAACCGCCACACGTCTCGCCCTTCGCCACGCAGCCCGCGTTCAGGCCGCCCGGATCGACTCTGCCCCGCCCATCCATGGCCGCAGCACCGACGGGACCGTGATGCTGCCGTCGTCGTTCTGGTAGTTCTAGTTTCGGCCGCCGCTTCGCGGCTTAACGTTCGCTTCGCTCACGTGAGCCTGCACTGAAACAATCAGCTCTGCGGCGTGATGACTTCGAGTCCCATCATGTACGGCCTCAGGACCGCCGGCACCTCCACGGTCCCGTCCGGCCGCTGATTGTTTTCCAGTACGGCCACCAGGGTGCGGCCCACGGCGAGGCCGGAACCGTTCAGCGTGTGCAGCAACTCCGGCTTGTTCTTCTCATTGCGGAAGCGGGCCTGCATGCGCCGCGCCTGGAAGGATTCGAAGTTGGAGCACGAGGAAATTTCGCGGTAGGTGTTCTGCGCCGGCAGCCAGACTTCGAGGTCGTAGGTCTTGGCCGCGGAAAAGCCCATGTCGCCGGTGCACAGCGCCACCTTGCGGTAGGGCAGTTCCAGCTTTTGCAGCACGGCCTCGGCGTGGCCGGTGAGCTGTTCCAGCGCATCCCATGACTGGTCGGGGCGCACCATCTGCACCAGTTCCACCTTGTCGAACTGGTGCTGGCGGATCATGCCGCGCGTGTCCTTGCCGTAGCTGCCGGCTTCCGAGCGGAAGCAGGGCGTGTGGGCGACGAACTTGAGCGGCAGCGCGTCGCCGGCAAGGATTTCGCCGCGCACCAGGTTGGTCACCGGAACTTCGGCGGTCGGGATCAGGTAGAGCTTGCTGCCGTCGCCCCGCGCCACGGCGAACAGGTCTTCCTCGAACTTGGGCAACTGGCCGGTGCCGAACATGCTTTCGGGATTGACAAGATAGGGCGTGTAGACCTCGGTGTAGCCATGCTCGGTCGTATGCAGGTCGAGCATGAACTGCGTCAGCGCCCGATGCAGGCGGGCGATCTGCCCCTTCATCACCGTGAAGCGGGCGCCGGAAATCTTCACCCCGGCCTCGAAATCCAGCCCGCCCAGCGCGGTGCCGAGATCGACGTGGTCGCGCGGCGCGGCAATGCTGCGCGGCGTGCCCCAGCGCAGCACCTCGACGTTACCGGTTTCGTCCCGGCCCACGGGGACGCTTTCGTGCGGCAGGTTGGGAATCAGTTCGAGGAAGGTATCGAAGCGCGGCATCAGCTCGGCCAGCGCCGCCTCACCGGCTTTCAGGTCGTCACCCAAGCCGGCGACTTCGGCCATCACGGCGGAGGCGTCTTCGCCCTTGCCCTTGAGCATGCCGATCTGCTTGGAGAGCGAATTTCGCCTGGCCTGCAGGTCCTGCGTGTGCACCTGCAGGCGCTTGCGTTCGGCTTCCAGCGCTTCGAAGGCGGCGGTGTCGAGCGTCACGCCGCGCGTGGCGAGGCGTTCGGCGACCGCCGCAAGATTGGTGCGCAAGCTTTGGATGTCCAGCATGGTGTTTCCTTATCGTTTCTTCCTTCGCCTGCGCATCGAGTTCGCGCAGGTGGGCAAGTTTTTCGGCGATCTTCTGTTCCAGTCCGCGCGCCACCGGCTGATACCAGTGCACGGCGGGCATGCCCTCGGGCAGGTAGCTCTCGCCTGCGGCATAGCCTTCGGCTTCGTCGTGGGCGTAGCGGTAATCGGCGCCGTAACCGAGATCCTTCATCAGCTTGGTCGGCGCATTGCGCAGATGCTCGGGCACGCCGCGGCTCTTGTCCTTTGCCACGAAGGCGCGGGCCGCATTATAGGCGACGTAGGCGGCGTTCGATTTGGGCGCCGCGGCCATGTAGAGCACGGCATTGGCCAGCGCCAGCTCGCCTTCCGGGCTGCCCAGGCGCTCGTAGGTGGCGCAGGCATTCAGCGCGATTTCCCAGGCGCGCGGGTCGGCGAGCCCCACGTCCTCGATCGCCATGCGCACGATGCGCCGCCCCATGTAGAGCGGATCGGCGCCGCCGTCGAGCATGCGCACCAGCCAGTACAGCGCGGCATCGGGATTCGAGCCGCGCACGGATTTGTGCAGGGCCGAGATCTGGTCGTAGAAGGCATCGCCGCCCTTGTCGAAACGCCGCAGGTCGGCGGCCAGCGTCTGTTCCAGAAAGTCGGCGCTGACGACACGGCGACCGGCAGTGGCCGTTGCCGTGCGTACCTGCTCCAGCACGTTGAGCAGGCGCCGCGCATCGCCGTCGGCGTAACCGATCAGGCGCCCGCGCGCCTCGGCGTCGAATTCGAGGTCGTCCAGCGCCCCCGCCCGCGCCCGGTCGAACAGTTCACCCAGTTCGGCTTCGTCCAGGCTCTTCAGCACATACACCGCGGCGCGCGACAGCAGCGCGGAATTGACTTCGAAGGACGGGTTCTCGGTGGTGGCGCCGATGAAGGTCACCGTGCCCTTTTCGACATAGGGCAGGAAGGCATCCTGCTGCGCCTTGTTGAAGCGATGCACCTCGTCGACGAACAGTATCGTGCGCCGCCCCTGCTGCGCCATCATCTCGGCCTGCTGCATCGCCTCGCGGATGTCCTTGACGCCCGAAAACACCGCCGACAGCGCGATGAATTCGGCATCGAAGCCATCCGCCATCAGGCGTGCCAGCGTGGTCTTGCCCACGCCCGGCGGGCCCCAGAGGATCATCGAATGCGGCGTGCCGGAGGCGAAGGCCAGGCGCAGCGGCTTGCCCTCGCCGACCAGGTGGCGCTGGCCGATCACTTCGTCGAGCGTGCGCGGCCGCATCTGCTCCGCCAGCGGCGCATGCGCCGCCGACGCCGGGAAAAGATCACTCGCCGACAACGTCGGCCCCGGCCGGTGCGACGAAGCGGAAAAGACTGTCCGCCAAGGTCGGATTGGCCTCGAAGCGGGTGAACTGCAGCAGCGTGACCTGGCCGAAGCTGTCATGGATTTCCATGCTCACCGGCCGGTTGGCGGTGAAGCCGATCCTGACCCGTTCGAAACTGGCGTCGCCGCCTTTCGGCGTCGCTTCGACGATCTCGATGCCGTCCGCCGCCGTGCCTTCCTTGAGCGCGAAGTGCTTGTCCAGGTCCTTCCCCGCGAGCAGCGCCGCGGGGCTGGCGCCGAAGGCCGCGCCGAGTTTCTTCACCGCGACCTGGTTGAGGTCGGGGTCATAGCTCCACAACTTGTTGCCGTCGCTGACCAGCAGTTGCTTGTAGGGCTTTTCGTAGGACCAGCGGAACTTGCCCGGACGCTGCAATGCGAAGATGCCGGCGGATTGCTGCGGCTTCTTGCCGGACCTGGCGATCACGGTCTGGGTGAACACACCGCGCGCGCTGCGGTGGGATTCGAGGAAGTTTTTGAGCTGATCGAGACCGGCGGCCTGCGCCGGGGCGAAGAAAACGCAGAAGAAGAGGATGCAGGCGGCACGCAGGATTGTATTCATCGGCGGATTATCGCAGGTCCGCGCGGGGCCATCCTGCCTGGCGTGCCCCCCTATCGGGTCTGGATCAGCAGCAGCCGATCGCCATCCTTGACCATTTCGACCCGGCGCAGGAAGCTCATGCCGAGCAGGACGACGGCCGGCGAATCCGGCAGGATCGAGATCATTGCCTCGACATCGCGCAGGGTGATGGAGCCGGCCTGCACGCTTTCGAGGTTCACCAGGTAGGCGGCGCTCTCGCCGGCGGCGGTGCGCAGGGCGATCTTGCGCGCATCGCGGTAGGCAATGCCCAGGCGGTCGGCTTCGTTGCGGCTCATGGCGATGCCGCTGGCGCCGGTGTCCAGCAGGGCGACCGTGCGGCGGCCATTGATGCCCAGTTCGGTGGCGTAGTGGCCGCGACTGTCGGCCCGCAGCGCCAGCATCGGCGAAATGCGCTCGCCGAGGCGCAGGCGATGGACGTTGCCGTTGGCCTGGATCTCGGCATGACCGCCCGAGACCGAGAGCAGGCGGACGCCCTCGGGGCTGTCCTGTCCCGGTCGCATGGTGCGGGTGGCATCGTTGATCTGCAGTTCGGCGTGGCTCGGCCCGATGGCGACCAGCCGAACCCAGACGGCGCTGGCAATGGCGCTGTGTCCGAGCAAAAACAGCAGAAGGAAGATCCTGGCGATCATGGGGTGCCCCGTTCAGTTCATTGGCATTACGCTATCACGCACGGCCTGCGGCGTCGACCGGCAGGCAAAGCCGGGGGCTAGAGGAACTGCGGCGTGTGGCCGCGGGATTTCAGCCAGTCGGCGAGCGCATAGCCGGTGCCGGCCGGCCAGCACTTGACGGCTTCCGGCGCGAACAGCCGATAGTCGGCGAGTTCCGGCGAGAGCTTCACCTCGCCGTGGCATTCGGCGTGGTAGGCGATGATGACCTGGTTCATGCGCTGGAAGTCATAGACGCCGATCAGGTTCAGGGCACGGGTTTCGAGGCTGGTCTCTTCCCGTATCTCGCGTGCCATGCCCCCCTCGGGCGTGTCGCCCGCTTCCATGAAGCCGGTGATCAGCGCATACATCTTGCCTTCCCAGGCCGCATTGCGTGCCAGCAGGATCTTGCCCTGGTACTCGATGACCGCTGCCAGCACCGGCACCGGATTGTTCCAGTGCGTGAAGCCGCAGGCGGGACAGCGCAGGCGTTCCATGTCGCCACCATCCTCGGCCAGGGTGATGGCGGCGAGCGGCGTGGCGCAGCTCGGGCAGTAGGTAAATGAATGCAAGATGGATACTACTGCGGTGCCGTGCCGAGCCGGCCGGCTTATTCCGCGCGGTTCGGCGCGATGACCTCGCGGCCGCCCGCCCCGTTCATCGGCGACACCAGTCCGGCCTTCTCCATGGCTTCGATCAGCCGCGCGGCACGGTTGTAGCCGATGCGCAGGTGGCGCTGCACCAGCGAGATCGACGGCCGCCGGGTCTTCAGCACGATTTCGACGGCCTGGTCGTACATCGCATCGCTTTCGGCGTCGCCGCCCGCCGTGTCTGCCAGCGCCGACTTCCGTTTCGTCGGCCGCCGGACCGTCGAGCAGGCCGTCGATGTAGTCTGGCGGTCCGACCTTCTTCAGGTGGTCGACGACGTGGTGCACTTCCTCGTCGGCGACGAAGGCGCCATGCACGCGCACCGGCAGGCCGGTTCCCGGCGCGAGGAAGAGCATGTCGCCCTGCCCCAGCAGCGCCTCGGCGCCCATCTGGTCGAGGATGGTGCGCGAATCGATCTTCGATGAGACCTGGAAGGCGATGCGGGTAGGGATGTTGGCCTTGATCAGGCCGGTGATCACATCGACGCTGGGCCGCTGCGTGGCGAGGATCAGGTGGATGCCCGAAGCGCGGGCCTTCTGCGCCAGGCGCGCGATGAGTTCCTCGATCTTCTTGCCGACCACCATCATCAGGTCGGCCAGTTCGTCGATCACGACCACGATGTAGGGCAGAGGCTCCAGCGGTTCCGGCCCGATTTCGGTATCGACGGTCAGCGAGAACGGGTTGGGGATGGACTCGCCGGCCTTCTTTGCCTCGTTGATCTTGGCGTTGAAGCCGGACAGGTTGCGCACGCCCAGTGCCGACATCAGCTTGTAGCGCCGCTCCATTTCGCCGACGCACCAGTTGAGCGCGTTGGCCGCCTTGGTCATGTCGGTCACCACCGGCGCCAGCAGGTGCGGGATGCCTTCGTAGATCGACAGTTCCAGCATCTTCGGGTCGACCATGATCAGGCGCACGTCCTTCGGTTCGGACTTGTACACCAATGACAGGATCATCGCATTGACGCCGACCGATTTGCCCGAGCCTGTGGTACCGGCCACCAGCAGGTGCGGCATCTTGGCGAGATCCACCACCACCGGCTGGCCGCCGATGTCCTTGCCCATGGCCATCGACAATGGCGAATGCATGCCGTGGTAGGCCTGCGAGCCGATGATCTCGGACAGGCGCACGATCTGCCGGCGCGGATTGGGCAGTTCCAGCGCCATGCAGGATTTGCCCGGCACGGTCTCGACGACGCGGATCGATACCAGCGACAAAGCGCGCGCCAGATCCTTGGCCAGGCCGACGATCTGGCTGCCCTTGACGCCGACCGCCGGCTCGATTTCATAGCGCGTCACCACGGGGCCGGGATGCGCCGTAAGCACCTTTGGCTTCGACATTGAAGTCGGCCAGCTTGCGTTCGATCAGGCGCGAGGTGAACTCCAGCGTTTGCGCCGCTGGCAGGTCGTCGGCGTTATGGACGGCTTCCGCCAGCAGATGCAGCGGCGGCAAGGCGCCGCCGGGAGCGTCGAAGAAGAGCGGTGCCTGGCGTTCCTTTTCGGCACGCGCAGCGGCCTTGGGTGCGACCGGCACGATGATTTCGACGGGCTCGATGCGCACCGGCGGCAACGGGCTTTCCTCCACCTTGCGGCGCTCGGAGGCCACCACTTCCTCGCGTTGTTCGGCTATCGCCTTCCCGTAGCGGCGATCCTGCCAGCCGTCCCACAGGCTGCGCGCACCGACGAAGGCGCCCTCGACCACCAGCCCGACCTTTTCGGCCACGGTGATCCACGATACCCCGGCGAACAGGCTGAAGCCGATCATCGCAAGCACCAGAAGGATCAGGGTGCCGCCGGTATAGCCGAGGAACTGGGTGATCAGGCGGCCGACCTCATGTCCGAGCATTCCTCCGGGCGCCAGCGGCAGGGCGACCTGCAGGCTCCAGAAGCGCATTGCTTCGAGGCCACTGCTCGCGACCAGTAGTAGCGCAAAGCCAGCCAGGGCGATCAGCACGGAACGGCGATCGCCGCCGAAAAGCTGGCTCAGACGGTGGTAACCCCATGCCAGCAGGAAGAATGGCAGGGCCACCCACCACCAGGCCGACAGACCGAAGAGGTAAAGCAGCAGGTCGCTGAGCCAGGCACCGAAACGACCTCCCGGATTGGCGATCCGCTCGACGATAGCGGCATGCGACCAGCCCGGATCGCCACGGTCGAATCCGCCGAGGATGATGGTCAGGTAGAGACCGGACAGCCCAACCAGCAACCAGCGAGCCTCATCCACCAGGAGGGCGATTTTCTCCGGTAGCGGGTGGGTTGGAGGATCAGATGCGCTTGCTGCACTCATGGACAGGTGCCGAATCGCGACCAAGCGTGATCCGGAATTACGGACATTGCAAAATTATGGTCGACCAGGGCCGCTCGCAAGCGCCAAAAAGCTGCCCTGCTTGCTCGTTGTTTCGCCCTTCCGGCAAGAAAAAGGCCGTGGCCGGCTTGCGCCGGCCACGGCCGATTCCCGAATGCTGGCGCTCAGCGGGCGGCGAGCGCCGCCTTGGCCAACTGTTGAATCTCGGCATTATCCGGCTGGCGCAACATCATCTCGCGGGCGACGATCTTCAGGTCGTCGACCATGCCGTGTTCCTGGAACACCGAATACAGGAACAACTCGGGCGTCACGTCACTGGGCGCCGCGGCCGCGCATGGACTCATAGGTGGCCACGGCAGCGGCGACCTCCTCCTTGCTGGTCGCGGTTTGCGCCTTTGCCGAGCGCACCACCAGACCGCCGACTCGCGACGTATTCATCAGTTCGGACACGCGCGCCAACTTCTGCGGCACAGCGGCGGGCAACTGCGACACCTCGGGTTTGTTGCCCTTCAGCAATTCGCCTCCGGCCGAGGTCGCCACAAAACTGCCCGGCCCCGTCCATGATTCCTGGCGGCTTGCCGTGGTATAGCTGATGCGAATGGTGGCACCCGAGGCAAGCACGATCTTGTCCCCATGGCGCACCCTCATGTAGGCCTGCGCCTTGCGCGCCGGGGCGTCCTTGCTCTGGTAACTGACATCGCCCTGCAGGGCATTCACCAGTCCTACGTCGCCGCCGGCATCTGCGGCAGATACACCGCCAGCCATCGAGGCGAGGAATGCAAAAACCACCATGCTTGTGCCAAATATTTTCATGATATTCACCAGTTCGGAACGAATTCAACACGACGATTCAAGCCACCGGACGGATTGTCGGTATCCCGCAATTTGTCGCTGGACCGCCCCGCCGTCTCGATATTGCTCAAACCGAACTCTGCCTGCAGGAAACTCTTGACGGAATCGGCGCGGGATTTGGACAAGCGACGATTCGTGGCTTCGCTGCCCGTTGCGTCAGTATGCCCTTCGATGATCAGCGACTTCCAGACGCCGGCCTTGCGTTGCAATGCCGCGCCAACGGACCGCAGAAAACCCTTGCCTTCTTCGGTCAGGATTGCCGAGCCACGCGAGAAAAGTGACCTGTATCGTATCCAGCGAAGACTTGGGAATCACGCCCTGGCAGCGCAGCCCGATCTTCTCCATCTGCGCGCATTCATCCTTGAGGGCGACTATCTCCTTGGGAAACAAGGCGCCTTCGACCTCATCAACCTTCGGATTGGGGGTGTTTATCGATACCGTCTGCCTTGCGTCGTCCTCCGTAGCGAACGCGACTCCGCACAAGGAAAATATCGACAATGCAGCAACAATTAGGGTTTTGACCATGGCTTACCTCCGAAAATCCGCAATCGCGAACTGCTTGAGGTCAAAACATACCTGCCGGGACTGCCCCCAGTCAACGACAAAAGTCACGATTTCGGGCAACTTGGGCCGAAATCCCCGGATCGAGCCAAGAGTTGTCAATTGAGATTACTGGCAGGAAAGCGTGCTTCCTCCGAAGTTTCCGTCGCATGACTCCAGTCCGGCCATCCCGGTGCTGTCATCCACTGCAGGCTGTCCGGGGCCCGCCGAGGTCACGACCCCGCGCCGCAGCACCTTGCTGGCGTTTTCCTTGGCAAACCCGGATTCGCGGATTTCGGTAGTCTGGTTGCGAATGTCCAGATAGGCGGCATCCAGGGCACCGGTCAACTGGGCATTCGCGGCATCGGCGCCGTTGTACTTGACGATCCGGTGCAGCGGATCGCCGGAAAATTCGTACTTCGGTTGAATCGCCTCATCGCCGATCAAAAATATGGATCCATCGCCTAGTGCGTCACCGACCACGCGCACAAGGCCACTGGTACGCACCCGTAGCCCCTGGGTGGTCGGCGCGCCGGCGTTGCCAATGACACCGTTGGCCAGGATCGTGAGCGCCGGAATCGCACTGAGCGCCGCGGACGCGCTTACCTCGCCCTCGACCCCGGTGGTGATGAACGCTGCCGCACTCGGCGCCTGAAGGGTAACGCGCTCACCCGAAATGCCGACGTTCGTGGTCGAGCCGTCGGACGGCCGGACCGTACCCACGGCAATCCGGTCTGAATTGAGCCAGACCTCACCGCCGGCTCCGGCGATCAGGGAAACCGTGCCGCCGAGAACATTGGCGTTCTTCAAGAGTATGTTTCCCGAAGAACTGGCCCAGAGATTGGCGGCTGTAAGGATCCCGGACTGTCCTATGTCGCCCCCCGCAACCAGGTCAAGGTATCCGGTAAGGGTCGACGTCCCCAGGGTAATGCCTCCGGCATTGTGAATCAACGCGTTCACGCCGTTCAGAGTCAGCGCGCCAAAGCTGTTGCCGGGATTCGCCGCCGAAATATCCCCTACGCCAGTCACCGTCAGGATCGCGCTGCCCGACACCGGGTCGTTATAGGTCTGCGACCCGCTGGTCTGCACCAGGCCGCCGCCGATGGTGGTGGTGCCGGCCGCATCGGTAGCGAGCGAGGTCAGCGCCACCACACCGCCGACAGCCCCGACAAAGGTCGTAGTGCCGGCCGTATTGACGGTCAAGTCCTGAGCGCCATCGACAGTACCGCCAAAATTGATTGAGCCGCCACCTGATGATGTCAGCGTGGTTGCCGAATTCAGCGTCACGGGTCCGGCATAAATCTGATCGCCCCCCGTGCTTACGGTACCCCCGATCGTCGCTGCGACTACATTCAGGTTGCCCCCGAGATTGCTGCCAACGGCAAAGACTAGGTTAGCGACGCCAGTCGCGGTAAGGTTTTCGATCGAAGTCCAGGCGACAGTGCCGTCATTGCCGGAATTGACACCCGTAAGATTGTAGGTGCCGCCCGCCCCCGTGACGGTGTCGCTGTTGCCGCTGCCGGCGACCGTGGTGATGCCGCTCCAGCCGCCCATCCCCGTGCTGGCGCCACCGCCCAGGGCGAAGCTGGCCGCCCCCGTGCGCGTGGCGTAGCTGACGGTGCCGCCGACCGCCGTGAGCGTGCCGGCGACGCTGCCGCCGGTGCCCATCTGGAAGATGCCGGCGCCGCTGTCGGTGAGGTTCTCGATCGAGGTCCAGGCCACCGTGCCGTTGCTGCCGGCGTTGGCCGTGGCGTCATCCAGGGTGTAGGTCTGGCCCGCGCCCGTGACGGTGTCGCTGTTGCCGCTGCCGGCGACCGTGGTGATGCCGCTCCAGCCGCCCATCCCCGTGCTGGCGCCACCGCCCAGGGCGAAGCTGGCCGCCCCCGTGCGCGTGGCGTAGCTGACGGTGCCGCCGACCGCCGTGAGCGTGCCGGCGACGCTGCCGCCGGTGCCCATCTGGAAGATGCCGGCGCCGCTGTCGGTGAGGTTCTCGATCGAGGTCCAGGCCACCGTGCCGTTGCTGCCGGCGTTGGCCGTGGCGTCATCCAGGGTGTAGGTCTGGCCCGCGCCCGTGACGGTGTCGCTGTTGCCGCTGCCGGCGACCGTGGTGATGCCGCTCCAGCCGCCCATCCCCGTGCTGGCGCCACCGCCCAGGGCGAAGCTGGCCGCCCCCGTGCGCGTGGCGTAGCTGACGGTGCCGCCGACCGCCGTGAGCGTGCCGGCGACGCTGCCGCCGGTGCCCATCTGGAAGATGCCGGCGCCGCTGTCGGTGAGGTTCTCGATCGAGGTCCAGGCCACCGTGCCGTTGCTGCCGGCGTTGGCCGTGGCGTCATCCAGGGTGTAGGTCTGGCCCGCGCCCGTGACGGTGTCGCTGTTGCCGCTGCCGGCGACCGTGGTGATGCCGCTCCAGCCGCCCATCCCCGTGCTGGCGCCACCGCCCAGGGCGAAGCTGGCCGCCCCGTGCGCGTGGCGTAGCTGACGGTGCCGCCGACCGCCGTGAGCGTGCCGGCGACGCTGCCGCCGGTGCCCATCTGGAAGATGCCGGCGCCGCTGTCGGTGAGGTTCTCGATCGAGGTCCAGGCCACCGTGCCGTTGCTGCCGGCGTTGGCCGTGGCGTCATCCAGGGTGTAGGTCTGGCCCGTCGCCCGTGACGGTGTCGCTGTTGCCGCTGCCGGCGACCGTGGTGATGCCGCTCCAGCCGCCCATCCCCGTGCTGGCGCCACCGCCCAGGGCGAAGCTGGCCGCCCCCGTGCGCGTGGCGTAGCTGACGGTGCCGCCGACCGCCGTGAGCGTGCCGGCGACGCTGCCGCCGGTGCCCATCTGGAAGATGCCGGCGCCGCTGTCGGTGAGGTTCTCGATCGAGGTCCAGGCCACCGTGCCGTTGCTGCCGGCGTTGGCCGTGGCGTCATCCAGGGTGTAGGTCTGGCCCGCGCCCGTGACGGTGTCGCTGTTGCCGCTGCCGGCGACCGTGGTGATGCCGCTCCAGCCGCCCATCCCCGTGCTGGCGCCACCGCCCAGGGCGAAGCTGGCCGCCCCCGTGCGCGTGGCGTAGCTGACGGTGCCGCCGACCGCCGTGAGCGTGCCGGCGACGCTGCCGCCGGTGCCCATCTGGAAGATGCCGGCGCCGCTGTCGGTGAGGTTCTCGATCGAGGTCCAGGCCACCGTGCCGTTGCTGCCGGCGTTGGCCGTGGCGTCATCCAGGGTGTAGGTCTGGCCCGCGCCCGTGACGGTGTCGCTGTTGCCGCTGCCGGCGACCGTGGTGATGCCGCTCCAGCCGCCCATCCCCGTGCTGGCGCCACCGCCCAGGGCGAAGCTGGCCGCCCCCGTGCGCGTGGCGTAGCTGACGGTGCCGCCGACCGCCGTGAGCGTGCCGGCGACGCTGCCGCCGGTGCCCATCTGGAAGATGCCGGCGCCGCTGTCGGTGAGGTTCTCGATCGAGGTCCAGGCCACCGTGCCGTTGCTGCCGGCGTTGGCCGTGGCGTCATCCAGGGTGTAGGTCTGGCCCGCGCCCGTGACGGTGTCGCTGTTGCCGCTGCCGGCGACCGTGGTGATGCCGCTCCAGCCGCCCATCCCCGTGCTGGCGCCACCGCCCAGGGCGAAGCTGGCCGCCCCGTGCGCGTGGCGTAGCTGACGGTGCCGCCGACCGCCGTGAGCGTGCCGGCGACGCTGCCGCCGGTGCCCATCTGGAAGATGCCGGCGCCGCTGTCGGTGAGGTTCTCGATCGAGGTCCAGGCCGACCGTGCCGTTGCTGCCGGCGTTGGCCGTGGCGTCATCCAGGGTGTAGGTCTGGCCCGCGCCCGTGACGGTGTCGCTGTTGCCGCTGCCGGCGACCGTGGTGATGCCGCTCCAGCCGCCCATCCCCGTGCTGGCGCCACCGCCCAGGGGCGAAGCTGGCCGCCCCCGTGCGCGTGGCGTAGCTGACGGTGCCGCCGACCGCCGTGAGCGTGCCGGCGACGCTGCCGCCGGTGCCCATCTGGAAGATGCCGGCGCCGCTGTCGGTGAGGTTCTCGATCGAGGTCCAGGCCACCGTGCCGTTGCTGCCGGCGTTGGCCGTGGCGTCATCCAGGGTGTAGGTCTGGCCCGCGCCCGTGACGGTGTCGCTGTTGCCGCTGCCGGCGACCGTGGTGATGCCGCTCCAGCCGCCCATCCCCGTGCTGGCGCCACCGCCCAGGGCGAAGCTGGCCGCCCCCGTGCGCGTGGCGTAGCTGACGGTGCCGCCGACCGCCGTGAGCGTGCCGGCGACGCTGCCGCCGGTGCCCATCTGGAAGATGCCGGCGCCGCTGTCGGTGAGGTTCTCGATCGAGGTCCAGGCCACCGTGCCGTTGCTGCCGGCGTTGGCCGTGGCGTCATCCAGGGTGTAGGTCTGGCCCGCGCCCGTGACGGTGTCGCTGTTGCCGCTGCCGGCGACCGTGGTGATGCCGCTCCAGCCGCCCATCCCCGTGCTGGCGCCACCGCCCAGGGCGAAGCTGGCCGCCCCCGTGCGCGTGGCGTAGCTGACGGTGCCGCCGACCGCCGTGAGCGTGCCGGCGACGCTGCCGCCGGTGCCCATCTGGAAGATGCCGGCGCCGCTGTCGGTGAGGTTCTCGATCGAGGTCCAGGCCACCGTGCCGTTGCTGCCGGCGTTGGCCGTGGCGTCATCCAGGGTGTAGGTCTGGCCCGCGCCCGTGACGGTGTCGCTGTTGCCGCTGCCGGCGACCGTGGTGATGCCGCTCCAGCCGCCCATCCCCGTGCTGGCGCCACCGCCCAGGGCGAAGCTGGCCGCCCCCGTGCGCGTGGCGTAGCTGACGGTGCCGCCGACCGCCGTGAGCGTGCCGGCGACGCTGCCGCCGGTGCCCATCTGGAAGATGCCGGCGCCGCTGTCGGTGAGGTTCTCGATCGAGGTCCAGGCCACCGTGCCGTTGCTGCCGGCGTTGGCCGTGGCGTCATCCAGGGTGTAGGTCTGGCCCGCGCCCGTGACGGTGTCGCTGTTGCCGCTGCCGGCGACCGTGGTGATGCCGCTCCAGCCGCCCATCCCCGTGCTGGCGCCACCGCCCAGGGCGAAGCTGGCCGCCCCCGTGCGCGTGGCGTAGCTGACGGTGCCGCCGACCGCCGTGAGCGTGCCGGCGACGCTGCCGCCGGTGCCCATCTGGAAGATGCCGGCGCCGCTGTCGGTGAGGTTCTCGATCGAGGTCCAGGCCACCGTGCCGTTGCTGCCGGCGTTGGCCGTGGCGTCATCCAGGGTGTAGGTCTGGCCCGCCCCCGTGACGGTGTCGCTGTTGCCGCTGCCGGCGACCGTGGTGATGCCGCTCCAGCCGCCCATCCCCGTGCTGGCGCCACCGCCCAGGGCGAAGCTGGCCGCCCCCGTGCGCGTGGCGTAGCTGACGGTGCCGCCGACCGCCGTGAGCGTGCCGGCGACGCTGCCGCCGGTGCCCATCTGGAAGATGCCGGCGCCGCTGTCGGTGAGGTTCTCGATCGAGGTCCAGGCCACCGTGCCGTTGCTGCCGGCGTTGGCCGTGGCGTCATCCAGGGTGTAGGTCTGGCCCGCGCCCGTGACGGTGTCGCTGTTGCCGCTGCCGGCGACCGTGGTGATGCCGCTCCAGCCGCCCATCCCCGTGCTGGCGCCACCGCCCAGGGCGAAGCTGGCCGCCCCCGTGCGCGTGGCGTAGCTGACGGTGCCGCCGACCGCCGTGAGCGTGCCGGCGACGCTGCCGCCGGTGCCCATCTGGAAGATGCCGGCGCCGCTGTCGGTGAGGTTCTCGATCGAGGTCCAGGCCACCGTGCCGTTGCTGCCGGCGTTGGCCGTGGCGTCATCCAGGGTGTAGGTCTGGCCCGCGCCCGTGACGGTGTCGCTGTTGCCGCTGCCGGCGACCGTGGTGATGCCGCTCCAGCCGCCCATCCCCGTGCTGGCGCCGCCGCCCAGGGCGAAGCTGGCCGCCCCGTGCGCGTGGCGTAGCTGACGGTGCCGCCGACCGCCGTGAGCGTGCCGGCGACGCTGCCGCCGGTGCCCATCTGGAAGATGCCGGCGCCGCTGTCGGTGAGGTTCTCGATCGAGGTCCAGGCCACCGTGCCGTTGCTGCCGGCGTTGGCCGTGGCGTCATCCAGGGTGTAGGTCGCCCCGGAAAACTTCACGGTGTCACTGCCCGCGCCGCCAGTGATGGTCGCCGTCAGTGCCGGCGCGGCCGTCAGGTCGAAGACCACGGGATTCGCACCGGCATTCAGTGCGATGGTTCCCAGCGATGATATCCCTGCAGCGACGGTGAGCGTACCGGCGACGCTGTTGCCCGCCGTAAGATCGACGCCGCCGGGTGCGTCGATGGCCGCATTAACCGTGACATTGCGCCCGGCTACCGCGGTAAGCGTTCGTGTGGCATTCAAGGTGAGTGCGGAGCTGAACGTAATGTCATTGTTCGCCGAGAGCGAAACGTCCGTGTCGAGCAGGATCAATGACGCTGGCGTGATGCTTACGCCAGGATCGACGGACTCGCCGAACGTCACGATCGCATTGCCATCGCCCACCGTCGCGATATCCGCCCCACCGTCGTTGATATCGATGTCATCCGGATCGAGCAGCAGCATGCCGGTCCGGCCGGCGGGAGCACGCGTGTCCACCCGCCCGGCAAAGGCGAGCTGGTGCTTCCCGGAAACCTCAACCTGTCCGCCGTCGCCACCCTGGGCGCCGCCCCGCGCAGTCACGGAACCGTAGAAGCGTGTGTCGCCGTCGGCCCACGCCACCACCTTGCCGCCATCACCCGTGCCGATGGCATCGGCCGCTATTTTTACCCCCCGGCCGACGTAGGTGGCACTGGCATTGCGCTCGGGCCCCTTGCCCTGCCAATTGCCGCCGACCAGTGCCGTACCGCCAGCGCCGACTCCTGAAACGTCGATCGTCGCCTGGCCAAACAGGCCGACCTTGTCGCCCAGCACCTTGACCGTGCCGCCGTGCCGGCCCTCGCCAACGCCCGAGGCATCCAGCGTGCCGGTGACGCTGACCACGCCCGAACTGCCACCGCCGAGCCAGATTTCGCCGTTGCGCGATTCAAGGCTGCGGGCGCGAACGATGCCGTCGTTGTTGAGGACGGTGGAAAGCAAGGCTTCCTTCGCTCGCACGTCCATCACCACGCGCCCGCCGTCGGCGACGATGACGCCACTGTTGTCGACCCGCGCGGCAGCGGCGGCAACGTTGACCTGGAAACTGAGCAGGCCATCGTGGTCGAAGTCGAGATTCACCGAGTCGCCGGCAGCCAGGCCGACGCTGCCACCGGTCGCCGTGATGGCGCCGTCATTGGTGACCCGCGGCGCGATCAGCGCAACGAAGCCGCCGTTTGCTGCGTTGATGGTGCCCTGATTTGCCACCGTGCCGCCAGCGCCGACTCTTTCGAAGTGGTACTTTCCGGCGAGGAAGTTGGCATCCGAGATACCCAGCGACGAGGCCACCAGGCCGCCGACATCGACCTGGGCGCCCGGGGCGAAGAGGATGCCGCCGGGATTGCTGATGAACACGTTGCCGTTGGCGGTCATGCGGCCGAAGATCGCCGAACCCTCGCCACCCAGCACCCGGTTGAGTATGACGGACGAGGAACCGGGCTGGACGAAGTTGACGTGGGCCTGGCTGCCGATGTTGAAGCTGTCCCAGTTGACGATGGCGCTGCCGGACGACTGGGTCACATCCATTCGCGCACCACTGCCAACGATCCCGACCTGTCCTGCGACAACCTGTCCGCCGCTGGGCAATGCGTTCGCTGCCGGGTCGCCCGCTGCCGCCGCGCCACTGCCCAACGCAAGCACTGCTCCGACGACCGCCGCGCCGCAGCTCCGCTTGCCGCGCCTGCTGGCAAATTCCGCCACGGCGACCCAGGTCGCGTGCAGTTCGCTCCAGACCAGGCGGTAGCTGCGATTCAGTGTGGCGTGCTTGAACATGGCTATGTCCTCTGGCGGATTGCCCGTGTCGCGCTAGCGGAACGCGGTGCGTCGAATCGGCATACTCAATCGGGTACGGTACTGATGCTCCATGGTCAGAAAAACTTGCTGATCTGGAAATAAAAGCGGGGATAGCGCAGCAGATGGTCGGCGGTGGCCTTGGTGGTATCGCGGAAAGCCAGCGTGGTGCGCAGGTACCAGTCGTTCGGCACTTCCCAGTTGAGGCCGATGCCCGGGCCGGCAATTCGCCGCAGGCGTTCGGCATTGGCCGCAAGGTCGGCGGCCGTCGGTTGCTGGATCAGGATGGAGCGCCCGAAATCGTAAAACCCGGTCAGCACCAGGCTGCCCGGAAGCTCTTCATCGACCGGCAGCCGATAGCGCATTTCGAGACTGGCGAAGTAGCCCCGGTCACCGGCTCCTTCGCCCTGGGGATAGGCGCGCACGGCATTCGGCCCGCCGAGGCTGAACTTCTCGCTGGGATCGAGGTTCTTGTTGGTGAACTGCTGGCTGTAGGACGCGTAGAGTGCCAGGCGCTCCGTCACGGCCTGCAGGCGTGACAGGGAAATATTGGTTTTGCCGAACTTCCCGCGGGTCTTGCGTCCCGCCAGGTCGGCCGCATCGAGGCCGGCGGTGCCGAACTTGAGCTCGCCCAGCGTGTAGGCGATATTGAACACATTGATGCCGCCACCGCCAAGGCGGTCGCGGAAGTCTCCCGAAAAGCCAAGTGAACTGACGTCGGATTTCTTCAGCGTTTCGGCGCCGGTCGCCAGCTGAATGTCATAGAACTTGCGCTTGTCGTGTTGCCCGATCACCAGCAAATTGGTGTTGCGCGAACGAATCACCGGATGAATCGCGATCAGCGAAACCACCGCAGCTGCGCCATTCACCTTGAGCGGATTGAACACCGGAGTACCAAGGCGATACTTGAGTTCCGAATAGGCGGCCCCGAGCTTGGTGCCCCAGGGGCCGACGGGGACCAGGGCCGAGGCCCGCGCGAAACGCAGGTTCCCGTCGATTGCGTTGCTGGCGCGCACATTGATGAGCTCGCCGTAACCCAGCAGGCTGTTGCCATCCACGCCAGCGCCGATGCGATGTATGCCGGTGTACACGGACCCGTTTGCGTCGAAATCGAGATTGGCGTCGAGTTTCTTGCCGGGGCTGACCCGGATCGTCAGGTCCGCTGTTCCGGCAGCGGTCCCGGGAGCGAAGCTGCTGGTGGCGACGATGCCGCGCAGGTCATGGATCTGGAACAGGGCGCGTTCGACCACTCCGGTGCGGATCAACTCACCTTCTTCAAGCGAGCTGATATAGGACTCGAGCAGCGCCCGGCTGATCGATACCGCGGGGTCGACGTCGAGGCGAACCCTGCCCAGCCGGCCTTCGAGTACGCGCAGTTCGACGATACCGCCGCTGAGTTTCTGCTCGGGAATGATGACGTCGGCCAAAAAATAGCCGCGTGCGGCAAGTTCGCGCCTCACGGCGGCCGCAGCATCGAGCAAATCCTGAAAGCGCTTGTCGGGACCAACGAAGGGGGCAAGGGCGGCGCTCATGTCGGCCTCGGTGGCGACCGTCAGGCCGACGATGCGAAAGCCCTTGACCTCCAGGCGCATCCCCTCCACATCGGCAATGGCCCGTTGCCTGGAAAACCGGTCGTCGATGTCGGGAACTGTTTCTGGCCGCGATGCCGGTGGCGGCACGGTTTGCAGCAGTGAGCCGGCCTCGGGTGTTGCCTGGCCGAATGCTGTCCCGACCGACAGCAGCAGGAATCCGAACGAAAAAAATCCGCGCAGTCCCACGCGCGCGCAACCTCCCCTCCGTTCCAGACTCAAACTCATTGGTCTTGTTGTCTCCAGCCAACCCGCCCGCCACGGAACGCAACGGAGAAAAGCATCGCTTCGACTGGACCGGTCTGGGAAGCAACGCGTCCAGCCGATGCCACCAACAACGAAAGCCACTGCGGTGCGCAGTGGCCGATTCTAGCGCAAGCATTCGGCCGACGGCCAGTCCTGGCGAGCGCATACCGGCTCAATAGCCGCGGGTAGGCAAACGAAAGGCCGGCTTGTAGCCCAAGTCAATCGCCCGCTTTTCGAAACGCGCGGCGTCGGCGACCCGCCCACCGTAGTTATAGTATTCGGCGAGTTCCCAGCTTGCCAGTCCGTTGCCCAATCCGGCTGAAATATGCAGCCATTGCTCCATCCGCCGCAGGTTCTTTCCCACGCCGGAGGTTCCAATTCTGTAGGCAATCGCGACCAGGTAGGCCGCATTCTTGTCGCCTCGCACGGCCTTGTCCAGGTTGAGGCGATACTCGGGATTGCCGACGGAATCCTCGAAGAAATCGCCCGAAAGCCCAACCGCGTGCTGTATTTCCAGCACCTTGCCGGCACCGGCGGCGAGCTTCCGCATTTCGCCGGCAAACGCGCCTCCCGGAAAACTCGCTTCGCATGCCTCGCTCAGACGTACTACCTGGGATGGCCGCCGCGCTGCCTGGAGCTTTTCCCAGCATTCGTCCATTCCGGAAGATCCGAAACTAGCGGATATGGGCGGCGATGCCTGATCCGTCGCGCGGGACTCGTTCGACCTGGCCTCCTTTTCCCGCGGCGCAGGCCGCGCGACGGTGCTGCTGTCGGCCAACTTGCGATTCGTCTCGGATACCGCGGCGGCGCCGGCGACCTGGCAGAGTCCAAACCCCAGCATCATCGCCACGCCGACTCGGAAAATCCTTTGCTTACGGGAGAAAGTCGGCGCTGGCGACACGGCGGCCCAGGTCAGTGCGCCGCTATCGCTATCCCGATTTCCCGTTTTTCCTTCAGTATCCACGCGTGGCCAATCTCGGTGGCGGACGGTAACCAAGGTCGAGAGCCTTTTTCTCGAACCTCGCGGCGTCGCCGACCTGGTCGCTCTGGTTGTAAATTTCCGATAGCTCCCAACTGGCAATACCGTTGCCGAGTTCCGCGGCAAAGCGCAGCCACTGTTCCGTGCGTCGAGGATTGGCGGCAACACCGGAAACCCCATCGCGATAGGCAATCGCAATCCGGTGCGCGGCGTCCTTGTCGCCACGCAAGGCCTTGAGCAAGTCGTCGCGGTAGCCCTTGTCGCCGGCCGCCTCGACGAAGAGGTCGCCGGAGATGCGCGCCGAACGCTGGCTGTCCAGCGCCTGTTGGGCGCCACTGATCGTGACCCGGACCTGCTGGCTGAACTCGCTGGCCGGAAAGTCCCTCTCGAAGTCCTGGCAGAGCCGGATCAGGCGTGCCGGTCGCAGGGTCTCCTGGATGGCCTGCCAGCGCTGCTCCATCAGGTTGGAATCGACCCCGATCAGCGTCGGCCCCTTGCGCGACCGGAGCAGTTCGAGCTGGCGGTTGCGGATCACGAAGCGGCCGCGCAAATTGCCGGTGCTTTCCGGAAACTGCGGCGGAATGGTCAGCTTGACCTTGTCGAACTCGGCTTTCACCCTTGCCTGGCACTCGAAGGCGGCGATCCGGAACAGATCATCGACCGGCGTCACGCCATTGGCATCACGCAGCACATCCACCAGGGCGCCGGCAAAAAAAGTGTTGCGATCCGGGCTGATCGGCGCCAGGGCCGGACGCCCGGCACGTGTGGCGAAAAACACCAGCATCCCCTCGGGGGCGACGATCTGGTTGAAGTCATCCACGCCCCGCCGAATCAAGGGATCGGTGCGACAGGCGTCGATCAGCGCAATGCTGATGCCGGGATAGCGCTGCGGCAATGCCACCAGAATGTCTTCGTTCAGGCGCAGTGAAGCACTGAGTGCCTTCTCCGACGAGGGATCAATGCCAGCCGGCACCAGAAAATTGCGGCCAGCCGACTGAAAGCCATGCCCGCAGAAATAAAACACCACGGCGACGGAACCCGGCAGGTTGCCCTCGCCGACACTGCGGAGTTCCGCAGCGAATTCGGTCATGACCCGCAGCATTCCCAATGCATCGAGGTCACGATAATCCTTGACCTTGAATTCGTAGTATTCGAGGACGTTTTTGAGGTCGGTGACGTTCTTGTGGGCCGGGGCAATATCCTTGCGATTCGGATAATCGCGGTTGCCGATCAGCAGGGCATATTTGACCCGCGGCGCATAGATGTCCTGCACCGGGTCGCCGCCCGTCTGCGCCAGCAGGTTCGGGGAAATCGACATGGAGCCCAGCGCCAGGCCGGCGCTCCCGCCCAGCAACAGGCTGCGTCGCAACGGGCTGCGCGGTTCGCCGCGGCGCGACGGGTCATCTCGACGACTGGTCACGGCAGGGAACGCGCAGCCCTGAACCCGAGGTTGTCGTGCCGCTCGTCTTTCGATCCGCGGTCGCGATAGGCGGCGCGTACCGTCGACGGCGCGCTGTTCCAGGCCCCGCCGCGGAACACGCGTTCCGTGCAGGATCCGGCAAGTCGTGGCGCGGCGAGCGCAGGCGCGCCGGCATATCCCTCGTTCCAGCAATCCTCGGTCCATTCCCATGCGTTGCCGAGCACGTCATGAATACCGAACGGATTGGCCGGGAAGCGGCCGACCGGGGCGGTAAACGCAAAGCCGTCGCTGCACGGAAACATTGGCGCCCCGGGCGAAACGCTCTTGAATGACGTGTCCGCGACACTGGCATAGCGGCAGGTCGCCGCCCGATCCGCGTCCGTCCAGTGATGGCTGCCGGTGGTGCCCGCGCGGGCCACATACTCCCACTCGGACTCATTGAGCAGCCGATACTGCTTGGCGGTCTTCTTGCCCAGCCAGGCGAGGTATGCCTTGGCATCGTCCCAACTGACGCAGACGACCGGATCATCGTCCGTCTGGTCGAAACCGGGACTCTGCCAGGTCGCCTTGGGATTCTTGTGAAAAAATCCGCCGCGCGTGGAATGGCAACCGGGTTTGTGCTCACGCCCGGTTTCCTTGAAAAAAACGGAATACTGGCCCCGGGTGACTTCGTACTTGCCGACCGCGATCGATGTCGCAATGCGTACGCGATGCGCCGGTTCCTCGTCGGGCTCGCGCAACCTTTCCTTTGGTCCGCTGCCCATTGTGTACTCCCCCGGCGGAACCGCTACAAGCTCGGGACACTCTGCACAATCATGGATCACGGTACCGGGAGAGGGAATCGCCCCGGAAACGGCACCGACTGCCGGTAGCTGTGCCGGCAGAGACGGCGTTGCCAGCGCCAGGCGTTCGGGCGCCGGCGACGCAACCGGAGCGGGGCGCGCGGCCGCGGGCACCACGCCACCATACTTGGTCGCCATCCAACGGGCATAGGCCGCCCGCGGCGCACCGGAGAACTTCTCGAGGTAACCGACGAAGTCCGCCGCCACGCGACTATCCTTGATGCGTTCCCAGTAAGCCCTCTCCTGCACCGGGTCGTAGGGCGCCGTGGCCGCCTCGGCCGCTGCCTCGTGTCTGGCGGCCGCGGGCTGAGTCGCTCCACGCAGGGCCGCCATATCCTCGACGACATCGAAGTGGAAGCTTCCGATCACGGAACTCGACGTCCAGGGCACTTGCTCGCCACCGGTATCCTGGACGACGCCAGTGCGCACGCGGCCGAACACTTTGTCGATGTCGGAATCGCGGGTTTCCAGCGAGCGCAGCAAGTGCTTTGTGTACAGCCCATTGCGTCCGCTGCCATCCGCCGCAGTGGCGCCGGGCGACGTTGCATACGCAATGAAGGTCCCCTTCTCGGCGCGGCCGACGTTCATCACGCCCAGGCCCTTGCTGACGTTCTTGCGAGATTGCTGGAACGGATTGTTGCGGCAGGCGTCGAGGATCACGACGTTGATGCGATTTCCCGCCTCGGCCATGCGCGACAGGACGTATTCCGCGCTGACGGACTTGAAGGTAATGTCGGCTTCACTGTCGAAGCCGATGTCCACCGGCAGCAGGAAATTCTGGTCCTTCAACTGAATGCCGTGGCCGGCGAAGAAGAACAGTCCGATCCCGCCCTGCTTCAGGTGCTTGGCAAACACATCCACGGCCTCCTTGAGTCCGCGTTCGCCGACGTTTTCGCGCACCAGCACCTTGAAACCCTGCCTTTCCAGGGCATTGGCCAGGTCCGCGGCATCGTTGGCGGGATTTTCCAACGGCGCCGACTTGTAGTCGGAGTTGCCGATGATCAGCGCTACGCGTGATTCCTGCGCGGGAATCTGCCCCCCGGAATTGAGGTCCTGTGCGGGAGCGCCTCCGGTGCCAAGCAGGGTCAGCAATGCGAGGCCGACGCCGATGCAGCGCCGAATCGCGGAAGCCGGCCGAAGCCACATTGGATGAGTACTGTTGCTGATCGCCATTGTCAGATGTACGAGAAGACTGTCCAGCCAGCGAATCCGGCCTTTGATTATCCCACCCAAACCACGAAATTCAAGACCTCAACGACTTTTGTCTGGCGTCGACTGTCCGCACCGGCTCCCGGTTCCCCGATTCGTCAATCCACCAGCACTTCGAAAACTTCGATCGGCTCGGCCTTGCCCTTGACCTGGATGACCTGGCGGCGCCCGGTGCGAATCCCCTCTCCTCCGGCCTTGATCGCCGCGGCGCTGGCCGCCACGACGCAACCCATATCCTTGGTCACTCCCTCCAGGCGCGACGCCGCATTCACGGTATCGCCGATCGCCGTGAATTCGCGCCGCTTGATTGAACCGATGTCGCCCATGACCGCCGGCCCCGTGTGCACGCCGATGCCGATGCCGAACTCGGGCAGGCCCCGGTCGGGAAAACGCTGCTTCATCCACGCCTTGAAGCCTTCCGCCTCGCGCGCCATGCCCTGCGCCGCCAGCAGCGCGCGGCGCGCGTGGTCGGGGTAATGCACCGGCGAACCGAACACCGCCATGACGGCGTCACCGATGAACTTGTTCACCATGCCCCCCTGTTCCAGGATCGGTTCGCAGGTCAGGCCGAAATAGGCGTTCAGCATTTCGACGACTTCCTCGGCATCAAGCTTTTCCGAAATGGTCGTGAAGTTGCGGATATCCGAGAACAGCACCGTCACTTCGAGTTTTTCGCCGCTCAGGTTCGGGCGCTGGCCCTCGGCGATCAGCTTGTCGACGACCACGTCGGAAACGTATTGTCCGAACATCGACTTGAGGTGGGCACGCTGCCTTTCCTCGCCGGTCAGGCGCAATGCCAGCGTCCCCAGATAGGCCGTCGCCAGTGCGATATGGAATGGTGCAACCGGCAGCAGCAGGTCCTTCTGGAACAAAACATAGGCCGGAACCAGGATCAGCAGCGACAATCCGAGCCCGACGCCAAGGCCTCCCGCCGGGTGCAGGCGCAGGTATAACGCCACCGCGGCTACCAGCACCAGGACGAGCGCCGGCCAGGCCAGCCAGAGTGACAGGTTGCGCGGATAGATTCCGGAAAGGATCGTCTCGATCGCATTCGCATGGATTTCTCCGCCTATCATCGGCTCGGTCGAATACCCCGGCAGTACGCGCGAGTACGGCGAAAAATGGCGATCCGAGGTGCCGATGTTGTTCGGCGCAATGATTACCGAGCGCCCCTTCAGCTTCTGCACCTCGGGATCGGCCAGGGCATCGGGGCGCAACAGCTTGCTCATCGAGACGGTAAGCATGGTTCCCGGCGGACCGACGTAGCCGATGCGCCGTCGCTCGCGGGTTCGCGGATAGGTTTCGCCGGCGAAGGTCCAGCCCTCTGCCAGGCTGTCGCCGCCGGTAGCACGCAACACCAGTTGCATGGCGAAGCCGACACCCGGAAACTGGGGATCGGATATCACCACCGGATAAAAGGTGCGCACCAGCTTGTCGCTGTCCGGGTATAGGTTGGCAATCCCCGTGTCATGGGCACCGTTGGGCAGCATCAGCAGGTGCTCCTGCGGCGGCCCCATGACCTCCATGTCGCCCTGCGAGGTCTCGACCAGCTGCGCGATGAGTATCTTGCCGCCTTGCGCCAACTGGCCGCGAAACGGCGAATCGTAGTTGCGCGACACCTCGCTGTCCGGGAGGTTCAGCTTGCGCAGCCAGGCTTCCGCACTTACCGCGTAGATGAAATCGAGGCCGATGGACTTGACGCCGGCATCGGTCAGGTTCTGCATCGCGACGGCGAAGATCGGCTGCCAGAATGCCAGCGGATCGTCCTTGTATTGCAGCAGCGTATCGTCGTCCACCGCGATCACCGCGGCATGCTGGGCGTCCCGACGCTTGCCCGCCAACTGGTGCCAGTAGTCGTAGTAGATGTTCTCGTAATCCTGCAGCCAGCCCAGGCGCTCGCTGCCAAGGGACACGACCAGGGCAAGCACTGTCACGGCGAGAAACTGCCAGGTCTTGCGAAACCGCTCAGTGGACAGCCAGTCCGGTCGGGTCATGAGCTTTCCTTGGTAAATCGCTGGTTGGCGGATTGAACGTCTTCGCGCACCGGCATCTTACCCATTCCGACGCAGGTGTCGACCACGGGACCGGGCTCCCTGGCACGACGAACCGCGGCCCCTCCGTCGCCTCCCGCCGCCTCCCACCGCCCATTGCCGGCCTGCTTGGCTGTCGGGCGTGCCGGTATAATTTGGCATCCCACCCTCCGCCGGTACCCGTCCAGCATGCGCCACATGACCCTCTCCCGCTTCCTGATCGAGGAGCAACGCGACAAGAACGTGATCTCGCCGGATTTGCGCCTGCTGGTCGAGGTCGTCTCCCGCGCCTGCAAGGCCATTTCCATCGCCATCGGCAAGGGCAGCCTGGCCGGGGTGCTGGGCAGCGCCGGCAGCGACAACGTACAGGGCGAGGTGCAGAAGAAGCTCGACGTGATATCGAACGAGATCCTGCTCGAAGCCAACGAATGGGGCGGGCACCTCGCCGGCATGGCCTCGGAAGAAATGGAAATGCCGCACGCCATTCCCAACCGCTACCCCAAGGGCGAATACCTGCTGCTGTTCGATCCGCTCGACGGCTCATCGAACATCGATGTCAATGTCTCGGTCGGCACCATCTTCTCCGTGCTTCAGTGTCCCGAGGGCATGGACCCCACCGAGCAGGCTTTCCTCCAGCCTGGTACTCGCCAGGTCTGCGCCGGCTATGCCGTGTATGGACCGACCACGCTGCTGGTGCTGACCCTCGGCGACGGCGTCAACGTCTTTACGCTTGATCGCGAATTCGGCCGCTTCGTCCTCACCCAGGCCGACGTGAAGATCCCCGAGGAAACCCGCGAGTTCGCGATCAATTCCTCCAACGCGCGCTACTGGGACGCACCGGTCAGGCGCTACGTCGACGAACTCCTCGCCGGCAAGGATGGCCCGCGCGGACAGGACTTCAACATGCGCTGGGTCGCCTCTATGGTGGCCGACGTGCATCGCATCCTGAGTCGCGGCGGCATCTTCATGTACCCGATCGACAGCAAGACACGCGCCCAGGGCGGCAAGCTGCGCCTGATGTACGAAGCCAACCCGATGGCCTTCATCGTCGAACAGGCGGGCGGCGCGGCGACCGACGGGCGGCGGCGCATCCTCGACATCCCGCCGGAGAAATTGCACCAGCGCGTGCCGGTGATTCTCGGCTCGAAGAATGAGGTTGAGCGGGTGACGGCCTACCACGCCGCCTAGGCGGCGTCCGGCGCGCTCAGTCCTGCTGGCCGTAGGTGGCGAACTTGGCCAGCACGCGACTCATCTCGGCTTCCGGCAGCAGCCGCGGAGCACCCAGTTGGAGCACGCGCCAGTACTGCTCGCACAGCGTTTCCAGTTCCACCGCCAGCGCCAGGGCGTGATCGCAATCACGGCCGAATACCACCATGCCGTGATGCGCCATCAGGCAAGCGCTGCGTCCCTTCAGGGCGGAAATGATGGCGTCGGACAACGCCTGGCTGCCGAAGGTGGCGTAGGCGGCACAGCGCACGTCGCGGCCGCCGAAGCGCGCCACCATGTAATGAAAGGGCGGGATGCCCTGACCCTGACAGGCCAGCGCCGTGGCGAACGGCGAGTGGGTGTGCACCACGGCGCCGGCCTCCGGGCGCGCGGCATAGATGTCGCGGTGGAAACGCCATTCGGACGACGGCTTGCGGGTTCCTGTCGCCGTTCCGTCGGCGCCGTCCGCCTGGATACCGCTTCGCATAACTTTCACCATGTCCCTGTCGGTGCAGGCTTCATAGGCCATGCCGGTCGGCGTGATGATGAAGCCGTCCTTGCAGCGCGCGCTGACGTTGCCCGCGCTGCCGCGGTTGACGCCCGAGGCATTCATCGCACGCGCCGTGGCGAGGACTGTCGCGGCGAGTTCCGCGTTGCGGCCGCTCACGATTTCCACCGCATCAGCTTGCCCGCCGGCGCCACGCCGCGCTCGGAAACTATGCCGTCGATCAATGTCGCCGGCGTCACGTCGAAGGCGGGGTTGGCAACCGGCGTGGTGCCGGCGCCGAGTTCTTCCGCGGCACGCTCCTCGATCGGGATGTCCGCTCCCGTCGGGCACGCAAAATCGATGGTCGACAGCGGCGCCGCGACGTAGAACGGCACGCCGTTCGCGCGCGCCGCCAGTGCCTTGAGGTAAGTGCCGACCTTGTTCGCCGAATCGCCGTTGGCGGCAATGCGGTCGGCGCCGACGATCACCAGGTCAACCCTGCCCTGCATCATGAGCAGGCCGGCGGCGTTGTCGGCGATCAGCGTATGCGGCACGCCGGCTTCGCGCAGTTCCCAGGCCGTGAGCAGGCCCTGGTTGCGCGGCCGCGTCTCGGACACCCAGACGTGTACCGGCAAACCCGCGGCATGGGCGGCATAGATCGGCGCCAGTGCCGTGCCGTGATCGACCGTGGCCAGGCGACCGGCATTGCAATGGGTCATGACGTTGACAGTTGCAGGCGCAGCCTGCCTGAAATAGCCACCCCCTTCCGCGGGAAGGGGGCTGGGGGGATTGTCCTTCTCGTTGCCGAAGGCAGCATGGATTGCCGCAATAAGCGGCAATCCATGCTGCCCTATCGCGGCATTCGCCGCCTGGTCTTCTTCGGCGATCGCCCGTGCTTCGCGCCAAGCCAGTTCGCGCCGTGCCGCCGGCGCCGACTCCTGCAGCACGCGCCGCATGCGCGCCAGCGCCCAGTGCAGATTGACGGCAGTGGGCCGCGTCGCAGCCAGGGTGTCGATCACGTGGGCCAGGCGCGCATCGTCCGCGTCGCCGTCGGCCAGGCCGAGCGCCACGCCGTAGGCTGCGATGGCACCGATCAGCGGCGCGCCGCGCACCTGCATGACGCGTATGGCGTGGGCGGCGTCATCGAGGCTGCGCAAGGAAACAAAGGCGGTCTGCCCCGGCAGCAGGGTCTGGTCGAGGATGACGATGCTGTCCCCATCCTCGCGCAGGGTGGGCGCATCGCGGCTCACGCCGGACAGCAAGTCGATGTCCTCAGCTCAGCTTGCCGTGGCAGTGCTTGTATTTTTTCCCGCTGCCACAGGGACAGGGATCGTTGCGACCGACCTTGGGTCCCGGCCGCTCCACCGGCTGTGCCGCTTTCGGCGCGGCGGTGCCCAGTGCCTCGTCGTAATTGGCGTGGTGGTACTGGACGTTTTCGAGCTGGGGCGGTGCCTCGACTTCCTCGATCTGTTCCTCATTGCGAATTTCGACCGTCATCAACAGTTTCGAAACTTCGCTGCGCACCGTCTGCAGCAGATCCTCGAACAACTGGAAGGCTTCGCGCTTGTATTCCTGCTTGGGATCCTTTTGCGCATAACCGCGCAGATGGATGCCCTGGCGCAGGTGGTCGAGTGCGGACAAGTGTTCGCGCCAATGGGTGTCGAGGCTCTGCAACATCACGTTGCGCTCGAAGCCGGACCATGCAGCGGCATCGACCTGTGCCGTCTTTTCCGCATAGGCCGCGTCACCCGCATCCAGCAGGCGCTTGAGGATGTCGTCGTCGCCGAGCTGTGGTTCCGCCCTGATCCATTCGCCGATCGGCAGCTTCAGGTGCAGTTCCGACGCCAGCGAGGCTTCGAGGCCGGCGACGTCCCATTGCTCCTCGACGCTTTCGGCCGGAATGTGGATGCGGAAGGTGTCGTGGATCTGGCGCTGGCGCATCGCGGCAATGGTCTCGACGATGTCTTCGCTGTCGAGCAGTTCGTTGCGCTGCTGGTAGATGACCTTGCGCTGGTCGTTGGAGACGTCGTCGTATTCGAGCAGCTGCTTGCGGATGTCGAAGTTGCGCTGCTCGACCTTGCGCTGCGCCGACTCCAGCGAGCGGCTTACCAGCGGATGCTCGATGGCCTCGCCCTCGGGCATCTTGAGGCGGACCATGATGGTGTTGAGGCGATCACCGGCAAATATCTTGAGCAGCGGATCATCCAGCGCCAGGTAGAAACGCGACGATCCCGGGTCGCCCTGGCGACCGGAACGGCCACGCAACTGGTTGTCGATGCGGCGCGATTCGTGGCGCTCGGAACCGATGATGTGCAGGCCGCCGGCGGCGAGCACCTGATCGTGCACCTTCTGCCACTCGGCCTTGAGTGCCGCGGTGCGCGCTGCCTTTTCCTCTGCCGAGAGCGACTCGTCGTCGCGAATTGCACTGGTCGGCTTCTCGATGTTGCCGCCGAGCACGATGTCGGTACCGCGACCGGCCATGTTGGTGGCGATGGTGATCATGCCGGGGCGGCCGGCTTCGGCCACGATCTCGGCTTCGCGTGCATGCTGCTTGGCGTTCAGGACCTGGTGCGGCATCTTCTCCTTGTCGAGCAACCCGGAGAGCAATTCGGAATTCTCGATCGAGGTGGTGCCGACCAGCACCGGCTGCCCGCGTTTGTGGCAGGCGCGGATGTCCTCGATGATTGCGGCATATTTTTCCGGCGCGGTGCGATAGATCTGGTCGTTCTCGTCCTTGCGGATCATCGGCCGGTTGGTCGGAATCACCACGGTTTCCAGGGCGTAGATCTGGTGGAACTCGTAGGCTTCGGTATCGGCCGTGCCGGTCATGCCGGCCAGCTTGCCATACATGCGGAAGTAATTCTGGAAGGTGATCGAGGCCAGGGTCTGGTTCTCGGACTGGATCGCTACTCCCTCCTTTGCCTCCACCGCCTGGTGCAGGCCATCCGACCAGCGGCGGCCGGCCATCAGGCGGCCGGTGAATTCGTCGACGATCACCACTTCGTTGTCCTGCACCACGTATTGCTGGTCGCGATGATAGAGCGTGTGCGCGCGCAGGGCGGCGTACAGGTGGTGGATCAGCAGGATGTTGGATGGCTCGTAGAGGCTGCTGCCCTCGGCCAGCATGCCAAGGCGGGCAAGGATCTGTTCGGCCTTTTCGTGTCCGGCTTCGGTCAACAGTACCTGATGCGACTTGAGGTCGACTGTGTAGTCGCCGGTATCGGCATCGCCCTGCTCCTTCGCCGCATCGCCGCGCGTCAGTAGCGGCGGTACGGCGTTCATGCGCACGTAAAGCTCGGTATGGTCCTCGGCCTGGCCGGAAATGATCAGGGGCGTGCGCGCCTCGTCGATCAGGATCGAATCGACCTCGTCGACGATGGCATAGGCGAGGCCGCGCTGGACGCGTTCCCCGGCCGAATACACCATGTTGTCGCGCAGGTAGTCGAAGCCGAATTCGTTGTTGGTGCCGTAGGTGATGTCGGAGGCATAGGCCGCCTGCTTTTCGTCGTGCGGCATCTGCGATAGATTGATGCCGACGCTGAGTCCGAGGAAGCGGTAGATGCGTCCCATCCATTCGGCGTCGCGACTCGCCAGGTAGTCATTGACCGTGATGAGGTGCACGCCCTTGCCGGGTATCGCATTCAGGTACACGGCCAAGGTTGCCGTCAGCGTTTTTCCTTCGCCGGTGCGCATTTCGGCAATCTTGCCGTAATGCAGGACCATGCCGCCGATCAACTGCATGTCGAAATGGCGCATGCCGAGAACGCGGCGACTGGCCTCGCGCACCACGGCGAACGCTTCCGGCAGCATGTCGTCCAGGGTCTCGCCCTTGGCGTGGCGGGAGCGGAATTCCTCCGTTCGTGCGCGCAGGGCCTCGTCGGAAAGTGTCTGAGTGGCCGCCTCCAGCGCATTTATGCGCGCCACGGTCTGCATGTACTGCTTGATCAGGCGGTCATTGCGGCTGCCGAAAATCTTCTTGAGAAAGCCGGTTATCATTTTCATATCACTCAGACCGGGATTCTGGGAAAGTCAAGGCCCGCGGATGCGGGCGCCATGCTGCAACGAATGCCGGTTATCATTATTCAGGTCACTCAGAAACCGGCGTCATGGAAAGCCGATGCCGGCAGATACGGGCATCGGGCTGGAACCAGAACCGGGGATCATGAAGTCCGCGGCCGCAAAAACGGGCGGAAAAAACAAGCAGGGATTTTAGCATGCGGGGGAGGACGCCCTCCCCGTGCTTCAGCGCCGCGTCGTGGCGGGACGCTGATTGGCCTGCGCCATGCGCAGGAAGCGATCCGGATTCTGCGCCAGACCGCGGATTCTCACTTCGAAATGCAGATGGGGTCCCGTGGAACGCCCGGTGGAACCGACTTCAGCGATCTTCTGGCCGCGCTTGACCAGTTGTCCCGCCTTGACCAGGATCTTCGACGCGTGGGCATAGCGCGTGGTCAGGTCCTTGCCGTGATCGATCTCCACCAGATTGCCATACTGCGGATGGCGTTCGGCGCTGATCACTACACCTGCCGCGGCGGCATTGATGGCGGTACCTGGCATCGCGACGAAATCAGCCCCCTCGTGCATCGCCCGTTCCCCGGTAAAGGGATCGACGCGCCAGCCGTAGGTTGATGCGTTCCATTGGGCGTTAACCGGCAGACTGGTGGGAAGCAGGCTCTTGCGGATGCGCTCTTCCAGCATTTGCGACTCGATCACCGAAATCGCGTCGGACTTTGCTTCGACCTGGGTCGAAAGGGCGTCCACCGCCCGCTGCAGATCGGTCGATGTCATCGCCGTGGGCTGCAACAGCGGGCCACCGCGTCCGTCGGTCCTGGTTTCGAATGCATTGATTTCCTGTGGCCTAACCCGGGCAATTCCGGCAAGGCGTTCGCCTATCGTGTCCAGGCGCAGCAACTGGGCCTGCATCTCGCCGAGCTTTACCGCCATCGCGTTGAGGTTCTCCTGCACGAAATCCTTGGACCGCTGGGATTCTTCGGCATTGACTGCGCGCAGCAGATCCTGCAGGAAAGGCAGGCGAACTTCAGCCGCGTGGCGAACCGTGACATAGGAAAACAGCGACGACAGAACCAAAACCGACGCAAACACGGCGCCCATGAACATCAGGACGTGACGCCAGGTCAAGGTAATGCTTCTCGCAGTTGCCAGCCGGTCAGAGACGAGAATAATATGCACTCTTCTCCCCCTCCAGGTACGTATCAGTTCTGGCCATCCGTTTCGAGCCCGAAAATACCGGTGCCGGCCACGACTGAAACTTCAATTTAGATGACAGCGCGCAGTCTCCAGGAACATCTCAACTCCGGCGACAGCATGGCGCGGCTTGCGGCTCACGCCCAACGCTTGCTCCAATTCCAGCGACTTCTGGAAGCTGCACTGCCGGAGGCTCTGAGGCCTCATGCCAGGGTAGCCAACTTCCGCCTGGGGAAATTACTTATCCACGCCGCAAACGGCGCGGTCGCCGCGAAAGTCCGTCAACTCGGACCGAGTCTCGCCAGCGAATTATCGAACAAGGAGCCGAAGGTTACCCAAATCGAGGTTCGAGTGCAAGCCCGCAACCCCGCCCCACCTCGTCAATCGCACAAGCGCCCTGACCTGCCTGGTAAAAAGCAGAAGCAAGGACTCACTAATTTAGTTCAGGAACTGCCCCGGGAGTCCCCCTTGAAGCGGGCACTGGAGCGTCTTCTGGTCACCGTCAAAGAATGATCAGGCGCTCCGCCGTCATCAAGACCAGCACCACCAGAGTAAAGATCAGCGCCCATTTGGCGACGCGCCCGGACAGTGCAAGGTAGCGTCGATCGCGGGTGACCAGCCAGGCGACGATGCCGCTGCCTATCGTAATCAGGGTGAGAATGCCAATGATCCTGATGAGGAGCATGGGCGGGCCCGCCTTCAGGCCAGCAGGGGATAAAGGCGGGCGATGCCGGCCGGTGCTTCCGCAACATTCTGGAAACTGACCTCTTCCCAGGCCGAGGCGTCGGCCAACAGGGCGCGCAACAACTGGTTGTTCAGCGCATGTCCCGATTTGTGTGCGGAAAAAGCGCCCAGCAGGGGATGGCCCGCCAGGTAGAGGTCGCCGATCGCGTCGAGGATCTTGTGTTTGACGAACTCGTCGGCATAGCGCAGACCATCGCTGTTGAGGACACGGTACTCGTCCATCACGATGGCGTTTTCCAGGCTGCCACCCAGCGCCAGCCCTTGGTCGCGCAGGGATTCGACATCCTGCATGAAGCCGAAGGTGCGCGCCCGCGCCACTTCACGCAGGTAGGACTGGTCGGCAAAATCGATATGCGCGCGCGAGGCGGCACGATCCATCGCGGGATGATTGAAGACGATGGAAAAGTCGATGCTGAATCCGTCGTAGGGCGAAAGCTTGGCCCACTTGTCGCCTTCCCTGACTTCCACGGTCTTTTTCACCCGCAGGAATTTCTTCGCGGCTTTCTGCTCCTCGATGCCTGCCGACTGCAGCAGGAACACGAAAGGTGCGGCAGAACCGTCCATGATCGGCAGTTCCGCAGCGTCGACATCCACATAGATATTGTCGATGCCAAGACCGGCCAGGGCGGACATCAGGTGTTCGACGGTCGCCACTTTCACGCCGTCCCGCTCGAGGCAGGACGCCAGTCGCGTGTCGCCGACGCCGAGCGCGTCGGCTTTCAGGTCGACCGGCGGCGTCAGGTCGACGCGGCGGAACACCACCCCGGTGTCGGGTTGGGCCGGGCGCAGCACGAGCGAAACCTTGACGCCGGAGTGGAGACCCACGCCGGTGGCCTTGACGACAGATTTCAGGGTGCGCTGACGAAGCATCGGATTTCGATCCGCGAGTGAATGCTGCAGGGCCGCAATTTTATCACGGGCGCCCGGCCCGGCGGGAGGAGGCGCCCGCCGGGCCGGGGATCGGGAGACATGGCTAGTCCGACTGGCGCCTCAGGAAGGCGGGAATGTCGTACTTGTCTACACCCGAAGCCGCCATGGCGTCGGCCTGCGCGTTGCGCGGACCGCCACGGGCACTGCTGGTGACGCTGGAAAGGTCGACCGCTCCCTGCGTCATGGCGACGTCGTAGACCTGCAGGTTGTCGGTTCCGGTGCGCAGGCCAACGGTTTCGACCACGGACATTTTCGGCTTGGCGGCTTCGCGCGTCGCAACCACGCCGAGACCGGTGGCGACCACCGTGACGCGTAGCCGGTCTTCCATGCCTTCATCGAACACGGCACCGCAGATCACCGTGGCTTCCGGCGCGGTGTATTGGCGAATGGTCTTCATCACCTCCTTGTATTCCTTGAGGCCCAGGGTGGTACTGGCGGTGATGTTGACCAGCACGCCGCGCGCGCCGGACAGTTCGATGCCTTCCAGCAGCGGACTGGCGACGGCTTCCTCGGCGGCTACGCGGGCGCGGTCAACGCCGGCGGAGACGGCGGAACCCATCATCGCCTTGCCCATCTCGCCCATCACGGTGCGCACGTCCTCGAAGTCGACGTTGACCAGGCCCGGCACGTTGATGATCTCGGCGATGCCGCCGACCGCGTTGCGCAGCACGTTGTCGGCGGCCTGGAAGGCCTCCAGCATGCTGACTTCGTCGCCGAGCACTTCCTCGAGCTTCTCGTTGAGGATGATGATCAGCGAATCGACGTGGCGCGCCAGTTCGGCGACGCCTTCTTCGGCCAGGCGCTTGCGCTTGCCCTCGTACTCGAAGGGCTTGGTGACCACCGCCACGGTCAGGATCCCGAGTTCGCGCGCCACCTCGGCGACGATCGGTCCCGCGCCGGTGCCGGTGCCGCCGCCCATGCCGGCGGTGATGAACACCATGTGCGCACCCGTGAGCGCCTCGGCAATACGGGCGCGGTCCTGGATGGCGAGTTCCCTGGCCTTCTCCGGCTTGCCCCCGGCACCGAGGCCCGGTCCGAGTTGCAGCTTTACGTCGGCGCTGCTCTTCTTGAGCGCCTGCGCGTCGGTGTTGCAGCAAATGAATTCGACGCCGCCGACACCTTCGCGGATCATGTGCTCGACCGCGTTGCCGCCTGCGCCGCCCACGCCGACGACCTTGATGACCGTCGAGCTTGAATCTGCCTCCGGTGCCCCTACTTCCTCGAGTTCAAACATTTTTCGCCTCCTGAAAAGACCAACCGCTTCAAAAATTTCTGGTGAACCACGCTTTCATCCGCGACAGAACCTGCCCGAAGCTTCTCGGGCTCTGCGCCTTCATGCCACGGTGGCGTTGCGCCACCCCTTCCAGCAACAAACCCATCGCCGTGGAGTAGCGCGGATTGCGCACGTAATCGCGCAAGTTGCCGTCGTAATGCGGCATCGCCAGCTTCACGGTGTTGTGAAAAATCTCCTCGCCCAGTTCGGCCATGCCAGGCATCTGCGCCGCACCGCCGGTGAGCACGATGCCGGCGCGCAACAGGCGCTCCTTGCCGCTGCGCTGCAACTCCTCCTGCACCTTCTGGAAGATCTCCTCGACCCGCGGCTGGATGAATCCGGCCAGGGTCTGGCGCGACAGTTCCGTCGAGGGCCGGTCGCCTACGCCGGGTACTTCGATCATTTCTTCCGGGTCAGCCAGTTGCTGCAAGGCCACGCCGTAGCGGATCTTGATGTCCTCGGCGTCCTGGGTCGAGGTGCGCAGCGCGATCGCGATGTCGTTGGTCAACTGGTCGCCGGCGATCGGGATCACCGCCGTATGGCGGATCGCGCCATGCACGAAGACGGCTACATCAGTGGTACCGCCGCCGATGTCCACCAGGCAGACGCCGACGTCCTTTTCGTCCTCCGTCAGCACCGCGTAGCCGGAGGCCAGCGGTTGCAGCACCAGGTCGACGACTTCCAGCCCGCAGCGATGCACGCACTTGACGATGTTCTGCACCGCCGTCACCGCGCCCGTGACCAGGTGCACCTTGACGTCGAGCCGCCGCGCGTCCATGCCGATCGGTTCCTTTACGCCGTCCTGGCCATCGACCGTGAACTCCTGCACCAGCGTGTGCAGGATCTGGTCGTCGGCGGAGATCGACGTGGCGTTGGCTGCCTCGATCGCGCGCTCGACGTCGAACTGGGTCACTTCCTTGTCGCGCACCACCGCCATGCCGGTGGAATCCTTGCTCTTGATGTGGCTGCCGGCGATGCCCGTGTAGACCTCGCGCACCTTGCAGCCGGCCATCATCTCGACCTCGGCGATGGCTCGCGAAATCGAATTGACGGTGGCTTCGATGTTGATCACCATGCCGCGCTTGAGGCCGGTGGATTCCTGGGTGCCGAGCCCCAGCACGCCCAGGCGTCCTTCGGCATCCAGCTCGCCGACGATGGCGACGATCTTGGACGTACCGATGTCGAGGCCGACGATGAGGTCGCGTTTGGTTTCTTTGCTCATGAGTGTCCGGCCGCCCGGGGCCGCAATGCAAATCCGTTGGGGTAACGCATATCCACCACGCCGATGCCGGGCAGGCGGTCCCTCGTCGCGGTGCTGGCCGCCGCGTAGTGGCGGGTAAACCGGTCGAGACGCTCGGCCAGCGGGTGTTTGGATTGTTCGCGACCCAGTTCCAGCACCACACCGTCATCCAGCCTGACCTGCCAGGCCTCACGCGCGGACAAGTGGATCGCGACCGGCTTATGGCCGGCACCGGAAAGAGTCTCACCGAATGCCTGGAAGCGTTCGAGGACGCGGGCGGCAGAACCCTCTGGCCCGACGAACTGGGGAAGCTGCTGATCCGACGTGGCCGCGAAAACCTCGCCGCGCGTGCTGACCAGGCGCGCCTCGCCGTCCTGAGTCGTCCAGCGCGCAGCGGCGCGATGCTCCTCGATCCGCAGCTCGACGCCATCCGGCCAGATCCGGCGCAGGCTTGCCGAGCGCACCCAGGGCATGCGCTCGAAAGTGGTGCGCGCAGTTTCCAGATTCACAGTGAAAAAATTTCCCGTCAGCGCGCTGCGTGCCGCATGCTCGATCTGCGCGCGCGACACGTTGTCAACCGGCGTCGCCACCACCAGCTCGCGCAGCGGCAGAATTGGCAGGCGCTGCACCGCGATGATGGCAGCCCAGGCCAGGAGTACGCCGCCACCCAGCAGCAGGACATCGGCCAGCAGGTTGATCAGCATCGGCCGATCCCAGAAGCCGTCTCCGTTGCCGCGCTCGTTGCGGCTGCGGCCCTTGCCGTTCCCCCGCTGGCTAGCCATGGCGAGCCTCCGCGAGAAGTTTCAGAACCAGTTGCGGAAAAGGAATGCCGGCCGCGCGCGCCGCCATCGGCACCAGCGAGTGGTCGGTCATGCCGGGCGACGTGTTCGCCTCCAGGCAATACACGCGCCCGGCGGCGTCAAGCATCAGGTCCATGCGGCCCCAGCCACGACCGCCGAGCACGGCAAAGGCGCGCAGCGCCATATCGCGCATTTCGGCTTCGCGCGCCTCGCCCAGACCGCTGGGAATCCGGTATTCGGTATCGTCGCGCAGATACTTGGCTTCGTAGTCGTAGAACTCGGTGGCCGGCACGATATGGATCACCGGCAAGGCCTCGCCCGCCAGAATGCCGACGGTGTACTCGCCACCGGCGAGGTAGCGCTCGGCCAGCACGCAGCTGTCGTAGCGGGCCGCGACGTCGTACGCCGCCTTCAGGGTACCGGCCTGCTTGACCTTGCTGATGCCGATGCTGGAGCCCTCGTTGGCGGGTTTGACGAACAGCGGCAGGCCCAGGCGCTGCTCGACCGCGGCGAAATCGCTGGCGCCTTCCAGCACGGCAAAATCCGGCACCGGCAGCCCGGCCGCCTGCCAGACCAGCTTGGAGCGCCACTTGTCCATCGCCAGTGCCGAGGCAAGAACACCGCTGCCGGTATAGGGGATCGCCAGCAGGTCGAGCGCACCCTGCAGGCTGCCGTCCTCGCCGCCGCGTCCGTGCAGCGCGATGAACACGCGCTGGAAGCCTTCGGCATGCAGCGCCTCGAGCGCCTTGTCGCGCGGATCGAACGCGTGGGCGTCGACGCCCGACGAACGCAGGGCGGCCAACACCGCCGCACCGCTTTTCAGCGACACCTCGCGCTCGGCCGACTTGCCGCCCATCATCACCGCCACCTTGCCGAATTCCATCAAGACCTTTCCCTGCCCTGCCCCACCGCACCGACGATGCGCACTTCGCGCACCAGCGAAATCCCGAACTTTTCCCGTACTTCCGCCTGAATTCGGCCGATTAGCATTTCTATCGCACTCGCGGCGGCCGCGCCGTCGGGATTAACGATGAAATTCGAATGCTTTTCGGACACCTGCGCGCCATCGATCTGTGTGCCCTTGAGGCCCGCCGCCTCGATCAGTCGCGCCGCATGGTCGCCCGGCGGATTGCGAAACACCGACCCGGCATTGGGCAAAGCAAGCGGTTGTGTCGCCACCCGGCGTTCCAGCAGTTCCTTCATGCGCGCCTGGGCCGTCCCGGCATCGCCCGGCGGAAAGCGGAACCATGCCGCGGCGAACAGCTCGTCGGTGGCGCTTTTGAGGCCGACGTGGCGATAGCCGATGGTGAAGTCGTCCGGTCCGCGCAGCAGCTTTTCGCCCTGGCGATTCAGCATCAGGACCTTGTCCACGTAGCGCCAGGTTTCGCCGCCATGGCAGCCGGCATTCATCGCCAGCGCGCCGCCGACGGTACCGGGAATTCCGGCGAGGAACTCGGCCTCGGCACAGCCCTGTTTGCCGGCAAAGCGGGCCAGCTTGGGCGACGCGACGCCGGCCTCGGCGTAGAAGCTGCCGTCCGGTTCGCGGCGCAGCGTGTCGAGCGCGCCATGGGTGAAGATCGCCGTGCCGTCGAAACCACCGTCGCGCACCAGCAGGTTGCTGCCCAGGCCGACCAGCAGTAGCGGCTCGTCGTGGCGCATGCCACCAAGGAATGCAGCGAGATCGTCGAGATCGGCGGGAAAGAAGGCACGCGCCGCCGGACCGCCGGTGCGCCATGAAACGTGACTCGCCATTGGCTCATTGCTGCGCAATGAGCCCCGGAACCCTGATCGCCCGCCCTCCCCCGCCCCCTCCCGCGCGGGAGGGTGACTTTGCTCTCGCTGCGCTCGGATGGTGTCGTCGGATCAACCATCAACGAGCTTCCGGGAACGCCGCCGATGGAGCCGGCGCCCATGGTGATCACCACGTCGCCGTCGCGCGCGGCGGACAGGATCGCGGCCGGCATGGCGGCGATGTCCTCGACGAAGACCGGCTCGACTTTGCCGGCCACGCGCAGGGAGCGGATCAGCGCACGGCTGTCGGCGGCAATGATCGGCGCCTCGCCGGCGGCATAAACTTCGGCCAGCAGCAGACCGTCGACGCCACCGAGCACCTTGACGAAATCCTCGAAGCAATCGCGCGTGCGGGTGTAGCGGTGCGGCTGGAAGGCCAGCAGCAGGCGGCGGCCGGGAAAGGCGCCGCGCGCCGCCGCCAGCGTTGCCGCCATTTCCACCGGATGGTGCCCGTAGTCGTCGACCAGGGTGAATGTGCCGCCGGCCGGACAGGCGATTTCCCCGTAGCGCTGGAAGCGGCGGCCGACGCCGCGAAAATCGGCCAGCGCCTTGGCGATCGCCGTGTCGCCAACGCCGACTTCCGTGGCCACCGCGATCGCCGCCAGCGCATTGAGCACGTTGTGGCGTCCGGGCAGGTTGAGCACGATGGGCAGGCGAGTCACGCTGCCGTTGGTGCGCACGCAGGTGAAGCGCATGGTGCCGCCGTCGGCCACCACGTCCTCGGCGCGAAAGCTCGCTTCGCGGTCTATGCCGTAGGTGACGATCTGCTTGGCCACGCGCGGGATGATGTCGCGCACGTTGGGATCGTCGCCACAGACCACGGCGACGCCGTAGAAGGGCAGGCGATGCAGGAAATCGACAAAGGCCTGCTTCAGGCGGCCGAAATCGTGGCCGTAGGTCTCCATGTGGTCGGCATCGATGTTGGTGACCACCGAGACGACGGGCGAGAGGAAGAGGAAGGAGGCATCCGACTCGTCGGCCTCGGCGACGAGGAATTCGCCGCTGCCGAGCTTGGCGTTGGCACCGGCCGAGTTGAGCCGGCCGCCGATGACGAAGGTCGGATCGAAGCCGCCCTCGGCGAGGCAGGAGGCGACCAGACTGGTAGTGGTGGTCTTGCCATGCGTGCCGGCGATCGCGATGCCCTGCTTGATGCGCATCAGTTCGGCCAGCATCTGCGCGCGCGGCACCACCGGCACCCGGCGTTCGCGAGCCATCTGCACCTCGGGGTTGTCTTCCTTCACCGCCGTGGAGACCACCACCGCGTCAGCCTGCGCGACGTTCTGCGCGTCGTGCCCGATGGCGATGCGGATGCCCTGCGCCGCCAGGCGCCGCGTCGTCGCGCTCTCGCCGAGGTCGGAACCACTGACCTCGAAGCCCTGGTTCGCCAGCACCTCGGCGATGCCCGACATGCCCGAGCCGCCGATGCCGACGAAGTGGATGCGTTTGACCT
>JADJUP010000016.1 GCA_016716965.1 Sulfuritalea sp. | reverse complement strand
GGGTCAGGAGTCGGCGCTGGCGGTACGGCGGCGGGAGAACCCGCTGCCGTCCGCGGGCCTTTGTCAGCCGTTGAGGCCGTCCAGCGTGCGCTGGAATTTGTTGGCGTGCGAGCGCTCGGCCTTGGCCAGGGTCTCGAACCAGTCGGCGATTTCGTCGAAACCTTCGTCGCGCGCGGTCTTGGCCATGCCCGGGTACATGTCGGTGTACTCGTGGGTTTCGCCGGCGATGGACGCCTTCAGGTTGTCGGCGGTGGCGCCGATCGGCAGGCCGGTGGCCGGGTCGCCGGAGGCCTCGAGGTATTCGAGGTGGCCGTGGGCGTGCCCGGTCTCGCCTTCGGCGGTCGAGCGGAATACGGCGGAAACGTCGTTATAGCCTTCGATGTCGGCCTTGTTCGCGAAATACAGATAGCGCCGGTTGGCCTGCGATTCGCCGGCAAAAGCGGCTTTCAGATTGCCTTCGGTCTTGGATCCCTTGAGTTCCATAGGTTTGCTCCTCAGTGTTGGAAGGGGGTACGCCGTGCTGACGCACGGCGCCGAGTCGTTGGGCGTACGCCCGATGACCTTCTCCGACTTTAGTCCACCCGTACCGAATGTTCTAATTGATTTTTCCGACCGGTGCGATAGCCGGCCGCTATCGCATCAGTGTATCGCGCGGGTGCCGGGAAGTTTGCAGTCGAGCACGGCCTGGCGCATCACGTCGATGGCCTTGTGGCGCGGAAAACTCGAGCGCCAAACCAGGCCAACTCGGCGTGCCGGGCTGGGCTTGACGAAGTGCTTGACGCGCAGCAAGGGGTCGTCCTCGGCAATGTTGTCGACGCTGCTGGAGGGCATCACGGTGACGCCGACGCCCGAGGACACCATGTGGCGGATGGTTTCCAGCGAACTGCCTTCCAGCACTTGCGGCGATTCGCCCTGGCTGGCGCGCGTGCATAGATCGAGCACCTGGTCGCGAAAACAGTTGCCCGAACCGAGCATCAACAAGGGTTCGTCGAGCAGCTGCTCGGGACGCAGGGACTTCAGCCTGGCCCAGGGATGGGCCGCCGGCACCAGGGTGCGGAAGGCCTCTTCGTACACCGGTTGCGCGACCAGGCCCGGCTCCTCGATCGGCAGGGCCAGCACCAGCACGTCGAGTTCGGCGGATTTGAGGCGTTCGATCAGGTTTTCGGTGTAGCCCTCGGCGATGTAGAGCGGCATGTGCGGCGCCAGGGCCTTGACGCGCGGCACCAGGGCTGGCAGCAGCCAGGGCCCTATGGTGTAGATCACGCCCAGGCGCAGCGGGCCGGCCAGCGGATCCTTGCCGGCCGCTGCTATCTCGGCGACTCGCGCCGCTTCGGCCAGGGCGCGCTCGGCCTGGGCCACGACTTCGGAACCAATTGGCGTGACGCGGACGTCGCCGGCGCTGCGTTCGAACAGGGCGACGCCGAGTTCGTCTTCCAGCTTTTTCACTGCCACCGATAGCGTCGGCTGGGAAATGTTGCACTTGTCCGCGGCGCGACCGAAGTGGCGCTCACGGGCCAGGGCAACGATGTAACGAAATTCGGTCAGGGTCATGGCGGATTTACAGGGAGCGCCGTCCGGGGCGTTCGCCCGGCGTGCGGGGGCGCTCGAATCGGGTTTGCGGAATGATAGCGCGCATCGTCGTCGATACCAGGGAAGACGCCCGAATTCAACGGTCCAGGTTGTTTTTGCAGTGCAGCATGACGTTGACGTGTATCAATGTTTTTCCGTCCCTCTAGCGCAGAATCGATCGCTTGAAGGTTAGAGTCTCGCCAATCGATTCATGAGCCTTTCCGCCAACCCGTTGATGAAACCACTCCTCGCCCGGCGTTCATCCGAACGCGGGCGCTTCGACCTGCTGCGCTACTTCACGCTGACCGCGACCGCTACTTTCCTCGTTGTCGGCATCGTCCTCTACGTCATGGAGAGCAGCGAAGTCGCCTTTTTCGCCGAGGTTCAGGAGCAGCAGACCCGGTTCTTCCGCGAAGCCCAGGCGGAACTGTCGGCGGAAACCACCCAGGCCGCACGCAATGCGCTGGTTGCGGCGCAGGAAACCGCCAACGTCAATCTGACCCACTTCTTCGCCAACACGCTTTGGGATTCCCATTTCGCCCCCTTCGTGGAAAAGGCCCAGGCGATCTCGATGGATCACTGCCGCTCGCTCCGCGACAACGGGAGGCTGCCGCGCTCGACAGGTTCGAATACGCGCGAGGAATGCTTCGCCGAAATCGGACTGAAACTGCGATCGCAACCCGGTTTCGCCACCTTGGACCGACAGGCAATTGCGACCATGAAGAACAGCAACGTGTTCAAGATCAAGGCCTACGACCTGCGAGGCCTGACTGTCTACTCTTCAGACCATCGCAACATCGGCGAAGACAAGAGCGGCAATGCCGGATGGCGCGTGGCGGCGGCGGGTCGTCCGGCGAGCGAGCTGACACATCGTGACCACTTCAGCAGTTTCGAGGGCATGGTGGAAAATCGCGACCTCGTTTCGAGCTACATCCCGGTCCGCCGCAACGACGGCAAGGACGTGCTCGGCGTTTTCGAGATCTATGCCGACGTGACGCCGATGCTGCGCCAGATCAATGTCAGCTCGACCCAGCTCGCCACCCTGGTGTCCGCCAACCAGGGGCGGCTGGAGCAAACGGCTACGCTCAGCGGCGACATGGTGCGAAAGAACGCCATCGACCTGTTGCGCATCGTGGGCGGGATACTGATCGTACTGTTCGGCGTATTGCTTTACATCGTCCACCGGGGCCAGGCCATCATCGACGAGCAGATCGCGACCCAGGAGCAGGCCGCTGCGCAGGAACGCCTGTGGCACCAGGAAAAAATGGAGGCCATGGCAACCATGGCCGCCAATGTCTCGCACGAAACGGGCAATGCGCTGTCGGTGATCGCCGCCCTGGCGCAACAGCTCGGCGATCAACGGGACGATGCCGGCGATCCCGCGGAAGCGGCGGACCAGATCCTCGAACAATGCCGGCGGGTGTTCGGCATGACCCGACAGATTTCCGCCTTCGCCACCGTGAGCGATCGCCCGGAGTACGGCAGCATCAACCCGGTGATCGAGGCCGTCTGCTACTTTTTCGGTTTCGACAGGCGCTTCCGCAGCCCGATCGAATTCCGGCCGGGGCGCGACCTGCCCTGGTGCGACATGGTGCCCGAGTACCTCAAGGAAATCCTGATGAACCTGCTGCCGACCCTCACCGGAAAGATCGTGGTCGAGACCGGCAGCTGCAGCAAGGGCGTGCGCATCCGGATTCGCTCCGAGGCGACCGCCGCAACGCCCGACAGCAACGACGCAAAGAATCTCGCCACCCGCCGCATGGAAATCGTGCGACGGCGCATCGACGACATGGGTGGCACCCTGGCCATCGGCGAGAACGGCGAGCTGATCGAGATCGAACTACCCGCGGTCACGCGCGAAGACAGTCCCCACTGAGACACGGCCGCGCAACCCGTCCGGTGCGATCCGGCGATGTTCGCGGCGCGAAAATCCGCCCATGTCCATCGCCCTGCCACCATTGATAGCCGCGCTGCGCGACCCACGATGCCATTCGCACCCCGTCGCGTCCGTCGATCTGGTCGAGACCCATGCCTCGTGGCTGCTGCTGGCCGGCGAGTTTGCCTACAAGATCAAGAAGCCGCTCACCCTGCCTTTCCTAGATTACGGCAGCCTGGAGAAGCGCGAAGCCTGCTGCCGCGCCGAACTGGACCTCAATCGCCGGCTTGCCCCGGCGCTCTATCTCGACGTGGTGCCGATCGGTGGCAGCCCGACGCAGCCGGTCATCGGTGCACTGCCCGCCATCGAATGGGCGGTGCGCATGCACCGTTTCGACGAGAGCGGCCGACTTGACCGGGTCGCCGCACGTGGCGAGCTGAAGCCGGCGCAGCTTGCGCAACTGGCGACGACGCTGTGCGACTTCCATGCCGCTGCCGGCGCGGCCATGCCCGGAACGCGCTTCGGCGAACCGGCGGCGGTGCTGGCCGCGGCGCGCGAAAATTTCGCCGAACTGCGCCAGTTGCTGGCCGCGCCTGAGCAGCCGGCGGTGGAGCGCCTGGCCGCATGGACCGAAGCCGAGTTCAGCCGCCATACCGCCGACTTCGCCGCACGCAAAGCCGGCGGCTTCATCCGCGAAGGCCACGGCGACCTCCATCTGGGCAACCTGGTGCTGATCGACGGCCATGTCACGCCCTTCGACTGCATCGAATTCAACGAGGATTTCCGCTGGAACGACCCGGCCAGCGAGATCGCCTTCGTCTGGATCGACCTGCTCGACCACGGCCAGCCGGGGCTTGCGGCCTGGTTCCTCAACGCCTGGCTGGAGACCGGGGGCGACTTCGCGGCGTTGCGGGTGATGCGCTTCTATGCCGTGTACCGTGCCGTGGTGCGGGCCAAGGTCGCTGCGCTGCGTGCGGGTCAGGAAGACAGCGAAGCGGCGCAGCCCGAAGTCGCGGCAGCGCGCGGCTATCTGGATCTGGCCTGGAAAATCGCCGTACCACCGGCGCCGACTCTTGTGATCACCTGCGGGCTGTCCGGTTCAGGGAAGACCACGGCGAGTTCGGCGCGGCTGCTCGATCCGGCGCAGGCTGGCGCCGGGTACATCGTCCGCCTGCGCTCCGACGTCGAGCGCAAGCGCCTGTTCGGGCTGGCGCCGCACGACAGCAGCCACTCTGCGCCCGACGGCGGCATCTACACGCCGGAGGCAACGCAGCGCACCTACGCTCGGCTGCTGGCGCTCACCCGCGATTTGCTTCGCACCGGCTGGCCGGTGATCGTCGATGCGGCCTTTCTCAAGCGCGCCGAACGCGACAGCTTCGCCGCGCTGGCGGCCGAACTCGGCTGCGGCTTCGGCATCCTCGCCACCGAGGCAACGCCGGAGGAACTGCGCCGCCGCCTGATGGCGCGTAGCGGCGATGCCTCGGAAGCAACCGTCGATGTGCTCGACCGGCAGCTGGAATGGTTCGAACCGCTGAGCGCAGCGGAGCAATCGGCCGTCGTCCGTTCCTGAACGGAACCGCCGGCCACGGCGCCGTCTAGGCGACCTTCAGGTAGCGCTCTTTCGCCGCACGAGCCTCGGCGGCCTCGTCGGGGGTGTAGGCGCTACCGGACCAGAGCATGCGATAGGCGATCTCCTCGTTGCCGTTCTCGCAAAGTTCGAGGACTCGCCGGAACAGCGGCTGGAAGGTTTCCGATCGATGGCTTTGCTCATGCTCCTCGAGCGTTTTCCAGAAGGTCACGATGAGCGCCTCGCGATCCTTCAGTGGCGAGGCGACGGCCTGGCCGACGGTGGATCCTTCATTGGATATCTGTCCGGTGTTCAAGACCACGAAGCCGCCGATGAAGCCGGTGTCGGAGTGGTATGTCTTGACGTTCTCGCACATTTCGGCCACTCGCATTTCCAGGTCATCGACAGTGAATTCGGGCCGCAAGACGACACGGTTGACCGTCACCGTGCCGTTACCGTCAAATCCATTTATTAGTGAGGACATATTGGTCTCCTTGCGCTTATTTGCCAGGGCGAGACGCGGCTGCGGCCTCAGGCATCACGGCCTCCCATGACGAGTCGAATGCGGACTCGCTGTTCGGCACCGGCAACGGCCGCTGGTCGGCTGCCGAGCGCGGATGCGCGCATGCCTGGCGAAGCGGGAAGCTCGCGGATCCAGTGCGTTCTGCAATGGCACAAAGTTCGTTCAGGGTTTTCATGATGGGTCTCTCCTTGGTTGCAACAGGTTCAGGGTAGTAATGTTGACAAAATCAGTCAACTATAGTTCCGATAGTGCGGAGCTATTACTGGTCTGTCCTGATTCCACGGTGGGTTGGAGCCTGCTGGCGCTGCTGGCCCCTTTGCCTGTGGCCCGCGGCGCGCGGGCGGTATTCGATGCCGTCGTCCAGCCGCAGGCGCCAGGTGTCGAGCGCTTTCCAGAACAAACGGACCTCGCCTTCGGCCAGATGGCCGTCGCTGCGAATGACGTCGAAGATCAGGCGCGCCAGTTTCCGCCGCTCTGCGCTGCCGCAAACTTCGGCAAACAGGCTTTCCAGCAGCGCCGGCGACATCAGGTAGTTGCCGCTGCCCTCGGGCAGCCCGGCAGCATCGGCACAGAAGTCGTAGAGCACCCGGAAGAAGTCGTCGCGCGTGATGCCCAGTTCGTCGAAAGCACGGTATTTCGCCAGGCCATCCAGTTCGGAGGCGTCCACCCGGCCGTCGGCCAACAGCGCCAGAACGATCAGGCGCGCCTTGGCGCGCGGGCTGTCGACCGGGTACATCCGCAACGGGCGACCCGGGTAGTTGATCGGGGACAGGCTTTCCCTGGCTTGCAAGGTCATCATGGTGTGTTCCTCCTCAGGCGGCGAGCCGCTGCGGCAGGGTGGCCGCGGGAACGGCGACCATCGGTTGCCGGGCACGCAGACGCCGGGCCTTCGTCACCCGAGTTTGGGCGCAGGCGATCGCCAGTATTTCCGGCAGATGCTCGTTGCGCGCCACGCGTGCCACGGTCGCCGGATCGACATCGCAAAAGGCCCTGCAGTCGTTGATAGTGATCATGTGTCGTCTCCTTGGTTGTTTATCCGCCGCAGCAGGTTTGCTGCGTATGGGGGCACTCTAGCGATCCAGTGCTTTCTAATAAATGGATGTTTATGGATAGAATCATCCTAATATCTGGAACAATCGATGACCCCGGACGACCTCAATTTCCGTCACCTGCTTTACTTCTGGGCGGTCGCCAAGGAAGGCAGCATCACCCGCGCGGCGGAGCGCCTGAACCTGTCGGTGCAGACCATCAGCACCCAGCTCGGCGTCCTCGAACAGCAGTTGGGGCAAGCCTTGTTCGCGCCGCAGGGCCGCTCGCTGGTGCTGACCGAGGCCGGGCGCGCTGCTCTGGACTATGCCGATCAGATATTCCTGCTCGGGGAACGGCTGCGCCACGCGGTGGCCGACCACGCGTCGGGACGTCGCCGCTTTGCCGTGGGCCTGAGCGAGGCGGTACCCAAGCTGGTCGCCTTCCGCCTTCTACAGCCGGTGCTGCAGGAGCCGCTGTCGATGCGCCTGGAATGCATCGAGGGCAATGTCGACCACCTGCTGGCCGAACTGGCGCTGAACCGGCTCGACCTGGTCTTGACCGATCGGTCGGCGCCGACCGACGCCCATCTCAAACTTCAGTCCAGGCTGCTGGGCACGGTCGGCACCGACCTCTATGCCATCGACAGCCTGCACGCGCGCTATGCCGACGACTTTCCCCGGCAATTGAACGGGGCGCCGGTGCTGTTGCCGGTGCGCAGCAATCCGCTGCGCGGCGCCATCGATGCCTGGTTCGCGCGGCACAACCTGAAGCCCGAACTGGTCGGCGAGTTTTCCGACAGCGCCCTGCTCAAGACTTTCGGCCGCGCCGGGCTCGGCCTGTTTCCGGCGCCATCGGGAATGCACGCCGACATCCTTGCCCAGTTCGGCGCGCGCTCGCTCGGAACGCTGGCCGACGTCCACGAAAACTGGTACGCCATTGTCACCCAGCGGCGGATCCAGCATCCTGCCGTCGAGGCCATACAAGCCGGCGGGATAGCCTCGCTGCTGGAGTAAGGACCGACATCACGGCAGTGCGAGATCCAGCAGGCGGTGCAGTTCGACGCCGAGCACGATGATCCAGGCGAAGATCGCGATGCCGACGCCGGCGGCGGCGATGTCCTTGATCACCTTGATTTTCTCGTTGTGGCGCGTCTCGACGAAATCGCAAAGGGCTTCAATTGCGCTGTTGAAGATTTCGGCGACCAGCACGAAGGCGGTCACGACGAGGATCAGCAGGAAATCGACCCAGGCGCGCGCGCCGAAGGCGACCGCCAGCACCACCACCGACAGGATCAGCTTGTAAGTGACCGACCAGTCGTAGAGTACGGCGTAGCGCAGCCCGGAGATCACGGTCTTGATCTTGCGCAGGGGGTGGTAGCCGGCCTCGCCGGTGCCAAGAAACTTGTGTCTCATCGCACATGCTCCCGCGATGCCGCGGCGCGCACCAGCTTTTCCTTGCGCAGCGACATGCCGATGGAGATGCCGATGAAGGTGGCGACCACGGCCAGCGAAAAGCCGATCGGGATCTTGTAGAGGTCGATCAGCAGCATCTTGACGCCGATGAACACCAGTACCGCCGCCAGGCCGTACTTGAGCAGCGAGAAGCGGTCGGCCATGTCGGCCAGCAGGAAGTACATCGCGCGCAGGCCGAGGATGGCGAAGACGTTGGAGGTCAGCACGATGAAGGGATCCGCGGTGATGGCGAAGATGGCCGGGATCGAATCGACGGCGAAGATCAGGTCCGAGATCTCGACCAGGATCAGCGCCAGGAACAGGGGCGTGGCGTAGCGCACGCCATCCTTCCAGACGAAGAATTTCTCGCCATGGAGTTCGTCGCTGATCTTCATGTGGCCGCGCAGCCAGCGGATCAGCGGGTTGTTCGCCATGTCGGGCTTTTCCTCGGCGAACCACCACATCTTGATGCCGGTGATCAGCAGGAAGGCGCCGAAGAGGTAGAGCATCCAGTGGAACTGGGTGATCAGCCAGGCGCCGGCGAAGATCATCACCGTGCGCATGACGATGGCGCCGAGCACGCCGAGCACCAGCACGCGCTTCTGCAGTTCCAGCGGGATGCCGAAGAACGAGAACAGCATCAGCCAGACGAAGACGTTGTCGATCGCCAGCGATTTTTCGATCAGGTAGCCGGTGACGAATTCCAGCGACTTCTGGTTCGCCACCTCCCGCCCGACGCTGCCGTCGAGGTGCCACCACAGCGCCGCAGCGAAGAGGAAGGATATGGAGACCCAGATCGCCGACCAGGTCGCGGCCTCCCGGAACGACACCTTGTGCTGCTTGCCGCCGCCGACCACGAACAGGTCGATGGCCAGCATCACCAGGACGATGGCGAGGAATCCCGCCCACATCCACCACGTACCGATTGTTTCCATTGCATGCTCTCCTTGCCAGACCCGGTTTGCCGTTCCGACTGCAGCGCAGGCTGCAAACGGAACGGCCCTTTATCCAGCGAGGACGAAGGGCCGTGTTTTTGACAAGGGAACCTCCGCCATCGCGGCAAAGGTCTTGCTCGTACCTGTCTTGCGACAGGCACCCGAGGCGCCGGGGAACCCTTCAGCAACAAGGATTTCCGTACTGACGACGCCGCGGCGGAGAGCTACTCCCCCTTGGGACAAACGAAATCTACTTAACTTGATTAAAACAGTCAACTACTATTCGGGTAGTTGCTGATATTCCGCCTCGAGCCTGATTGCGTTCGCCGGGCCGCCCGAATCAGTGCCTGGCACGCGGCGGATGCGCGGCGTGCCAGTCGGTCAGCGCCGGCGCCACGTCACGCAGGACGCCGATGGCGCGTACGCCGGCGATCTTGCGACCGCGTCCGGCGAGTCCGGCACCACCGACCCAGAGTTCGGTGGCGACCGGCAGCGCGGCACGCAGCTGGATCAGAGCATCGCGTGCCTTGCGCCAGGGATAGGCGGCCGAAAACGAGAGGGCGACGATGTCGGTGTTCGTCGCCCGCGCCGCGCCGACGATATCGGCGATCGGGGTCTGCGCACCGAGCGAGACGCAGGCCGCGCCGTTGGCCGCGAGCAGGGATTCGACCATCAGCAGGCCGAGCAGGTGTTCCTCTTCCTTGAGCGTGGTCAGCAGGACTTGCGGCCGCGTACCGCGGCTGGCCAGGGCGTGGGTCGCGGAACGCAGCTGGTTTTGCACCAGCTCGGTATACAGGTGCTCCTCGAAGATCTCGATCTCGCCCGTCATCCAGCCGTCGCCGATGCGCCGGTTTAGGGCCGGCACGGTTTCGATCACGAAGCGCTCGAGGCCGTCACGTGCCAGGCGTTGCGCCAGTTCGGCGCGCAAGGGGTCGATGTCGCGTGCCTTGAGCATGGGGACGATCCAGTCCGCCGTATCGTCAGCGCCGACTGTTGCGCCACCGTCGGCGACCAACGCACCCAAGTCGGCCATCGGCTGTCGCAACAGCGCGCCCGGACGCTGGCCCTGGTCCATCAGGCGCTTGACCAGGCGCAGGTGTTCCACCTGCTCGGGTGGATACACCCGCTCGCCGAAAGCGTCGCGCAAAGGCTGCGGAAAACCGTAGCGACGCTCCCAGATGCGCAGCGTGTCCTTGCCCAGGCCCGTGTCGCGTTCGACGGCGGCGATGCCGATGCCAAGAACCGGGGAATCAGTCGCTACTGGCTGCGAATTGTCCATGAATGTATTTTATGTCCAAGACAAATGGGTTGACAATCAATAAATCTGGACGTATCTTACGTTCAAACCACACGTTTGTCCAGGACAAAATAATGCGAATCCCGAAGTTGACCCAGTTGTTGAGCATGCTTGCCGGCCTCGTCGCGCTGCCCGCCGCAGCCTGCCCGGCGCTGCTCAACCACAGCGTTCCGCGCCTCCAGGACGGCGCGCCGCAATCGCTTTGCCAGTATCAGGGCAAGGTGCTGCTGGTAGTCAACACGGCGAGTTTCTGCGGCTACACGGGGCAGTACGAGAGCCTCGAAGCTGTCTACGACAAATACAAGGCTCGTGGCCTGGTGGTGATCGGCTTTCCGTCCAACGATTTCGGCGACCAGGAACCGGGCAGCAACAAGGAGATCGCGGACTTCTGCCGCATGACCTACGGCATCAAGTTTCCGATGATGGCCAAGACCGAGATCGCGGCGCCGGGGACCCACCCCTTCTACCGGCAACTGATCGCCAAGAGCGGCGCGGCGCCGAAATGGAATTTCCACAAGTACCTGATCGACCGTGGCGGCAACCGCGTCGACAGCTTCGGCACCGTCATCGCCCCCGACAGTCCCGGCCTGATCGCCCAGATCGAGCGCCGCCTGGCGGAAAAACCCTGAATCGCAGCGCCCTTGAAGGAGATACCATGAACGCACCCGAACGCTTTTTTCTGCCCGACATGCAGGCCAGCCCGGATCACCGCCAGTTGGCGATCCAGCAGGTCGGCGTCAAGGGCCTGCGCTATCCGCTGACGCTGCTCGATGCCGCCGGCGCGGCGCACCCGACCGTGGCCACGCTGGCGATGACCGTCGGCCTGCCGCCCGAGGTCAAGGGCACCCACATGTCGCGCTTCGTCGAAATCCTCGAGCGCCCGCGTGATGCGCTGAGCCTCGCCGGCCTGCGCCGCATGCTGCAGGAAACCCTGCTGCACCTGCAGGCCAATGCCGGTCGCATCGAGATGAAGTTTCCCTATTTCATCCGCAAGCAGGCGCCGGTGTCGAAAGTCGCCAGCCTGCTCGACCTCGACGCCGCGATCACCGTGTGGCGCGCCGAGGGCGGCCCGATCGAAACCGAATTCAAGGTCACCGTCGCCGCGACCAGCCTGTGCCCCTGCTCCAAGGAAATCTCGGATTACGGCGCCCACAACCAGCGCTCGCACCTGACGCTGCGCGTGCGCCTGCTGGAAGACATGAGCCTGGAGCAGCTGGTGCGCATCGCCGAGGACGAGGCCTCCTGCGAAGTCTTCGGCCTGTTGAAGCGCCCCGACGAGAAATGGGTCACCGAGCGCGCCTACGACAACCCGAAGTTCGTCGAGGACCTGGTGCGCGACATCGCCCTGCGCCTGCGCGGCGACCGGCGCATCGCCGACTGGACCGTGGAATCGGAAAACTTCGAGTCGATCCACAACCATTCCGCCTACGCGCTGATCGAGGGTCGCAATGTTTGACCTCCTGCTCGGCCTCCTCCTCACCGCAATGCTGCTGCGCGCCGCCGCGCACCTGCCCGAGCGTGCCCGCGCCATCCAGGCCGCAAGCAGAAGGAAAGCCTCATGAAAATCGCCGTCGTCGGCGCCGGCATCTCCGGCCTGTCCGCAGCATGGCTGCTGAATCGGCAGCATGACGTCACGCTGTTCGAGGCCGGCGACTACCTCGGCGGTCATACCCATACGGTCGACATCGAAGTCGATGGCGCGCGCTTCCCGGTGGATACCGGCTTCCTGGTGTTCAACCATCGCACCTACCCGAACCTGACTGCGCTGTTCCGCGAACTGAAGGTCGACACCGTCGCCAGCGACATGTCCTTTGCCGTCAGCATGGCGGAACCAGACCTCGAATGGGCCGGCTCCAGCCTGGCCACCTTGTTCGCGCAGAAGCGCAACCTGGCGCGGCCCGGCTTCTGGCGCATGCTGCAGGACACGCTGCGCTTCAACCGCGAGACCGCCGCTGCGCTACCGGAAGTCACCCTGGGCGACTACCTGTCACGCGAGCGCTACAGCGCGGAATTCCGCGACTGGTACCTGCTGCCGATGGCGGCGGCGATCTGGTCCTGCCCGACGCAGGCCATGCTCGACTACCCGCTGACCACCTTCGTCCGCTTCGCCCGCAACCACGGCCTGCTGCAGATCACCGATCGGCCGCAGTGGCAGACGGTCAGGGGCGGCGGCCGCGAGTATGTCGAACGCATCGCCGCGACGCTGCCCGACGTGCGCCTGGCGACGCCGGTGAAATCGGTGCTGCGCGATGCCGACGGCGTCTGGCTCGGCCTGCCCGGCGGCGACTGCGAGCGCTTCGACGAAGTCGTGCTGGCCTGCCACAGCGACCAGGCGCTGGCCCTGCTCGGCACCGCAGCCAGTGCCGCGGAGCGGCGCATCCTCGGCGCCATCCGCTACCAGCCCAACCGCGCCGTGCTGCATACCGACGCCCGCCTGCTGCCGCGCGACGAACGCGTCTGGTCGGCGTGGAACTACATGGCCGGCGCACCAGGCGGAAGCGCACAACGCGGCGGCGAGCAGCCGGTCAGCGTCTCCTACCTGATCAACCACCTGCAGCCCTTGCCGACACAAACGCCGGTCGTCGTCTCGCTCAACCCGCACATCGAGCCCGACCCGGCCAAGGTGATCGGCGACTGGGACTACGACCATCCGCTGTTCGACCAGGCGGCGATCGGCGCCCAGGCGCAGCTCGATGCCATCCAGGGCGTCGAGCGCCTGTGGTTCTGCGGCGCCTGGGGCGGCTACGGCTTCCACGAGGACGGACTCACCTCGGCGCTGGCAGTGGCGAATCGCCTCGGCAGCCGCGCGCCCTGGCAAGCTTCAACCAAGGGCCTCGAAAGCGCGGCATGAACATCGAAAAGGAATCCCATCCGCAGATTTCGCCGATTTGCGCAGATGGATCAAAGCGCGCCCCGGTATGGCCGCACCAGCTGCCGAGCGAGTCGCGGACGCCGGCGACTTCGGTGTTCGATCTGCGAAATCTGCGTAATCTGCGGATTCCACTTGGGCCGTTGCCGTGATGCCGATGCTGTGCACCGGCACCGTAATGCACGCACGCTTTGCCGCCGGGCAAAGTCCTGCCGCGCACCGCTTCGTCTATCCGCTGTTCTTCCTCGCGCTGCCGCTGTCGCAATTGCGGGATGCCGGCAACCGCTGGTTCGGCGTCGAGCGCGCCCGCCCGCTCTCGCTGCGCTACCGCGATCACGGCGCGCGCGACGGCTCGCCGCCGGAGCCCTGGATCCGCGCTTTGCTGGCCGCCGAAGGCATAGACACGGCCGACGGCGAAGTGGTGCTGCAGGCCTTTCCGCGCCTGTTCGGCTTCGTTTTCAATCCGGTCAGCTTCTGGTTCTGCCATGACCGCAACGGCGCCTTGCGCGCGGTACTGGCGGAAGTCCGCAACACCTTCGGCGATCATCACAACTACCTCGTCGCCCACGCCGACCAGCGCCCGATCACGGCCGCCGACACGCTGACGGCGCGCAAGATCTTCCATGTCTCGCCCTTCTTCCCGGTCGCCGGCGAATACCGCTTCCGCTTCGACCTGAGTGCCCAGCGCCGCCGCGTCGAGCTCGACTACTGGCTCGATGGCGAACGCGTGCTGGCCACCTCGCTGCAAGGCATGCCGCATGTCCTCGACGCCGCCACCGCGCGCGGCGCGCTGCTGCGCCAGCCGCTGCTGACGCTCGCCGTCGTCTGGCGCATCCACTGGCAGGCCGTGCAGCTGTGGCTGAAACGCGCCGTTTTCCATTCCCGTCCGCAACCTCCCCTGCAGGAGACCACCCGATGAACACCCTGGTTTCGAATTCCCTTCCGCTGTCGCGCCAACGCGCCACAGTCCCGTCGTCCCTGGCGCCGGCAACGCGCACCGCGATCAAGCTGCTGCAGAACATCGAAGGTGGCAGCCTGCGCCTCGCCCTGCCCGGCGGGCAGAATCTCACGCTCGGCCATGGCGCCGAACGCGCCACGCTCGAAGTCAATGACGAACGCGTGTTCCAGCGCGTACTGGCGGAAGGCGACATCGGCTTCGGCGAGAGCTGGATCGACGGCGACTGGCACAGCGACAACCTGGCCGAGCTGCTCACCCTGCTCGCCGAGAACCGCGGCAAACTGGCGCGCGCCGTGCACGGCAGCTGGCTGCCGGTCCTCGGCCATCGCCTGCGCCACCTGCTGCGCAGCAATACCCGCGCCGGCTCGAAGCGCAACATCCTCGCCCACTACGACCTGGGCAACGATTTCTACAAGCTCTGGCTCGACCCGAGCATGAGCTACTCCTCGGCGCTGTTCAGCGAACAGCCGGGCATGACGCTGCTGCAGGGCCAATTGCGCAAGTATTTCCGCCTGCTGAAACAGCTCGACCCGAAGCCCGGCGACACGATCCTCGAAATCGGCTGCGGCTGGGGCGGGCTGGCCGAAATCGCCGCCACCGAGTTCGGCTGCAAGGTGCACGGCATCACCCTGTCGCCCTCGCAACTGGAATGGTCGCAGGCGCGCGCGCAGCGCCGGGGCTTCGCCGACCTCGCCGAGTTCTCCCTGACGGATTACCGCGACCTGCGCGGCCAGTATGACCATGTCGTTTCGATCGAAATGTTCGAGGCGGTCGGCGAGCGCTTCTGGCCGAGCTACTTCCAGCAGCTCGAGCGCTGCCTGAAGCCGGGCGGACGCGCCGCGGTACAGACCATCACCATCGCCAACGAGCGCTTCGGCGCCTACCGGCGCGGCACCGACTTCATCCAGCGCCACATCTTCCCCGGCGGCATGCTGCCCTCGCCCGAGGTCTTCGAACGCCGTGCCGCCAGCGCCGACTTTTCCGTGCTGGATCGCCACGCCTTCGGCATGGACTACGCGCGCACCCTGGCGCACTGGCAGGGCAACTTCGAGGCGGCCTGGCCGGAAATCGCGGCGCAGGGGTTCGATGCGCGCTTCCGCCGCCTGTGGCGCTTCTACCTGGCCTATTGCGAAGCCGGCTTCCGCAGCGGCGCCACCGACGTCTACCAGTTTCTGCTGGAAAAGCCCCGCACGTGAAACCTGCCCTGCGCCGCTGGATCGCGGGCTTCGGCCTGCTGCTGATTGCCGGCGGCGCAGCGGCGGTGTTGCCGCCGGAGTGGCGCATCCAGGGCCAGGGCGAAATGCGCTGGTTCGGCTTCCGCCTGTACCAGGCCAGCCTCTGGGCGCCGCAGGGACGCTGGCAGGCGGACCTGCCCTACGCGCTGGAACTGCGCTATGCGCGCGACATTCCATCGGCACGCCTGGTGCAGGCCAGCATCGAGGAAATGCAGCGCCTGGGCAGCGCCGACGACGCGCGCCTGGCGCGCTGGAAGCTCGAGCTGGAGCGCGTCTTTCCCGATGTGCGCGAGGGCGACGTGATCCACGGCCTGCACCTGCCGCAGCGCGGCGCCGAGTTCTACCACCAGGGCAGGCTCACCGGGCGCATCGACGACGTCGATTTCGCCCGCGCCTTCTTCGCCATCTGGCTCGACCCGCGCACGCGCGAACCGGCGCTGCGCGCCAGCCTGCTGGGAGCGGGATGATGTCCGCCGGCGCGGTGCCGACGCGGCAGATGGTGGCCTACGGCGCGCTCGGCTTTCCGCTGGCCTTCGCCGCCCTGCCGCTCTACGTGCATGTGCCGCAACTCTATGCCGACAGCGTCGGGCTGCCGCTGGCCCTGGTCGGCGCCGTGCTGCTGCTGACACGTTTCGCCGATGCGCTGATCGACCCGCTGCTGGGACGGTGGAGCGACCGGCTGGGCAACCGCCGCCGCCTGATCGCCTGCGCCCTGCCGCTGCTCGCACTGGGAATGGCCGCGCTGCTGGCCCCGCCGGAGAACGGCGGGACTGTATGGCTGGTGGTCACCCTGGCGCTGACCTTCATCGGCTTCAGCCTGGCCACCATCAACTACCACGCCTGGGGCGCCGAGATCGGCGAAACGCCGCAGGAGCGCGTGCGCGTCACCGCCGCGCGCGAAATATTCGCGCTGGGCGGCGTAGTGGTGGCCGCCGCCCTGCCGTCGCTGCTTGCCGCCGATGCCGCCACCGCGCTGCGGCATCTGGGCTGGGTGTTCGTGCCGATACTTGCGATCGCCGCGCTGGCCACCTTCGCCGGCGCCCCGCCCGCCGCGGCGGCGGCAACCGGAAGCGGGCCGCCACTACCGCTGTCCGCCGTTTTCGACGACCCGCGCTTCGGCCGCCTGCTGGTCGTGCTCGCCACGGGCGGGATCGCCTCGGCGATCCCGGCGACGCTGGTACTGTTCTTCATTGCCGACGTGTTGCGCCTGCAGGAATGGCAGGGGCTGTTCCTCGTCATCTACTTCGTCTGCGGCGGCCTCGCCCTGCCGGGCTGGGTTGCGCTCGCCCGCCGCCACGGCAAGGTGCGCGCCTGGATGGCGAGCATGGTGCTGGCGATCGCCAGCTTCGTCTGGGCCTTCCTGCTCGACGCCGGCGACGGCATCGCCTTCGGCCTGATCTGCGCCGCCAGCGGCGCCGCGCTGGGCGCCGAACTGGCGCTGCCGCCGGCGCTGCTGGCCGACCTGCTGGCCGAGCTGCGAACTGCGGGCCATCGTGCCGGACGCGCGGCAGCGGGCGCCGGCGCCTACTTCGGCGTGTGGAACTTCGTCACCAAATTCAACCTCGCGCTGGCCGCCGGCATCGCCCTGCCGCTGGTCGCGCTCTTCGGCTACAAAGTCGGCGCCGGCGACACGGCGAGCCAGGGGCTGGTGGCGCTGGCGGCCACCTACGCCCTGCTGCCGGCCGCGATCAAAGTCATCTCCCTGCTGCTGCTGTGGCGCTGGCGGCATCAATTCGAAGGAAAGCCAACATGATCCGATCCATTCGCGGGTTCGTCGCCGCCCTGCTCACGGCGCTCGTCCTCGGCGGCTGCGCCGGCATCGACGTCGAGCAGTACCGCGCCGAAACGCCGCAACTCGATATGCGCAAATTCTTCTCCGGCACGGTGGACGGCTGGGGCATGTTCCAGGACCGCTCGGGCAAGGTGATCAAGCGTTTCCACGTCGTCATCGAAGCGAAGTGGCAGGGCGACACCGGCACGCTCGACGAGCGCTTCACCTGGTCCGATGGCGAACAGGGCGGCAACCCGCCGCGCCGCGTGTGGACCCTGCGCGACACCGGCGGCGGACGCTTCATCGGCACCGCCGGCGACGTGGTCGGCGAGGCGCTGGGCGTGACCGCCGGCAATGCGCTGCGCTGGCGCTACGTGCTGGCGTTGCCGGTGGACGGCAAGGTCATCCACGTCGACTTCGACGACTGGATGTTCCTGGTCGACGACCAGGTCATGCTCAACCGTTCGCTGATGAGCAAGTACGGTTTCGCCTTGGGCGAAGTCACGCTTTCGCTCAAGCGCAGGACACCATGAACAAGCCCGTCCGCGACTGGACGGCGCAGCGCGTCTGGATCATCGGTGCTTCGTCGGGGATCGGTGCGGCACTGGCGACGGCGCTGTGGCAGCGCGGCGCCCTTGTCGCCGTTTCGGCGCGGCGGTCCGAGGCCTTGCACACCCTGGCTGGCGACCGCGAGGAAGCGCGCGTGCTGGCCTTCGATTTCAACGACGACGCCGCCTTCGCCGCTGCCGCCGACGATCTGTTCAAGGCCTGGGGCGGCATCGACCTGGTGCTGTTTTGCGCCGGCGCCTATGCGCCGATGCGCGCCTGGCAGCTTGATCCAAACGACATCGACCGGCTGCTGGCGATCAACCTGCGCGCGCCGATGGCGGCCTCAGCCGTGCTGATCCCGCGCCTGCTGCAGCAGGGCAATGGCGCCCTGGCCTTCGTCTCCAGCGTGGCCGGCTATCGCGGCCTGCCGAAGGCGGCGGCCTACGGCCCGACCAAGGCGGCACTGATCAACTTCGCCGAAACCCTGTACCTCGATCTCGCTCCGCGCGGCCTGTCGGTCTATGTCATCAACCCCGGCTTCGTCGCGACGCCGATGACCGCCGCCAACGATTTCCAGATGCCGGCGCTGATCAGCCCGCAACAGGCGGCGGAAGAAATCATCGCCGGCTTCGCCCGCGGCGATTTCGAAATACACTTTCCGCGCCGCTTCACGCACTGGCTGAAACTGTTGCGCCTGCTGCCCTACGGCCTCTACTTCGCGCTGGTGCGCCGCTTCACCCGACTGTGACCGCCATGAACGACCCGCAAGCCCTCATCGACTGGTTCGAAACCCTGAGTCCGCAGAGCGTGAAGCGGCTGGGTGATTTCTATGCCGCCGATGCCGAATTCAAGGACCCCTTCAACGAGGTACGCGGCATCGCCGCGATCACCCGCATCTTCGAACACATGTTCGTCCAGGTCGAGGCGCCGCGCTTCGTCGTCACCGGCCGCTTCAGCGGCGAGGGTGACGAGGGCGGCATGATGCTGCTGTGGGAATTCCATTTCCTGCGCCGCGGACGGCGGCCGCAGCCGTTCCGCATACGCGGCAGCAGCCACCTGCGCTTCGACGCCGCCGGCAAGGTGGCAATGCACCGCGACTACTGGGATGCCGCCGAAGAGCTGTATGCCAGGCTGCCGGTGCTGGGCGCGCTGATGCGCGGCCTGCAGCGCATGGGACGCGCCTGAGATGCGGCGCGGCATGCCCCGTCGCGCCGTGTCGCGGGCGCCGACTTTCGGGGGTGGCGGGCGATGAACGAATCCGCCGTCGTCGCCTTCGAAGCCCGCCTCGAATGGCACAGCGAACATGCCACCCATGTCGATCGCATGCTGGTGCGGCCGGCCGCGCTGCACGGCGACGGCCGCTGGCTGGCGGCGGGCGAGGCCGCGCGCCAAGGCGCCGAAGCCGCACTCGACGCAGCGCCCTGGTGCCAGCCGCGCGGGCTGGCGGTGGTCGAGGTGGCCCGCTCCGGCCTGCGCCTGCCGCTCGACCTGGTGGCCGGTCGCCATTATCCCTGCGGCATGTTCGGCGCCGCACTCGGCGCGCCGCGCGACCCGCGTCCGGTGCGGCTGGTGGAAGATGGCGGCGACGGCAGGCTGCGCGTCGACCCCAACCATCCGCTGGCGGCAGCGCCGGTACGCATGGTGCTCGCGCCCTCGACCGAGCCGGCAGCGCCCGCGCTGCGCCTCGCCGAACTTTTTTGCGGACCCGGCCTGCAACGCCTGCCGGCCAATGCGCGCGACTGCTATTTCGCACCCGGCGCGCTGAACCGCGCGGACGAGGAAGCGGACGTCGCCTTCCATGCCCGACCACGCCTGACGCAGCACCTCGACGCGCGTTGCCGCGGAGAACTCGCCGCGATTTACGGCCGCCTGCTGCGGCCCGGCATGCGCGTGCTCGACCTGATGGCCAGCATCGACAGCCACCTGCCGCAGGACCTGCACGGGCTCACGCTGGCGGGACTCGGCATGAATCCCGAGGAACTCGCCGCCAACCCGCGCCTCGCCGAACGCGTGGTGCAGGACCTCAACGCCTGCCCCGTCCTGCCCTGGCCGGATGCCAGCTTCGATGCCGTGCTCAACACCGCGGCGATCGAGTACCTGGTGCGCCCCGCCGAGGTGCTGGCCGAAGTGCGACGCGTGCTGAAGCCGGGCGGCCACTTCTGCGTGGCGTTTTCCGATCGCTGGTTCCCGACCAAGGCGATCGCGGTCTGGTCCCGCCTGCACGACTTCGAACGCATGGGACTGGTGCTGAGCCTGTTCCACGAAGCCGCCTTCGACGAGTTGCATACCGAGTCGCTGCGCGGCGCGGCGCGTCCTGCCGACGACCGCTACATCGCAGCGCGGGAGTTTTCCGATCCGCTGTTCGTGGTCCGGGGCCGCAAGCGCGCCTGACGCCGCGCGCTCAGTGCGCGCCCTTGCCGCGCAGTCGCTCGACCAGCTTCATCGCCGCCAGCGCCAGCGCGCCGGCGACGATGCCGAGCAGCATGTCGAGCAGGCTGGTGGCAACCAGGGCCAGCGGCCCGGCGGCGACTTCGACGGCATGGACAAGGTCGTGGCTGCCCGGCAGGCCGTGCATCAGGATGCCGCCGCCGACGAGGAACATCGCCGCCGTGCCGATCACCGTCAGCGCCTTCATCAACTTCGGCGCCGTGAGCAGCAGGGCGCGGCCGAGCGCGGCCTGCACGCGGCCGCCGCGTTCCAGCAGCCAGGCACCGGCGTCGTCCATCTTGACGATGGCGGCGACCAGGCCATAGACGCCGACGGTCATCAGCAGTCCGATGCCAGACAGCACCGCAACCTGCGTGGCGAAGGGCTTGTCGGCCACGGTGCCCAGGGCAATGACGATAATCTCGGCCGAGAGCACGAAGTCGGTGCGTATCGCGCCCTTGATCTTGTCCTTTTCCATCGCCACCAGGTCGATGGCGGGATCAGCCAGTAATGCCAGTTGTTCGACGTGGCGGGCCTCGTCTTCCCCGGCCGCATGCAGCCATTTGTGCGCGAGCTTTTCCACGCCCTCGAAACAGAGGTAGAGGCCGCCCAGCATCAAGAGCGGCGTGATCGCCGCCGGCAGCAGGGCGCTGATCGCCAGCGCCGCCGGCACCAGGATCAGCTTGTTCTTCAGCGAACCGACGCCTACCGCCCACACCACCGGCAGCTCTCGCTCGGCGCGCACGCCGGCCACCTGCTGCGCGTTCAGCGCGAGGTCGTCGCCGAGCACGCCGGCGGTCTTCTTCGCCGCGACCTTGGTCATCAGCGCCACGTCATCGAGGATGGTGGCAATGTCGTCGAGCAGTGCGAGCAGGCTGGCGCCGGCCATAGTTACGATCCTTTCAACTTCGGAAATTTGACGCGCTCATGGCAGGTGCTTTTTTGCGCGCGGTGAATGAGCATCGCCTTCATTTTTCGGTCGTGGTTCTTTGCGCGACAAAAGTCGGCGCTGACGGCACGGCAATTCAAACCTCCCAGATCCGCACCTCCGGAGCAATGCCTGCGGCGCGCGCTGCCGTGCAGAAGTTGCGGTCGAAGGTGTGCATGACGGCAGTGCCGCAAGCGGCGAGGTGCAGCGCATCGGCGAAATCTGCGCCATGCTCGTACCAGTCGAGCGCATTTCGGACCTCTTCCGCAGCCTCGATCACGGTGTCGTCGGTTTCCAGCAGTGCCCGGAAAAATCCCAGCAGCTCGGCAGGTGTTCTCTTGTAGCGCGCGCGCAGCACCCATTCGGTTTCCAGCAATACCGTGCGGGAAATGAACACGGTGTCGCCGGCAATCAGTTCGCGCACCACCGCGACCTGGTCGGGGTGGTCGGCGACCAATGCGCGCACCAGCATATTGGTGTCCAGCGCAATCATGGGCCACGGCCTCCGGCGGCTTCCCCATCCTCGCTGTAATCCACCGGCGTGCAGAGTTCTTCGATGGACAGGGGCGCTCCCTCATGTTTGAGCAGGCCGATCAGGTCCGCCAGCTTGCGGCCGGTTTTCTTTGGCACGGCTCTTAGCGTGACGCCGGACGCACTGGAAACGAGGGCGATCTGCGTTCCCGCATCCCAGTGCAATTCGTCCCGAATTTCTTTCGGGATGACGACTTGGCCCTTGCTGGAAAGTGTGGTGGTCGCAGTAGTCATGGGAATCCCCATAGGTAAGACAGAAAGTAAGTCGCATTATTGGCGCGCTTTCGGCTTTTTGCAAGCCTGCCGAGGGCTCAGGTAATCCGCGCTTACGCAGGTTTTGATCGACTCCGGTTTGGATGTCGCGCAATTCGGCGCCAGGCGGCACTTTGCGTTTGAACTGCATTTCCTTGTGCAGCCGCGCTTTCAGCGTTTTGCAGTGGCTCTGTCGGCGGCGCAACCGGGTCAGTCCTTCCAAGTACTCAGACAAGCTTTCGCAGGGTCGAGCCGCTCGATGGGAAATAATGTCCAGAAGGCCACCGCATTGCATCTACTTGGCCGACTCGTGCGCTGACGGGCGACTCAACGACATTGGCGTTGCCGTCCAGTTCACGGCCTTTGTGGCTGTTGGCCATATCAGGATCGTTCCGCCCTCGGCTAGGAGCCGCCGCTCGGGAATTCTCTGCAAAGCAGACGCTCAAGCGCTGTCCGTATGATTGTTAATTGATAAGGAGACCGGGATCGGATAATCTCCCCGTCATTCAATACGTTAAGGGCATTTCGACCGTGTCCGTATTATTAGCAATAGCCCGGACGCATCTGCGCCTGAATAACTGTTAGGCCTCGCCCCGGTGGGGCGCGCCCCCTGACCCGAGCTTCTTGAAGTTAAGCATGAGGTCGTGGCGTTTCCAGCATTGCCACGTTGCCCGCGCTGTCCCAGGTCAGTCATTTATTTTCGCTTCTCGTTGCAGGCGAAGGCGGCTATCGCATCCGCGCGGTGCTCGCGGCGGCACGTTCCAAAGACAAGGGGTGAGGTTAACCCCGCCCCAACTAAGGGCTCTAACCCTGCGATCGACTCCGTTCGCTTCGCTCTCTGGACGCTGCGCGATGAAGCCGCGCAGCGCCGGTCATCGCCACGTTAGAGGTTTCGATGATGCGGCGATTTCTGCTACTCATGGTTGCCGTTGTTGGGAACGTCTATGCGACCCCCGAGGACGACAAGGCAATCAAGGAAACTGCGCGCCGTACCTCGCGCGCAGAATCCGAAGTCCGTTTATCGCTAGGGGTATGCGATCGAGACCAGTCGTCCATAAGCACTTGTGCAGAATATGAGTTCGTCAAAGCCGATCAACGGCTCAATCTGCTATATCGCGATCAACTCGCAAGAGTAAAGGGAACTACTTCAGAACGACCTCTTGTTTTGGCACAGAAGGCGTGGGTTCGATTTCGAGATTTAGACTGCGACTATCAGGCATCAGTCATCGTTGGCGGTTCGATGCATGGCCAATGGGTGCTTGACTGCATGCGCGACAGGACCGTTGAGCGTACAACGCATATCGAATCGTTCTTGAACTGCACCGCCAATGGCTGTCCTGGCCAATGACCTCTAACATGGCGCTCGACCTCGCTCCCTTCGGTCGCTGGACGCTGCGCGATAAAGCCGCGCAGCGCCGGTCAGCTCTACTACAAGGGCTTCCCCAAACTTAGCAAGCGGTTTTCGATTTTCAGTTCATCTCAATTTCCTGATCAGGTTTCATTGCCACTGCGCGGTTCGATGAAGAAGATGGCGGACTGCGAAACTACAACCGGTCATGTTGGGCATCCTGCCCGGACCCTGATGAAAGACGCGCGCCGGGGCCTCAATCGTTAGTCGGGTATCAACGTCTCCCCTTGAGCTAATCAGGCGCTCCCGGCGCGGGTCCAACCCGCTTCACATCAACGCATGCAGTGCATCGGTGAATCCTTGCCGCCTTTCCTGCGGCGCATTCCTTTCGTTCAGCGCTGTCTTCCTGCTGACCGCCTTTGACGTTTCAAGCCATTCAGTCAGCGGCGGCCTTGAGCCGGAAATCCTCGCCGAACCGCAGCACCGCCCAGGCCAGCCGCGCATTCTTCGCGGCGATCGCCACCACCGCCTTCCAGTAGCCGCGACGCTCGACCAGGCTCCTGGCCCATCGACTGAACCGATCCTGCTTGTCCCCCAGGCCACTGAGGACCGCCTTGGCCCCCATCACCAGCAGGCTGCGCAGGTACTTGTCCCCGGCCTTGGTGATCCGTCCCAGGCGCGCCGTCCCGCCGCTGCTGTACTGTCCGGGCGTGAGTCCGATCCAGGCCGCCACCTGGCGACCGTTCTTGAAGTCGTGGCCGCCGCCGATGCTGGCCAGCATGGCGCTGGCCGTATTGGGGCCGATCCCCGGCAGGCTCATCAGGCGCTTGCTGCGGGCGTCATCCCGTGCCGCCTTGGCGATGATCCGGTCGTACTCGGCAATCCGGGCGTCCAGACTGTCGGCGTGGGCCAGGAGGTCGCCCACGCACTGATTGACGTAGCCGGGCAGATCCTCCAGATGGTCCATGAGCGCGCGTCGCAGGTTGGCGATCTTCTGCGGACAGACGATGCCGAACTCGGAGATCAGGCCGCGCAGCCGGTTGTAGGTGGCCGTCCGCTCCTCGACGAAGCCAGTGCGGGTACGGTGCAGCGCCAGGATCACCTGCTGGTGTTCTTCCTTGACCGGGACAAAGCGCATGGCCGGCCGCGTGACGGCTTCGCAGATCGCGGCGGCGTCGGCCGCGTCGTTCTTGCCGCGCTTGCCGGACATGCGATAGGGCGTGACGAACTTGGGCGCCATCAGCTTCACGGTGTGGCCGTGCTGGCGGAACTGTCGTGCCCAATGGTGCGCGCCGGAGCAGGCTTCCATGCCGATGACGCACGGCGGCAGCTGCGCGATCAGCGGCAGAAGATGCTCGCGTGATACCTTGGGCTTGACCAATGCGGGCTTGCCGTTATCATCAACGCCATGCACGGCAAAGACGTTCTTGGCCAGATCGATTCCAACAGTGATAATGCTCATGGACTTCCCCTTTCGTGGTTTTGATGTGATCGCGAAATCTCATCTTGGCACTCGTTGCCGTTTGCGGCTTCCGCCGCAGCCTCGGGACGGGGAAGTCCCTTTCATTCGTTATGCCGCAACCAGCTCTGCGGGCCATTGCGCCGCTTAGGATGCTTGATCTACGAAAAACAACTGTGACTTTGTTGCTCGGTGCAACAATCTTCGCCTGTTCCAGCGCATTTGCCGATGCAACCGTAACCGAGATTGAAGCAGAACTTAAGTCGTGCATTTCAAGTGCGTCCGCATATCAGACATGGAATGAATGCACGTGGCGAGCCTACCGGAAGATGGATGTCCGACTAAATGAAACCTTCCGTTCATTGGTTTCGAAACTCTCGAAGGACCGCCAAGCACTTCTTCGGAGATCACAATCGAGATGGCTTTCATTCCGTAACGCTGAAGTTGACTTGTCCACGAGCCTGAATTTGCCGGCGGGCGCGCAATTACAGGCCATGAACGAAGGTCACGCGTACTACCGCACAACCATGTTGCGAGTAATTGAACTTGAGCATTATCTTGAGAGCGCGAAAGACCTTGATTAGTCGAGACCCTCATTCGCCTTCGAGTCATTGCGGCATAACACTACGCTCCAGGGGACGCTGCGCGATAATGCCGCGCAGCGTCCCTGAGCTGCGACGTTAGCGGTCAAAAGAATGGGGCTCGTCGTTTTTGCGGTAATGGCGTTTTACGTGCTGATCAGCATCGTCGTGGTGAAAGGCGCCATTGCTTACGCGAGAGATAAGAGAAAGAGCACAAAGTGCTGGGGCTGGGGTGCGGCGCTTGTGATGTACCTGATTCCTTTCTGGGACTGGATGCCGACAGTGGCGATGCATCAGTACTACTGTGCGACCGAGGCGGGGTTCTGGGTTTACAAGACGCCCGAGCAGTGGAAGAAGGAGAACCCGGGGGTAGTTTTGACAGAGGACAAATCCACCGGGGGCGCTCGTATTGGTAATGATGAGAACTACACAAAAACAATGAGCATGAATCAGCGATTTGTTTGGAAAGTAGAGAAATCACGCCCTATTGCAGGATTGACGCTTTTCCGTTGGAAAAACGAAATCGAAGACAAAGCTAGCGGCCAAGCCGCAGTTCGTCGCATCGGATTTTCAACGGGTGAAGGCAGGGATGCCTACAAGTTCTGGCTCAATTCTTCCGAGTGCGAGACTGGCAACGAAACTCGTGTAGCACTAATTAGGTTTTCAGAATCCATCGTAAGCGCCAATATTGGAGATGCCAAGTGAGCACGATCCAACATCTGTTTCAGCAAGCTCGACTCCCCAAGGTCGCGCATGACCGCTAACCCGCCGCTCCAGAGGGACGCTTCGCCGCAAAGCGGCTCGCGCCCCTAAGCTTGAACGTTCCTGAGCGTCTGCTTTCCTGGGCAGGCTAAGTCAGCTAAAGGCGCGATCCGGGCATCGACTTCGAATTGTCGACACTCCGCAATGGCCGAGAACCGGAATCTCGTTGGCAGTTTTTGATTAGTTCTTCCTGGTCGGATGCCGCCATGGGCCGCACCGCCAAGCAGTCCGGCCATAGGCCGTCGCCGATTTTGCGGACGCCGCCGCGAGGAGAGCCTGCTTTGCGCGACCGCCCTGCTGGGCAGGGCTTCATCAGCGCCGACTTCTGGGCCTGACCTGCGGCAGGACTTCGCTCTGTGGGCAGCGCGTTGCGTCAGATGGTCAGCTTGCGATAGATGTCGGCGATCTTCAGCGGCAGCTTGCGCACGTCGTCGAGCACGGAGTAGGCCGCCGGGCCGTACATGTGCTTGAGGTAGTCGGGGCCGCTGCGGTCGAGCGTCACGCAGTAGGAGCGCACGCCGGCCTGGCGCGCTTCGAGCAGCGCCTGGCGGGTGTCCTCGATGCCGTACTGGCTGCGGTAGTCGTCGCCGAAATCGTCCGGCCGGCCGTCGGACAGGCTGACCAGCAGGCGATGCTTCGCCGGTTCGCCGAGCAGGCGCCGCGTCAGGTAACGGATCGGCGGGCCCATGCGCGTGTAGTCGCGCGGCCTGATCGCGGCGATGCGCGAGTGCACCTCGGCGCCGTAGGCTTCGTCGAATTCCTTGATGCGGTAGAGGTCGCAGCGCGTCCGCGTCCAGCCCGAGAAAGCCCCAGATCGCATAGCGGTCGTCGAGCATTTCCAGCGCCTCGCAGAGCATGACGAGTGCTTCGCGCTCGGCATCGTTGATCCAGCCTTCGGTGCTGCCGCTCATGTCGACCAGGAAGGCGGCGGCCAGCGAGCGTTCGTCGCGCTGGCGGCGGCAGAACAGGCGCGGGCCGGGCTCGGCGCCGCCGCGGCGGTCGGCAATGGCTTCGACCAAAGCATCCATGTCCACCTCGGGGCCGTCGGCCTGGCGGCGCAGGATGCGGTCCTCGCCGCGCATGGCCTCGAAGCGGCGCCGCAACTGGCGCACCAGCGGCGCATGACGGGCGCGTACTGCCGGGACGTAGGCGAGGTCGTCGCCGCCGACGGTATGCAGATAGACATGGCACCAGCCGCGCCGGTAGGCCTGGCGCCGGTAGTCCCATTCGTCGAGCAGCAGGTCGGCGCGGGTTTCCATGGTCGCGCCGGCGCCGCCGGCGGGCCTGTCGGCCGGCTTCCAGGGCGCTTCGCCAGCGGCGACCAGCAGCTCGGGCGGGATCTCGCCGAGGTCCTGGATCAGCGACTGGGCCGCGGCGAGGCCTTCGGGCGGCAGCGTCAGTTCCTGGCCGTCGACCATCACCTTCACTTCGAGCCGCTCCGCGTCCGCCTCCAGGTCGAGCTGGCTTGCGGCCTTCTCCTCGCGCAGCGATTCCAGCAGTTCGGCGACCGACAGGCGCAGCACTTCCGCCTGCTGCCGGATGCGCGCATCGCGCAGGCGCCGCGCTTCGTCCGGACGCAAGGCGCCCAGCCACCCACACCCCTGCGGCAGATCGGCCAGCAACTGCGGCCGTTGCCGCAGCCACTCCAGGCTGTCGGCCACGCCCGCCTGCGACGCGGCGAGCACGGCGCGCGCCGAATCCAGTTGCGGCGGCAGGTCGTGCAGCATGGCCACCAGTTCCTCGCGCATTCCGGGCAGCTCCCGCCCCAGTCTCGCACCGAGGCGCAGGGCTTCGAGCAGTGCCAGCCAGGCCAGCGCGGCGTCGCGCCCGGGGCCGTCCGGCAGCGCGGCATCGAGATCGACATTGAAGGTGCCGTAGCGGGCCTGGGCCCAGAGCAGGGCGGCCATGGCCTTGTAACGTTCGGTGCCGGCCTCGCGGCCGGCCGCCGCGATGGCGGGCGGCAGGAACACGGTTTCGGTGTCGGTCCATGCCGCCTCCGCCGCCGCGATGCGCAGGTTGCGTCCGGACAGGCCCTGAAGGAAGCGTCCCAGCCGCGCATCGACGTCCTGCAGCGCGAGCACCTCGCCGCGCGCGCCGCGGGCAAAGCCTTCGATGTCGCGCAGGCGCACCACGGCCGTGCGCAGGCCGCTGCGGTCGAAGCCTTCCAGCGCGGCCACCAGCCAGGCTTCGGCCTGCCGCCGGCTGAGGCGGCGCAGGGCCTGCGGCGCCAGCAGCACCGCCAGGTAGGCAATTTCGAGGTGGGTGCGCGCGGCGACCTGGGCCCAGTGCAGCGCGAATTCCTGCTCGTCGCGCGGCTGCGGGGCCAGCGCGTCGATCAGTTCCTGGTAGCTGCGGCCGGAAGAAACATCGAAACTGAAAATGGCGTCGAGGCGCGCGCCCAGTTCCTCGCCGCCGAGGCGGTCCGGTTCAGAAGACGGCACGGATCAGGTCGTCGACCGAAGCCACCGCGTCGCCGTCATCAGAGAGCGCGCGGCCGATCGCGGCCTGGCAGGCATCGCGCGGCGCCACGCCGGCGGCGATCAGGTGTCCGGCATGGACCAGCAGGCGCGTGCTGGCGCCTTCGTCGAGGCCCTGGCCCTTGAGGTTGCGCGTGAGGCCGGCGAGCTTGACCAGCTGCGCGGCGAGCCCGCCGTCGATGCCGGTTTCGCGCGCGACGATGGCGGCTTCGAGTTCGGCCGGCGGGTAATCGAAATCGAGCGCGACGAAGCGCTGGCGGGTGCTCTGCTTGAGTTCCTTCAACACGCTCTGGTAACCGGGGTTGTAGGAGACCACCAGCAGGAAGTCGTCGGGCGCGCGCACCAGTTCGCCGCGCTTTTCCACCGGCAGCACGCGGCGCGTGTCGGTCAGGGGATGGATCACCACGGTGGTGTCCTTGCGCGCCTCGACCACTTCGTCGAGGTAGCAGATGGCGCCGGCGCGCACCGCGGCGGTCAGCGGCCCGTCGAGCCAGACGGTTTCCTCGCCGGCCAGGAGATACCGCCCGACCAGGTCGGCGCTGGTGAGGTCGTCGTGGCAGGCGACGGTGACCAGCGGCCGGCCGAGCTTCCAGGCCATGTATTCGACGAAGCGCGTCTTGCCGCAACCGGTGGGGCCCTTGAGCAGGACCGGCAGCTTCTTTTTCGCCGCCGCCGCGAACAGTTCGAGTTCGTGCCCGACAGGCTGGTAGTAGGGTTCGGCGGCGAAGGTTTCGAGCTCCGGGGCCAGGGCGTGCATGTGGGGTCGATTCATGGGGTCCGTTCCTGTACCGGTCTTGGCCTGCCGGCTGGCTTCACTTTAGCAGCTTCGGCGGCTAGTATCCGCTGTCAGGCCAAGGAGAAACCCATGTTGATGTCTGCCGACGAATACGCCGAATCCCTGCGCCGGCTCAAGCCGTGCGTTTATGTCGACGGACGTACCGTGAGTTCGGTGGCAGACGAACCGGCCCTGCTGCCGGGCGTCAATGCCGTCGGCCTCAGCTACGACTTCGCCCTGCGCGAGGACACAGCCGTGCTGATGCGCGTAGCGGCTGCCGCTGGCGGCAAGGATTACAACCGCATGCTGCACGTGCCGCGCAGCAACGATGAACTGCTGCAGAAGCTGGAGGCGATCCGCCTGATCTGCCGCTACACCGGCTGCGCCCAGCGCTACCTCGCCGGCGACGCCATGGCCGGCATCCTGCAGGGCGCGGCGGCGATCGATGCGGAGCACGGCAGCGAGTACCTTGATCGTGCCCAGGCCTACTACGACCACATCCGCGATGCCGACCTGTCCGTCGGCATCGCCATGACCGATGCCAAGGGAGATCGCTCGAAGCGGCCGCACGCCCAGGCCAATCCCGATGCCTACGTGCATATCGTCGAACGCCGCGCCGACGGCATCGTGATCTCCGGCACCAAGGCCATCGTCACCGGCGGCCCCTACATGCATGAACTGCTGGTGATGCCCGGCCGCGCCATGACCGAGGCCGATGCCGAGTTCGCGGTCTGTTGCGCGGTGCCGATCGACGTCGCCGGACTGACCCTGGTGGCGCGCCCGGCGGGTCGGCCGGGCGAGGCGGCCGCGCTGTTTTCCAACCGCTTCGGCCAGAGCACCGCGGTGTGCCTGTTCGACAGGGTCTTCGTGCCCTGGGAGCGGGTCTTCCTCGCCGGCGAGTGGCGCCACAGCGAGGAACTCACCTACGCCTACGCCACCCACCACCGCCACACCTGCATCGCCGCGCGCGCCGGCTACGGCGACCTGCTGATCGGCGCCGGCACGCTGATGACCGAGGCCAACGGCCTCGATACCGAGCGCGCCCACGGCCTGCGCGAGGCGATGACCGACCTGATCAAGATCGTCGAAGGCTTTTACGCCTGCGGTGTCGCCGCCTCGGTATATGCGACGCAGGAAGCCGGCGGCATCACCATGCCCGACGCGGTGTTTTCCAACATTGGCAAGCTCCTGCTGGCGACGCAGATCTACGACATGCAGCGCCTGGCGCACGAAGTCTCGGGCGGCCTGATCGTCACCTTGCCGGGGCCGGACGAGGATCACAACCCGGCCACCGCCGGGCGCATCTCGGAGGTGCTGACGGCGCGCTCCGACGTGCCCTACGAAAAGCGCATCGCCGTGGCGCGCTTCATCGAGGACCTGACCGCCTCCTACCAGGCCGGCTGGTACTCGGTGATCAGCCTGCACGGCGGCGGCTCGCCGGCGGCGATGAAGAAGGAGATCTTCCGCCGCTACCCCTTGGCCGATCGCGTCGAACTGCTTGAAAATCTGCTTGACCGGGGTATGCTGTCCGACTCGCGGCGCCGCATCGCCATCGGTCGCCAGCCCGGGCGCTGTTGCGCCGAGGGTTGCAAACCCGATAACTGAAGCCTTCCATCAATTTTCCTGTCGAGCCACGCATCATGAACGCCACCAGAATCCACGCCGTCGTCGCGGCAATGCTGTTATGCGTCGCCACCGCCAGCGAGGCTGCCCGTGCCGGCAGCCGCTCGTCGTCCTCGAAGTCGAGCGCGAGTTCGCCGTCCCCTGCGACAAAGAGCGCGGATCGCGACGAGGTGAAGTCGGCGGCGGGCAGGGAGATTAGGGTGAACATCAACACCAGCGGCTATTCTTCCGGCGGATCGTCGTCGGCCGGCGTCGCAGCCGGAGCCGCCGTCGGCGCCGCAGCGGGTGCAGTTGCGGGATCCGCCGCGGCGAACAGTTCGCCCGACGATTCGCAACGCGAAATGGACAGGCAAAGCCGGCAGGTGGAACTGGCGCGGATCGCCGACGAAAAACGCCGGGCGGATGAAAAGCGCAAGGCCGAGGACCTCGAACGACTTGCCAGGGAAGCCGAGGAAGACCGCAAGCAGGAAGCGGCCCGCCAGGCAGCGGAGAAAAAGAAGAAGGAACTCGCGCGGCAGCAGACCGATGTCGCGCCCCGCTGCGTGCTGAAACCGGTGATGACCGACGCCGAGATCGCGCGCTGCCGCTGAGTCGCTGTAAATCCAGGCAGGGCGGCATTCCCGACCTAATTCCTGCAAAGAAAACGGGCGTCCCAAGGGACGCCCGTTTTCATCTCCAATGCCCGAAACGGCGGAAGGCTATTGCGCGAGGTAGTCGGTCACTGCCACCCAGCGGCCGTTCTGGATCTGGCCGACCTTGGACTTGTCGTTGCCCAGGTGCTGCTTGGGACCGAACTTGTACTCGGGGCTGCCGAACATGTCGCGCGAGAAGGTGGTGGACTCCAGCGTCTTGATGAAGTTGTCCGTGGTCAGGTTCGGCCCCGTCTTCTTCGCCGTCTGCACGAACATGTCCATCGCCACGTAGCCGTATGCCGAGAACAGGCCCGGCTCTTCCTTGAACTTGGTCTTGTAGGACGCGAACCAGTCGCGCACGTTCTTCGACGAGTCATCGGCATAGGGTACGGCCACCTGGTGGAAGGCATACAGCCCGTCCATGGCCTTGCCGCCGAGCTTGTGGATCAGGTCGGTGTAGGCCGCCGAAGAGCCGACGAAGTTCGGGTTCCAGCCCATCTTGCGCGCCGTGCCGATGGTGCCGATGGTTTCGCGGATGATGGTTCCGAGTACCACGGTGTCGCAATCCGCCGCCTTCATCTTCGACACCTGCGCCGAGAAGTCGGTCGCGCCGCGCTTGAAGGAGGTCTTTTCGGCGAAGCTCATGTTGATGTCCTTGAGGCCGTCCTCGGCGCCTTTCAGCACCTCGGTGCCGAAGTCGTCATCCTGGTAGATGACGCAGAACTTCTTCGAGCCGCGCTCCTTGACCATCCATGGAATTCCCTTGCGCATCTGGTTGTAGTAGGGCGCAGCGAACGAGAACTTCAGCTTGTGCAGCGGCTCGTACATTTCGCGCGCGGCAGTGAGCGGGAAGAGGTTCATCACGCCCTTGTCGAACAGGGTGGGGAAGGTGGCGAGGTTCACCGCCGTGCCGATGGTGCCGACCATGGCGAACAGCTTGTCCTGCTGCACCATCTTCTGCGCGGCGAGCAGGCCCTTCTTCGGATCGTAGCCACTGTCCTCGGCGATGAACTTGAGCTTGCGGCCATTGATGCCGCCGGCCTCGTTGATCTCGTCGACGCGCATCTGCATGCCGAAGCGCAGGGCCTTGCCGAAGCCGGCCAGCGGGCCGGAAAGATCCTGGATGGTGCCGATCACGATCTCGTTCTTGCTTACGCCCATCTGCTCGGCGGCGATCGCCGTGGTGCCGGCGCCGACTCCTGCGACGGCCAGCGCCGCGACGGCCAGTTTCATGCTTGTCTTCATGGTTTCTCCTCGTTATGGGTAATGTGAATCAATCGGGCTAATCGCTGTACATCGACTCGATCAGCTCCGCATACTTTTGGCTGACTAGCTTACGCTTCAATTTCATGGTCGGGGTCAGTTCCTCGTCCTCGGCACCGAGCTTCTTCTCGATCAGGCGGAACTTCTTGACCTGCTCGACGCGCGCGAACTGCTTGTTGACCCGCTCGATCTCGCCCTCGATCAGCTTCTGCACCTCCGTCGCCCGGGTCAGGCTGGCGTAGTTGGAGAAAGGCACGTCGTGGTCCTGGGCGAATTTCTCGACGTTCTCCTGGTCGATCATGATCAGGCAGACCAGGTAGGGCTTCTTGTCGCCGATGACCACGGCGTCGGTGACATAGGGCGAGAACTTGATCTGGTTCTCGATCTCCGAAGGCGTGATGTTCTTGCCGCCGGCGGTGATGATGATGTCCTTGAGGCGGTCGGAGATGCGGAAGTAGCCGTCGCCATCCACCGTGCCGACGTCGCCGGTATGCAGCCAGCCCTCGGCATCGATGGTCTCGGCGGTCTTCTCCGGCTGGTTGAGGTAGCCCATGAAGACGTTCGGCCCGCGCACCAGGATCTCGCCTTCGTCGGACAGGCGCACCTCGTTGGGCGCGTTGGCGATGCCGATGGAGCCGGGCTTGATGCGCTCGATCGGCGTGCCGACGGCGACGCTGCCGGTCTCGGTCATGCCCCAGACTTCCAGCATCGGCACGCCCAGCGCCATGTACCAGCGCACCAGGTCCGGCGAGATCGGCGCCGCACCGGTGATCAGCATGCGGCTGCGATGGATGCCGATCAGCTTCCTCACATTGTTCAGCACCAGCGCCCGCGCCAGCCAGTGGGCGAACTCCAGCCCTTGCCCGATCGCCTCGCCCTTTTCGTAGCGGCGCACCTTTTCCAGGCCGATGCCGATCGCCAGCTTGTAGGCCCATTGCTCGAAGGCATTCGATTCCTTGAGCGCGATGCTGACGCCGGAATAGAACTTCTCCCAGACGCGCGGCACGGCGCCGAACACGGTGGGCGCGATCTCGCGCACGTTCTCGGGGATGGTCTCCGGGTTCTCGACGAAGTTGAGTCTGGTGCCGGTGTAGAGCGAGAAATAGGCACCGCTGGAACGCTCGGCGACGTGGCACAGCGGCAGGAAGCACATGCGCTCGTCGTCTTCGTTCTGCGCCGTGGCGCGATTGAAGCTCTTCACCGCCGACAGCAGGTTGGCGTGCGAGAGCATCGCGCCCTTGGGCTTGCCCGTGGTGCCCGAGGTGTAGATCAGGATCGCCAGGTCTTCGGGCTTGCGCGCCGCAATGCGCGCCTGCCATTCGGCATCGGCCGCCGCCTGGCCCAGTCGCGCGAGGCGTTCGCGGCCCAGTTCGCGCAGGCGCTCGAAGCTGATCACCTGTTCGTCGTGCAGGTCGCGCAGGCCCTCCATTTCCCAGACCACGATGCGGCGCAGGAGCGGCAGGCGCTCGCGCACTTCCAGCACCTTGTCGAGCTGCTCGTCATCCTCGACGAAGATCAGTACGGAATTGGAATCGCCGGTCAGGTACTCGACCTGGGGTGAGGCGTCGGTCGGATAGATGCCGGAGCTGACACCGCCGCAGGAAAGCACGGCGAGGTCGGAGAACAGCCATTCCTGGCGCGTATTACCCAGTATCGAGGCAGTCTCGCCGATGTCGAAGCCGAGCTCGATCAGGCCCATGCCGGCCTCGCGTACGATGGCGCCGACCTGGTTCCACGACAGGCTCTGCCACAAGCCGTACTTCTTCTGCCGGAACAGCGTCAGCTCGCCACGTTGGGCGACGCCGTTCCAGAACATCTCGGCCATGTTGTCGCCGGGAACGACGGTGCGTTCCTCAGCCCAGTAGCGTTTGCCGTCAAGCTGCCACATGGTTCATCTCCATGTTTTCTTCTTCTTCCAGCGTCGGCCTTCACGCACACCGGACTCCTTGGCGCCGAGGTAGAACTCCTTGATGTCCTCCTTCTCGCGCAACGCGGCGCAGGTGTCGTGCATGACGATGCGACCGATCTCCAGCACGTAGCCGTAGTCGGCGTACTTCAGCGCGATGTGGGCGTTCTGCTCGACCACCAGCAGCGTCACGCCGCGCTCGCGGTTGATGCGGATGATGATCTCGAAGATCTCCTTGGTCAGCTTGGGCGAAAGCCCCAGGCTGGGTTCGTCGAGCAGCATCATGGTCGGCTTGGCCAGCAGGGCGCGGCTGATCGCCAGCATCTGCTGCTGGCCGCCGGAAAGCTGGCCGGCGGGCTGGTCGCGGCGCTCCTTGAGGATGGGGAAGTAGGCGTAGACGTCCTCGATGTCCTTCGCCACTTCGTCCTTGTCGTGGGCGGGCCGCGTGTAGGCGCCCATCAGCAGGTTCTCGCGCACCGTCAGCAGCGGGAAGATCTCGCGCCCCTCGGGCACCTGCACCAGGCCCTGGCGCACGATCCAGGCCGGGTCGCGGCCTTCGAGCTTTTCGTGGCGGAAGAGGATGCTGCCCTTCTGCGGATCGAGGATGCCGGAGATGGTCTTGAGTATCGTGGTCTTGCCGGCGCCGTTGGAGCCGAGCACCGTGACCACCGAACCCGGTGCCACCGACAGCGAGACGCCGCGGATCGCCTTGACCGCGCCGTAGGCGGCCTCGACGTTGTTGAGCTGGAGGATCGGGGCCGATTCAGTCATCGTCGACTCCACCGAGATAGGCTTCGATCACGCCCGGGTGCGCCTGCACTTCCTCGGGCGTGCCCAGCGTCAGCACTTCGCCGAGGTTCAGCGCCAGCACGCGATCCGAAACCCGCGATACCAGACCCATGTCATGCTCGACCATGATCACCGTGATGCCGAGGTCGGCCTTGATGTCCTCGATCCAGAAACCCATGTCCTCGGTTTCCTCCGTGTTGAGGCCGGAAGAGGGTTCGTCGAGCAGCAGCAGGCGCGGACGCATCGACAGGGCGCGCGCCAGTTCCACCACCTTGCGCACGCCGTAAGGCAGGCCGACGACGAGGCTGTCGCGGTAATGCTGCAGGTCGAGGAACTCGATGACCTCCTCGACCTGGCGTCGGAATTCGAGTTCGGCGCGGCGCACCGAGCCGGTGAATAGCAGGTCCTGCACCCAGCCGGTATGCCGATGGCAATGGCGACCGACCAGCAGGTTCTGCAAGACGGTGGCATGCTCGAAGAGCTCGATGTTCTGGAAGGTGCGGGCGATGCCGTGGCGCGCCACCACATGCGGCGGCATGCGCGAAATCACCTCGCCCTCGAAGCGCACCTCGCCCGAGGTCGGCCGGTAGAGCGCCGAGATCAGGTTGAAGATCGTCGTCTTGCCGGCGCCGTTGGGCCCGATCAGCGAGAACACCTCGTTGGGCCAGACTTCGAATGAAACATCATTGACCGCCAGCAGTCCGCCGAAGCGGACCGAGAGGTTGACGGCTTCGAGCATCGGAGTGGTCATGCGACCTCCCCGAGCGGGCGCAGCCCGCGAACAACCGTCACCCCCTCTCGCGGAGAGGGGGTTGGGGGGAGAGTCCACCCAGCCCATCGAAGATGAAATGAGAGAACCTGTTCTCTCATTTCATTCTCTCGGATTTCATGTACGACTTCTGCCGCTTGAACATGCCCTTGCGATAGAAGGGGAAGATCTGCAGGAAGGTGCGGAACTTCAGCCAGCGGCCGTAGAGGCCCATGGGCTCGAACAGCACCACGGCGATCAGGATGAAGCCGAAGATGGTCGGCTGCAGGCCGGTCTGCTGGCCCAGCGCCGGCGGCAGCCAGTCCTTGCCGATGACGATCACCTGCTGCACGATGAACCAGAAGGCCGGGCCGAAGATCGCGCCCTGGATCGAACCGAGGCCGCCGATCACCACCATCATCAGCAGCTCGATGGACTGCAGGAAGCCGAACTGGTCGGGCGTGATGAAGCGGATCTTGTGCGCGTAAAGCGCGCCGGCGATGCCGGCCAGCGCCGCCGAAAGGGCGAAGGCAACGGTCTTGTAGTAGGCGAGGTTGATGCCCATGCTCTGTGCCGACACCTCGGAATCGCGGATGGCGACGAAGGCGCGTCCGGTGGGACTGCGCAGCAGGTTGAGCACACCCAGCACGCAGAGCACGGCGATCGCCGTGACCAGGTAGTAGTAATTGATGCCGTCGTCGAAATCGATGCCGGCGATGACCAGCTTTTCCAGCTGGCGGCCGGCATTGCCGCCGGTGATGTGCTCGGCGCGCACCACGGCTTCCTCGATGATGAAGCCGAAGGCCAGTGTCGCGATCGCCAGGTAGATGCCCTTGACGCGCAGCGCCGGCAGGCCGACGAGGATGCCGGTGATGCCGGCCACCAGCGCCGACATCGTCAGCGACAGCACGAAGGGCCAGCCCATGGATTGCAGCCAGGCCTCGGTGTAGGCGCCCATGGCGAGGAAGCCGGCATGGCCGAGCGAAACCTGGCCGGTGAAACCCGAAAGCAGCATCAGGCCGAGGCAGACGATGGCGTAGATGCCGATGAAGGTGAATTGCGACAGCGCGTACTCGGAAAGCAGGAAGGGCGCGGCGACCAGGGCCACGGCCAGCAGTGCGTACCAAAACTTCTGGCCGCCGTGCTTGAACAGGGCGACATCCTGGGCGTATGCGGTCTTGAACAGGAAATGCATCAGACTTTCTTCGTCAGGTTTTCGCCGAACAGGCCGTTGGGTTTGACCACCAGCATCACCAGCACCACCACGTAGGCGGCGATGTCCTTGAAGCCCTCGGGCAGGTAGAAGCCGGAGAGCGATTCGACGATGCCGATGATGAGGCCGCCGACCAGCGCGCCGGGAATGCTGCCGAAGCCGCCCACCACCGCCGCCGGGAAGGCCTTGAGGCCGACGAAGCCCATGTTGGCATGGACGAAGGTGATCGGCGCCAGCAGCAGCGCGGCAACGCCGCAGATGGCTGACGACAGGCCCCAGATCAGCATGTTCACGCGCCGCACCGGGATACCCATGTAGAAGGCGGCGAGCTGGTTCTGCGATGTCGCCTGCATGGCGATGCCCAGCCGCGTGTAACGGAAGAAGGCGAACAGCAGCGCGACCAGGGCCACGGTGGCAATGATGATGGCAAGGTGTTCGACCGACACCACCAGCCCCTTTCCGATCTCGCCGATCCAGAACACCTCGTCCTTCCAGGGTACCGGCAGGGTATGCGTCTCGGTGCCCCAGTAGGGAATCATGGTGACCACCCCGCGCGCCAGATAGCCCAGTCCGATGGTCATCATGATCACGGTGAAGGCCGGCTGGCCGAGCAGCGGCCGCAGCACCAATCGCTCGGCGCCCATGCCGAAAAGGGTCATGACCACGATGGTGACCAGGAAAGCGGCCCAGAACGGCAGGCCGCCCAGCGTCATCGCCGAGAGGCCGACGAAGCCGCCCACCATCATGATGTCACCCTGGGCGAAATTGACGGTTTCCGTGGCCTTGTAGATCAGGACGAAACCGAGGGCGATCAGCGCATAGATGCAACCAATCGCCGCTCCGCTGATGATCAGTTGCAGGAGCTGCACCACCCGATAACTCTCCTCCGGGAATACTGCTGTTTTATTTTCTTGCTCGTTTAGAGTCTGCGGCGATTATGCATGAAGCGGAAACGTATCTCTAGTAAATGATCCTGGTTGATCTGGTCCCAGGTTTCGGTACTCGGCTGGAAACTCGCTGGTCCAAAAACTTTCCAATGCCAGGCCAATAGCGGGCGAAATCACCGTATCGTCAGCGCCGACTTTTTTCGCAGCGCTCACAACGGTTCCATTCCTTCGTTGAGCATGGCGAGATATCGGTCGTAGGCGAATACCCGGTTGCGCCGCCCACCCGTCAGCTCGCGCACGATGCCAGCCTCGACGAGGGCTTCGACGGCCCGCGATGCCGTTGGAAACGTTACTGCGGCGCGCGCTGCGATATCGTTGATTCCGGCAACCGGCCGAGTGCGAAGGACGGCATACACCTTGAGCACACTTACGGTATTGCGCCCCAGCAATGCGATCCGGCGCTCGTCATCGCGGAACATGGCCAACAGCCGTTGTGCGGTATCCACGGCTGCTCCGGCAGTCTGCACCACGCCCTCGAGGAAGAAGTCGAGCCACGCCTCCCAGTCGCCTTCGCGGCGAACGGCGTCGAGCAGGCGGTAGTACTCATCCCTGTGCTGCTTGAAATACAGGCTCAAGTACAACAGGGGCTGGCGCAGGAGTCCCGACTCATGCAGCATCAAGGCAATCAGCAGCCGGCCGACCCGACCGTTCCCGTCTAGGAAAGGGTGGATGGTTTCGAACTGGACGTGAACGACCGCCGCCTTGATCAGATCGGGCAGCGTCGCCTGAGCGTCGTGGATGAAGCGTTCCAGGGCTGCCATGCAATCCTCGACCAGCATGGGAGGCGGCGGGACGTAACGCGCATTGCCCGGCCGCGTGCCACCAATCCAGTTCTGCGAACGACGGAATTCACCGGGCAGTTTGTCGGCACCGCGACCGCGCGCGAGGAGCTTGGCGTGACTTTCGCGCAACAGGCGATTCGACAGCGGGAAGCCTTCGCGCAAACGCGCCATGGCGTGCTCCATGGCGGCCACGTAATTGGAGATTTCAACGACATCGTCGAAGGGTGCGCCGGGCGCTTCGTCGAGTTCGAATAGCAGCAGATCGGACAATGACGACTGGGTGCCCTCGATTTGCGAGGAGAGCACCGCTTCGCGTCGAACATAGCCGTATAGAAACAGGTCCGGGTCGGGCAACAGCGCAGAAACACCATCCAGACGCCCACAGGCCAGAAGGGCTTGCTCCAGCAAGCGCTGGCGGGTGCCGGTCAGATCGAGAGGCGGCTCGGGGGGCAAGGGGTGGGGCACAAAGGCGCGCACCGCTTCTCCTGCGGTGGCAGTAACCTCGTAGCGACCGCTTGCCCCTCTGTCCATGTAACAAGCTCTCTGCGTAAGTTGGCTTTAATTAACCGAAAGCTTATCAAAGATAAGCGGCTATTTCTTTAATAAGATAACTCATCGATAGAAACGCTCTCCCCTGGCAGCCATGTCGCGCAGGATCTTCGGCGCGGCAAAGCGCGGGCCATGACGTTCCGCCAGGCGGTCGAGCGTCGCCACCGCCGCGGGCATGCCGAGCGTGTGCAGCCAGCCGATAGGCCCGCCGCGAAAAGGGGGATAGCCCCAGCCCAGTATCGCCCCGACGTCGGCGTCGATCGGCGCGCGCAGCACCTTTTCTTCGAGGCAGCGCGCGGTTTCGACGGACTGGACGAGGATCAGGCGCTCGATGATTTCGTCGATGCCGATCAGCGCCGTACCGTCAGCGCCGACTCTTTGCGGAAACTGCTGCGCCAGCCCCGGCCACAGCCGCTTCGGTCCCTCCGCCGGATAGTCGTAGAAGCCCGCGCCCGACTTGCGTCCGAGGCGCCCGAGCTCGGCCACCATCCTGGCCGCAACGCGGTCGGCCGCGCGCTCGACATAGGCGGCCCCGATATCGGCCTTGGTCTGTTGCGCGATCTTGTACACCAGTTCGATCGACACCTCGTCGGCCAGCGCCAGCGGTCCCACCGGCATGCCGGCCATCAGCCCGGCCTTGTCGATCAGCGCCGGCGGCACGCCCTCTTCGAGCAGGGCCATGCCCTCCGAGACATAGGTGCCGAAGACGCGGCTGGTGTAGAAGCCGCGCGAATCATTGACCACGATCGGCGTCTTGCCGATGGCGCGCACGTAGTCCATCGAACGGGCGAGCGTTTCGTCGCTGGTGGCCTTGCCGACGATGATCTCGACCAGCGGCATCTTTTCCGCCGGCGAGAAGAAATGCAGGCCGATGAAATTGCCCGGGCGCGCCGAGGCTTCGGCCAGGCCGGTGATCGGCAGGGTCGAGGTGTTGGAAGCGAAGATGGCGTCGGCCGCGATCACCGCTTCCGTCTTTTTCGTGACCTCGGCCTTGATCTCGCGCTTCTCGAACACGGCCTCGATCACCAGTTCGCAGCCCTTCAGGTCGGCATAGTCGGCGGTGGGATGGATGCGCGCCAGCAGCGCATCCACCGCGTCCTGCGTCATGCGTCCCCTGGCCACCTGCTTGCCCCACTGCTTCGCGGCATAGGCTTTGCCCTTTGCGGCGGCCTCGGCGCTGGTATCGAGCAGCACCACCTCGATGCCGGCCTGCGCGGTGCACATGGCGATGCCCGCGCCCATCATGCCGGCGCCGAGCATGCCGACCTTCGTGTACTTCTGCGGTGCAACGCCCGCCGGGCGCGAGGCCAGCTTGTTGGCTTCCTGCATGCCGAAGAACAGGCTGCGGATCATGTTCTTCGACACCGACGACATCACCAGGTTGGTGAAGTAGCGCGCCTCGATCGCTAGGCCCGTGTCGAGGTTGGTCGACAGACCCTCATAGACGCAGGACAGGATGTGCTTGGGCGCCGGGTAGTTGTCGTAGGTCTTTTCGCGCAGCATGGCGTTGGCCGCCATCAGCATCTGCATTCCGCCCGGCGTGTTCGGGCCGCCGCCGGGAATCTTGAAGCCCTTGGCATCCCAGGGCTGCAGCGGCTTGGCGCCCGAGGCGATGGCCGCCAGCACCCATTGCCGTGCCGCCGTACGTTCAGCGCCGACTTCCACCACGGCGTGGATCAGGCCGATCTTCAGCGCCTCGGCCACCTTGAGGCGCTTGCCTTCCATCAGCAGCGGGGCCGACGCCTGCATGCCCGCGAGGCGCGGCAGGCGCTGGGTTCCGCCGGCGCCGGGCAGCAGGCCGAGCGTGACCTCGGGAAAGCCGAAGCGCGCCTTGGGGTTGTCGGCGGCGACGCGGTAATGGCAGCCGAGCGCGACTTCCAGGCCGCCGCCCAGGGTGGTGCCATTGAGCGCCGCGGCGACCGGCTTGCCGCCCAGTTCGATGCCGCGCAGGAGCTTGTGCCAACCGACGATGGCGGCATGAAACGCTGCCGCATCGGTGGACCCCGCCATTTCTCCCAGGTCGCCGCCGGCGATGAAATCCTTCTTCGCCGAGGCGACCACGATGCCCTTCACCGCCGGATCGGCCAGCGCCTTCTGCATCGCATCGGCGTAGGCGCCCATGGATCCGGCGTTGAGGATGTTCTGCGACTTGCCCGGGTAATCGAATTCGACGGTGGCGATGCCTTCTGCATCTACGGAATAGTTCAGCATGTCAGACTCGCTCGATGATGGTTGCGGTACCCATTCCTGCACCGACGCAGAGCGTGGCGAGGCCCGTGGCGACATTGCGCCGCTCCATTTCGTCGAGCAGGGTGCCGAGGATCATGGCGCCGGTGGCGCCCAGCGGGTGGCCCATGGCGATGGCGCCGCCATTGACGTTCATCCTGTCGTGCGCGACGTTCAGCACCTGCATGAAGCGCAGCACCACGGCGGCGAATGCTTCGTTGAGTTCGAAGAGGTCGATGTCGCCGACCTTCATGCCGGCGCGCTTCAAGGCCTTCTCGGCGGCATAGCTGGGGCCGGTGAGCATGATCGAGGGCTCGGAGCCGACCGAAGCGAAGGAGCGTATCCGCGCGCGCGGCTTTGAGGCCCAGCGCATCGCCCATCTCCTTGGTGCCGAAGAGCACGGCCGCCGCGCCATCCACGATGCCGGAACTGTTGCCGGCGTGATGCACGTGCTCGATGCGCTCCACTTCCGGATAGCGCTGCAACATCACGCTGTTGAAGCCGTACTTCTCGCCCTGCTCCTGGAAGGCGGGCTTGAGCGAGGCCAGCGACTCCATGGTGGTTTCGGGACGCATGTACTCGTCGTGGGCCAGCATGGTCAGGCCGTTGATGTCCTTCACCGGGACGATGGAACGCTTGAAATGTCCGGCATCCCACGCCGCCTTGGCGCGGCGCTGCGATTCCAGCGCGTAGGCATCAACGTCCTTGCGCGAGAAGCCCCACTTGGTGGCGATCAGGTCGGCAGAGATGCCCTGCGGCACGAAGGCGGTCTTGGCCGCCACCTGCGGGTCGATCGGCCAGGCGCCGCCCGAGGAGAACATCGGCACGCGCGACATCGACTCGACACCGCCGCCCACCACCAGGTCGGCCTGGCCGGACATGACCTGGGCCGCGGCCTGGTTGCAGGCCTCCAGCCCCGAGGCGCAGAAGCGGCTGACGGTGACGCCCGGCGCGCTGATCGCGTAGTCGGCGTAGAGCGCGGCGACGCGGGCGATGTCGGCGCCCTGCTCGCCCACCGGCTCGACGCAGCCGAGCACGACGTCGTCGACCTTCGAGGTGTCGAGATGGTTGCGCTCGCGCAGCGCGCGCAAGGCGGTCGCCGCGAGATGGATGGGCGTCGCCTGGTTCAGCGCGCCGCCCTGCTTGCCCTTGCCGCGCGGCGTGCGCAGGGCGTCGTAGATGTATGCCTCGGCCATTACAGACTCCTGCTGATGAGTTCTTTCATGATCTCGTTGGTGCCGCCGTAGATGCGCTGCACGCGGGCATCGGCCCAGGCGCGGGTGATCGGGTAGTCCCACATGTAGCCATAGCCGCCGTGCAGCTGCACGCATTCGTCCATGACCTTGAACTGCAGGTCGGAGCACCAGTACTTGGCCATCGAGGCCGTCGCCGGATCGAGCTTGTTTTCGAGGATCAGCTCGATGCAGCGATCGACGAAGACGCGGCCGATCTGGATTTCGGTCTTCAGTTCGGCCAGCTTGAAGCGGGTGTTCTGGAACTTGGCGATCTCCTGGCCGAAGGCCTTGCGCTCGGTCGTGTACTGGATGGTCCAGTCCAGCGCCGCTTCGGCCGAGGCCATGGCGATCACCGCGATCTGCAGGCGCTCCCAGGGCAGCTCCTGCATGAGATAGACGAAGCCGTTGCCTTCCTCGCCGAGCAGGTTCTCCGCCGGCACGCGCACGTTGTCGAAGTACAGCTCGCAGGTGTCCTGCGCCTTCATGCCGGCCTTGTGCAGCGGCTTGGCCTTGCTGAAGCCGGCCATCGAGGTATCGACCACCAGCAGGCTGGTACCCTTCGCGCCCTTGGCGGGGTCCGTCTTGGCCACCACGATGACCAGGTCGCAGAGGTAACCATTGGTGATGAAGATCTTCGATCCGTTGAGCACGTAGTGGTCGCCGTCGCGGACAGCCGTGGTGCGCACGCCCTGCAGGTCGGACCCGGCCGCCGGCTCGGTCATGGCAATGGCGCCGATCATCTCGCCGCTGGCCATCTTCGGCAGGTATTTCCGCTTGAGCGTTTCGCTGCCGTAATGCAGCAGGTAGGGCGCGACGATCTCCGAATGCAGGCCCCAGCCCAGCCCCGTGGCATTGATGCGCGCGGCCTCTTCCATCACCACCACCGAAAAGCGCTTGTCCACCCCGGCGCCGCCGTATTCCTCGGGCATGGTGGCACAGAGGAAACCGGCGGCACCCGCCTTGTTCCAGATGTCGCGATCGACATGGGTCTGTTCCTCCCAGCGCGCGTGGTGCGGTGCGACCTCCTGCTCCATGAAGCGGCGGGCGGTGTCGCGAAAGGCGGCATGGTCTTCGTCGAACAGGGTGCGCGGGATCGAAAGCATGGGGGTTCTCCACGTGTCCGGAAAGGGCCGCCATGCTACCAAGCAAGCGCTTGCTTGACAAGAAAAGGGGGCGGGACAAGAATTGCCCGCTTGCGCACGGAGGGCTCCGCATGATTCCCACACCACCCATCATGACCGCCACGCACGAGGTGCTGAACCAGGCCCGCGCGCTGGAGAACTACAACGCCTACGCCAGCAACCTGCCGCTGCAGGAGGCCGTGGCGCAGCAGGGTGCCGGCTGGGCGCAGGACTGGCTCATGGCGCGCGGTGCCGAGGTGGGCAGCGCGGAATGGATCGAACACGGCCGGCTGGCCAACGCCTTCCCGCCGGTGCTGAAGCTCTTCGACCGCTATGGCAACCGCCGCGACGAAGTCGACTTCCATCCCTCCTGGCACGAGTGCCTGGGCTGGCTGAAAGGCAACGGCTGCGACACCGGCCCCTGGGCCGAGCCCAAGCCCGGCGCCCACGTCGCCCGTGCCGCCGCCTACGTGATGTTCGCCGAGATCGAATGCGGCTCGCTGTGCCCGACCACCATGACCTACGGCGCGGTGCCGGCCCTGCGCCACGTGCCGGAACTGGCCCGCGAGTGGATGCCGAAACTGCTGTCGCGCGACTACGACCGGCGCTTCATCCCGGCCGCGGAGAAGGCCGGCGTGATGATAGGCATGGGCCTCACCGAGAAGCAGGGCGGCTCGGACGTGCGCGCCAACACAACGCGGGCCGAAGCCAACGGAGGTGACGCAAACCCGGGAACCTGGCGCATCACCGGACACAAGTGGTTCCTCTCGGCGCCGATGTGCGACGCCTTCCTGGTCACGGCGCAGACGGCGAAGGGGCTGTCGTGCTTCTTCGTGCCGCGCTGGACGCCGGACGGGCGGCTCAACGAGATGCGCATCCAGCGCTTCAAGGACAAGATGGGCGACCGCTCGAATGCCGGCACCGAGATGGAGTTCTGGGGCTCGATGGGCTGGCTGGTGGGCGAGGAAGGCCGCGGCATCCCGACCGTGCTGGAGATGGGCGTCTACACGCGGCTGGATTGCGCGATCGGCAGCACCGGCATCATGCGCGCCGCGCTGTCGCAGGCCATGCACCACACCTCCCTGCGCGCCGCCTTCGGCAAGCTGCTCAAGGACCAGCCGCTGATGCGCAATGTGCTGGCCGACATGGCGCTGGAAGTCGAGGCGGCGACCGCGCTGTCGATGCGCCTGGCGCGCGCCTTCGACGCCCAGGACGGACGAATCCGAATCACTGCTGCGCCGCATCCTCACGCCGGTGGCGAAATACTGGATCTGCAAGCGCTGCCCGACCCTGGTGGCCGAGGCCATGGAAGTGCACGGCGGCAACGGCTACGTCGATGAAGGCCCGATGCCGCGCCTGTTCAAGCAAAGCCCGCTGAATTCGATCTGGGAAGGCTCGGGCAACGTGATGTGCCTCGACACCCTGCGCGCCATGGCGCGCCACCCGAAGAGCATCGAAGTGCTGACCGCCGAGATCACCCCGGCGCTGGGCAGGAACCGCAGCTTCGACGCCTTCGTCGGGGCATTGCAGAAGGGGCTGTCAAACCCGCAGGACATCGAGATCCGTGCCCGCGAACTGACGCAGGGCATCGCCCTGGCCATGCAGGGCGCGCTGCTGCTGCGCCACGCCCCGGCGCCGGTGGCCGAGGCCTTCTGCGCCTCGCGCCTTGCGCCGGGCCACTGGGGTGCCTCCTTCGGCACGCTGGCGGCGAACACCGATTTCGCCACGCTGCTCGCCCGCGCCTGGCCGGAGGCCGCATGAGCGCGATCAAGCCGGAGTGGCTGGCCGCCACCGAATTCATCGACCACGAGCACCCGGCGGTGCGCGAGTTCGTCGCCGCGAAAGTCGGCGCTGGCGACACGGCGAAAGAGAAGGCGCTGAGCCTCTATTACGCCGTGCGCGACGACATCCGCTACGACCCCTACGCCAGCAGCATGCAGCGCGAGGCGATGCGCGCCAGCACCACGGTGATCAAGGGCGTCAGCTACTGCGTGCCCAAGGCCATCCTCTACTGCGCCTGCCTGCGCGCCATCGGCATCCCGGCGCGGCCCGGCTTCGCCGACGTGAAGAACCACCTCTCGACCGAGAAGCTGACGCGGCTAATGGGCACCGACCTCTTCGCCTGGCACGGCTACGTCAGCCTGCTGCTCGACGGGCATTGGGTCAAGGCGACGCCGGCCTTCAACCTCGGCATGTGCCAGCGCTTCGGCGTGCTGCCGCTGGATTTCGACGGCGAGCACGATTCGCTGATGCATCCCTACAACTCGTCCAACCAGCGCCACATGGAATACGTCAATCAGCGCGGCGAATTCGACGACCTGCCCTACGAGCAACTCAAGGCCGACATGTTCCGCATGTATCCCAAGCTGATCGAGATCAGCGAAGGCCGCAGCGGCGACTTCGACCATGAATCGGTGCTGAGGCCCACGTGAATCCGAAAACCAATTCGTCCGCAGATTTCGCAGATTTCCGCAGATTCGGACCCGGCAACTCCATGCATTTCAATCTGCGCGAATCTGCGAAATCTGCGGATAGATCGCCTTTGCCCCAATGACCATTCACATCCAGCGAAACGGCGCGGTGACCACGGTCATCATCGACCGCCCCGCGGCGCGCAACGCCATCGACCGAGCCACGGCGCAGGCGCTGGCCAACGCCTTCCGCGAATTCGATGCCGATCCGACGCAGCATGTTGCCGTGCTGTGCGGCGCCAACGGGCATTTCTGCGCCGGCGCCGACCTCAAGGCCTTTGTCGCCAACCCCGGCGAATGGTCACTGCAGGAAGACGGCGACGCTCCTCTGGGGCCGACGCGCATGCTGCTCTCCAAACCCGTGATCGCCGCCGTCTCCGGCTATGCCGTGGCCGGCGGGCTGGAGCTGGCGCTGTGGTGCGACCTGCGCGTGGTCGAGCAGACCGCCACTTTCGGCGTCTTCTGCCGGCGCTGGGGCGTGCCGCTGATCGATGGCGGCACGATACGGCTGTCGCGCCTGATCGGGCATTCGCGCGCGCTGGACCTGATGCTCACTGGCCGCGCCGTGGGCGCCGAGGAGGCGCTGGCCTTCGGGCTGGCCAACCGCGTGGTGCCCGAGGGCGAAGCGCGTGCGGCCGCCGAAGAACTGGCGGCGCAGATCGCCGCCTTCCCGCAGACCTGCCTGCGCCACGACCGCCTGTCGAGCTACGAGCAGTGGGGCCTGCCGCTCGCCGAGGCGCTGAAGAACGAGTGCCGCCACGGGCAGGCGTCGCTGGCCAGCGGCGATGCCGAGGCCGGCGCCGGGCGCTTCCGCGAAGGCGAGGGACGCCATGGCCGCTTCTAGGAAATCCGTGATCAAGGACGAACCCAACCGCCGCGCCGAGATCGTGCGCGCGGCCAGCCGGCTGTTCGCCGAAAAGGGCTACGCGGCCACCACCATCCGCGACATCGCCAAAGCCGTGGACATGCAATCCGGCTCGCCCTTCTACCACTTCAAGACCAAGCACGACATGCTGAAGGCCGTGGTGCTGGAAGGCATGGAAATCATCACCGGCGCCGTCGGCGCCGCCGCCGCACAGGGCGGCACCCCGCGCGACGTGTTCGACGCCATGCTGCTGGCCCACCTGGAACAACTGCTGGCCGAGGACGGCCGCCATTTCGCCGCCACCCTGCTGCACGAAGGCCGGCACCTCGACCCGGCGGCGCTGGCCGAACTGATCGAGCACAAGGACCGCTACGAAGCACTGTGGCAGAAGGCGATGCGCGACCTCAAACGCGCCGGCGACATCGCCGACGACAGCCACGTCACGCGCCTGTTCCTGATGGGCGCGCTGAACTGGACGGTGCAGTGGTACCACCCCAACGGCGGACGCACCGTCAAGCAGATCGCGCGGCAATTGTCGCAACTGCTGCTGTTACCCAGGACCCGCTGACAGCCAAGGCAGGGCAGCGGCCGCCCCTGCGGAAAATGCTGGACGGCTATTTGACAACGGCGTAGTCTTTGCTCCCGGACCGAACCGAAGAGCGATCTGTTTGACGACGCTTTTCGTCGCTTTTTAGGCCCCACTAAAATTCATCAGACCGTTGATTCTTATGCCATTGGCAGTCCTGCGCAGGATTTTATTCAGCCTATTTGATGGGGTATTTCCCGTCGTGACGGGTTATGACCCATCATTGGGTTTCCACATTTCACGTTGGGCGCCTTAGGCTATGCCTGATCGATTCTGGGAGTGCCCCCATTGCGGGGAACAGAATCCCCCTTACACGGAAGTGTGTCGCGAGTGCGAACGTCACTCATCGGTTCCCATTCCGGAGAGTCAATCGTTGATTGTCCGGCGTCGGCCGTCTCACGTTGCGGGTCTTGTCATAGGGATAGTGGTAGCAAGCATTGTCTTAGGCGCAGTTCCTTGATATGGCGTCTAGCCGCCAGATGGCTGCCGTCCCATGGGTTGTGGTTGGTTGGCTCCTAATCCTCTACGCCGAGTTTGTGCGCGACAGTCGGCTCGTCGAGTTCGATCTCCCCAACAATCGCCTAGTAGTCCAGGAGCGTTCGTGGAGATGGCAGCTTCGTGCATTCGAATACACTTTGAGTCAGTTTCGCTCTGTAGTGTCATATACGATGCCCGGCCGGCCACCGCGAAATCTTGTTGAGCTTGTCACTCATTCTGGCGGTGAGTCTTTTCACGTAACCTCATTCGACGCTGCCACCGAAGGAAAGTCGTTCTTGTCACTCCCTTACTATATTGAAACTCCCGAAGCCGAAAACCTACGGAAGTCTATTGCCGTACTCTGCTCACTTGAAGATCGAGGCTACTTGGGAAACCGGTGGTCTGGCGCGTACGTGGCACCAAATGCGCCCAACCCATCAATCCACAGGACGCTGCGCGATGAAGCCGCGCAGCGCCTGTGATTTCAAACGTTGGGGCTCATGATCACACGGCTTGCAATCGTTGGCGGTATAGAAGCGTACCAACGGATTCTCTCTCCCGTGAAAGGGTTTTGTTGTGCGCATCGCTTCGTCCACGGCGGTGCTTCGTGTTCCGAGTATGTGCGTCGCGCTGTTCTTCGGGTTGGTCCCGTGAAAGCATTCGCGCTTGCTAACCGTAGGTTTGGTCGTTGCCGAGAGGCTTATGTTCTGCTGTCCGAGCAAGCCGGCACTGATAGTGATTTAATCAAAAAGCCAGCCGAACCATTAGGTAAGGTTTGCGTTAGGGAAGTACCGGGACATGTTTGCGTCGGGTGTTGTCCATGGGTATAACAACGGCCTTATCCGTGCGTGGCGACCTGCCTCTGCCTTCTATGGGCTCTTCAGCTTCGCCTTGTGCCGCAATTGGGTGGGAGGCTTCTTCCCCTCTTACCGTTTTAGCCCCAACCAGGCTGTCAACACGGACGCTGCGCGATGAAGCCGCGCAGCGCCCGTGATTTCAGACGTAGGCCCAAAGCTATGCGCAGAAGTCGAGCTAATGGTGATGGACTAAAACTGGCATTGCGCGCCCTAGTTATTGCGATGTGCTGTAGTTTCCAGACATTCGCTCAATGGCAGCCATCTCAACCGACGGCTGAAACATTTGACGAAGTGTTACGCAAACATTGGGACAGGAGAAACAGCACGTTCGACGAACCGACCAATGACCTTTTTATTGCAGTACAGCCGTATCCTGCGCCAGACAATAGATCGATGGAATCCGGAATCTTGCGACGTGGTTGGTATTGGGATTTCTACACTGACGCTGCACCAGCAGGCCGTGATAAGCAACTTCGCCAACTCGATGCACTGCAAAAAATGGGTTTGCTTGAAAAATCCAATGTAATACACAAGTCACCCAGCGGTCCCAAAGAAGCTCTTCGATATCGACTTACTGACAAAGGATGGGCCGCCAGTGGCTATCCTAGTTGCACTCCATGCTTTATCTATGGCAAACAGCATTTCCTTGAAGTAGCCCGATTTCAGCCGTCGGTTGTTAGCAATCAAGCTGGACTTGAAGTCACGAAGTACAGGTAAGAGTTGGCTTACGGTCTAAGAATGATCTGGTCCCTTGGGCCCGAGATCAAGATGTTCAGTCTGAATTCCCGGATCTCAAGAAGAGCCTTGAACCGAAAGAGATTACTGTGCGGGTGGCTCGCGGTGGAGGGGGTTGGGCCGAGTATGAATCCATACTCAAAAGCCGTCCCATTCCGCCCCATATTTCTCAAAGAATGCCTGGTGGTATTCACGAGCAGGATTCATTGCCGCCTCCATCAATTGATGAAATAAAGGGTCTATTGCAGGCCCAGCATGGTGTCGGGAAGGCAGATCCAGGGCCTTTGTCGTGTCTCTATCTCCCCGGTGCGGAAAAGCTACCTGTTGATAAGAAGTTGTTCAGCCAAAACCCTCCACGCTATTCTGTAGCGGTCTTTACCAATAAGGATCGCACCAATCATGACGTTGTAGCTATGAAGACGATTCCACTACTCAATCTCCTTGAGGAACTTGGAATTCTTACAAAGAGTATTAGGACAGAAGTCCCCGGTGAAGGAAGAGATTCAGGAAAGATGTTTGACGCATTGGTCTACACACTTGCTCCGGGCTATCTGGATCGCACTCATTCGCGCTATCCATATTGCTTTTCACTTGGCGAACCTTCGGTTGAGTTTATTGACATCCAGATCGGCGAGCACGTGCAGCCGAGTTATCAGCGTTCAACCTTCCGATACAAGCTGAAGCTCACTTTTTCCAATCCCCCGTCATGGATGAGAGATCCATTGCTGATTTCGCGATGGGACGAGTTACGTGGAGTTCTCGCGCACGGAAAGGCATGCATAGGGCAGTCAGATTTCGATAGAAAGATTCGTGAAGAACGAAATGGCCGCGGCGCGTGCAGATGGGCATTTGACAGTTATTATGAAAATCGCTGACCCGGAAATGTTCGGCCTAACCCTCAATCCACCGGACGCTGCGCGATGAAGCCGCACAGCGCCGGTCATCTTCACGTTGAATCTGTAGAAAAACCCCTTTTCGAGTCGCAAAGACCTCTTCGAATGGCGCGGATAGATCCGAGCCATTCGTCATTTTTGTATTCGAAATTTCTGATCGTCGTGCCGCCAGCGCCGACTTTCACGGCATGCGGGTTGTGGCCGGGCCTTCAGGGGCTTCCTGCCCCACGCGCAGGGCGTGTTCGAAGGTGCCGGGCAGCAGTAGCCGTTCGAGATCGACGGGCAGCAGGCGCGGGCTGGTGTCGATGTGTTTGTAGCGGGCCATGGATTCTCTTTCGCAATAACTCATGCTTGGAGTATTGATATTCCATTTGGTTCACGGCACGATGCGGCTATGAATGAACTTTTTCTACAGCTTCGTTATGCGCCAGCAAGCCATCGCCACTCTTGACATATCATTTGTGGTATATACATAATGTGGCATGTGGCTAATCGAAGAACACCGTCGCGTTGATAGACAGCTTTCCGGCTCCATTCCTATTGAGATATTGAAACGTTACGAGAAATGGAAGGACATCGCCGGGCTTTCCGGGCCGCAGGGTTTGCGAGCCATCAAAGGGTTTCACGATGAGGCTCTGTCCGGTGAGTGGAAGGGCTGTCGTTCGTCTCGGCTCGGGCTTCAGTGGCGGGTGATTTACCGAGTTGTCGCAAACGTGTTGCAGATTCAGGTTGTACATGTCACCGCCCACGATTACAGGAGGCCATGAAATGAAAGAGTTTCGTCCTGCGAAAAAGCGAGTTGAGGTCTCGGTGGGAGAATCTGTCCGCATCCTGCGCGAACTCCAAGAGTTGAGCCAAAGCCAGCTGTCCGAACTAACAGGCATTCCGCAAGCCACCATCTCGGCCATCGAGAACGGGCGAGTCAATTTGGGTGTTGAACGTGCAAAGGTATTTGCCCTTGCCCTCCAGTGCCATCCAGCCGTGCTTGTGTTTCCCGGCTGGGAGGTTCCGCTTGGACACGCCGCATAACCCGCCGCTCGACCCCGCTCCCTCCGGGCTCTGGACGCTGCGCAATAAGGCCGCGCGGCGCCTGTGATTACAAACGTTCGACCCCATAGAAGCGCACACCTCCGCCCGTTTGACAATCTCCATTACTGTAGCGACAGCAATGCATGCGTATCGAGTTCGATCCAGCCAAGGATGAGGCAAACCAAGCGAAGCACGGCCTGTCCTTGCTCATGGCGGTCGAGCTCGATTGGGAAGCTGCGCTGGTGTGGGTAATGAACAGTTCGAATACAACGAGATGCGAATGATCGCGCTCGCTCCGAACTCCGAAATCCTTTACTGCGGGGCTTTTGTGGATCGTGGCAATGTGCGAAGGATCACCAGCCTTCGCCGCGCCAATTGTCGTGAGGTAATGCACCATGTCCAAAGTCTCTGCCCAGTTGTTCGCATGCCTACCGCAGCCGAAGACAAGGCCATTACTGCGGCAGCCAAAAGCGATCCCGATGCACAACCGCTCACACCGGCTCAGCTAAAGGCAATGGTTCCCTTGCGGTCGTTGCGCGGGCGGCCGAAGTCCGAGAACAAGAAGCTGCTGATATCGGTGCGCTACAGCCCCGGGGTCGTTGCCTACTTCAAGTCCACGGGCGAAGGCTGGCAATCGCGCATGGATGGTGTGCTGCGGCAGTATGTCGCGCGCCACTCCCGTAACGCACAGGCATGTGGCCGAGCGCGTCGTTCCGGAGAACGCTGCGCGATGAAGCCGCGCAGCGCCGGTCACCTTGAACGTTCGGCCCCTTGTTGGCGCGCGTATGCGTTGGAGTGATTGACAACGACCGCACATGTTGGCACTATCTCCAACATGAAGGCCGTTCAGCTTGTTAACACCCGTATCGCCTACTCCGAGTCAGCGTTTGCGGAAATGGTGTTGTGGCACCTTTCGAGTCCACTAAAAGGGTCGACGCACTCGTTCAAGTACAGGCTGGCCTATGTCATGCGTGGTGAGTGTGTTCTCCGCTACGACAACGAAGTGGGGAAGGGCGATCACCGGCATTTCGGTAAAAAGGAAAGTGCTTACGCTTTTACTACGCCGGAACGGTTGATCGCCGACTTCCAGAAGGATATTGCGAGGTGGAACCATGAAAACAGTAACTCTTGATGTGCGAGCCCCTGCCGATTCCATGGCTGACTTTGCACACGCCTGGAAGACAACAAAAGCTCAGAAGACCGCGCGCATCAGCTTTGCCACTCCCGAGTTGCTGTGGAGGGTGCTAACCGAAAAGCGATGGGAACTACTCAAGGTGCTTTGCGGCGCAGGGCCGGTGTCCATTCGCGAAGCCGCACGTCGCGTCGAACGCGACGTAAAGGCAGTACACGGCGACGTCACCGCGCTGCTCAACGCCGGTGTGCTAAACAAGACAGAGGACGGTCAAATCGTTTTTCCATACGAAGCAGTGAAAGTTGAGTTCCTATTGCAGGCTGCATAGTGTGACGGCATGCAAGTGGCCGAACCCATCATTCCACCGAACGCTGCGCGATAGAGCCGCGCGGCGCATCTGAACTCGACGTTGGGCAACCTTATCGTCAACAGCCAAGGAGAACAGCCATGCCAGCGTACGTGATCGCAGACGTCGAAGTCATCGATGCCGCCGGATACGAGGAATATCGACAGAAAGTCCCCGCGACCATCTCTGCCTACGGCGGCCGCTACCTTGCCCGCGGCGGTGCCACCGAAGTCCTCGAAGGCACCTGGTCGCCGAAGCGGTGCGTGATCCTCGAGTTTCCGAGCATGGCCGTGTTCAGGGAGTGGTGGGCATCGCCCGACTATCAGGCGATCCGCGCCATCCGTGAGCGAACCACAAAATCGAGCCTGATCGTCACCGAAGGCCTCTGACCGCTGCGGGACCAGGGACTTGCCGTTCAGTCCTTGCCGAACTCGCGCACCGTCGCGGCGTAGTTCCGGTCTTCGTTCTTGATGTGGTTCATGAGCCACTTGATCAGGGTTTCCTGCATCTCGCTCGCGACGTCCTCGCGCAGTGCAAAGCGTTGCCGGAATTCCGTGACGCGGCGCGTGAACAGTTCATGCACTTTCTTGTGCGGGGCGAGGAAGCGATAGCCGGCCCGTTCCATCATCGTTTCCTCGAAACTGAAGTGCGAGACGGTGTATTCCATCAGGTCGTCGATGATGCGGCCGACGATTTCGCGATTTCCGGTCTGGCTCGCTTCGTGCAATTCGTTGATGTAGTCCACGATGCGCCGGTGCTGGTCGTCGATGCTGTCGATGCCGACGCTCAGGTCCGCTGTCCAGCTCACGAGTTGCGCCATGATGTCTCCCTTCGGTCCGGCCTTTTCGATACGCGCATTTTCGCGCAGTTCAACCGAGCGCGGGCATTCGCCAGCCGGCCAGTTCGCGCGCCGGCATCGGGCGCCCGATGGCGTGGCCCTGGCCGACCTCGCAGCCCATTTGCAACAAGGCGTCGTAGTGCGCCGCGCTTTCCACCCCTTCCGCGACGATGCCCATGTCGAAGGCGCGCGCCAGCGCGATGATGCCCAGCACGATGGCGTGGTCGCCCTTGTCCTGCAGCATGTCGCGGACGAAGGACTGGTCGATCTTCAGCGTGTCCACATCGAGCTTGCTCAGGTAGGCGATGGAGGAGTAGCCGGTGCCGAAGTCGTCCAGCGCGAAGCCGACGCCGAATTCGCGGCAGGCGCCGATCAGGGCGTCGATGCGGCCGATGTCTTCCAGCGCGGCGGTTTCCAGCACCTCGATCTGCAGATGGCGCAAGGCGTCCATCGCGGCGAGCTGGGTGGCGGTGGCCTGCAGCTTGGCGACGAAGCCCGGTGACTGCAGGTAGTAGGCCGAGACATTGACGCTGAGTTCGAGCGTGAAGCCTTCCGCGTGCCAGCGCTGCAGTTGTCCGATTGCGGTGCGCAGCATCCAGTCGCCGAGTTCGATTTCCAGCTCGGTATCTTCCACCGTGCGCAGGAAGTCGTCGGGCAGCAGCAGCCCGCGCTGCGGATGGTTCCAGCGGATCAGCGCTTCGGCGCCGACCAGCCGCCGGCTGGCCATGTCCACCTTGGGCTGGTAATACAGTTCGAATTCCCCTGCGGCCAGGCCTTGCCGGATTTCCTGCAGCAGCTTGTGGTGGGATCGGGCGCGCTGGTCGCTGACCGCGTCGAACAGGTGGTAGCGGTTCCGGCCCGCCTGCTTGGCCAGGTGCATGGCCTGTCCGGCATGGCGCAGCAGGGTATCCGCGTCCTGCTCGTCTTCCGGATAGATCGCGACGCCGATGCTGGCGGTGATGGCGAGCACCGCATCCTTGACGGCGATCGGCTGCTGGATGCTTTCCAGCAGCCGCTGCAGGCTGCCCACGCATTCCTCGGTTGCCTGCAGGCCGACCAGCAGCACGACGAACTGGTCGCCGCCGAGGCGGGCGACGGTGTCGTCCTCGCGCACGGCCTCCTTGATGCGCCGGGTGACTTCCACCAGCACCTTGTCGCCGGCGCCGTGGCCATGGCGGTCATTGATCGGCTTGAAGCCGTCCAGGTCGAGGTGGCAGACGGCCATCAGGCCCTTCTCGCGCTTGGTGCGGGCGAGGGCCTGCGCCAGGCGGTCGGCCAGCAACTGGCGATTGGGCACCCCGGTCAGGGCATCGTAGTGGGCGACGCGTTCGAGTTGCTTCTCATGTTCCATGCGTTCGGTGACATCGGCTGCCATGCCGACGATGCCGCGCAGGCTGCCGTCGGGATTGAGCAATCGCACCCGGGTGATTTCCAGCAGGTGCACGCGGCCGTCGACGAATTGCAGCCATTCCTTGGACAGGTGCGGCGCTTCCTTGGCCAGGCAATCCCGGTCGGCCTGCCGGCAACGCAGCGCCACCACCGACGGCAGCAGTTCGGTGTAATGGCCGGCGGCCAGGAAGCGCGCTTCGTCGATGCCCAGGGCATCGCTCAGGCGGCGGTTGATGAAGCGCATCCTGCCGCTTGCATCCGTCATCCAGATCGCCAGCGGCGCATTGTCGAGGATCGACTGGAACAACTCCTGGTCGTCGTCCGCCATGCGGCCCGCGCCGAACGCTTCGGCACCGAATGACAGCAATCCGGACGGTGGCAGGCCTATGGCCTTTGGAGTAGTCATGGCGGCATTCTACGGTGTCCCGCGTGGCGTATCGGCCAATCCCGGCCGGGCCCGATCCCGGGTATGGCGGTCGGCCCGGATCGGCCGGCGTCAGTCGAAGTAGCTGCGGCCCTCTTCGAAGCGTGCCGCGAACCAGCCTTTCTTGAGGCTTTCGGTGCGAACCTTGCCGCGGCTGTTGGGGGCATGGACGAAACGGTCGTCGCCGATGTAGATGCCGACATGCGAGCGCGGCTTGTTGCGGGTATTGAAGAAGACCAGGTCGCCGGGCTGGAGCTTTTCTGCCGGCACAGGCTTGCCCTTGCGCGCGAGGTCGGCGGCAGAACCCTTGAGCTGCATGTCGCCCGCTTTTTCGTAGACATAGCTGACCATGCCGCTGCAGTCCAGCCCGGCCTCGGGATTCTTGCCGCCGAAGCGGTACCCGGTTTCGATCAGGCCGAGGGCGAAGAGAACCACGTCGGTGGCCCTGGGGTCTGCCTTGGCCAGAGGGTCGGCGGCGGATGCGGCGGCCGGCCTTGCCGTGTCGCCGGCGCCGACTTTCCCCCGCGAGGCCACCGGCGCCGGCTCCTGCCCGCCCAGGGGCAGCACGCCGCAGGCCGCCAGCACCAGGCTGGAACCGGCGAGCAGGGTGGCGAGCGATGTGCGCGGGGCTGACATGTCGTCAAATGTATTCCGCTAGACTGCGCCTGTTAATCCCGAGCAAGGCACAAATCATCATGCAAATCCGCGCCGCCGTACTCAGCAAGATGGAACAACCGCGCCCCTATGCGCAAACCCGTCCGATCGCCATCGAGACCGTGAACCTTGCCGGTCCGGGACATAACGAAGTGCTGGTAAAGATCACCGCCGCCGGCCTGTGCCACTCCGACCTGTCGATCGTCAATGGCGACCGGCCGCGGCCGATGCCGATGGCGCTCGGCCACGAGGCCGCCGGCGTGGTCGAGGAAACCGGGCCGGGCGTCACCGACCTCAAACGCGGCGATGCCGTGGCGCTGGTCTTCGTCCCCAGTTGCGGCCATTGCCTGCCCTGCCTGGAGGGCCGCCCGGCGCTGTGCGAACCGGGCGCGGTGGCCAATACCGCCGGCACCATGGTCGGCGGCCACCGCCATCTGTCGCGCGCCGACGGCAGCCCGCTCAACCACCAGGTCGGCGTTTCCTGCTTCGCCGAATACGCGGTGTGCAATCGCGGCTCACTGGTGAAGGTGACGCCCGACCTGCCGCAGGACGTCGCCGCCGTGTTCGGCTGCGCGGTGCTCACGGGTGTCGGCGCGGCGATCAACTCGGCGCAGGTTCGGCTGGGCCAGACCGTCGCCGTGGTGGGCCTCGGCGGCGTCGGCCTGTCGGCCGTGCTGGGGGCACTCGCCGCCGGCGCGCGCGAAGTGATCGCCATCGACAACCTGCCTTCCAAGCTGGAAACCGCACTGGCGCTGGGCGCGAGCCGCGCCTTCCGTGCCGACGATCCCGACCTCGTGGCGCAGGTCAAGGCCGCGACCGGCGGCGGCGTGGACATCGCCATCGAGGCCGCGAGTTCGGTCAAGGCGCTCGACGCCGCCTACAAGATCACGCGGCGCGGCGGCACCACGGTGACCTGCAGCCTGCCGCCGCCCTCGCATACGTTCAACGTGCCGGCGGTGAACCTGGTCGCCGAGGAGCGCACGCTGAAGGGCAGCTACCTCGGCTCGGCCGTGCCGGCGCGCGACATCCCGCATTACATCGCGCTGTTCAAGGCCGGGCGGCTGCCGGTTGACAAGCTGATCACCCACCGCCTGACGCTGGACCAGATCAACGAAGGCTTCGACCGCCTCGACTCGGGCGAGGCCGTGCGACAGGTGATCATGTTCTGATGCTGCGCTCCTATCTATTCACCTCGGAGTCGGTCTCCGAAGGCCATCCGGACAAGCTCGCCGACCAGATTTCGGACGCCATCCTCGATGCCTTCCTGGAACGGGAACCGAGCGCCAAGGTGGCCTGCGAGACCCTGGTCGCCGACAACCTGATCGTCATCGCGGGGGAATTTCGCACCGCCGACCAGGCCGTCTTTGACGACATCCGCGACCGCGCCGCGGACATTGCCCGCCAGGTGCTGAGGGATGCCGGCTACCGCGATGCCGCGACCGGCATCGACCCCGACAGGTGCGAAGTGCAGGTGCGCTTCAACCACCAGTCGATCCAGATCAACAAGGGCATCGTCCATGCCAACGGCCAGCTCGGCGCCGGCGACCAGGGCCTGATGTTCGGCTATGCCTGCGACGAGACACCGGACTGCATGCCCTACCCGATCTGGCTGGCGCACCGCCTGGTGCAGCGTCAGGCGGCCTTGCGCAAGTCCGGGACCATGGACTGGCTGCGGCCCGACGCCAAGAGCCAGGTTACCGTGCGCTACGACGGCCAGCGCGTCGCCGGGGTGCACAACGTGGTGATCTCGACCCAGATCGCGCGCGACCTCGACCCAGCCTGGGTGGCGCGCGAAGTGACGCGCGAGATCATCGACCCGCTGCTGCCGCTCGACATGCGCACGGCGGATTTCCACGTGCTGGTGAACCCCGCCGGGCCCTTCGAGATCGGCGGGCCCAACGGCGACACCGGGCTCACCGGGCGCAAGATCATCGTCGACACCTACGGCGGCGCCTGCCCCCACGGCGGCGGCGCGTTTTCCGGCAAGGACCCGAGCAAGGTCGACCGCTCGGCAGCCTACATGGCGCGCTACATCGCGAAGAACCTGGTCGCCGCGGGACTGGCGCGACGCTGCCTGATCCAGATCGCCTATGCCATCGGCGTCGCCGAACCGGTCTCGGTGATGGTGGACAGCCAGGGCACCGGCATCGTCCCCGACGCGCGGCTCGAAGCCGCCGTGCGCCGCGTGTTCCGCCTGACGCCCAGCGCGATCATCGAGTCACTTGAATTGACGCGACCCATCTACCGCCAGACCGCCGCCTATGGCCACTTCGGCCGCGACGACGCCGAATTCGCCTGGGAACGCTGCGATCGGGGCGAGGCTTTGAAGTCGGCGCTGATATAGTCACTGCACGGCAGGGTAGTGGCGCAACATGCGCACCCGGCGCCGCAACCGATTCCGCAGACGATTCCACCCACAAGCATTCCGGAGCAGCAGCGCATGCACGCCACCCCCCAGGACAGCCGCGACCCGCAGGCCGGGCCGGCGCCGATCGACAGAAAGGTCCTCGATCAGTATCGGGAGATCGATCCTGCCGGCGGCCCGGGCCTGGCGCACCGGATCGCGCGGATCTACATCGACAGCTCCGCGGAAACCCTGCGGCAGGTCGAGCAGGCCATCGCCGGGCGCAATGCCGAGGCCCTGCGACAGGCGACGCACAGCCTGAAGTCGAGTACGGCGAGCATCGGCGCCATGACGCTGGCCGGCCTGTTCCGCGAACTCGAAGCCCTGGCCAAGGCAGCGCGCATGGATGACGCGTTGGTGGTGCTCGGCGCGGTGCGCCTTGAATACGAGCGCGTCCTGGTCGCACTGCGCGACCTGCTGGCGGAAGCGCCATGAACGATCGGCCCTGGCGCGTCCTGGTCGCCGACGACGAACCGGTAACCCGCCTGCTGATCAAGGCCGCCCTGGAAAAGGCCGGCTTCCAGGTCTTCCTTGCCGAAGATGGCGAGGATGCATTGCGCCGGTTTTCGGCCGAGCCCTGCGACATGGTCCTGCTCGATGTGAACATGCCGGGCCTGAATGGCCACCAGGTATGCGCCCACCTGCGCCGCCAGCTCGGCGAGGAGTTCCCCATCGTCATGGTCACCGGCATGGACGACATCGAATCGATCCGGCGCGCCTACGATGCCGGCGCCACCGATTTCATCGTCAAGCCCGTGAACTGGCCGCTGCTCGGCCACCGCATCCGCTACCTGTTCCGCGGCGTCCAGGTGGTAAAGGACCTGCATGCAGCCAATGCGCGCAACGCGGCGATCCTCCAGGCGCTGCCCGACTCGCTGCTGCGCCTCGATGCCGACGGCATGGTGCTGGACGCACACCTGACCACCGGCGACATGGCGCAACCCGGCCGGCCGATGCCCGGCGACCACATCTCCTCCGTGCTGCCGGCCGACATCGCGCAGCGGATGCTGAAAGCGGCGGAGCTGGCCCGCATCGGCGGCGACGGCCTGACGGTGAACTACGCGCTGTCGCGCAACGACGGCACGGAACACCACTTCGAAGCGCGCCTGGCCGACATCACCGGCGAGGAAACGCTGTGCCTGGTGCGCGACGTCACGGAACGCAAGAACGCCGAACGCGACATCCACCGCCTGGCCTTTGTCGACTCCCTGACCGGCCTGCCCAACCGCCTGTCGTTCATCCAGCGCCTCGATCGCGAGATACAGCGCGCCCGGCGCGAGGGCGACCGGCTGGCCGTGCTCTTCCTCGACCTGGATGGCTTCAAGAACATCAACGACAGCCTGGGGCACGGCATCGGCGACCTGCTGCTGCAACGGGCGGCGGACCGGCTGCGGCAGGGCGTGCGGCCGGCGGACCTGGTGGCGCGTGCCGACACGCCCGACGCCGAAGCGAATCTTGCGCGCCTGGGCGGCGACGAGTTCACCGTGCTGGTGCCCCGCCTGCACCATGCCGACGATGCGCTCGGCCTCGCGCACCGCATCCATGAACTGCTGCGGCGCCCCTTCGTCCTCGACGGGCGCGAGATCGTGATCACCGCCAGCATCGGCATCGCGCTGTTCCCGGACGATGGTGCCGACGCGGAAGCGCTCCTGATGCATGCCGACACCGCGATGTACCACGCCAAGGACGAAGGCCGCGACAACTGCCAGTTCTACCGGACCGCCCTGACGGTGGAGGCGATGCGGCGCCTGACCCTGGAGAGCAGCCTGCGCCAGGCGGTCGAGCGGGGTGAATTCTTCATGGCCTACCAACCCCAGCTCGACCTGGCGAGCGGCCGCGTGCTGTCGCTGGAAGCCCTGATCCGCTGGCAGCATCCCGAGCGCGGCCTGGTTTCGCCGATGGAGTTCATCCCCGCCGCGGAAGAAAACGGCCTGATCGTGCTGATCGGCGAATGGGTGCTGCGCGCGGCCTGCGCCGACGCCGCGCGCTGGGTGGCCGCCGGCACGCCGGTGCGGGTGGCGGTCAATCTTTCCGCCGTGCAGTTCATGCAGCCCGAGCTGGTCAGGCGCGTGCGCGCGATCCTGGCCGAGACCGGCCTGGCGGCGCAATGGCTGGAACTGGAAGTGACCGAGGGCGTCCTGATGGAAGACTCCGCCACGACCATGACCACCCTCCTGGACCTGCGCCAGGACGGCATGCAGATCGCGCTGGACGACTTCGGCACCGGCTACTCTTCGCTGAGCTATCTCAAGCGGCTGCCGCTGAACCGGATCAAGATCGACAAGAGTTTCGTGCGCGGCCTGCCCGCGGACAAGGAGAACCTGGCCATCGTGCGCACCATCGTCGCGCTGGCCAGGAACCTCGGCTTCACGCTGGTCGCCGAAGGCATCGAGACCCTGGAGCAGGCTTGCCTGCTGCGCGACATGGAGTGCGAAGCGCTGCAGGGCTCCTACATCAGCACGCCGGTCGCCGCCGCCGCGATCCCGGCGCTGCTGGCAGCGCGCTGGCCGCTGGCGGCGGCGACATGAACGACAAGGCACCAGTCCCGGGCGCGGCGACGGGCCGGCACCCCGAATCCCTGCTCAAGATCGAGCAGCTGCGCGCCAGCGGTCGCTTGCCCAGCCCCAAGGGCGTCGCGCTGGCGATCATGGAAAGCTGTCGCCAGGCGGACGTGACGACGGACGAGATCGCCCGCGTCGTGCAAAGCGATCCGGCGCTTACGGGCCGCCTGCTGCGCCTGGCCAATTCCGCGGCCGGCAGGGGGCGGTCGGCCGCCTCGATTTCCGACGCGGTGATGCGGCTCGGCCTGAATACGGTGCACCAGCTCGCGATGGGATTTTCGCTGGTCGACCAGTATCCGAACGGACCCTGCAAGGCCTTCGATTACACCGCCTACTGGTCGCACTCGCTGCTGATGGCGGTGACGATGCGCGCCCTCGGATCGGTCGGCCGCGTCAAGGGCAGCGACGAACTTTTTGCCTGCGGCCTGCTGGCACGCATCGGTTGCCTTGCGCTGGCGACGGTGCACCCCGCGGAGTACTCGGCACTGCTCGAACAATGCACCGACCCGACGCAACTGGCGGCCCTGGAACGCGAACACCTGCAGGCCGACCACAACGAATTCACCGCCGTCATCCTCGCCGACTGCGGCTTTCCGTCCAACCTGATCGAACCCGCCTACCACCACGAAAATCCCGACGCCGCCGGATACAGCGACGGGTCGCGGCCATACCTGCTGGCGCACCTGTTCCACCATGCCAAGCGCCTCGCCGACATGGCGCTGGCGCCGCAGGCGCTGCGCGCCGGCATGGTCCCCGAACTGCTGCTGCTGGGCGGCCGCCTCGGGCTCGACGCCGTCGATCACGGCAAGCTGGTCGACGCCATCGTCGCCGAATGGCAGGAGTGGGCCAAGCTGCTGGCGGTGCCCGTCGCGGCATTGCCGCCCTTCGCCGCCATGGCGGCGGCCGCGCCCAGGATCGAGGAGGAACAGGCCGCCTATCCGCCGATGCGCGTGCTGCTGGTGGAAGACGACCGCGCCACGCGGGCCATGATGGAAGCGGTGCTGGGCAACATCGTCGGACGCAAGGTGCTTTCCGCCGGCAACGGCCGCGAAGCCATGGCCATGGCCCTGGAGACGATGCCGCGCATCATCATCACCGACTGGCACATGCCCGTGATGGACGGCGTCGAATTCTGTCGCGCGCTGCGCGCCACCGAATGGGGCCAGTCGATGTACGTGATCATGCTGACCGGCGTCGAAACCGACGAGGACATCGTCCATGCCTTCGAAGCCGGGGTGGACGACTATGTCGTCAAGCCGGTGAATGTCCGCTCCCTGCGTGCGCGCATGCGCGCCGCGCTGCATTACGTGCAGCTTCTCGAAGCCTGGGAAAAGGACCGGGCCCAGCTCAAGCAGTTCGCCGCCGACCTGGCCATCAGCAATCGCAAACTGCAGCACGTCGCCCTGACCGACCTGCTGACCGGCCTGCCGAACCGGCGCGCCGGACTGGGCGTGCTCGACCAGATGTGGAGCGCCGCGACCCGTTCCGGCCATGGCTTGGCGGTGCTGATGCTGGACATCGACCGTTTCAAGAGCATCAATGACACGCACGGCCACGCCGTCGGCGACAAGGTGCTGAGCGAGGTCGGCAAGGTGATACGCGGCACGGTGCGCAATGGCGACCAGATCTGCCGCCTGGGCGGCGAGGAGTTCCTCGTCATCTGCCCGAATGCCAACCTGTCGTCGGCCTACCTGGCCGCAGAACGCCTGCGGCGGGCAGTCGACACGACCGGCATCACGGTCGGCGCAACCACCCTGCGAATCTCCATCAGCCTCGGCGTGGCCTGCAAGGAAGCGGAAATGCCGGATGCCGGCGCACTGGTCAGCGCGGCGGACAAGGCGCTGTACGGCGCGAAGCACGGCGGACGCAACCAGAGCTGGGTCCATTCCGGCGGCAAGGTACATGGCGGTCCTACCTGACGCCGGCGAAATCCCCGGGGCCGGCCTGGGGGCGGATGAACGGAAGGTAAGCGCGCTGCTCGACCGCGGCGACCTGGTGGTACTCACCGGCGCCGGCCTCAGCACCGCCTGCGGCATCCCCGACTACCGCGATCGCGAGGGCCGCTGGAAGCGCGTGCAGCCGATCGACCACCAGGACTTCCTGCGCTCCGCCGCCACGCGCCGACGCTACTGGCTGCGCAGCTTTTTCGGCTGGCCGGTGGTGGCCCGGGCAGAGCCCGGCATCGGCCATCGCGCCCTGGCGCATTTCGAAAGCCTCGACCGGGTCGCGCTGGTGGTCACCCAGAATGTCGATGGCCTGCACCAGAAGGCGGGCAGCCGCGACGTGCTGGAACTTCACGGCGCGCTGGATAAGGTGGTCTGCCTCGCCTGCGACCGGCGGCATTCGCGCGCACTGGTGCAGGAATGGCTGGATGCGGCCAATCCCGGCCTCGCCGCCGCGGTGCCACGTGCCGCGCCCGATGGCGACGCCGACGTGGCCGAGGCGCTGGCCGACGGATTCCACGTCCCCGACTGTCCCGCCTGCGGCGGCCTGCTCAAGCCGGACGTGGTGTTCTTCGGCGACAGCGTGCCGCGGCCCCGCGTAGACGCCGTCATGGCGGCGATCGATGCGGCGCCGGGCCTGCTGGTGATCGGCTCGTCGCTGATGGTCTATTCGGGATTCCGCTTCGTCGAACATGCCCGCCGCCAAGGCAGGCCGGTGATGGCGATCAACCAGGGCAGGACGCGCGCCGACCACCTGCTGGAAGCCAAGGTGGAACGGGATTGCGGCGAGTTCCTGCATGCCTTGCGGCTGCGCGAGGCGCCGGACATCGCGGCGGTGCCGTATCACCGGCGCCGACTTTCGGGCCAGGCATGAAGCAGGCGCAAAGTCGGCGGTGGCGGTACGGCATGCAGGGCAGCAACGGCATGTCGCACGGACGCGCGGTGGCGCTGATGGTGCTGGCCACGCTGCTGTGGAGCATCGCCGGCGTCGTCACGCGCCACCTCGATGCCGCGCGCAGCTTCGAGGTCACCTTCTGGCGCAGCCTGTTCAATGCGCTCGCGCTGCTGGTCCTGCTGGTTCCGCTGCGCGGCGCGGCGCTGTGGCGCGACATCCTCGCCGGCAACCGCGTGATCTGGTTTTCCGGCCTGTGCTGGGCGGTGATGTACACCGCCTTCATGATCGCGCTGACCCTGACCAGCGTCGCCAACGTGCTGGTGGCGATGGCTATCGGACCGCTGCTGACCGCGCTGGCGGCGCGCCTGTTCCTCGGCCACCGTTTGCCGGCGCGAACCTGGATCGCAATCGGCGTCGCCGGCCTGGGCATCGCCTGGATGTTCGGCGCCGAGGCCGCCAGCAACACCACTTCGGGCGCCTCGCTGCTGGGCAGCCTGGTGGCGCTGGGCGTGCCGCTGGCGTCCTCGGCGAATTTCACGCTGCTGCAGCAGCGCGCGGGCGCCGCAGAGGCGAGCGGAGCAAGGCAGGACATGCTGCCGGCGGTGCTGCTAGGCGCCGTGCTCTCGGCGGCCGTCACGCTGCCGCTGGCCTGGCCGCTGCAGGCATCCACGCACGACATCGGTTTGCTGGCCCTGCTCGGCACGGTGCAACTGGCGATACCCTGCCTGCTGGTGGTGCGCCTGAGCCGCGAACTGCCGGCGCCGGAGATCGCGCTGCTGGCACTGCTCGAAGTGATATTCGGCGTGCTGCTGGCCTGGCTCGGCGCCGGCGAGGTACCGGCCGGCAGCACGCTGGCGGGCGGCGCCCTGGTGCTGGCGGCGCTGGCCGCCAACGAAATGTTCAAGTCGCCGCGGGCGGTTTCCAGCTCCAGCTAAAGCTGCCCGTCGTGGCGCGGAACAGGCGCTGGCGCACGATGCGGGTGTCGCGCAGCGCCTGCTTCAGCTTCGCCGTCTCGATGGCGCCGAATACCGCGGCCCCCGGCGCGATCGCGGCAGTGTGCACCGCCACCTCGCCGACCACCTGCGACACCTCGCAACCAATGCCCGCGCCGGCCTGCTTGCGCTGCGCGTCGATTTCGGCCAGCTGCCCGTTCGGCGCCGCGAGCGTGGCTTCGAGTTTTTCGATTTCCTGGCGCAGCGCCTGGATCTCGGCCAGCGGACCGGCGACCTTCTGCGTCATCTGCCGCCACTGCGCTGCCTGGGCTTCGTTGAGCGTAATGCCGCCGTCGTGGATGCGCTTTGCGGCGGCAAGGTAGTTGCGCACCTCGCCGGCTGCCATGCAGGCATCGAGCGATTGCTGCTTGCCGGCGAGCCTTTTCTTGATGGCGCCGACCTCCTTCTCCTGCTCGGCGCGGCGCTTGTCGAGCTCGGCATAATCCGGAATGCAGATCGTGAGCAGGGTTTCGGTATCGCGCCGCGCCCCGCAGCGCGCGATGCGGACGCGGCGCGCGGCGATGGTGCAGCCCAGGGCTTCGTCGACCTCGACCTCCTCGGCCACGATGTCGCAGGCGATCGCGCGGCCGATCCGCACCGTGCCGGCAACCAGGGTGCTGCCTTCGGCATGGCTGGCCTGCAGCTCGCCGCCACGCGCTTCGATCACCGCCTGCGAGATGCGGCCGTCGATGCGGGTCACGCCGCCCGGGTTCCTCACCGTGCCGCCGGCCAGGTTGGCGTGCAGATGCACATTGCCGCCGCTGGAAACGATCTCGCCGAAAACGTCGGCATGGAAAGCCATGTGGCGGCCTTCCACCTGGCGCCGTTCCTGCACCTCGCCGTGTTCCTCGTATTCGTCGCCGACCAGTTGCAGGTCGCCGGTGGTGCGCTGGCTGATGCCTTCGCGATTGACGATCTTGTCGGTGATCGAGATCTGGTGCGTCTTCTTGTCGATGTTGAGGAAACCGCCGCGTGCCGCAACCAGGAATTCCCCCTTGGCCGTGCGTTCGACGCGGGTGCCGGGACCGGCCATGTCTTCCAGCTCGAAGTCGCGCGGCAGTTCGGGCTCCAGTACCGTGCCGTCCGTGTCGAGACCCGGTTCGCCAAGCCTGCGCGGCTGCTTCTGCAGCAGGCAGGTGCCGGCGGACACCTGCGGAAAATGGTTCTTGAAATGGCGCAGGTCCATCTTGCCGCTGGGCAGTATCGACGGCGAATCGTCGCGATGCAGCAGCTCGGTCTGCTCCTGCACCGACGCATCGGCGCCGGGCGTTGGATCGATGCGGCGTGCGACGACGACCCGCTCCACGCGCCCGGACGCGATCGCGGCGCGCACCGCCGCGATGTCGATGCCGCTGCGGATGCCCTGGGGCCACATCGCGGCGACGAATTCGTCGACGTCGAGCCTGGTCGGCTCCATGCGGAGCTGCTTTTCGTAGCCGGTGATCACCGGCCGGCCGCTTTCGTCCGGATCGCCGAATAGGGGCATCTCGACCACGCGCTCCAGCCTGGCCGGCTCGAAAAGGTATTCGATCCGGGCGCCGCCGTCGATCGGCTTTGCTGCCTTGTAAAGCGCGCGGCGTTCCGGCGCAAAGGCGGCAAGTGCGTCCGCGATGCGCAGCGGCGGACGCTTTCCGGTGCCCGCTTGCGATGGCGCAGCCGCATACAACAGGCGCTCCAGCGCGTCATGATCGAGGCCGACAAAGCAGGCCCCGGCGCTGAAGACGCGGTCGACGAAGCGCTGCATTTGCGCGGGCTCGTCCATGAGCGCGACATTGACCCGTACGCCGGTGTCATCCATGCTGATGAAATCCGGCAGCGGAATGTCGCCGACGGCAATGCCGGCGACCAGTTCGTCCGCCGACGGTTTGGGCGCCAGGGCCGGATGGTGTTCTTCGCGCGCCATCTATCGCATCGTCCTGCGCGGCACCCGATGCGGCGGCATCAATTGAGTTCCGTTTCGACGAACGATCGGCGCAGGCCGTCGATCAGGGCTGTGAGTTGCTTCGCGAGGGACGCGGCGCCGGCTTCGACCTCGCCCGCCTGCGCGCCGCGGCGCAGTTCCGCGTCGAGCGCCTTCGCCGTGGCGGCGACAGCGATGGCGCCCACCGACGCCGCCGCACTCTTCAGGGCGTGAGCCATCGACTTCACCGGACCAAGGTCGCGCTCCGCCATGGCCCGGGCCAGCCGCGCCGGATCCTGCGCGTGGGTATCGACGAACAGTTCCAGCAGGCGCCGGTACAACATGGCGTCGCCCTCCGTCATGGCCAGGCCCTGCGCGACGTCAAGGCCCGGAACGGCCGCCAGCTCGGGCAACGCCCCATGCGCCGTCCGCGGCGGCCGGGCCGGCGCGGTGCTCGGCGGTGCTGCCGCTTGCGTCGAAGCCGATGCGGCGGGCGGCAGCCATTTCAGCAACATCTCGTAGAGATCGCGCGGATTCACCGGCTTGGCGACGAAGTCGTTCATGCCCGCCGCCGCACAGGCGCGCCGGTCGTCGTCGAAGGCGTTGGCCGTCATCGCCAGGATCGGCACCCGCTCGCGTCCCGGCAGCCTGCGGATGGCCCGCGTCGCATCGAGCCCGTCCAGATACGGCATCTGCATGTCCATCAGGATCAGGTCATAGGCGACGGCACCCGCCCTGGCGACAGCTTCGCGACCATCGACCGCGATGTCGGCATCCAGGCCGGCAGCGTGCAGCAGGTCGAGCGCCACTTCGCGATTGACGGCGTTGTCCTCGGCCAGCAACAGGCGCGCGCCGGAATGGCGGTTCCGCAGGCGGATCTCGGCGCTTTCGCCGACAGCCGTGACCGCCCCCGGCATCACGCCCAGCCCGCGTTGCAGGCGCGCGGTAAACCAGAACGTGCTGCCCACCCCCACCGTACTTTCGGCGCCGACTTCGCCACCCATCAGCAATGCCAGCCGGCGCGTGATCACCAGGCCCAGGCCGGTGCCGCCGTACTTGCGCGTGGTCGAACTGTCGGCCTGCTCGAAGGCATGGAACAGCCCGGCGATCTTTTCCGCGTCGATGCCGACGCCCGTGTCCGCCACTTCGAAACGCAGCAGCAGGCCCTCGCCACGTTCCTCCAGCAGGCGGGCGCGCAGCGTCACGCTGCCGCGTTCGGTGAACTTGATGGCATTGCTCAGGTAGTTGTACAGGGCCTGCCGCAGCCGCGTCGGATCGCCGCGCAGCCAGCGCGGCACCTCGCCGCTGTCCAGGTGGATCTCCAGTCCGCGGGCGCATGCCGCGGCGGCGTTCATCGAAGCGACATGGTCGAGAACCGTCTCCAGGGAAAAATCGGTCTGCTCCAGTTCGAGCTTGCCGGCCTCGATCTTCGACAGGTCGAGCACGTCGTTGAGGATGGCCAGCAGATGTTCCGCCGCCTCGTCCACCTTGCGCAGGCGTTCCGCCTGTTCCGCCGTCGTCTCCGCGCGCCGCATCATGTGCGTGAGGCCGATGATGGCGTTCAGCGGCGTGCGGATCTCGTGGCTCATGTTGGCGAGGAAACGGCTCTTCGCCTCGTTGGCCGCTTCCGCCGCATCCCGCGCCGAGGCCAGCTCGGCGGTGCGTTCGCCCACCAGTTCCTCAAGGTGCGCCTGGTGGTCGGCCAGGCGCTGCTCGATCTCCTTGCGTTCGGTGATGTCCTGCGTCACGCCCACGGCGCGGACCGCCCTGCCATCGGGGCCGAACTCGAACTCGGCCTTCTGGCGGACCCAGCGGATGTTTTCGCCGATCATCACGCGGTGCTCCTGGTCGAAGCTGGCGCCGTGCAATGCTTCCTGCCACGCCCTGGCAACCGGTTCGCGGTCGGGCTGATGGGTCCGCGCCAGATAGCTTTCCCGGTTTCCGGTGACCCCTTCCGGCAGGCCGAAGATCCGCGAGGTCTCCGCCGAGAGGATCATCCTGTCGCTGTCGATCTCGTAGATCCAGCTGCCGATCTTGCCCACGGCCTGTGCGCGATTGAGGTCGGCACGGTTGGCTTCGAGTTCGGTGCTGCGGCGGACGAGGTCGTTGCCCAGCGTCCGCAGTTCCCGCAGCCGGTTCTGGTAGGCACGCACCAGGGCAAATATCAGGATCGTTGCCAGGCTGGCGAACAGAACCTGAATCACCCCATGCATGACTATCGGGGTGCTCTGGAAGCCTGGCAGCGTTCCGGACAATTCGGCCAGCACGAAGCCGATGATCGCCGCCGCCGTCAAACCGGTCACGCCGGCCGCCGCGCGCAGGCCGATGCGCCAACCGACATAGACGATCAGCAACGGATATCCGATCACGATGGACGCGCGCAAACCGCCGTTGAACGTCGCGACCACGGTGATGATCAACCAGAAGCCGATCGCCATCAGGTTGATCGCCAAATGGGTTCGGCCGCGCGAAATCAGGTACAGCACCGTGGTCAGCAGCGCGATGCCAGCGGCCGGCCCGACGCCCCGCGAAATCTGGTCCGGCGTCAGGAAGCGAATGATGACCAGGAACCCGATTGCGCCCAGCAGCAGGGCGACAATAGCGAACCTGAGGTAGCGCAGCGAAAATTCCCGGGAGACGGCGCCGTCGATTTCGGCGTCGGTGTGCACGTCTGTCTGATGCTGCCTGCTCATGGCGAATGGAATGTGGCGCCAGCGTGGAAAAATCCGGTGCGGCCGGTCGATACCAGCCTCGATCATATTACCCGCATCGGCCGCCTGCCGCGACGGCAGACGTCGACGCAAGCACTCTCAGGCCTGCGGCAGTTCGCGCTTGCTGCCGTCGTCGTGGATCGCGACGTAGGTGAACTGCGCCTCGGTCACCTTGACCACCACCGGATTGCTCGGGTTGCGCTCGGCATAGACCTGCACGTCGACGGTGATCGAGGTACGGCCGACCTTGACGATCTCGGCGTAGAAACTGACGATGTCGCCGACCGAGATCGGCTGCTTGAAGAGGAAGGAGTTGACCGCAACCGTGGCGATGCGGCCGCGCGCCATGCGCATCGCCGGAATCGCGGCGGCGATGTCGCACTGGGCCATGACCCAGCCGCCGAAGATGTCGCCGTTGCCGTTCATGTCGGCCGGCATCGGCATCACCCGCAGCACCGGCTCGCGGCCCGCAATCTTTACGCCTTCGTGGCCCATGGCTTTGCTCCATGTATCGATCAAGCTGTCAGTATAGGGCGCGCAAGAACCGGGTGGCAGGCGCACATCGCTTGCGCTGCGTGCGTGGGAGAGGGGCCGGCGCGGACCGTGACCTTCCTGAGACAGGATCTGAAGTCAAGTGCGCCAGATCAAATGGTCTTGCGTGGAGTGTCGGCGTAAAACGGCCGATAATGGGGCACGTTACGCACGAACATTCAATGAAAGGAAAGCCATGCCCAAGGCCTATTGGATCAGCACCTATCGTTCGGTGAACGACGCCGACAAGCTGGCGGCCTACGCCAAGCTCGCCGGGCCATCCATTGCTGCCGGTGGCGGGCGTTTCCTGGCGCGTGGCGAACCGGCCAAGGTCTACGAGCTGGGGCTCATGCAGCGTACCGTGGTCATCGAATTCGACAGTGTCGCGCAGGCCGTTGCCGCCCATGACAGTCCCGGCTACCAGGCGGCGCTGGCCGCGCTCGATGATGGTGCCGAGCGGGAGATACGCATCATCGAAGGCGTTTGAATTCGCGCCGCGGCGGCCGCCACGCTGACATCCCACCTGCCTGACCAGCGCAGGCGGACAGGCGAACCATGACCACCTTCCTCGACAACCTCGGCCTGGCCGTTCCGCTGTTTGCCCTGGTGCTCGCCGGTTATGTCCTGAAGCGCATGGCGCGGTTGCCCGACGGCTGGTCGCAACGGCTTTCCTGGCTGGTGTTTTCGGTTGCCCTGCCGGTCATGCTGTTTCGCCTGATGAGCAAGCTTTCCAGCCTGCCTCCGGTCGACGAGCGCCTGCTGTTCGCCTACTTCGGCAGTTGCCTGCTGGTCTTTGCCATCGGACGCGTGATCGCCTGGAGGCTCTTCGCGCTGAACGGCGTCGAACAATCGGTATTCGCCCTGGGCGGCATCTTCTCGAACAACGTGATGCTCGGCCTGCCGCTGTCGACCCTGATCCTGGGCGAAGCGGCAACGCCCTCGGTGGCGCTGATCCTGGTCTTCAATGCGCTGATCCTGTGGACGCTGGTCACCGCCTCCGTCGAATGGGCCAGGCACGGCAGCCTGAACCTGCACGGCGGTGCGCGCACACTGGTCGCCGTGCTGACCAACCCCATCGTCGCCGCCATCGTTTCCGGCGCCCTGTTCGGCCTCGCCGGGTTTTCCATTCCGGCGCCGCTGGATCTTCCGCTGTCCTTCGTCGGCAAGGCCGCCGCACCGCTGGCCCTGGTTGCGCTGGGCATGGGCCTGGCCGAATACGGCATCCGCGTCGGCCTGCGCATCAGCCTGGCCATCTCGGGCATCAAGGTCCTGCTGCAGCCCCTCGTGGTCTGGCTGCTTGCCCGCCTGCTCGACTTGCCGCCGATGGAAACCCAGGTGGTGGTGCTGCTCGCTTCCATTGGCGTCGGCGCCAACGTCTATTTGATGTCGCGCCAGTTCAAGGTTCTCGAAGGCGCGGTGGCGGGAAGCCTGGTGATTTCCACCGGCATTGCCGCCTTGTCCACGCCGCTGATACTGACGCTGGTCCAGGCCGGCTCCTGAGCCGGCCCGGCCTAGCGGCTCTGCAGGTAGTTCATCGGCCCGCCGGTGTAGGGCGCGAAGCCGGTGCCGAAGATCACGCCGGCATCGGCCAGCTCGGCATCGGCCACCACGCCATCCCTGACCAGACGCTGCGTCGCGTCGAGCAAAGGCCTCAGCATGCGTTCGGCCAATTGCGGATTCGCCGTGCCGCCAGCGCCGACTCTTTGCGCCTTGCCATCCACCCAGGTGTAGAAACCCTGGCCGGACTTCTTTCCCAGCTTGCCGGCCTCGAACAGTTCGACCAGCTTTTTCGGCGGGGTCGCATCGCCGACCAGTTGCTTGCCGGCATGCACCGCGACGTCGAGGCCGACGGTGTCGGCGAGTTCGATCGGGCCCATGGGCATGCCGAAGGCCACCAGCGCGGCGTCGATGGCCTCGGGCGCGATGCCTTCGTCGACGCACTTCATGGCCTCGTTCATGTAGGGGCCGAGCACGGCATTGACCAGGAAGCCCGGCGCGTCCTTCACCGGCAGCGGCAGCTTGTCGATCTTGCGCACGAAGGCGGCGGCCTTCTGCGCGACCTCGGGCGCGGTCTTCTCGCCGGCCACCACCTCGACCAGCGGCATCATCGCCACCGGGTTGAAGAAGTGGATGCCGACCAGGCGCGAGGGGTCCTTGAAAGTCGCCGCGATGTCGGCCAGCTTGAGCGAAGACGTGTTGGTGGCGATCAGCGCATCGGGCTTGGCGCGCGCCTCGATGTCGGCGAACAGCGCCTGCTTGGCTTCGAGGTTTTCGAAGATGGCCTCGATGATCACGTCGGCCTGGCGCACGCCCTCGCCTTTCGGGTCGGCGATCAGGCGGTCGAGCGCAAAGCGCGCGAGCTTCTTGTCGCGCAGCTTCTTCTCGAAGAACTTCGCCGCGCGCCCCACGGCCGGCGCGATGCGTTCCACGTTCTGGTCCTGCAGCGTCACGGTCATGCCGCGCAGCACGCACCAGGCGGCGATGTCGCCGCCCATGACGCCGGCGCCGACGACATGCACGCGCTGCGGCGCGAAGTTCCTGGCGTCCTTGCCGAAGCCCTTGAGCCGGTCCTGCAGGAAGAAGACGCGGATCAGGTTGCGCGTGGTCGGGTGCTTGACCAGCGCGTCGAGCGAGGTCGGCTTGTCGGCCGGCACCGCCAGCGTATTGCCGCCGTAGTTCTGCCATTGATCGATGATGGCGTAGGGCGCCGGGTAGTGTTCCTGGCGCGCGCGCTTCGCCACCTGCTTTTTCGCGCCGCCGGCGACCATGCCCTTGAGCGGGCCGTTCATCAGCTTCTGCATGAAGGGAAGCTTGTCCTGGCGCGGCGGATTGCCCGAGAGCACCAGCATGCGCGCGGCGTTTTCCATGACGCGCGGCGGCACGCATTCGTCGGCCAGGCCCATCTTCTTCGCGCGTTTGGCATCGATGTTCTTGCCGGTCAGCATCATGTCCATCGCCGCGGCGGGGCCGACGATCTGCGGCAGGCGCAGCATGCCGCCCCAGCCGGGGACTATGCCCAGCATGACCTCGGGCAGCGCGAACTTGGTGCCGGCCTCATCCACCGCGATGCGGTAGCGGCAGGCCAGCGCCAGTTCGGTGCCGCCGCCCATGCAGTGGCCGCGCACCAGGGCCAGCGTCGGGTAGCGCACGGCGGCCAGTCGGTTGTAGGCATCCCAACCGCGCTGGATGATGACGCGCGCCTTGTCCGGCGTGTCAGCCGAGGTGAATTCCTCGATGTTGGCGCCGGCGATGAAGCCCGCTTCCTTGGCTGATTTGAAGATCAGTCCCTTGGGTGGGTTCTTCTCGCATTCGTCGAGGATCAGGCCGAGTTCGGTCATGACCTCGGCGCCCAGCGTGTTGGTCGAGGAATTCGCGGTGTCGAGGATGGCCCAGGCCACGCCATCGGCTTCGCGTTCGAGTTTCCAGTTGCGGTAGCTCATTGCATCGCCTCCACGAGCACGGCACCGCCCTGACCGCCGCCGATGCAGATGCTGGCGATGCCGCGTTGCCTGTTCTCGCGGCGCAGGATGTGCAGCAGGTGCAGCACGATGCGCGCACCGGAGGCGCCCACCGGATGCCCCAGCGCGATGGCGCCGCCGTCGATGTTGAGCTTCGCTGCATCCAGCGTGCCGAGCGGCGCGTCGAGCCCGAGCTGTTCCTTGCAGTAGGCCGGGTCTTCCCAGGCCTTGACGCAGCCCATGACCTGGGCGGCGAAGGCTTCGTTGATTTCCCAGGCGTCGAGGTCGTTCAGGCCCAGGCCGTGGCGCTGCAGGATGGGCGTGGCGGCATGCACCGGGCCGAGGCCCATCTGCGCCGGGTCGAGGCCGGCCCATTGCGTGTCGGTGATCTTGCCGATCGGTTGCAGCTTGTATTTCTCGACGGCTTCGGCGGACGCCAATAGCAGCCAGGCGGCGCCATCGGTGATCTGCGAGCTGTTGCCCGGGGTGATCTTGCCGTACTTGCGGTCGAAGAAAGGCTTGAGCTTGGCCAGCCCCTCCATGCTGGAATCGTGGCGCACGCCGTCGTCCTCGGCATAGACTTTGCCATTGGCATCGATCAGCGGCACGATCTCGTCGAAGCGGCCGGCCTTCTGCGCGGCGGAAACCTTCTTGTGGCTGGCGACCGAAAAGGCGTCCATCTGCTGGCGCGAGATGCCGAATTTCCAGGCCAGGTTCTCCGCGGTCTGGCCCATCATCAGGTTCACCACCGGGTCGGTGAGACCCTTGACGATGCCGATCACCGGGGTGAGCAGCATCGCCGGCCGAAGTTTGGCGAACATGCCGAGTTTGGCGCCCATGCTGCGCGCCTGCGCCATCAGCGAGAACCACATCACCATCTTGTCCGAGTAGAGCAGCGGCGTGCGCGACAGCGCATCGACGCCGCCGGCCAGCACCAGCTGTGAGCGCCCGCTGTGGATGTTGGCGATCGCCGAATCCAGCGCCTGCATGCCCGAGGCGCAGTTGCGCATCACGGTCCAGCCCGGCACCTTGTTGCCGCAACCGAGGCGCAGAGCGATGACGCGGCCGATGTTCACCTCGTCCACGCTGGGGCCGGCGCAGCCGACGATGACTTCGTCAAGGTCTTCCGGGGCGAAAGGCTGGCGCGCCAGCAGCGCGCGGCCGGAAATCGTTGCCAGGTCCGAAGCCGAGAAGGGGCCCGGAACGTTGCGCGACTTGAGGAATGGGGAGCGCGCGCCATCTACGATATAGACGGGTTCGAATTTCATGGGCAGCCTCGAATGAAAGTGTGTTCTTTCCGCAGATTACGCAGATTTGCGCAGATTCGTATTGATACATCTGCGTGAATCTGCGTAATCTGCGGACAAGGATTTCATGCAACCTTGCGCAGGATTTGCGGCGCGCCGGCCTGCTCGGTAGCAAAGTCCTGCGGGAAATCGTCGACGGCGATGGCGCGGTCGCGTAGCGCGGCACGGCGTTGCAGCAGGGCCAGTTCCTCGGCCGTAATGACGCCGGCCTCGAAAGCGTGAACGGCTTGTTTCGCCGTGTCGCCAGCGCCGACTCTTCCCTCCTTCACCGCCTTGCGGATGCGCGCTTCGATCGGCTCGGCAGCGATGGTCGCTTCCAGTGCCAGTTCGATAACGCCGACCGCATCCATCTCGTCGCGCGGCACGAACATGCCGGCGGTGAGCCGGTCGCGCGTGGCGGAAGGTTCGATCAGGAGTTGCGCCACCTCATGGCCGAGCTTGTCGGAGGGCACTTCGTAGGGGCGGCCGAGCGGGAAGATGTACCAGTGCAGCAGGGCGGCGATGAAACGGTTCGGGTAGTTGGAAATCACGCCCTCGAAGGCGTTCTGCATCTTGAACATGGCGTCCCAGATCGCCCAGTGCATCAGCGGCGCGTCGGCTGCCTGGCGACCTTCGGCCTCGTAGCGCTTGACGGTGGCCGAGGCGAGGTACATCAGCGAAAGGATGTCGCCCAGGCGCGCCGAGAGCTTTTCCTTGCGCTTGAGGTCGCCGCCCATGACGAACATCGAGACGTCGGCGAGGAAGGCGAAGGCCGCCGAGAAGCGCGACAGCTGCTGGTAGTAGCGCCGCGTTTCGGGCGCCACGTTGCCCGGCACCGAAGCGAAGTTGGAACCGGTGAGGCCCATGCTCCAGGCGCGGAAGCCGCGGGTCCAGATGAACCAGAGGTGGGCGCTGAAGGCGGCATCGAAGTCGCGCAGGCCCTGCGCCGCGTCCGGATTCCTCGCCGCCGCCATTTCCTTCAGCACGTAGGGATGGCAGCGGATCGCGCCCTGGCCGAAGATGATCAGGCTGCGGGTCAGGATGTTGGCGCCCTCGACCGTGATCGCCACCGGGATCTGCTGGTAGGCGCGGCCCATGAAGTTGTTGGGGCCGAGGCAGATGCCCTTGCCGCCGAGGATGTCCATCGCGTCGTTGACCACCTGGCGCGTGCGCTCGGTGACGTGGTACTTGACGATGGCGGAGACCACCGAGGGCTTCTCGCCGAGGTCGATGGCGCCGGCGGTCATGCTGCGCGCCGCGTCCATCAGGTAAAGGTTGCCGCCCATGCGCGCGAGCGGTTCCTCGATGCCCTCGAAGCGGCCGATCGCGGTCTTGAACTGGCTGCGGACGCGGGCGTAGGCGCCGGTGGCGCGCACCGCGAGCTTGGACATGCCGGTGTTGGAGGAGGGAAGCGAGATCGAGCGCCCCGCCGCGAGGCACTCCATGAGCATGCGCCAGCCCTGACCGGCCATGGCCGGACCACCGATGATCCAGTCCAGCGGCATGAAGACGTCCTTGCCCGAGTTGGGCCCATTCTGGAACACGGCGTTGAGCGGGAAATGGCGGCGGCCGATGTTCACGCCGGGATGGTCGGTCGGTACCAGCGCGCAGGTGATGCCCAGGTCGTCGACATCGCCGAGCAAGTGGTCCGGGTCCTGCAGGCGGAAGGCCAACCCGAGGATGGTGCAGATCGGGCCCAAGGTGATGTAGCGCTTGTCCCAGGTGACGCGCATGCCGATCACTTCCTTGCCCTGCCACTGGCCCTTGCAGACGATGCCGAGGTCGGGAATCGATGCCGCATCCGAGCCGGCCTGCGGGCTGGTCAGGGCGAAGGCGGGAATCTCAAGTCCCTTCGCCAGGCGCGGCAGGTAGTGGTCCTTCTGTGCCTCGGTGCCGTAGTGCAGCAGCAGTTCGGCCGGGCCCAGCGAGTTGGGCACCATCACCGACACCGCGGCCGCCGAGCAGCGCGTGGACAGCTTTTGCACCACCGCCGAATGCGCGTAGGCGGAGAACTCCAGGCCGCCGTAGCGCTTCGGGATGATCATGCCGAGAAAACCCTTCTCCTTGATGTAGGCCCAGACCTCCGGCGGCAGGTCGTGATGGATCTGTGTCGTGTCCCAGTCGTGGCACATGGCGCACAGCGCCTCGCATTCCTGGTCGAGGAAGGACTGCTCCTCCGTCGTGAGCTTCGGCTGCGGATAGGCCAGCAGCTTGTCCCAGGCCGGCTTGCCGGAAAAGAGTTCGCCTTCCCACCAGACGGTACCGGCTTCCAGCGCCTCGCGCTCGGTCTGCGACATGGCGGGCAGCATCTTCTTGTAAAGGCCAAAAATCGGCCCGGTAAGCACGGCGCGGCGCAACGGCGGCAGCAGGAGCACGGCGGCTATGGCAGCGATCAGTACGAGGAACCAGGTCATGGCGTTCTCCTTGTGTCAGGCGGCGCGCTTGGCGCGCGGCTTCCTGGCGGGTTTGGCTAAAACTTCGGGCAAGGGCGCGCGCAGGCCGCCGATGAGGAAGCTCATCAGCCGCGCATACAGCGCCTCGGGATCGGAATCGTCGATGGGGCCCAGCAGGCGCAGGGCGTCGGCACCGGAAATGGCATAGGACAGCGCGCCCATCATGAAATGGAAGCGCCAGAGGAACTCCTCCTGCGGCACGTCGGGCAGGGCCTTGAAGAAGGCCGCCTTGAAGCGGGCGATGACCTCGGCGTATTCGTCGGCGAGGAAGGTGCGGATGAAGTCGGTGGGCTCGGTGTAGGTGCGGCCGAGCAGGCGCATGAAGGTCTGGCCGCCGTTCCGGTCGGCCGCCATGCGGATGGCGACGCCGAAGAAGGCTTCGACGATCTGCCGCGGCTTCAGCGGCGCGCCTTTGGCCTCAGCCTCGAAGGCCGTCAGGGCGGCGATGCGCTGCTCGTTGAGCCAGGTCAGGCGGCGGCGGAACACCGCCTCGATCAGCGCCTCCTTCGAGCCGAAGTGGTAATTCACCGCCGCCAGGTTGGCCTGGGCCCCGGCGGTGATCATGCGCAGCGTGGTGG
>JADJUP010000015.1 GCA_016716965.1 Sulfuritalea sp. | reverse complement strand
TCGCCAACGTGGTGCGCAAGCTGCAGGAACACGGCGCGATGGAGTACACCATCGTCGTTGCCGGCACCGCCTCCGATTCCGCCGCAACCCAATTCATCGCTCCCTACACGGGCTGCTCGATGGGCGAGTACTTCCGCGACCGCGGCATGGACGCGCTGATCATTTATGACGACCTGACCAAGCAGGCCTGGGCCTATCGCCAGATCTCGCTGCTGCTGCGCCGTCCTCCCGGCCGTGAAGCCTATCCCACACTCGCGCCTGCTCGAGCGTGCCGCGCGCGTTTCGGAAGCCTGGGTCGAAAAGCTCACCAACGGCGAAGTCAAGGGCAAGACGGGTTCGCTGACGGCATTGCCGATCATCGAAACCCAGGCTGGCGACGTTTCCGCCTTCGTGCCGACCAACGTGATTTCGATTACCGACGGCCAGATCTTCCTTGAGACCGACCTGTTCAACGCCGGCATCCGTCCTGCCATGAACGCCGGCGTCTCGGTGTCCCGCGTTGGTGGCGCGGCCCAGACCAAGGTCATCAAGAAGCTCGGTGGCGGCGTGCGTCTCGCGCTCGCCCAGTACCGCGAACTCGCGGCCTTCGCCCAGTTCGCCTCCGACCTCGACGAAGCCACGCGCAAGCAGCTCGAGCGCGGCCGTCGCGTGACGGAACTGATGAAGCAGCTGCAGTACGCGCCGCTGTCGGTCGCCGAAATGGGCGTCACGCTGTATGCGTCCAACGAAGGCTTCATGGACGACATCGACGTCCCGCGCATCCTGGCGTTCGAAAGCGAACTGCATCAGTACATGCACCAGAAGCACGCAGACCTGATGAACAAGATCGAGACTACCAAGGATCTGGACAAGGACGCCGAGGCCGTACTCAAGGCTGCGGTTACCGAGTTCAAGAAGTCCTGGGCCTGATCGCGAACCGCTGACGAACACTAACGGGGAGCGATCATGCCGGGCAGTAAAGAGATCCGCACCAAGATCAAGAGCGTCCAGAACACGCGCAAGATCACCAAGGCCATGGAGATGGTGGCCGCATCCAAAATGCGCAAGGCGCAGGAACGGATGCGTGCCGCTCGTCCCTATAGCGAAAAGATCCGTCGCCTCGCGGCGAATCTTTCCCAGGCCAATGTGACCGAGTATCGCCATGCCTTCCTTGGCAAAACCAAGGCAGCGGTGGTACAGCGTGTCGGACTGATCGTGGTGACGACGGACAAGGGCCTCTGCGGTGGCCTCAACACCAACATCCTGCGTCAGTCGCTGAATACCATGCGCAAGTGGGAAGCCGAGGGTGCCAAGGAAATTCGCGTCACCTGCATCGGCAACAAGGGCCTCGGCTTCATGCAGCGCATGGGTGCCAATGTCATTTCGCACATCACCCATCTGGGCGACACGCCGCACCTGGAAAAGCTGATCGGGCCGATGAAGGTCATGATCGATGCCTTCCAGGCCGGCGAGCTGGACGCCGTCTATATCGCCTACACCCGCTTCATCAACACCATGAAGCAGGAGCCGGTGATCGAGCCCCTGTTGCCGCTGTCGGGCGAACGCATGGGCACGCCGGAGCGCAGCTGGGATTACCTGTACGAACCCGACGCGCAGACCGTGATCGACGAACTGCTGGTGCGCTATGTCGAGGCACTGATCTACCAGGGCGTGGCCGAAAACATGGCCTCCGGAGCAATCGGCGCGGATGGTGGCAATGAAGGCGGCGACCGACAACGCGGGCAACGTCATCAAGGAGCTGCAGCTGATCTACAACAAGGCGCGCCAGGCGGCCATCACCAAGGAAATCTCGGAAATCGTCGGCGGTGCCGCTGCGATTGCCGGATGATTGGGCGAGGCTGACATGAGCAAAGCGAATGTTGTGACGAGACCAAATCAACTAGGCGCGGAAGCGACTGCGGTTAACGGATTTACATTGAGGAAACAACCATGAGCAACGGAAACATCGTTCAGTGCATCGGCGCGGTGAGGACATCAAATTCCCCCGCGAGGCCATGCCCAAGGTATATGAAGCCCTGACCCTCGACGAAGCCGATTCCGGCAATGCCGAAGCCGGCCTGACGTTCGAGGTACAGCAACAACTCGGCGACGGCATCGTGCGCACCATCGCGCTCGGTTCTTCCGACGGCCTGCGTCGTGGCATGTCGGTCAAGCCGACGGGTGCCGCCATTACGGTGCCGGTCGGATCCGGCACCCTGGGCCGCATCATGGACGTATTGGGTCGCCCGATTGACGAGGCCGGCGACGTTCCCTGTGAGGAGCGCCGTCCGATTCACGCCCGCGCACCGAAGTTCGACGAGCTGTCGCCTTCCACCGAACTGCTGCCCACCGGCATCAAGGTTATCGACCTGATGTGCCCGTTCGCCAAGGGCGGCAAGGTCGGCCTGTTCGGCGGCGCCAGCGTCGGCAAGACCGTGAACATGATGGAACTGATCAACAACATCGCCAAGTCCTACGGCGGCTACTCGGTGTTCGCCGGCGTCGGCGAGCGCACCCGCGAGGGCAACGACTTCTACCACGAGATGGAAGAGTCGAAGGTTCTCGACAAGGTGGCGATGGTGTTCGGCCAGATGAACGAGCCTCCCGGCAACCGCCTGCGCGTGGCGCTGACCGGCCTCACCATGGCCGAGAAGTTCCGCGACGAAGGCAAGGACATCCTGCTCTTCATCGACAACATCTACCGCTACACGCTGGCCGGAACCGAAGTGTCCGCGCTGCTCGGCCGGATGCCTTCCGCCGTGGGCTACCAGCCGACGCTGGCCGACGAAATGGGCCGCCTGCAGGAGCGCATCACCTCGACCAAGGTCGGTTCGATCACCTCGATCCAGGCCGTGTATGTGCCAGCGGACGACTTGACCGACCCGTCGCCGGCGACGACCTTCCTCCACCTCGACGCTACCGTCGTGCTGTCGCGGGACATCGCCTCGCTGGGTATCTACCCGGCGGTCGATCCGCTCGACTCCACCTCGCGCCAGCTTGATCCGCTGGTGGTCGGCGAAGAGCACTACAGCGTCGCCCGCCGCGTGCAGTCGAACCTGCAGCGCTACAAGGAACTGCGCGACATCATCGCGATTCTGGGCATGGACGAACTGGCCCCGGAAGACAAGCTGGCCGTGACGCGCGCGCGCAAGATCCAGCGCTTCCTGTCGCAGCCCTTCAACGTCGCCGAAGTGTTCCTCCGGCACGCCGGGCAAGATCGTGCCGCTGGCCGACACCATCAAGGGCTTCAAGATGATCGTCGACGGCGAATGCGATACGATTCCCGGAGCAGGCGTTCTACATGGTCGGCGCGATCGAGGAAGTGTTCGAGAAGGCCAAAACGCTCCAATAAGCCCTGCAGCAAGCGAACAGGAAGTAGCGGCGGACAGGCTGTCCGTCGCTTGCTTCCGAAACATGAGAGGTAAGTAATGGCCATGACAATTCACGTGGACGTCGTCAGCGCCGAGGAATCGATTTTTTCGGGCCTCGCCGAATTCGTCGTCCTGCCGGGTGAAGCCGGCGAACTGGGCATCCTGCCTGGCCACATGCCGCTGATGACCCGCATCAAGCCTGGCGCGGTTCGGGTAATGATGCCCGACAACAAGGAAGAGCTGATTTTTGTTGCCGGCGGCTTGCTCGAAGTGCAACCTGGCCTGGTAACCGTGCTGGCGGATACCGCCATTCGCGGCGCCGACCTGGATCAGGCCAAGGCTCTCGAAGCCAAGAAAATGGCGGAAGAAGCCATGGTCAATCGTGGTTCCGAAATGGACTACGCGCGCGCCCAGGCCGAACTGGCCGAAGCCATCGCGCAGTTGGCTGCGATCGATCGTCTGCGCAAGCAGCGTCACTGAGCGGGATTTCAGCAAGAAACTGGGAGGGCAGCTTCGGCTGCCCTTTTTGTTTCTGGACTAGCCGCCCTGTTTCAGATTCTCGAATTCCACCAGAAGCAAAAGTCGGCGCCGACGATACGGCAAGTTGCTGTCCCGATGGATTGAATTGCAATTAAATTACGCTTCAAATAGACTGTACAGTCCAGTCTAAAGGCGCCAGCCGTGACCCTCCTTGCCGAACCAGACCTGTCCGACTGTCGCACGCGCCTGATCCAGGCGGCGACCGAGGTGTTCATCGAAGAAGGCTATCGCGCCAGCACCGAGCGCGTCGCGGCACGTGCCAATGTCGCCCGGCAAACCCTTTACAACCACTTCCCGTCCAAGGCCGAGCTGTTTGGCGAGGTCATCAAGCAAGTAACCGCTGTCTTGCTGATCACCTTGGACGGCAAGGCTGAGGGCCTGCGTGAGCGCTTGCTTCGTTTCGGCATCGCTTTCCGCGAAAAGGCCTTGAGCGCCGAAGGTCTGGGCTTCTATCGCGCCCTGGTGGCGGAGACGATTCGCTTTCCTGACTTGGCCGCCAGCTTCTACCGAACCGGACCGGCCCAAACCGCAGCGCGCCTGCGCGCTGTCCTGCAGGAAGCGATGGACGCGGGCGAACTGTGCCCGACCGACCCGGAATTCGCAACCACGACCCTTTTGTCGATGCTGGTTGGCGCCGAGCGCAGCCATTACCTGCTTTCCGGCGAAGCGCCGCCGAAACCCGATGCAAAACGTGTCGCCCATATCATCGACAGCTACCTGCGTGCGTTTGCGCCCGACGAATCGGCAAGCCATCCCGTCCCCCAACGGAGTACCCCATGAAGAAATCTTTGCTTCTGCTCCTGCTTTCCCTACTGGCCGCTTGTGGCGATGGCGGGAAAAAGGCACTGCCGGGTGGACCGGGCGCAGCGATGCCGCCCGCGGAAGTTGACGTGATTACAGTCGCCACGGCCAGTGCAATCATCTCGCAGGATCTTCCGGGCCGGGTGCAGGCGGTACGCTCCGCGCAAGTGAGGGCTCGCGTCGAAGGGGTAGTGGAGAAACGCCTCTTCACCGAGGGCACCGACATCGCTGCCGGGACCCCGCTGTTCCGAATTGATTCGCGCAGCTACCAGGCACAGGCTGCCGCTGCTGCCGCCGACCTGGCTGCCGCGCAGGCAGTGTTCGCCCGCTACAAGCCGCTGCTCGACATCAAGGCGGTCAGCCAGCAGGAATTCGATGCTGCCGAGGCCCGCGTCAAACAGGCTGAAGCGGCGTCGACCCGGGCCAAACTGGACCTCGAAAATGCCGTGCCGCCAGCGCCGATTTCCGGGCGCATCGGGCGTGCGCTGGTGACCGAAGGCGCGCTCGTAGGCAAAGGCGAGGCGACGCACTTGGTGACGATAGAGCAACTCGACCCGGTTCGCGTCGAGTTCTCGCAGTCCTATTCCGACATGCTGCGCCTGCAAAAGGCCGTCAAGAGCGGCAAGCAGAAGCAGGCCGACTCGGCAAAAGTCGCGCTGGTACTCGAGGACGGCTCCCTGTACCCGGAACCGGGCCGCCTCCAGTTTGCCGACCTTGCGGTGGACGCCAACAGCGGCGCTGTCGTGCTGCGTGCCGAATTCCCCAATCCGCGCCGCGAGCTACTGCCCGGAACCTTCGTCCGCATCCGCTTCCCGCAGGCGCAACTGGATGAGGCCATCCGCGTACCCCAGCGCGCGGTCCAGGGGGGACCGCAAAGCCAGACGGTGATGGTGGTCGATGCCGAAGGCAAGGTGGTGCCGCGGCCGATCAAGACCAGCGCCATGTCCGGCGGCGATTTCATCGTTACCGACGGCCTCAAGGTCGGTGAGCAGGTCATCGTCAATGGTTTGCAGAAGGCCCGGCCCGGTGCCGTGGTCAAACCGGTGCCGTGGACACCGGGGGCGCCGCTCATGGCGGGACCGCCGGCCGGCAAACCGGCAGCGGCATCTGCACCGGCTGCGCCGGGCAAGCCCGGCGAAGAAAAGAAATAAGCCATGCTCCCAAAATTTTTCATCGACCGGCCGATCTTTGCCTGGGTCATCGCCATCATCATCGTGCTGGGCGGCTTGCTTTCGTTGCGCCAGCTGCCGGTGGCGAGCTACCCGGCGGTCGCGCCGCCAGCGCTGGCCATAACGGTGAACTATCCCGGCGCCTCGGCCAAGGTGGTGGAAGAAACCGCGGTCGCCCTGATCGAGCAGGAACTCAACGGCATCGAGAACCTGCTCTACATGGATTCCGCTTCGGAGCAGAACCTCGGCACCATCACGCTGACGTTCAACGCCGGCACCAACCTCGACCTCGCCTCGGTCGAAACGCAGAACCGCATCAAGCGCGCCGAACCGCGCCTGCCCGAAGAAGCGCGGCGCCTGGGAATCACGGTAGTGAAATCGGCACGCAACTACCTGATGTTCATTTCGCTGTTCTCTCCAGACAAGTCCCTGGACAACGTCGCGCTCGGCAGTTATGCCGCCGCCAATGTGCTGGAGAGCATCCGCCGCACGCCGGGTGTGGGCGAGGCGATCCTGTTCGGTACCGAGTATTCGATGCGCCTCTGGCTCAAACCGGACCGCCTGATCGCTTTCGGCCTGACGCCGGCCGATGTGGCCAAGGCGGTGCGCGCGCAGAACGCCCAGATCGCCACCGGCGAACTCGGCCAGGTTCCTGCGGCGCCGGGACAGGAATACGCGGCGACGATCATCACCCAGGGTCGCCTGGCGACCCCCGAGGAGTTCGGGAACGTGATCATCCGCAGCGACGGCCGCGGTTCGACGGTACGCGTCCGTGACGTCGCCCGCGTCGAGCTAGGTGCGCAGGACTATTCCATCGCCGCCCGCGTCGATGGCCAGCCCACCGCCGCAATCGCGGTGCGCATGGCGCCGGGCGCCAATGCGCTCGACACGGCCAAGGCGGTCAATAACCGGATGGCCGAACTGGCAAAGTATTTTCCGCCCAGCATTTCGTGGATGGTGCCCTACGACACCTCGACCTTCGTCGATATCTCGATCCGCGAAGTGGTCAAGACGCTGATCGAGGCCATGATCCTGGTGGTTCTGGTGATGTACCTGTTCCTCGAAAATGTGCGCGCCACCTTCATCCCGACAGTGGTCGTACCGGTGTCCCTGTTCGGCGCCCTGATCGGCCTCTATGTGCTCGGCTATTCGATCAATGTGCTGACCCTGTTCGCGATGGTGCTGGCCATCGCCATCGTGGTAGACGACGCCATCGTCGTGATCGAGAACGTCGAGCGCATCATGAACGAGGAAGGCCTCAGTCCGCGCGATGCGACCCGAAAGGCCATGGGCCAGATCATCAACGCCATCATCGCCATCACCGTGGTGTTGACCGCGGTCTTCGTACCTCTGCTGTTCTTCGGCGGTTCGGTCGGCGCGATTTACCGCCAGTTCGCCGTGACCCTGATCCTGACCATGGGCTTTTCGGCCTTCATGGCGCTGACGCTGACGCCGGCCCTGTGCGCGACCTTGCTCAAGCACGAAGCCGGCAAGGACGACATGATGCCCACCACCGGCTTTTTCGGCTGGTTCAACCGGTTTTTCGCCGCCACGGTCAAGCGCTACATCAATGCCACGCGACGCATGCTGGGCAAGCCCGGGCGCTGGTTGATCCTCTATGCCGCCATTCTCGGCGCCACCGGCTGGTTCTTCACCAAGCTGCCGGGCAGCTTCCTTCCGAGCGAGGATCAGGGCTATTTCCTGAGCATTGTCCAGTTGCCGCCTGCGGCGACACGCGAGCGCAGCCTGGAAGTGCTCGAAACCGTCGAGAAACACTACCTGGCGCAGAAGGAAGTTGCCCACGTGATCGGCGTGCTTGGTTTTTCCTTCTTTGGCCGCGGGCAGAACGCCGCCATCACCTTCGTCCGGCTCAAAAGCTGGGATGAACGGCCGAACAAGGAAAACAGCGCGGAGTCGGTAGTGCAGCGCGCCAACATGGCTTTTTTCCGCATCAAGCAGGCGATGATCTTCGCCATCAACGTGCCGCCGATCCCCGAGCTGGCAGCGGTCGGCGGCTTTGATTTCCGCCTGCAGGATCGCGGCGGCCTCGGCCGCGACAAGTTGCTCGAAGCGCGCAACATTGCGCTTGGCATGGCCGGCCAGAACCCGGCACTGGTCGGCGTGCGCCCGGAAGGGCAGGAGGCCGGTCCGCAGGTCTTCCTCAGCGTGGACCGCGTCAAGGCGCGTGCGCTGGGCATCGACCTTGGCGACCTGAATGAAACCCTGCAATCGACCCTGGGCACGGCCTACATCAACGACTTCGTACGCGAGGGGCGCATCCTGCGCGTGCAAATGCAGGCCGAGGCGGATACCCGGCGCACGCCCGAAGACCTGCTGCGGCTGCCGGTCAGGAACGCACGCGGCGACATGATACCGCTGGCGGAAATCGCCACGGCCAGGTGGATCGTCGGCAGCCCGAAGCTCGACCGCTACAACGGCCTGCCCTCGATGAAGATCGCCGGCGGCGCAGCACCGGGTCGCTCTACCGGCGAGGCTCTGGCGGCGATGGAGGATGTCGCCTCCAGGCTGCCGGCGGGCGTCGGCTTCGAATGGTCGGGAACTTCCTATGAGGAGCGGCTCTCGGGAGCCCAGGCGCCCTTCCTCTTTGCCGTTTCGCTGGTCGTGGTATTCCTCTGCCTTGCCGCACTCTACGAAAGCTGGTCGATACCTTTTGCGGTAATGCTGGTGGTGCCGCTGGGCATCTTCGGCGCGGTGCTGGCCGTGACTTTCCGCGGCCTGCCCAACGACGTGTACTTCAAGGTTGGCATGATCGCCATCATCGGCCTCTCGGCGAAGAACGCGATCCTGATCATCGAGTTCGCGCGTGAGCTGCAGGAACAGGGCAAGGATCTGATCGAAGCCACGCTCGAAGCCTGCCGATTGCGCTTCCGCCCGATCCTGATGACATCGATCGCCTTCATGTTCGGCGTACTGCCGCTGGCAATCTCGACCGGCGCCGGCGCCAACAGCCGCATCGCCATCGGCACCGGCGTGATCGGCGGAATGTTCACGGCGACCGTGCTGGCGGTATTTCTGGTTCCGGTGTTCTTCGTCGTGGTGCGGCGCTTCTTCCCCGGCGGGGTTAGGCATACTCCGCGTCATCACGAGGAGAAGCATGATGCGTAAGACACTTCCCCTGGTGATTGCCTTTGCCCTGGCTGGCTGTTCCTTCACGCCGGAGTACCAGCGCCCAGCGGCGCCGGTGCCGGCCGAGTGGCCGACGGATGCAAAAGTCGGCGCCGGCGACACGGCGAAAATCGCGCCGTTGCCCACCGATTGGCGCGCATTCTTCCCCGATCCGCGCCTGCAGGGCCTGATCGCCGCCGCGCTGGAACACAATCGCGACCTGCGCATCGCCGTCGGTCGCGTCGACGAGGCGCGCGCCCTGGCCGGCATCGCGCGCGCCGAGCGCTTTCCGACCGTGGACCTGGCGGCGCAGCGTGCCGCCTCGCTGACCCCGGCCGACCTTTCCGGAACGGGCCGCCAGCTCAACAGCCAGCGTTATGACGTCAATCTGGCCCTCGCCGCGTTCGAGCTGGATTTCTGGGGTCGGGTGAAAAGCCTCGACGATGCCGGGCGCGCCAATTTCCTCGCCAGCGATTACGCGCGCCAGGCCTTCCGCCTGTCGCTGATCGCCGACGTGGCCAATGCCTGGCTCAACCTGCTGGAATTCGGCGAGCGCCGCGCGCTGGCCGAGGCCACGCTGAAAAGCCGGGATGAAACCCGCACCCTCGTCGGCCGCCGCCGCGACGTCGGCCTGGCCGGCGACCTCGATTACCTGCAGGCCGACGGTGCCTACCAGAATGCACGCGCCGAAGTCGCCAGCCTCGCGCGCAGCCAGGCCGCTGCGGAGAACGCCCTGCAACTGCTGGTCGGCACGGCGCCTGGTAGTACCGGCGGTGGCAGTTTGGCGCAGCCGGGCCTGATCGCGGCGGTGCCGGTGGGCTTGCCCAGCGAGGTGTTGCTGGCCCGACCCGACGTCATGGCCGCCGAACAGAAGCTGATCGCCGCCAACGCCAACATCGGCGCCGCGCGTGCCGCTTTCCTGCCGAAGATAGTACTTACTGCCGCGCTCGGCACCGCCAGTCGTGGCCTCAGTGGATTGTTCGAGGCTGGAAGCGGAGCCTGGAGTTTCGTTCCGGCGCTGCGCCTGCCCTTGTTCGACAGCGGACGCAGCAGCGACAACGTCGACCTGGCGATGGCGCGCAAGAACATCGCCGTCGCCGAATATGAAAAAGTCCTGCAACAGGCCTTCCGGGAAATTGCCGACCTGCTCGCCGCGCGCAAGCAACTTGGCGAACAGTTGCAGGCGCAGGAGGCCGGTCTCGCTGCACAGGACCAGCGCCTGAAGATCGTCAATGCGCGCTACAAGGCCGGGGTCTCCAGCCACCTCGAACTGCTCGATGCCCAGCGCGAACAGTTTGCCGCGCAACAGTCGGCGCTGGCGGTACGGCGGCAACTGCTGGCGACGGCCGCAAGCTTCTACAAGGCGCTGGGCGGCAGTCTAGCCGCCGAGCCTGCCGAGGCGAGGTGAACCTTTCCGGATTGCGGCAGGCGCATGAGATTTGTTCTTTCGATAGTCGTGGGGTTCCTGCTGTCAGCGGCTCCGGCGTTCTGCCAGGAAGCGCTGCCAGCGACTTCCGGCGTCGGCTTCGACTGCTGGGTCGGGCGTGACGGCAAGCCGTTCTTCACCAATTACATCCGTTGCATCGCCGATCGCGACCTGCCGCAACCGGCGCAGCCCGATCCGGAATCCGAGCTCATGCTCGACCTCCTGCATCGGGAACTGCACACCCGGTCGGGGGCCGACGCCGAAAGAACCATGAAGGCGCATATCGAGCTGGTGCGCGAGACGCGCGCGGTATGGAGTATCCGCATCCATTCCTACCCCTATGAATGGTCCTGGCAAGAAGGCCGGCCGGAACAACTCGTGCGCTCCGTGCTGTGCCCGAACGATGTGCCATGTTCCGTGATGATTCGCCAGCATTGAGGAGCGGGAATATTGAACAAGACCATCTGGTTCGACGGTTTTCCGCTGGAAGACTGCAACCGTCGTGGTGCCGGTTGCGCCAACGGGCATCTCGGCATCGAGTTGCTCGAAGCCGGCGAGGATTACCTCAAGGCCCGCATGCCAGTGGATTCGCGCACACGGCAGCCTGCCGGCGTACTCCACGGTGGCGTATCCATGGTGCTGGCGGAAACCCTCGCCTCGTGGGGCGCCGCCTTCGCCGTCGATCCGGCCAAATATCATTGTGTCGGGCAGGAGATCAACGCCAACCACATCCGTGCGGTGGCCGAAGGCTGGGTCTACGGAATCGCGCGTCCGGTGCATGTCGGCCGTAGCAGCCAGGTCTGGGAAGTGCGCATCAGTGACCAACGTGAGCGGCTGGTCTGTATCTCGCGCGTAACCATGGCGGTGCTGGCGACACCGATGCGCTACTGAGCGTCGGTTACGGCCAAAGCTTGTCTCGCGCCCTCAATGGTTCAATCACCCGCCCATATATAATGGAAGCCATTTATGCCAGCAGGGATACTCGAATGAACTCGGAGCGTGGCCAATCAACTAGCGAACAGACCATGAATCATGACTTGCTGCTGGGTTTGCCCGAAATTGATTCCGAGCATCGTGCCTTGTTCGCGCAGCTTGATCGCCTGATCGGCAAACCACAGTCGCACTCGGTTGCCGAACCTTTTTCTGAAATTCTGAGTCAGTTGGGGCGCCAGATTGACGCCCATTTCGTCAGCGAGGAATCCCTTCTCAAAGCCTGCGACATGCCACCCGAAGAGCTTGCCGAGCACATGTCGGCGCACGAGGAAATCCTTGAGCAGTACACCCGCCTCAACCTGGATCTGATGGCCGGTAAGGCGATCGGACAGCAAAGCATCCTGAAAATGGTCAGGGGCTGGATCGTGGATCACGTTCATCAGTACGATTCCCGGATCAGGCAGTACGTTTCGCTGTCCGAGGAACAATGATGTTCGCGGATCCGGACGCACCGGGTCCGCGAACATGGAAAGCTCAAAGCTTCTTGCGCACGCTGATCACGCCGCGGATTTGCCCTTCGGAATAGCCGGTGGCACGATCGTTGGGGTAATGCTGACCGAGTGCAGCCTTGATTCCGGGGCTGAGTTTTTCGGTCGGGCCATGGCAGTTCAGGCAGAGCGACTGGACCGGCAGCGCTTTGACGTAGCGATACTCGTCGCCGACCTTCTCGCCTTTTTCCAGTTTCATAGGCGCTTCGCCGGCGGCGGCGCGCTTGTCGAAATCCTCCAGCGCGGCCGTTTCCCAGGCATCGGGAATGGCACGGGCGTCGTTGCGCGCCTTGAGGCTGACGCGCTTGATTTTCCAACCGGTCTGTTGCGAAATTTCGCCGGCCATCTTCGGCGCCATGTCCTTGCATACGGGAATCGCCGCTTCGGCGCCGGACTTCTTGATCTCGTCCTGAAGGGCGACGATCAGTTTCGGCGGCAGGGTGGTTGCGACCTTGCGCGCTTCCGCCAGGATCGCGTCGTCACTGGCGAAGGCCGGTGGTGCGATGAACGGTACGGCGATCGCTGCGATCGCGATCAGGTGTTTGACAGCAAGACTCGACTTCGTGTTCATGTGCTTTTTCTCCCCGTGTTTGAACAGGGCGATTTGAGCACAGGGCGTCCATGCCACGCCAATAGAATAATTGCAGCCCGCGATCAGGCCAGTCGCTGCAGGCGCTTTTCCAGCCGGGCCACGTCGTCACGGAGCCGGTCGATGTCGGTCGAGAAGGTGGCAATGTCCACCTGACGGGCGATCAGGGGCTGCTCTTCGGTAAAGTATTCGGCCAGGTTGGCGGCGAAGTTCTGCGCGGCCTGTTGCTGCCGCGTCGCCAGTTCGCGGCTGCCCTTGACGAGGCGGTGCGCCGCGACGTCGCCGACCAATTTTGACAAGTCTTCCTCCGCATCCCAGCGCAGGTTGCGGATGACGAAACCCAGTGCTTCGGCAAACTCGGCGGAGCCTTCGATGCGCGCCGCGCGCATCACGGCGTCCTTGCCCTGCAAAGCAAGCAGCGGTGTGGTGGCCGGCAGGGAAATGCTGACTTCAAGTTCCGCGTCGACTGCCGGCGCAGCGATGCTGCCGTCCGGCGCAATCAAAAAAGCCGCCTCGAAAGGCGGCAATTTGATCTGGGCGGAATGCCCGGCGAAAGCGGCCAGCTTCTCGCGCGCCCAGGAAGCCTGCCCGAGGAGGTGATTGACGGCCGCTAGCAGCGGTGCGGGCAGGGCTTGCATGGGCGGCGTGCCTAGATTTGCTGGATGCCGGCGACGTTCCAGCCGCGGCTGCCGTCGATCGGCTTGGCCAGGTGCCAGATTTCGGCAAATGCTTCCGGCGCAGCGGCGTCTTCGCGCAACTGGCCGGAGAAATGCACGCTGGCAACGTGGCGGCTGTCTTCGGTGACGACTTCCAGCAGCTCGGCATTGAGTTGCATGACGTCGGTTTCCTGAGCCTTGCTGCCGCGTTCCTGGTACTGCATCTTGATCTCGGCGAACAGCTCGGGCGACGTGAATTCGCGGATGTCGTCCATGTCGCCGCGGTCATTGGCAGCCTGCAGGCGCACGAAGTTCAGCTTCGCCTGGCGCAGGAAGCCGTCGACATCGAAGTCAGCCGGGATGTTGCGGGTTGCAGCAGGAATCGCCGTACCGCCAGCGCCGACTCTTGAGGATTCGAATTGAGCGGGCGTGAAATTCGTCGGCGCCGCATTGCCGCCACCTGCTCCGGCGTACTGCATGCCCGGCTGAGGTGAGCGCTTGCTCATCAGCCAGCGCACGACGAAGATGCCGACCATCGCCATTGCCAGGATCAGCAGCATGTTGGCCATGCCTTCGCCGATGCCGAGGTGAGAAAGCAGGGCGGCGATGCCGAGACCCGCCGCCAGTCCGGCCAGGGGGCCGAGAAAGCGGCTCATGCCGGCCGGTTTCGCGGCTGCTGCGGGTGCCCCCGCCGTTGGAGCGGCGGCGGGTTTGCCGGCTGCTGAAGGTGCCGTTGGCGCCGGAGTTGCCTGGCGTTGCATGCCGAAGGATTTGCCACCGCCGAGGCGCTTGGCTTCCGCTTCCGGGACCATCATGCCCAGACCCACCACCGCCGCAAAGGCAGCAATCAATAATCGTTTCATTTGTTTCTCCTCCTCGTTAAAACTTGTAGCCTCGATGCAGCGCGACGACGCCGGCTGTCATGTTGAACACTTCGACCTTCTCCAGCCCCGCTTGTTCCATCATGGCCTTGAGCGCTGCCTGATCCGGATGCATGCGGATCGATTCGGCCAGGTAGCGATAGGACTCGGCGTCCCCGGCAATCTTCTGTCCCAGCCAGGGCAACAGTTTGAAGGAATAGGCATCGTAAGCCTTTTCCAGAGGTTTCCAGACTTTCGAAAACTCCAGCACCAGCAGCCGTCCGCCGGGGCGCAGTACGCGGCGCATCTCTTCCAGCGCCTTGTCCTTGTGCGTCATGTTGCGCAGGCCGAAGGCTACCGTCACGATGTCGAAATGATTGTCCGGAAAGGGCAGCCTTTCCGCATCGCACTGCGCCACCGGCGCCAGTACGCCTTCGTCGAGCAGGCGGTCGCGGCCGACCGTGAGCATCGCATTGTTGATGTCGGTGAGCCAGACCTGCCCACCGGTTTGCTCGAACGGGCCGACGCGGACCGCAAAGGCGGACGACAAGTCGGCGGTGCCGCCGGCGACGTCGAGCACGCGTTCGCCCGGTCGCGGCGCCGCGATCTCGATGGTGAACTTCTTCCACAGGCGATGCAGTCCTGCCGACATGAGGTCGTTCATCACGTCGTATTTCTGCGCGACCGACGAAAAGACGCCGGCAACGCGGCGCGCCTTTTCCTTCTCGTCTACGGTTTCGAAGCCGAAGTGGGTTTCGCTCATCTGTCTCAGTGGCTGCCGCAGCCGCCGGATTTCGGCGGCAATGTGGTCGAGTCTATATCGCGGCTGGCGCCGGCATTTTCAAGTCGCGCAAGGTATTCGGCCCACAGCGCGTCGTGGTCGGCGCCCAGGTGGTGGAGCCAGTCCCAGGAGTAGATGCCCGTGTTGTGCCCGTCCGAAAAGGTCGGCTGTACCGCATAGTTGCCGACCGGATCGAGCGCCGTGATCTCGACGTTGCGCTTGCCGGTTTGCAGGGTTTCCTGTCCGGGGCCGTGTCCGCGCACTTCCGCAGAAGGGCTGTAGACGCGGAGGAACTCCGCTGTCATCTGATAGTGGCTGCCATCGTCGAAGCTGAGTTCCAGCGTGCGCGATTTTTTATGCAGCGTGATCTCGGTGGGAATCGGGGTCTTGCGGTCGAGACCGGCCATGGTTGCTGCTCCTTGATTGGGGCCGCTATCATAGCGCACACGGCGGTCGGCTTCGATGTCACGGAACCGTCATCAAGCTGCAATAGACTGGCCTTTGTCCCCTTCATGAGCAGGCCCATGTCCGCAACGATTCTGGTGGTGGAAGACGAACCGACGATCCAGTCGCTGATCGAAGTGAATCTGCGTCGCGCCGGGCACGTCGTGCAGCTCGCATCCGACGCGGAAAGCGCGCGCCGCATGGTGCAGGACGCGCTGCCCGACCTGGTCCTGCTCGACTGGATGCTGCCGGGCATGAGCGGCGTCGATTTCGCCCGGCAATTGCGCGGCGACGCGCGCACCCGCAACCTGCCCATCATCATGTTGACGGCACGTGCCGAGGAACGCGACAAGGTCGAAGGCCTCGAAGTCGGCGCCGACGACTACGTGACCAAACCCTTCAGCCCGCGCGAGCTGATGGCGCGCATCAAGGCCGTGCTGCGCCGCCACGCGCCGCAAGCCACCGACGATGCCGTCGAGCTCGGCGGCTTGCGCCTGGACCCGGCGACACACCGGGTTACCGCGGGCGGCATGGAAATCGGGCTCGGTCCCACCGAGTTTCGCCTGCTGCATTACCTGATGACCCATCCGGAGCGCGTGCATGGCCGCTCGCAACTGCTCGACCAAGTGTGGGGCGACCACGTTTTCGTCGAGGAACGCACCGTGGATGTACACATTCGCCGCTTGCGCGCTGCACTGGAGCCGAGTGGACATGATGGCCTGGTGCAGACAGTGCGCGGCAGCGGTTACCGGATTTCCGCAGGGTGAACGCGGTCCTGCGTGAACTGCTGACGGCAATTGCGCTGACGGCACTTGCGGCGACCAGCGGCTGGTTCGCAGCGGGGGAACGGGGGGCCGCGATCATGGCCCTGGCGGGGGTCGGCTTCTTTTTCCTGCGCCAGCTCTGGCTGGTGCTGCGCCTGATCCACTGGGCCCGCTGCCCGCTCGGCACTCCGACGCCAAGCGCCAGCGGCGCCTGGGGCGCGGCGTTCGAAGCGCTGCACCAGCGCGGACGACTGGCCAGCGCCGAGCGCGAACAAGCCACCCAGGAGCTGGACCGCTTTCGCCGTGCCGCCGAGGCGCTGCCCGACGGCGTAATGATCCTCGACGGCCACCGCGCCATCGAATGGATGAACCTGCATGCCGAAGCCTGTCTCGGCCTCAAGAGTTCGGTCGATACCGGCAGCCGCATCACCCATCTGCTGCGCGAACCCGAGTTCCTTGACTACCTCGACAGCCCGGACCATCGCGGTGCCCCGCTGGAGTTGCACACGCAACGCAATCCCGGGCGCAGCCTGCAGGTGCAGGCAGCACCCTTCGCCGCGGGGCGAACGCTGCTGCTGGTGCGTGACGTGACGCAGTTGCAGAAGCTCGCGACCATGCGCCGCGACTTCGTCGCCAACGTGTCGCATGAACTCAAGACGCCGCTGACGGTTACGCTCGGTTTTGTCGAAACCGCTCAGGAAGCCTTGCACGACACGCCGCCTGCCGATATCGCGCACTACCTGCAGACCGCCGCCGACCAGGCGCGGCGCATGCAACAGCTGATCGAGGACCTGCTGACGCTGTCTGCGCTGGAAACCGATTCGCCGCCGCCGCTGGAAGACCGCATCGACGTGGCGGCATTGCTGGAAGACGTCCGGCAGGAGATAAGCACTCTGTCCGGCGGGCGGCATCGCATCGCGCTGGAAATCGCCGGCCCCGCCTGGTTGCTGGGCAGCGCCCGCGAATTGCGTTCGGCCTTCGCCAACCTGGCCGGAAACGCCGTCCGTTACACCCCTCAGGGCGGTGCCATCACGCTGCACTGGAGCGCGGAAGGCGCATCAGGCGCGCGCTTTTCGGTCCATGACAACGGGATCGGTATCGCGCGCGAACATCTGCCCCGTCTCACCGAGCGCTTCTATCGCGTGGATCGCGGCCGCTCGCGGGAAGCGGGCGGCACCGGCTTGGGCCTGGCCATCGTCAAGCATGTACTGGAGCGACACCAGGCCGTGCTGCAGATCGACAGCGAACCCGGGCGCGGCTCGGTGTTCAGCGCGGTGTTCCCACCGCACCGGGTTCAGTCGTAGTAGTTGCAGCGCTCGAACTCTATGCTGCGGTCGAGCACGCGGAACAGCTTGAGTGTCTGCTGCTGCTGATCGACCAGGACTTCGATGCTGCGGTCGAGCTTGAACGTCCCGGCCGGCACGATGACACTGGCCGACTCGTGGATGGCGGGGATCGCCGGCAGCAGGAAACCCTGGCGCCAACCATCGCGAGTTCCGTCGGAATGGACCACCCGCACCGTCGCGCTGCGGGCTTCGCCGGGGAACAACTGGATGCCGGCGACGAGTGAGCTGTCGCCCTCGCGCAAGGCCCAGCGCACGTTACCCAGCACGAAATACTGGCCGTCGGCAGTCTTGACGGCAACCATTTGACCGGCGCCAATGCGCGCGCCTTCCTTGAGCGGGCGGATGATGCGCATGCCGGCCGACGACTGGTCGAGCACCCGCCAGTTCTCGATATGCGACTCATCGTTGCTGGTCGCGCCCGTTACGCGCTGGGTGTGGCTGCCGAAGGTTTCGAATTCCTCGCGCTCGCGGCGCAGGGTGGAAATGCTGCGCGTGGGCGCGCGGAAGACCTGGCGTCCGGAAAGTTCGAAGTGCACGGATTCGAGACCGGGCACCACGCGGCAGTCCGCACTGGCCGGGTGCCGCTCCTGGCGGCGGGCCACGCCACCCTTGCACCATCGTTGCAGGGCGCGCTGCAGCAGCAGCGTCGCGGCGGGCTGGGTGACGTCGTCGCCCAGTTGCAGGTCGGCCGGCGAGCGTCCCTGCTCCAGCAGCGTGATGCGCGCCACGATGCTTTTTCGCAGCTCGGTGGTTTCCAGCCAGCGTCCGCCGCTGCCGGGTTCCGGGGTGTAGCCGGGAGCACGCGCCGAATCCAGGTCCACCCAGAGCGGCACCGCGCGGTTGCGGATGTCTTCCGGCGGTGCCGTGAGCAGCGCCAGTTTTGCGCCCCAGCGCCGGGCCCAGCGTGCCACCCAGGCCAGATGGCGCGCAGGGAGTTCGTAGATATTGACGGTGCTCAGCAGGCAGCATTCGGAATACGCGGCGAGGGCGCTGGTATTGGCCTTGCCATGGTGAGCCGGGTCGGGCACTGCGCGCGATGCAACGCCAAGCGCTTCCGCGGCGGCGAAGGTCTGGTTCAGCTTTTGCCAGTAACTGCCCTCAGGCGATTGTCCGCCGCGATACAGGTCGAGCTGCCAGTCGGCAAACGTGGCGAGCACCCGTTCGACCAGCACAGCCGCGCGGGTCGCCTGCTCGGGATTGGCGACGCACTGGGTATGCAGCACCGAAAGCCCCGCCGGCGACGACATGCCGCCGCAGAAATCATCGAAACAGCGCAGGTAACCAAGCGCCAGTTCGTACCAGATGCTCAACGTAATATCCACCGCGGCCTGCTCATGCGGCGCCAGGGGCAGCGGCTTGCCGGCGAACTTTTTCGATGCGTCGTCCTGCACGTCGCCCAGCGGGCCGCGCAGCACTTCGAGGACCGCGAAGCGTTCGGCGGCGGGCAGGGTGAAGCGGTGCAGCAGGCTCAGTTGGCGCAGGATCGCCGACTGCGCTGCTACCGCGTTGGCCATCGGAATCGAGGACAGCCAGTCCTGGCAGCCTTTCGGATCGACGAATGCGGGTGTCTGTTCGGTTCCGGTGGGGGGCAGGTCAAAGTTCATGGCGTTTCATTCAGGATGGAGAGTTCGTCTTCTAGGGCCTGCTTGAGGCCGGCGCGGCCCGGTGCGATACGCCGGGCACCTTCGCGCTGGGCGGCGGCCCAGATCGGTGCCGGAAAATGGCTGTCATCGCGCCAGCGCGGTATGACATGCCAATGAAGGTGCGGCACCACGTTACCCAGGCTGGCCAGGTTGATCTTGTCGGGCTCGATGGTCCGGCGCAGGGCACGCTCGGTGGCGAACACCACGTCCATCACGCGATGGGCGGTGTCTGGCGGCAGATCGGACATTTCGGCGACATGCCTTTGCAACACGATGCGGCAATAGCCGGGGAAGGCGTTGCCCGCGGCATCGGCGACCCGTACAACACGGCACAGATCATCCTCCCACAGCAGATCGCCGCCGGGATGGGCGCAGAGTTCGCATTCCATGTTGGTTGCCACTCGGCAAGCATAGCGCCATTCCACGGCTCTGTGCGCCCCGCGCCGGGATCAGCGTGATGGAATTGGCAGGCCCATGCGCCACGCCCATTCACGGGGATGAGACAGGCCCAGGGCGGGCGGCAGGCGCTTGCTGCGCCCCACTCCGCCGGGAACGGCGGTCAGGGGTTTGACCGTGGACGGTTCGGGCAGCGGCGTATCGAGTGCTCGCGGGGCGTAGCAGTCCTCCATGCGCCCCTTGTCGTCTCGCTGCAGGCGCGGCCAGACGGCGTCGGCGCAGAAGGAATGGATGCTCATGCAGCGGCCGCCGTCCTCGCCGCAGAGGTACAAGTCCCAACGTTCGTTGGTTTGCACCACCACCTTCGATCCTGCCGGCGGCACGTACCTGGCCCCGGTGAGGAAGTAGAGGCCCTTTTCCGTCTGCACCACGACCCAGGCGACGCGCCGCTCGTCCTGAACTTCCACCGGCGTCGCAATCTGCGGCGGCGACACCAGAGTGACGGGACGGAAGCGTTGCCAGAACGCGGTGTTGTGTAGCCTTTGCTCGCCGGCAAACTGGAAGGCAAGCACGCCTCCGACCATGCAGGCGAGGATGCCCAGCATCCAGAAGAAGGGGCGCTTGTCGATCGGGCGTGGTGCCTGCTGTTCCACGGCGATCACAACAGGACCCGTTCGATGCCGCCGCCATTGGCCGCACGCAGGTAGTCCTGCAGCCAGTCGGGTCCGAGGATGGACTTGGCCATTTCGACCACGATGTAGTCGGCCGTGATGTCCGCATCGTTCTCGTAACGCGACAGCCCCTGCAGGCAGGACGGGCAGGAGGTGAGGATCTTCACCGCCGTGTCGCCAGCGCCGACTCTCAGCGCGGCCGCACCGGCCTCGATTTCCTGCTGCTTGCGAAAGCGGATCTGGGTGGACACGTCCGGGCGCGACACTGCCAGCGTGCCGGATTCGCCGCAGCAGCGGTCATTGAGGTCGACCCGCTGGCCCATCAGGGCGTTCGCCACCTTGATCCCGGAGTGGTGTTTCATCGGCGTGTGGCAGGGTTCGTGGTACATGTACTTCGTGCCGCTCACGCCGTCGAGTTTGATGCCCTTCTCGAACAGCCACTCATGAATGTCCACCAGCCGGCAGCCGGGGAAGATCTTGCCGAATTCATACTTCAGCAACTGGTCCATGCAGGTGCCGCAGGACACTACCACCGTCTTGATGTCGAGGTAGTTCAGCGTGTTGGCGACGCGATGGAACAGCACGCGGTTGGCCGTGGTGATGGCCTGGCCCTTGTCTTCGTCGCCGGAGGATGTCTGCGGATAGCCGCAGCACAGGTAGCCCGGCGGCAGCACCGTGGTCGCCCCGGCATGCCAGAGCATGGCCTGCGTGGCAAGGCCGACCTGGGAGAAAAGTCGTTCCGAGCCACAGCCGGGGAAATAGAACACGGCTTCGCGCTCTTCTTCACCGGGCTCGCCCGCCCGTTTCGGATCGCGGATCACGGGAATCAGGCTGTCGTCCTCGATGTCGAGCAGCGCGCGCGAGGTGCGATTGGGCACGTTCTTCGGCATCGGCTTGTTGAGGAAGTGGATCACCTGCGCCTTGATCTCTGGGCGGCCAAGCGTCGCCGGCGGGTGCTTGACGCTGTCCTGGATCAGGCCGAAGGACTTGGCCAGCTTGTGACCCAGGCGTTGCGCCTTGTAGCCGAGCTGGATCATGCCGGCGCGCACCAGCTTGATCGTCGCCGGGTCGGTGGCGGAAAGGAAGCCCATCGCCGCCGCCGAACCGGGATTGAACTTCTTCTTGCCCTGGCGGCGCAGGAAGTTGCGCATCGCCACCGAGACGTCGCCGAAGTCGATGTCGACCGGGCAGGGCGTCACGCACTTGTGGCAGACCGTGCAGTGGTCGGCGACATCCGAAAATTCGTCGAAATGCTGCAGCGATATGCCGCGCCGGGTCTGCTCCTCGTAGAGGAAGGCCTCGATCAGCAGCGAGGTGCCGAGGATCTTGTTGCGCGGGCTGTAGAGCAGGTTGGCGCGCGGCACGTGGGTCGAGCAGACCGGCTTGCACTTGCCGCAGCGCAGGCAGTTCTTGATCGAATCGGAAATCTGGCCGATGTCCGACTGCTCCATGATCAGCGACTCGACGCCGAGCAGGGCGAAGGAGGGCGTGTAGGCGTTGGCCAGGTCGCCGCCCGCCCATCAGCTTGCCGCGATTGAAGCGGCCCTCCGGGTCGATCCGCCGCTTGTAGTCGCGGAAGGGGTCGATCTCCGCGGCGGAAAGGAATTCCAGCTTGGTGATGCCGATGCCGTGCTCGCCGGAGATCACGCCGCCCAGGGATTTGGCCAGCACCATGATGCGTTCGACCGCCTTGTAGGCGGTTTGCAGCATGGCGTAGTGGTCGGAGTTCACCGGGATGTTGGTATGCACGTTGCCGTCGCCGGCATGCATGTGCAGCGCGACGAAGACGCGGCCGCGCAGTACCTCCTGGTGGATCGCGGTGATGCGTTCCAGCACCGGGCGGAAGGAATTGCCGTCGAACAGCGCTTCCAGCGGCGCCCTCAGTTCGGTCTTCCACGACACGCGCAGGCGGTAATCCTGCAACTCGGCGAAATGGCGGTCGAGGTTGTCTAGCAGCCCCTGCCAGTGGGCGCGAACCTCGGCGACCAGCTCCAGCGCCTGCTCGCGGCGGTCGCCCAGCAGCAGCTCCGCGTCGAGGTTGGCGTCACCCGCGTGCAGCGGCAATTCGCCTCGGAGGAATTCCGCCAGCGCGTCGGCCAGCTCGATCTTGTTGGCGATCGACAGCTCGATGTTGATGCGCTCGATGCCGTCGCAATAGTCGCCCATGCGCGGCAGCGGGATGACGACGTCCTCATTCACCTTGAAGGCGTTGGTGTGCTTCGAGATCGCGGCGGTGCGCGCGCGGTCGAGCCAGAACTTTTTGCGCGCCTCGGGCGAAACGGCGATGAAGCCTTCGGCGCCACGCGCGTTGGCCAGCTTCACCACCTGCGAGGCGGCGGCCATCACCGCCGTATCGTCGGCGCCGACTATGTCGCCGATCAGCACCATCTTGGGCCGGCCGTGGCGCTTGGCCTTGGTCGCGTAGCCGACGGCGCGCACGTAGCGTTCGTCGAGGTGTTCCAGGCCGGCCAGTTGCACGCCGGCAGCGAGGCCGGCGCCGCCCGGTTTGAAGTAATCGGTGATCTCGACGATGGACGGCACGGCGTCGGTGACGCGGCCGAAGAATTCGAGGCAGACCGTGCGCGTCACCGGCGGCATCTTGTGCAGCACCCAGACCGCCGAGGTGATCAGGCCGTCGGTGCCTTCCTTCTGCACGCCGGGGATGCCGGCGAGGAACTTGTCGGTGACGTCCTTGCCGAGGCCTTCCTTGCGGAACTGCTTACCCGGGACGTCGAGCTGCTCCTCGCCGAGCTTCTTCTTGCCGCTCGCGTCCCAGCGCGTCAGGCGGAAACTCACCAGCTCCTGTTCGTGGATCTTGCCGAAGTTGTGGTTCAGGCGCTCGACGTCGAGCCAGTTGCCGTCCGGCGTCACCATGCGCCACGAGGCCAGGTTGTCCAGTGCCGTGCCCCACAGCACGGCCTTCTTGCCGCCGGCATTCATCGCGATGTTGCCGCCGATGCAGGACGCGTCGGCCGAGGTCGGGTCGCAGGCGAAGACCAGGTCGGCCTTCTCCGCCGCCTCCATGACGCGGCGCGTGACCAGTCCGGCGCCGGTGCGCACCGTGGCGTAGTCCTGTTGCGTACCGGGCAGGCGCTTCATCTCGACCGCACCGAGGTCGATCAGCTTTTCGGTGTTGATCACGGCAGACAGCGCATCCAGCGGGATCGCGCCGCCGGTGTAGCCGGTGCCACCGCCGCGCGGGATGATGGTCAGGCCCAGCTCGATGCAGGCGGCGACCAGCGGCGCCATTTCCGCTTCGGTATCCGGCGCCAGCACCACGAACGGATACTCGACGCGCCAGTCCGTGGCATCGGTCACGTGCGACACGCGCGCCAGGCCGTCGAAGCAGATGTTGTCGCGGCGTGTGTGCTTCGCCAGCGCCTTGAAGGCCTTTTTGCGCAGGCTGCGCGTGGCTTCGAACCATTGTTCGAAATCCCGCACCGCGGCTTGCGCGGCGGTCAGCAATGAGGCGACGCGTTCATTTCCCTCGCGCCGCTTGTCGATCTCGCGCAGGCGGTGGCGCAGCGCCTCGACCAGCGCCTCGCGCCGCTCGCGATTGGCCAGCAGGTCGTCTTCCAGGTAGGGATTGCGCCGCACCACCCAGATGTCGCCCAGCACCTCGTAGAGCATGCGCGCCGAGCGGCCGGTGACGCGCTCCCCGCGCAACTCGTTCAGCGTCTCCCAGGCCTTGGCACCGAGCAGGCGAATGACGATTTCGCGGTCGGAAAACGAGGTGTAGTTGTAGGGGATTTCGCGCAGGCGGGCGGTCATGCTGGGATTCGGTGGAGCCAAAGGGCTCTATTGTAGGCGATGGGGCTGTGGTGGCGGCATGGCCGGGCGGCTGCAATGCCCTTGCTAGTGGAGGGATTTTGACGTGGTTGCCGTGGCACCAGCGCCGACTATTGCCCCTGCCGCGATGAGTCCTGGCGAAGGCACCCCTTGCAATCGCACGCCATCGCCGCCATATTTGCTCCGTTTCCCCCACTTGATGGAGAACTCCATGCGCATGCGTCTGCTCGCTGTCCTTGCCATCGCCGCCACCTTGCTGTCCGGCTGCGGCTACAACCAGATCCAGATCAACGACGAGTCGGTGACGGCTGCGTGGTCGGAGGTGTTGAACCAGTACAAGCGCCGCGCCGACCTGATTCCCAATCTGGTCTCGGTGGTGCAGGGCTATGCGAGCCACGAGAAGGAAGTCCTGACGCGTGTTACCGAGGCGCGCGCAAACGTCGCCGGGATGAAGGCGACGCCCGAGCTGATCAACGATCCTGCCGCTTTCGCCAAGTTCCAGAAGGCGCAGGGCGATCTCGGCGGCGCGCTGTCGCGGTTGCTGGTGGTGGCGGAAAACTATCCGCAGCTCAAGGCCGACGCCAATTTCCGCGACCTGCAGGCGCAGGTGGAAGGCACCGAGAACCGCATTACCGTGGCGCGCAACCGTTACATCAAGAGCGTGCAGGAGTACAACATTTCGGTGCGCACCTTCCCCAACAACCTGACCGCCATGGTCATGGGCTGGCAGACCAAGGCCAACTTCACGGTCGAGGACGAAAAGGCGATCTCGACGCCGCCGGCGATCAAGTTCGACGCACCGGCGGCGACTCCGGCTGCCGCACCGGCGCCAACAACCGCCGTACCACCGGCGCCGACTTCTGCGCCCGCCGCGGCCCCGGCATCACCGACTTCCGCCGGCTATCAGTAAGTGATTCGTGCCTGGCCTGCCCTGCTGATTCTGCTCGGGCTGGCGCTGCTGCCGGCCATCGGCCGCAGCGCGGAGCCGGTGCCGCTGCCGGCGCTGACCACTCGCGTTACCGACCTCACCGGCACGCTCGACGCCACGCAGCGCGGCCGGCTCGAAGCGCGGCTGGCCGCTATCGACCGCAGTGGACGCGCGCAGGTTGCCGTGCTGCTGCTGCCGACCACGCAGCCCGAAACCATCGAGCAGTTCGGCATCCGCCTCGCCGAAGCCTGGAAGATCGGGCGCAAGGGCGCCGACGACGGTGTCATCGTCATCGTCGCCAAGGATGACCGCAAGATGCGCATCGAAGTCGGCTACGGGCTCGAAGGCCCGATTCCCGATGCCATCGCCCGTCGCATCATCGCCGAGCGCATGGCGCCGGCCTTCAAGCAGGGCGACTTCTTCGGCGGCCTGTTCGCCGCCGTCGAGGCGCTCGACACCGCCACGGGCGCACCGACGTCCGGCTCGGCGCCGGTAGTCGATGCGGCCGGCGTCGTTCCTGCAGCGGCGTCGGTCGGGTCCGGCGGCGAGCAACCGGACTGGATCGTCTGGCTGTTCGGCACGCTGGTCGCGGGCGGCGTGCTGCGGCTGATGTTCGGCCTGCTCGGTTCGCTGGCGGCGGCGGCCGTTGGTGGCTGGCTCGGCTTCATGCTCTTCGGTTCGCTGGCCTTCGCAATCGGCGCGGCGGTGGTGATCTTCCTGTTTTCATTCGTGAACCTGTTTGCCGGCGGTGGCCGCGGTTCGGGTGGCGGCGGATTTTCCAGCGGTGGCGGCTTTTCGGGCGGCGGTGGCAGTTTCGGCGGCGGCGGCGCGTCGGGGGGGTGGTGAGATGAAACTTTCACGAGCGCTCCGGCATCTGCTGTTGCCCGACTGGTGGGTGCAGCGCGTATTCGCTAGTGCCGACCTGGCGGCGATCGGCGCGGCGATCACGGCTGGCGAAAAGATGCATCGCGGCGAGCTGCGTTTCGTCGTCGAGGGTGCGCTGCCGCTGGCTTCGCTGTGGCGCGACCAAGGTTCGCGGGCGCGCGCCACCGAGCTGTTCGCCAGCCAGCGCGTGTGGGATTCCGAGGAAAACTCAGGCATCCTGATCTACGTGCAGCTGCTCGAACGCCGCGTCGAAATACTCGCCGATCGCGGCATCGCCGCGCGCGTGCCGCAGGCCGAGTGGGACGCCATCTGCCGCGCGATGGAAAGCAGTTTCCGCGGCGGCGGCTGGCGCTCCGGCGCGCTGCATGCCGTGGCGCGCGCAACGGAACTATTGACGCAGCATTTTCCCGCCGGTGCCAGCAATCCCAACGAACTGCCGGACCAGCCGCTGGTGCTCTGAGCTAGGATGGAAGTCGGCGCTGGCGCCACGGCGACATTTGCTATGCTCGGGGCAGAACAAGGAAACGGGGGAAGTCCCATGGATTTCGATCTGCCGACCCAGCGCCGCCACAAACCCACGCTGACGCTGCGCCGGCTTGCCGAGGACGACATCGAGGCCGCGCGCGAACTGCAACGCAAGGTGTATCGGCGCATTCCGCCGCTGCGCGCCGAGCAGTTCTCAAACCTGCTCAAGGTATTCCCGCAGGGGCAGTTCGTCGCCATCGCCGAGGGCCGCCTGGTCGGCATCGCCATCTCGCTGGTGGTGCTGTGGGACGACTACGGGCTTGGCCACACCTACGACGAGGTCACCGGCGAGCAGAGCTTCAACACCCACAACATGCAGGGCCGCACGCTTTACGGCGCTGAAGTCTGCGTCGATCCGGAGGCGCGCGGCATGGGCGTCGGCCACGCGCTCTACCAGGAGCGGCGCCGGCTTTGCCGACAGATGAATCTCAAGCGCATCATTGCCGGCGGCCGCTTGCCCGGCTACCGCGCCAATGCCAACCACATGTCGGCGCAGGAATATGCCCAGCGCGTGATCTGGGGCGACCTTGACGACCCGGTGCTGGATTTCCAGATGGGCGAGGGCTTCCATTTCTGTGGCATCCTCTCCGGCTACCTGCCGGCTGATATCGATTCGGTCGGCAATGCCGCACTGATCGTCTGGCTCAATCCCCATTACGATCCCGCCAAGCCCACGCGCCTGCCGCGCCTTAGGAGAACCCCATGAGAGTCCGCCTCGCCGCGGTGCAGTACATGCTGCGCCATGTCGCCGACTGGTCCGGCTTTGAACACCAGGTCGATTTCGTGCTGAATGCCGCGGCCGACTACCAGCCGCAGTTCGTGCTACTGCCCGAGCTGTTCACCACCCAGGTCCTGTCCTACCACAAGAGCGACGACATCCCTGCGGCGGTGCGCGAGCTGACCGGCTATACGGATCGCTACGTGGAACTGATGCGAAGTCATGCCATGCGCCACGGTTATTACCTCGTCGGCGGCACCCACCCGCGCATCCACGACGGGAAGCTGCTCAATACCTCCTTCCTGTTTACGCCGGGCGGTGACGTCCATACCCAGGACAAGATCCACCGCACCCGCTGGGAAAAGGAAAAATGGCACACCGACCACGGCGATGCGGTGCGCGTGTTCGAAACGCCCTTCGGCAAGATCGCGATCCTGATCTGCTATGACATCGAGTTTCCCGAGCTTGCCCGCAGCGTGGCCGATGCCGGCGCCGAGATCGTCTTCGTGCCGTCCTGCACCGACGACCGTCAGGGATTCCTGCGGGTGCGCTACTGTTGCCATGCCCGCGCCATCGAAAACCAGATCTACGTCGCCATGACCAGTACCGTCGGCAACCTGCCGGTGGCCGGGCTGCGCCTGCACTACGGCCAGGCCTCCATCATCACGCCATCCGACTTTCCCTTCGCCCGCGATGGCATCGCCGCCGAGGGCGTGATCAACGAAGAGCAGATCATCGTCGCAGACGTCGACCTGGCCCTGCTCGACGAAAACCGGCTCAAGGGCACCACGATCCCGCTGCTCGACAAGCGCACTGATATTTACGACCAGGTGCCGGAACGGGTGCTGGTCGCCGGTTGATCACAGCGGAAGCTGGCTGGCGCCCGCCGCCACCACGAGGTAGCGCGCCGCCTTGCCTGCGGCCATCCACACGGCGCAGGGCAGGGGCGGCAGGCGCAGCCAGCCGGCGGCGGCGCATAGGGCGTCACCGATGATCGGCGCCCAGGCGACGATCAGCAGCGGCGCGCCATGCCTGCGCAGGGCGTTCAGGCGTTTCGCTGCCGTGCTGTCGGCGCCGACTCTTGCGGGCAGCAGGCGGCCCATGTAGTAAGTCGTCATGCCGCCCGCCGTATTGCCCAGCGTGGCCAGCACGAGGGCCGCCGTCACCTGGTCGGGATGCTGATGCACTACCGCGACCAGCACCACTTCCGAGCCGCCGGGGAGCAGCGTCGCGGAAAGGAAGCTGGCGAGGAAAAGGCCGGCCAGGCCGGCCTCCGCGGTGAATAGGAAATCCATGGCCCATGTTACCCTCTGCCGTTGTCGAACCATTCACACCGCCGTCATGGACTACCTCGAAAAAATCCTCAACGCCCGCGTCTATGACGTGGCCATCGAAACGCCGCTGGAGCTGGCGCCCATCCTGTCCACGCGCAGCGGCAACCGGATCCTCTTCAAGCGTGAGGACATGCAGCCGGTGTTCAGCTTCAAGCTGCGCGGCGCCTACAACAAGATCGCCCACCTGACGCCGGCGCAGAGGAAGCGCGGCGTGATCTGTGCTTCGGCCGGCAACCACGCCCAGGGCGTGGCGCTCTCCGCGCAGAAGCTCGGCATCCGCGCCGTGATCGTGATGCCGGTGACGACGCCGCAGATCAAGATCGACGCCGTGAAGAAGCGCGGCGGCGAAGTGGTGCTGGCCGGCGATTCCTACGATGCCGCCTACGCCCATGCGCTGATCCTGGAGAAGAAGCAGAAGCTGAACTTCGTCCATCCCTTCGATGATCCCGACGTGATCGCCGGGCAGGGCACCATCGGCATGGAGATCCTGCGCCAGCATCCTGATCCGATCGATGCGGTGTTCTGCTGCGTCGGCGGCGGCGGGCTGATTTCCGGGGTGGCGGCCTACATCAAGCGCCTGCGGCCGGAAACCAAAGTCATTGGCGTCGAGGCGATGGATGCCGATGCCATGGACCGTTCGCTCAAGGCCGGCAAGCGCGTGCGGCTGGATTCCGTGGGCCTCTTTGCCGACGGCGCGGCGGTGAAGTATGTCGGCCAGGAGACCTTCCGCCTCTGCCAGCAGTATGTCGACGAGATGGTTCTGGTCGATACCGATGCCATCTGCGCCGCGATCAAGGACGTGTTCGAGGACACCCGCTCCATTCTCGAACCCGCCGGCGCGCTGGCCGTGGCCGGCGCCAAGGAATGGGCGCGGCGCAACAAGGCGCAGGGCAAGACCCTGGTCGCCGTGGCCTCCGGCGCCAACATGAACTTCGACCGCCTGCGCTTCGTCGCCGAGCGTGCCGAAGTCGGCGAGCAGCGCGAGGCGGTGCTTGCCGTGACGCTGCCCGAGAAGCCCGGCGCCTACAAGAAATTCGTCAGCCTGATCGGCAGCCGCAACATCACCGAGTTCAATTACCGCTACCACGACGCGGGCGAGGCGCATGTTTTCGTCGGCCTGCAGGTGGCCGACCGCGCCGAGGCGAGCAAGCTGGTCGCGCTGCTGGTGAAGAACGGCTACGCCACGCTCGACCTGACCGACGACGAAATGGCCAAGAACCACGTGCGCCACCTGGTCGGCGGACATGCGCCGCAGGTGAAGAACGAACTGCTCTACCGCTTCGAGTTCCCCGAACGGCCCGGCGCGCTGATGAACTTCCTCAACTGCATGAGCGCTGGCTGGAACATCAGCCTGTTCCACTACCGGAACCACGGCGCCGACTACGGTCGCGTGCTGGTCGGCATGGAAGTGCCGCCGAAGGAGATGAAGGATTTCCGCATCTTCCTCAAGAACCTCGGCTATCGTTACTGGGACGAATCGAAGAATCCCGCCTATCGGCTGTTTCTGGGATAGCGGGGCATCCGGAGGACGCCATGTCGCTGCGAAATTTATGCATGAGCCTGCTTGTGGTGGTCTGCGCCCCGGCCTGGGCGGCCGAAGTCGCGCTGGTCATGTCGGTGCAGGGCAAGGTTGTGAAGCAGGAAGGCGCGGCCCCGATACCGCTGGAAGCCTACGCCAAGCTCAACGCGGGAGACCGGCTTACCCTTGAAAAAAGCGCGCAATTGCGCGTGGCCTACTTCGAAAACGGGCGCCATGAAACCTGGGCTGGTCCCGGTGAGCTCGAAATGACAGCGCGTGGTGGCGAGCCCGGCGGACTCGCCACGCCGGCGGTGAAGTCGTTGCCGCTGGCGGTAGCCCGACAACTGGCGCGCACACCCGTCGCCGATGGCGCCGGACGCAAGGTGGCGACGCGGACGCGCTCGGTGGCCGCGCCCGATGCGCTGGCGAGGCTCGAAGCCACCTATCGGGAGCTGCGCGGGAAAGCCGGTGCCGACGACCTGGAACCAGAGGCCTATCTGCTGTCGGCGCTGTTCGAACTGCGCGAACTGGATCGGGTGGAAAAATTGCTGGTCGAACTGAAGCACGACCGTCCCGGCAACCCCGAAGCGGCGTTGCTGGTTGCGCTGTACCGGAAGGCAATCAGGAATGCGCGGGAAAGCCGAAATTAGTATACTCGGCGGTTTTACGGGCGTTGCCAAAGGGGGTTAGACATCATGCTGAAATTACAAAGATTCGTTGTTGCCGCCGGCATCCTGCTGGCAAGCGGCGCGGCAAGTGCAACCGAATGTTCGAGCGCGATTTCTCAGTACAACTTTTACATTGGTCTCGGCTTCCCCGAAAATGCGGCCGAGGTTCTCGCCAGCCATCCGGAATGTTTCGGCTCGAGTTCTAACACGGCGGCGGCGTCGCTCGCCATCCAGTCCACCACGCTGGGGCAGATGCAGACGGTTTCGTCCGCCCTGGGTAGCCGCTTCGGTCAGGTTTCGGCGCCTCCCGGCCGCGTCGCGGATGCTGGTGGAATCCGTGGCGTTGCCGCCGGCAACCCGCCCGGCAAGTGGAACGCTTGGGCCAGCGTGAGCGAAAATGACGTCAGGTATGACCGCGGCGTGTTCTTCTTCAACGCGGCGAACCGTACCAACAAGTTCGACAGCCGCATCCGCAATCTGGTAGTCGGTGGCGATTACCAGTGGGCGCCCAACCTGGCCTTTGGCGTTTCCGGCGCCTTCGACGAGAGCCGGGGTTCGACGGAGTCGTACGCGATCGCCGCGCCGACCGCCCCGAAGTCGGTGACCGGAAATGGCTACAGCATCGCACCCTATATCGGCTGGCAATTCGCCAAGGATTGGGCGATGGACGCGACCATTGGCTGGGGCGAGGGCGAAAGCACCGTCGATGGTGCGGTGACCACCGATTCGAAGCGCTTCTTCTATGGCGCCAACGTCGGGTACACGACTTGGCAGGGCAACTGGCAGCTGACCGGCAAGGGCAGCTATCTGTTCGGCCAGGAAAAGAGCGACGACAGCAAGAACAACGGGGTGACCCTTGCCAATTCCAAAGTTACCAACGAAGTTGGCCAGTTTCGCGTTGGCGGACAGGCGGCCTACTGGATGGATGGCGTAATGCCCTATGTCGGCCTGACCTATGCGGTCGACCGGTTATCCGGAACCGCGACGGCCGCTCAGCGCAATGCCACTGAGATGGGCAAGAGCGCCTGGATCTGGTCGCTCGGTGCCAATTTCGTTTCGATCAAGAACGCCATTACCGGCGGCATCGGCTACGAGTACGAAACCGCGCGCAGCCGGTCCAAGAACAGCAAACTGATGGCGAACATCAACCTGCGCTTCTAATGCAGCCGGGGGTTTCCCCGAACCGGGCCGCGCTTTTGGGCGCGGCCTTTTTGTTATGTCCGCGCCAACAGCGCGGACGATATCCCCTTGTTAGATTGTCCTGCAGGCGCTGTCGGCCGTGACGCTCTGGAACGACGCGCCGCCGCTCGCGGGTTCGCTCGATCCGGCTGAACTGGGGGACAATGTGCGCCTGCCACGCAACGCGCATTTTGTCGGCGGCGATGACGGCCATGTGACCGTGGCTATCGTCGAGAAGTTTCCGGCGCCGAGAACGTCGCATCGCCGTGATAGCCGGCATCGACCACGTATGTTGCCGGGTGCGTGACTGTAAGTCGCTGTCCGGAGAGGCAACTATGGAGATCGCGAAATGAAAGCAGGAACCCGTTTCTGGCTGGCCTTTATATCGTTGATGCCTGCGCTGGCCGCGGCGCAGATGGCACGTCCGCCGGCCTTTATGGGCGGCATTCCCGGCATGGGCCAGTTCCAGGCCATCCAGATGCAGCGGCACCAGGCGCGCACGCTGCTCTACCGCGAAGCGCTGGAGGAACTGCGCAAGAATCCAGCCGCCGCCGACCTGCCGGAATGCGGTGCCGGGCAAAGCGCCGCGAGCGGGCAATGCCTGGCGCGCGCGGCATCGCCCGCTGCGCCGGCGGCGGCGCCCGCCGCCAGTCGTCGCGTCGCCATCCTGGTCGGCAACAACGCTTATCCGGCGCCGATTCCGGCGCTGGAAACCCCGATTGCCGACATCACCCAGATCGCCAGTGTGCTGCAGGCGCGCTTCGGCTACGAAACGCGGCTGGTCAAGGATGCGGGCAAGGCGCGGATCATCGAGGCGCTCAATGCGCTGGCCACCGAAGTGCGGCCGCAGGACAGCGTGCTGTTGTTCTACGCCGGCCACGGCTACCTGCTGGACGACGTCAAGATGGGCTACTGGATTCCGGTCGACGCCTCGGTCAAGACGGCAAAGGGCTGGATCTCAAACAGCGACATCTCGCGCTTGCTGGCGGCGATCCCATCGCGCCAGCTGATGCTGATTTCCGACAGTTGTTATTCGGGGACGCTTACCAGCGAACGCAAGCTGACCCAGGGAGGTGACCTGGCGCCGGAACAGATCCTGCAGCAGCGTTCCGTGCTGGTGCTGTCTTCGGGCGCCGACGAACCGGTGTCCGACGAAGGCAAGGAAGGCCACTCCATCTTCGCCTGGAACCTGATCAAGACCTTGCAGTCAGCCGGCGGCCTGACGCCCGGCGCACAGGTCTGGAGCAAGGTCAGCAAGGGCGTTACCACCGAGTATCCGCAGCAACCGCAATACGGCGCCGTGGTCTCGGCCGGACACACCGAAGGCGGCGATTTCCTGTTCCGCACGCCATGACCGGCAAGGTGTTCGACTTCGATGCCGTCGTCGAGCGCGCCGGCACCGATTCGGTGAAGTGGGCGCGCCATGCCGGGCGCGACATCATTCCGCTGTGGGTGGCCGACATGGATTTCCGCTCGCCGCCGGCGGTGCTGGCGGCGCTGCGGCAGCGCATCGAGCACGGCGTGTTCGGCTACAACCAGCCGACCTCGAGCCAGGTCGAGGCGGTGGTCGGCTACCTGGCGCGCAAGTTCGCCTGGACCATCGAGCCGGAATGGATCGTCTGGCTGCCGGGGCTGGTGTCCGGCCTCAACGTCGCCTGCCGCGCGGTGGGTGAGCCGGGCGACGCCGTGTTCACCGCGACGCCGATCTATCCGCCCTTTCTTTCGGCGCCGGCCGATTCCGGCCGCCGCGTGGTGAGTGCTCCGCTGGTGCGCGATTCCGCAGGCTGGCTGTGGGATTTCCCGGCAGTCGACGCGGTGCTCAAGGGCAGCAGGGCGAAGCTGTTCCAGCTCTGCCACCCGCACAACCCGACGGGCCGCGCCTGGACGGAAGAGGAGTTGTGGCAGGTCGCCGCGCTGGCGGAAAAGCACGACCTCGTGGTCTGCTCCGACGAAATCCACAACGGCCTCGTGCTGTCGCCGCACCACCGCCACCGACTTTTCGCGACGCTGGCGCCCGAAGTTGCGGCGCGCAGCATCACCCTGCTGGCGCCGTCGAAGACCTTCAACATTCCGGGGCTGGGCTGCGCGTTTGCCATCATTTCCGAGCCGGTCCTGCGCCGCAGTTTTAATGCCGCGCTGCACGGCATCGTGCCCCACGTCAATGCGCTCGGCATGGCGGCGACTGAAGCAGCGCTGACCTCGTGCGACGACTGGCACGCGGCACTGCTCGATTACCTGCGCGACAACGCGCGCGCCGTCGAGCGCGCCGTGGCGGACATGCCGGGCCTCGACATGCGGCCGGTGGAGGCGACCTATCTGGCCTGGATCGACGCCCGCGAATTCGCCGCCGACCACGGCATCGCCCATCCGGCGCGCTATTTCGAAGAACACGGGCTCGGCCTGTCGGACGGCGCCGACTTCGGCGCGCCTGGCTTTGTCCGGCTCAACTTCGGCACGCGGCGCGCGCTGCTCGATGAAGCGCTGCGGCGCCTGGGCAGCGCGGTGCGGCGTTAGCCGCCGGGACGAAACGTTCCCGCTTCGGTGACCAGCACGTCGAGCGCAATGTCGTGCGGTTCAGGGTGGATGTCGGCCACCCGGCACAGTTCGTAGCCGACGCCGATCGCCAGCGGTCGCGGAACCATCGCCGCCAGCGTGCGGTCGAAATAACCTGCGCCATAGCCGAGGCGAAACCCCCGTGCATCGAAAGCCACCAGCGGCAGCAACAGGACATCGGGCGTCACTTCGGCGCCGCCCTGCGGGATCGGGATGCCGTGGCGGTCGACCGTCATGGCGGCATCCGGCGTCCAGGGGCGGAACGCCATCGGTGAGTCAGCCGCGACGACTACCGGCATCGCCGCGCGCCAGCCGAGTCCGAGAAGCCGCGCGACCAGAGGCCGGGCGTCGAACTCGCGCCGCACCGGTGCGCAGAAAGCCAGCGTCTGTGGGGGCATGGCGTCAAGCAGCGTCGCCAGGTTCGCTTCGACGCGGCTCGCGAGCGTGGCCTGGCCGGCATCGTCCAGCGCCAAGCGCGCCGCCAGTCGTTCGCGGCGCAGCACGGCGCGAACAGCCTTCGAATCGGCGGTGTGTTCGGCTGACGGCGGCGGTGGGTTCATGTGCTAACGTTGAAGTGGTAGCAATCGAATCGAAATCACTGCATGAACTATAAGCGCAAACCTTTCTCGCCGTCCCGTGGCGCCCTTGCGGCGCTAGCCCTCGTTGCCGCCGTGTCGGCGCCGGCGGCACTCGGCGCCCCGGCGGGAACCTACGCGCTCGATCGCGGCGAGGCTGCCTTCATTGCGGCACGCGACGCTTGGCGCAATGGCGAGCGGGTGCGCCTGGCGCGCCAGGTCGATGCGCTGCAAGGCCATCCCCTGCAGGCCTGGGCCGAGTACTGGTCGTTGCGCCTGCGCCTCGAGGACGGTGACGCGACAGGCGTTGCAGACTACCTCGCGCGCCATTCGGGCGCCTACCTGGCTGAAAAGCTGCGTGGCGACTGGCTGCGCACGCTGGGCAAAGCAGCCGACTGGGAAAGTTTCCGCCGCGAACTTCCGCCGCTGGTTCTGCCCGATACCGAAGTAAGTTGCTATGCCGCGCAGGCGGCGGGCACTCCCGAAATGGTGCGACCACTATGGACCGGTGGCCAGGACCTGCCGCAGGCTTGCGAGGCACTGGTCGATGCGCTGGTGGCCGCCGGCAACCTGACGGTCGAGGAAGTGTGGCAGCGTGTGCGCCGCCTGTTCGAGGCCAAGCGCGTCGGCGCGGCGCGCAGTGCGGCCGCCTACCTTCCGGCCGGCGAAGGCTTCGACGGGCGCGGACTCGAATCGATCGCCCAGGCGCCGACGCGGCTGCTGGACAAACCACCTGCCGGCTTCGCGGCGAAACGTGGCGGTCGCGAGATGATGCTGTTCGCCGTGCAGCGTGCGGCGCGCAGCGACCCGCAGGACGCGGCAAGGCGTTTTGTACGCATCGAAACTCAGTTTTCGGTAGAGGAGCGCGCCTACGCATGGGGCCAGATTGCGATGCAGGCGGCGCAGCGCCACCTGCCGGAAGCCCTCGACTGGTATGGCCGGACGACCGGCACCGTGCTGTCGGACGAACAACTGGCCTGGCAGGTTCGTGCCGCCTTGCGGGTGCACGACTGGGGCGCGGTGCGGCGCGCCATCGCCGCCATGCCTCCTGCATTGTCGGTGCAACCCGACTGGACCTACTGGCAGGGCCGCGCGCTGGCCGCTACCGGCCATGCCGAGGAAGCGCGAGCACTGTTCCTGAAGATCGGCGGCCAGCCGAACTTCTACGGCAACCTCGCCGACGAGGAACTGGGCCGCAATATTGAAGTGCCGCCGCGCGCCGCGGCGCCCAGTACCGAGGAACTGGCGCTGGCCTCGGTGAATCCGGGCTTCCAGCGCGCGCTGGCATTGCTTCGCACCGACATGCGCATCGAGGGCGTGCGCGAATGGGTCTGGTCGCTGCGCGGCATGGACGACCGCGCCCTGCTCGCCGCCGCCGAACTGGCCCGCCGCCATGAAATCTGGGACCGCGCCATCAACACCGCCGACCGTACCCGGAACCAGCACGACTACAGCCTGCGCTACATCGCTCCCTTCAGCGAGCAAGTGCGGCCCAAGGCGAACCTGCTCGCGCTGGACAACGGCTGGGTCTACGGCCTGATGCGGCAGGAATCGCGCTTCGTGATGAACGCGAAGTCCTCGGTGGGCGCCAAGGGACTGATGCAGCTGATGCCGGCTACTGCGAAATGGGTCGCGCAGAAGATCAAGCTCGACAACTACCATCCTTCGCGCGTCACCGAAATGGATACCAACGTCACGCTCGGCACGAACTACATGAAGATGGTGCTCGATTCCCTCGACAACCATCCGGTGCTGGCCTCCGCCGCTTACAACGCCGGCCCTGGCCGCGCCCGCCGCTGGCGCGCCGACCGGCCGCTGGAAGGAGCGATTTACGCCGAGACCATCCCCTTCAGCGAAACCCGCGACTATGTGAAGAAGGTCATGAGCAACGCGGTGTATTACAACACCCTGTTCGAAGGCCGGCCGCAATCGCTCAAGGCCCGACTGGGAGTGATCCGTGCGCGCGGGCAGGGTGAGAACGGTGTGGAGCAACTTCCGTGAAGAATGTTCTCGTGATCGGAGGCACCGGTTTTTTGGGTAGCGCGATCGTGCGCGAACTGGCGCGCCGTCCCGCCAGCGCCGACTTTTGTTTCACGCTGCCGACGCGGCGCGAGGCGGGCGCCAAGCACCTCACCGTGTTGCCGACCGCGCGCGTGGTGGAAGCCGACGTGCACGATCCGGCGACCCTCGCGCGGCTGATGGCCGGCCAGGATGCCGTCATCAGCCTGGTCGGCGTCCTCAAGGGTGGCGAGGGCGAACCGTATGGCGAGGGCTTCGCCCGCGCCCACGTCGAGTTGCCGCGCAAGATCGCGGCCGCGGCGACTGCCGCCGGCGTACGCCGCGTGCTGCATGTCTCGGCGCTCAAGGCGGCTACCGATGCGCCTTCCGGCTACCTGCGTTCGAAAGCAGCAGGCGAAGCCGCGTTGCAGACGGCGGGGCTGGACCTGACGATCTTCCGCCCCTCGGTGATCTTTGGTCGCGGTGATGCCTTCCTCACGCTGTTCGCGCGCATGGCCAGGATTGCCCCCTTCTTCCCGCTGGCCGGCGCAAGAGCGCGCTTCCAGCCGGTCTGGGTCGAGGACGTCGCCGCCGCCGTGGCCGACAGTCTCGGCAATGCGCAAAGCATCGGCGCAACCTACGAGCTCTGCGGGCCCAGGCAGTACGCGCTGGCCGACCTGGTGCGTTACGCGAGCGCCGCCGCCGGCCATCCGCGCGCCGTGATCGGCTTGCCCGAGTCCATCGCCTGGCTGCAGGCCTGGGCCATGGAGTTCATCCCCAACGGGCCGATGACGCGCGACAACGTGCGATCGATGCGCGTGCCCAACGTCTGCGAAGGTGATTGCGGGTTGCCTTTCGGCCGCGTCGCCATGGCGCTGGAAGCCATTGCGCCGACCTACCTGCGCGTCTGAAATGAAAACCTACGTCGTCGGTGGCGCCGTGCGCGACGAGCTGCTCGGCCTGCCGGTGAAGGACCGCGACTGGGTGGTGGTCGGCGCGACGCCCGAGCAGATGCTGGCGCAGGGTTTCATCCAGGTCGGACGCGATTTTCCGGTTTTCCTGCACCCGCAGACCCACGAGGAATACGCGCTGGCGCGCACCGAGCGCAAGACCGCGCCGGGCTACACCGGCTTCGTGGTGCATGCCGCGCCCGAGGTCAGCCTCGAAGATGACCTGCTGCGCCGCGACCTGACCATCAATGCCATCGCCAGGGATGAAGCGGGGCAACTCATCGATCCCCACGGCGGGCGCGCCGACATCGCGGGGCGCGTGATGCGTCATGTCTCGCCGGCCTTTGCCGAAGACCCGGTGCGCATCCTGCGCGTGGCGCGTTTCGCCGCGCGTTTCGCCGATTTCAGCGTGGCGCCGGAAACCCTGGCGCTGATGCGGGACATGGTGGCGGCCGGCGAAGTCGACGCGCTGGTGGCGGAACGCGTCTGGCAGGAACTGGCGCGCGGCCTGATGGAGGCGCGACCCTCGCGCATGTTCGCCGTCTTGCGCGACTGCGGAGCGCTCTCCCGCCTGCTGCCGGAACTCGACGCGCTGTGGGGCGTGCCGCAGCGCGCCGAATACCACCCGGAAATCGACACCGGCGTGCACGTGATGATGGTGATCGACATGGCGGCGCGCCTGGGCGCGGAGCTTCCCGCGCGCTTCGCGGCGCTGGCGCACGACCTGGGCAAGGCGCGTACGCCGGCCGACATCCTGCCGCGCCACCATGGCCACGAAACCAAAAGCGTGGCGCTGGTCGAGGCGATCTGCGAACGCCTGCGCGTGCCGGTCGAGTGCCGCGACGTGGCGCGCCTCGTCGCGCGCTTCCATGGCGACATGCATCGGGTCGAGCAGTTGCGCGCCGACACCATGTTGACCCTGCTCGAACGCTGCGACGCCTTGCGCCGACCGGAACGCTTCGAACTGATCCTGCTGGCCTGCGAGGCCGACTACCGTGGGCGTCTGGGCTGGGAGGAACGCGACTACGCGGCGGCGGCAGTGTGGCGCGCGGCGCTGGCGGCGGTGCGCGCGGTCGACGCGGGTGGCATTGCAAAGGCCACCGCCCGCGACGGCGGCGACGCGCAGGCCATCGCGGCGAGCATCGGCCGGGCGCGCGTCGCGGCGCTGGCCGAAGTCAAAGCAGCCAGCCGATAAACGCCGCCACCAGCGAAAACACCACCACCGAGGCGAAGGGGAAGGAATACTCCCTGCCGCGCAGGCGGAACCGCAGGTCGCCGGGCAGGCGGCCTGCCTGCTGCCAGCGGGATTGCATCAGGCCGATCACGAAAACCGTGGCGAACAGGACAATCAGCCATTTCAGCATGGATGGCGCACGGTAGAATTGGTGGAAACACCAATCATATCCCAGCGGCCCTGCTGGCCCCGAGCGAACCCAGCCGATGAATCCACCCCGCTTCGAGCACCATGAAGTCCTCGCCCGCATTCCCGCCGGCGTGGCGCAGGAGACGCCGCTGCTGTTCATCCACGGCGCCTATACGGCTGCCTGGTGCTGGGAGGAACATTTCCTGTCGTTCTTTGCCGACGCCGGTTACGCCGCCTACGCGCTGAGCCTGTCCGGCCACGGCGCGACGCCGGGACGCAAGCATCTCGACAGCTTTTCCATCAACGATTACGTCGAGGACGTGGTGACCACGGTCGCCGCGCTGCCGGCGACGCCGGTGCTGATCGGCCATTCCATGGGCGGCTTCGTGGTGCAGAAGTACCTCGAGGAACATACCGCGCCGGGCGCCGTGCTGATGTGCGCGGTGCCACCGCAGGGCCTGATGTCGGCCGCGCTGGGCATGATGTTCTCCAAGCCGGGCATGATGCAGGACATGAACAGCCTGATGAGCGGCGGCAAGGCCTCGCTGGAAACCCTGCGCGAGGCGCTGTTTTCGCAGCCGGTGTCGGTGGAGGACCTCAAGCGCTACTACAAGGGCTCGCAATCGGAATCGCATCGCGCGATCTGGGACATGTCCCTCTTCGGCATGCCGCGCGCCGGGCTTATCAAGCGCACCCCGCTGCTGGTGCAGGGCGCCGAGTTCGATCACCTGATTCCGGCCTCGCTGGTGGAAATGACCGCGCGCACCTATGGCGTCGATGCCCACATCTTTCCCGGCATGGGCCACGGCCTGATGCTGGAACGTGACTGGAAGAAGCCGGCACAGCAGATCCTCGACTGGATCAGGGAGATTGAAGAATGAGCGCTGCCGCAGGGCCGTCCCAAGGCGGCGCAAGCCACACCCGGAGCCGGCGCAGACGGCGAACCATAGTCACCCCCGCTCCTGGAGCGGGGGCGGGGGGAGAGCACCAATGATCGTTACGTTTCAATCCGCGGCTGCCGGCGACGTGATCATGTTCGGCGATGTCGCGCAACGCATGATGAAGCTGATGGGCAAGGATCCGACCGACAAGGGCATCGTCACCGTCGAGCAACTGCCCGACGCCATCGCCCGGATCAAGGCGGCGATCGAGGAAGACAAGCGGCAGCGCGCCAGCGTGCAGGAAGAAGACCTGCCGCAGACCGAGCGTGGCGGCAACGGCAATTCGCGGCCCTACGTCACCCTGACCCAGCGCGCCGTGCCGCTGCTGGAATTGCTGGAATGGGCGTTGAAGAAGCAGAAGCCGGTGGTCTGGGGCGTCTGATGTTGGCGGGAGGCATGCCACAAGCCTAGAAAAAAACTAGAATCTTCACATTTCAAATACTGTGGAGATTTCCGTGCGCCGAGTTCGCTTTGCTGCTTCTTCCTGCCTGCTGCTGACCGCCACCGTTTTTGCCCAGGCGCCCGCGCCGATAGAGCGGGTGAAGATCACCGACAATGATCTGAGCTGCCAGGCGAAGTACGACGAATTGCAGGGACTGGACAAGATCATTGCCGAGGCCAAGGCGACCCAATCGTCGGGCCAGACCACGGCAACGGCCGGGCAGGCGGCGGGCGTTGCGGCGGAAGTGGCGAGCCGGACCGGCCTGTTCGGATCGCTCGGGGGCTTGACCGGACACCTGTTTGGCACCGTGGCCAGCAAGACGGCGGCGAACGTGGCCGAGCAACAGGGCCAGATGACGGCGGCGCAGGCCGTCGAGCGCGAAAAGCAGGCCCTGGCGCGCAAGGAGCACCTGACGCAGATGTTCCTGGCGAAGGGCTGTTCGGCGAGTGATCCCTCGGCAGCGGCGAAAACGCCCGATGCCACGATCACCACGGCGGCGCTGACGCCATCGGCGGCGGCTTCACCGCTGCCGGCAGTTGCCGAGGCGAGCGCCGAGACCCTGGCCGGAAAGCGGGCGACGCCCCTGACGGTAGCCGTGGAGGCGATCAATCCCGAGGACTTGCTGGGTTCCGGCAAGACCCTGGTGATACCGACCGCCTATGTCACCCTGGTAACCGAAGGGCGCGTCTCGGCAAGCAAGCAGGCCGGCGCGTTTCAGCAGGGGAATGCCACGGCGCGGGCTTCGGCTAATTTCAGGGTGCTGGGCATCGACAAGGCCTATGCCCAGCAACTCGCGAAGGCGGCATTGGACAACCTGATCGGGCAACTGCGCGCCGCTGGATATACCGTGCTGACCTACGCCGATGTCAAGGATCGGGATTTGTTCCGTAGTGCCGCGCGCGAAGCCGGACCGAAGGCGGATTCCGAAGGCGGCCTGAATACCCTGACCGTCGCGCCGAGCGACGAACAGTTGTTCCAGAGCGGCTTCAACGGCGGCCTGTTCAGCGAGTTCATTTCCGGCGGCAAGACGCGCATCGGCGATGCCACCCTGATCATCCCGCAGTACAGCTTCCATGCCCCGCAAGCATGGGCCGAAAGCAGCCGCGGTTACAAATCCGTTTCGGCCACCACCAATGTGGTGCATGGCATGAACATGGCCAGCGCGCGGGTGACCTGGCTGGGTCAGCCGGTATCACGGATGATGCGCGGTATTCCCGGTGTCGCGACGACAAAACCCGTGATCAACGTCAGCGAGAAAGTCGGCAATCTTTCGCAGGGCGCCGACGCCTCGCCGACCGCTGCCAATGCGCTGAGCAGCGCGCTGAGCAATTTCGGCGGCGGCAACATCCAGCGCACGGTAACGAACTACGAACTGGCCATCGACCGCGAAGCTTTCGCCGCCGGGGTCATGAACGGCGTACAGAACTTTAATGCCGAGGTCGCCAAAGTCGCCGCTGCGGCAAAGTCCTGAATAGGGAAATTTCCGGGTTTGAACCATCGCCCATTCGATGGCCGTTGTTACAAGCTGATTGCCAAACCAACGAGGACCGCCATGCCTTCCAAGCGAATTCTTGCTGCAATTCCCGCCTTAAGCATCGGTATCGCCCTTGCCCAGGCGCCCGCGCCGATAGAGCGGGTGAAGATCACCGACAATGATCTGAGCTGCCAGGCGAAGTACGACGAATTGCAGGGACTGGACAAGATCATTGCCGAGGCCAAGGCGACCCAATCGTCGGGCCAGACCACGGCAACGGCCGGGCAGGCGGCGGGCGTTGCGGCGGAAGTGGCGAGCCGGACCGGCCTGTTCGGATCGCTCGGGGGCTTGACCGGACACCTGTTTGGCACCGTGGCCAGCAAGACGGCGGCGAACGTGGCCGAGCAACAGGGCCAGATGACGGCGGCGCAGGCCGTCGAGCGCGAAAAGCAGGCCCTGGCGCGCAAGGAGCACCTGACGCAGATGTTCCTGGCGAAGGGCTGTTCGGCGAGTGATCCCTCGGCAGCGGCGAAAACGCCGAATGCCGCCGTGCCGATGCCAGCGGCCGCGGTGGCGGTCGCGCCAAAGACACCGGAGCAGGCGTTGAAAGAAGCCGCTGGCAGCGCCTCACCGCTGGCGGGCGCGCTGGATCTCAAGGCCGATGTGTCAAGCAGCATGAAATCCATGACGCGGGTCGTGGTGCCGCAGTTTCGCGTCGCCTTCGTGGCGAAGACCGGCGCCAGCGCCCGCGGCGGCGCCGGCCTGTCCAACCTTGGCCAGTCGACTGGCTACAACCGGACCATCACCCAGGCGCAGAGCGCGCGGGTGGACATGATGCTGGGCAATGTCGATTACGCGCTGATGCAGGGCTTGACCGAGCAGCTCTATGCCGATTTCCTCAAACGGCTGGCGGCGGCCGGCAAGACGGTGGTCGGCCTCGATGAAATAAGGAAAGCCCCTGGCTATGCCAAGGTCGAGTTCGCAAAAGCGGACAAGCCCTACGTCAAAAGCCCGTTCGACGACCCGCGCGAATACATCTTCGCCACGCCGAAGGACCTGCCCCTGGCTTTCATGCATTTCGATACGCAACTGGGCAATGCCGGAGCCTTCGACCAGAACACCACCAAGGCTTTTGCCGAACTCGGCGTGAACACCGACGCGCTGGTTCTGGTGCCCACCGTGATCGTCGATTTCGCCCAGCTCGAATCCAGCGGCAACAGCCGCTTCGCCACCTCGGCTGAGGCGGATGCGATTCCCAAGGTGGGCCTTGGCGCGGGCACCATGATCGTCGGCATGATCGGGCAGGACTTCAAAATCGGCTTCGGCGCCTCCGACGCGCGGTTCTCCCGCCTCAACACGCCCTTTTTTGTCGACGGCGAATTCGGTACCGTGAAGTCGGTCGATTCCTTCGACAACGTCGCATTGGCCAACAGCCTGACCAGCCTCAGCGGGACCCAGGGTACGCAGTATCGCTACGACAAACGGCTGGTCACCGCCGATCCGGGGCAGTATGCGAAGAAGGTCATGCAGGTCGGTGCCACCATCAACCAGGCTTTTGCCGACAGCCTCAAGCGCTAAGCGCCGCGCAGGGGGCAGGGCGGGAGTCCTGCCCGCCGCGCCGGCCGGCTTCGGCCGGCGTCGATTTCAGTGCGGCTTCTTCAGGCCGCCGATGAAGGACACCGGAAATACTGCTTCTGGCCCGGCGCCCTTGGCCGCCTGCGCTTCGTAATCCGGCATCTGCTCGCCGATGCCGGCGGCCTGGGTCAGCTTGCCCAGCAGCACCTGCAACTGGTCGGTCAGCCAATCCTCCTCGCAACTCGTCGGCACGAACATCAGTTCGCGCACGCGATCGGGAATTTCGTCGTTGGGGATGATGTCGTTGGCGGCATAGGCGGCGGAAAAGAACGGCCCGGCGATGAAACGCAGGGACCAGCCTTCGTCCTCGTCGGGCAGCAGCAGGAAGATGCGCGCGCCTTCGGCGGTGGCGTTTTCGTCATCGCCGTCGTCGCCGAATACCGGCATCGCGGCGAACGCGGCCTTCTTGCGCTGTTTGACGAAGACCACGGCTTCATTGAAGCTGAGGCGGTTCAGGTTTGCTTCCGGCATGGGGATCTCCGCGGGTGGGGATTACAACAAGGGGGCGAGCCATTTTTCGGCTTCTGCAACCGGATAGTGGGCACGATTCGCCCAATCTTCAAGCTGGTCACGATCGATTTTCGTGATGGCGAAATAACGTGCGTCAGGATGGGCGAGATAGAAACCGGCGACCGAGGCTGCCGGCGTCATGGCGAAGCTTTCCGTCAGGCCCATGCCGGCGCTGGCTTCGGCGTTTAGCAGCCTGAACAAGCCACCCTTGGCCGTGTGGTCGGGGCAGGCCGGGTAACCCGGCGCCGGGCGGATGCCGCGATACTTTTCGTCGATCAGCGCGGCGCTGTCCAGGGTCTCGTCCGCCGCATAGCCCCAGTACTTCACGCGCACTTCGCGGTGCAGCCACTCGGCGGCGGCTTCGGCGAGGCGGTCGGCGAGCGACTTCAGCATGATGGCGCGGTAGTCGTCGTGCTGCGCCTCGAACTCGGCGAGCTTCTTCTCGATGCCGATGCCGGCGGTGACCGCAAAGGCGCCGGCATAGTCGCCGGTCGGGGCGACGAAGTCGGCCAGGCTCTGCTGCGGCTTGCCGTCGGGGCGCTCCTGCTGCTGGCGCAGGCCGTGCCAGGTCATCAGGGCCGTACCGTCAGCGCCGACAAAGGCGATGTCCTCGCCATTCTCGGGCGCGTCACCGGGAACAGGCCGAAGACGGCGTTCGCCGTCAGCCAATCCTCGTCGATGATCTGTCCAAGCATGGCCTGGGCATCGCGGAAGACATTGCGTGCGGCTTCGCCGACGACGGCGTCGTCGAGGATGGCGGGGAAGCGGCCGGCGAGGTCCCAGGTCTGGAAGAAGGGCGTCCAGTCGATGTACTTCGCGATCTCGGCCAGGTCCAGGTTCTTCAGCGCAGTGACGCCGAGCGTCTTCGGTTTTACCGGTGCGTAGTCCAGCTTCGCTGCATTGGCGCGCGCGGCGGCCAGCGAGACCAGCGCCACGCCCTTCTTGTTGGCGTGCTGGGCGCGGGCCTTTTCGTAATCGGCGGCGATTTCGGCGACATAGCCGTCGCGCATGTCGATCGACAGCAGCTTGGTCACCACGCCGACGGCGCGCGAGGCGTCCGGCACGTAGACCACCGGGCCGTCGTAGTTCGGCGCGATCTTCAGCGCGGTGTGGGCGCGGCTGGTGGTGGCGCCGCCGATCAGCAGCGGCACGTCCAGGCCATTGCGCTTCATCTCGGAGGCGAAGTGGCTCATCTCCTCCAGCGAGGGCGTGATCAGGCCGGACAGCCCGATCGCCTGCGCACCGTGTTCCTTCGCCGCGTGCAGGATCTTGTCGGCCGGCACCATGACGCCGAGGTCGATCACCTCGTAGCCGTTGCAGCCCAGCACCACGCCGACGATGTTCTTGCCGATGTCGTGCACGTCGCCCTTGACCGTGGCCATGATGATGCGGCCCTTGGAGGTGGAGCCGGTGCGGCGCTTTTCCTCCTCGATGTAGGGGATCAGGTGGGCCACGGCCTGCTTCATCACGCGCGCCGATTTCACCACCTGCGGCAGGAACATCTTGCCGGCGCCGAACAGGTCGCCGACCACGTTCATGCCGTTCATCAGCGGCCCTTCGATCACCGACAGCGGCGGCTTGCCCGCAGCGAAGAGCGCGGCGCGGCATTCCTCGGTGTCGGCCACCACGTACTCGGTGATGCCCTTGACCATGGCGTGCTCGAGGCGCTTGCCGACCGGCCATTCGCGCCAGGCGAGGTCGACTACCTGTTCCTTGGCGGCGCCCTTGACGCGGGTGGCGAGCTCGATCAGCGTGTCGCCCGGGTTTGGCTTGCCTGCGACTTTTCGGTTCAGCACGACATCTTCAACCGCCTCGCGCAGTTCGGGCGCCAGGTCGTCATAGACGCCGAGCTGGCCGGCATTGACGATGCCCATGGTGAGCCCGGCCTTGACCGCGTGGTAGAGGAAGACGGTGTGGATCGCCTCGCGCATCGCGTCGTTGCCGCGGAAGCTGAAGCTGACGTTGGACACGCCGCCCGAGGTGCGCGCGTACGGCAGGTTGGCCTTGATCCAGGCCAGCGCATTGATGAAATCCACCGCGTAGTTGTCGTGCTCCGGGATGCCGGTGGCAATCGCGAAGATGTTCGGGTCGAAGATGATGTCCTCGGCCGGGAAGCCGTCCTTCACCAGCAGATCGTAGGCGCGCTTGCAGATCGAAATCTTGCGCTCGAAGCTGTCGGCCTGGCCCTGCTCGTCGAAGGCCATGACGATCACCGCCGCGCCGTAGCGGCGGGCCAGCCGCGCCTGTTCGAGGAACTTCGCCTCGCCTTCCTTCATCGAGATCGAATTGACCACGCACTTGCCCTGGAAGCGCTTGAGGCCGGCCTCGATCACCTCCCACTTCGAGCTGTCGAGCATCAGCGGCACCTTGCAGATGTCCGGCTCGGAGCCGACCAGGTCGACGAAGCGCGACATCGCCGCGACCGAATCGAGCATGGCCTCGTCCATGTTGATGTCCACGATCTGGGCGCCGTTCTCCACCTGCTGGCGGGCGACGGCCAGCGCGTCATCAAAACGGCCTTCGAGGATCATGCGGGCGAAGGCCTTGGAGCCGGTGACATTGGTGCGTTCGCCGACGTTCACGAACAGGCTCTCGGCGCCGATGTTGCAGGCTTCGAGGCCGGACAGGCGCAGCCGAAAGTCGGCGCTGGCGGGACGGCGCGGGGCGATTCCCTGCAAGGCCTGGGCGATGGCGCGGATGTAGTCGGGCGAGGTGCCGCAGCAACCGCCGGCGATGTTGATCAGGCCGGAGCTTGCCCATTCGCGGATTTCGGCGGCCATGGACTCGGGCGGTTCGTCGTAGCCGCCGAAGGCGTTCGGCAGGCCGGCATTGGGATGCACCGAAACCATGCAGTCGGCCAGCTTCGAGAGTTCCTCGACATACGGCCGCAGGTCCTTGGCGCCCAACGCGCAGTTGAAGCCGAAGGACAGCGGCCGCGCGTGGCGCAGCGAGTTCCAGAAGGCCTCGGCGGTCTGGCCCGAGAGCGTGCGGCCGGAGGCGTCGGTGATGGTGCCGGAAATCATCACCGGCCAGCGCCTGCCGGCCTCGTCGAAGAATTTCTCGATGGCGAACAGCGCGGCCTTGGCATTGAGCGTGTCGAACACGGTCTCGACCAGCAGGATGTCCGCGCCGCCGGCGGTCAGCCCGCGCGCCGCTTCGAGGTAATCGGCGACAAGCTGGTCGAACGTGACATTGCGCGCGCCCGGGTCATTGACGTCGGGAGAGAGCGATGCCGTGCGCGAAGTCGGGCCGAGCACGCCGGCGACGAAGCGCGGCTTGTCCGGCGTCGAGTATTTATCGGCGAGGCCGCGCGCCAGGGTTGCGGCGGCGACGTTGAGTTCGTAGGCGAGTTCCGCCAGCCCATATTCGCCCTGGGAGACGCGCGTGCCGTTGAAGCTGTTGGTTTCCAGGATGTCGGCGCCGGCCTCGAGGTAGGCCTCGTGGATGCCGCCGATGACGTCGGGCCGCGTCAGGCACAGCAGGTCGTTGTTGCCCTTGAGGTCCTTGGGGTGCGTCGCGAAGCGCTCGCCGCGATAGTCGGCTTCGACGAGCTTGCGTCGCTGCACCATGGTGCCCATGGCGCCGTCGAGGATCAGGATGCGCTGCGCCATCAGTGCGCGCAGTTCGGCGCTGCGGTCGGGTTGCCAGCGTGCGGTGTCGGTCGGGTTTGCGGTCATGCGTCTCTCCAATCCATGACCGGGGCGGGGAGCGCGACTCGCGATGCGGCTCACCGAAGCCCCGGTTTAACCAAGGTCAGGCGAGCGCCGTTGAAAACGGATTCCGAGCCTAGGGTGATGGCCGGCAGGCCAACCTTGCAGCGCTCCTCGGAAGCGAGGCGCGATTATAGCGCCGTAGCGCGGGCGCCGACTCTCAAGGCTGCATCAGCACTGCGTCTTGCAGCTGTCCACCGGCAGGCCGCGCTTGAGCCAGCCCGGGCCGGCGCCGCTGCCGGCCATGCCTTCCTTGACGTTGTACACCTGTGTGAAGCCCTGGCTTTGCAGGTAGCGCTGGACTTGCGTGGTGCGGTTGCCGGTGCGGCAGATCAGGGCGATCGGCGCGTTCTTGTCGCCTTTCACCTTGTCCAGCAGGGCATTGGTGAAGCCGGGCGCGCCCTGCGGATGCAGCATGTTGATCAGCTGCGCGCCCTTGGCGACGCCGGTTTCCTTCCATTCCGGCGGAGTGCGGATGTCGATCAGCGTGATCTTGCCGGCGGCCACCGCGGCGGCGGCATCAGGTGCCGCCAGATCGGGCTCGGCGTGGGCCACGGTACCGCAGGCGAGTAGCGTGAAAAGCAGGGCGGTGCGTAGGGTAGGGGTATGGGATGACATGGAATCCTTTCGACAATTCATCAATGGGCAGGCTCCGACCGGGCCGGCCACGCAAGGTTCAACCGACCGGCGGCTCCTCGCGGCGCGAGGTGTGGGTGACGAAGCCGTCGAGCGTGAAATGAACATGGAAAAATGCATTGTTGCCCGGCGTCGTCGGCTCGATGCGCCATTCGCGCACCACTTCCGGCTTCAGCGGGAACTTCACCTCGCCCGCGGCCTGGCCGAGCAGGCGGCGCACTTGTTCCGCGCTCCAGCCCTTTTCAATGCGCGCGAAGTTGGCTTCGGTCAGCACCTGCTCGATGGTCTGCAGCACGCCGCCCTGGTTCAGCGTCAACATGTAGCAGCGCGTGCCCTGCGGTTGGCGGGTGTATTCCCAGGTCACGCTGCCGTCGGCGTTGGGCCATTCGGCACCGGGCACACCGAGGCGTTCGCGCACTTCCTGCGCGGTCGAGATGCCGGGTTTGAGGTCGGCCAGATGTGCCGCGTCGCAGCCGTAGAAGCCAAGCACGGACGCAAGTGCAGCGAGCAGGCGGGTAAGCGGGTTCATGCCGCGATGATACCTGCGCGGGCCGGTCGCCGCCTAGTTCTGGTCGGGCCCGCCCACCGGCGCTTCCTCGCGACGCGAAGTTCCGGTTACCAAACCGTCCGGGCCGAAATGCACGTGGAACCAGGCGCTGTTGCCAGGTTGCGACGGATCGATGCGCCATTCCCAGACCTCCTCCGGCTTCTGCGGGAAGCGGACCATGCCCGATGGCTTGCCCAGGAGGCGCCGCACCTGCTCCGTGCCCCAGCCCTTTTCGACGCGCGCAAAGCTTTCTTCGGTCAGCGCCTGCCCGATCGATTGCAAAACGGAACGCTGGTCGAACTTGAGCATCCAGGTGCGCGTGCCTTCCGGTCCGCGCGGATATTCCCAGGTCACGCTACCGTCCGGATTGGGCCATTCCGCGGCTGGCGCGCCGAACTGGGTCCGCACGTCGGCCGCATTCGAACTGCCAGGCTTCAGGTTGGCCAGCAAGGTCGCGTCGCAGCCACCAAGGCCAATCGCGAACAGCAGGGCGAGTGCGCGGGAAAAGGATTTCACGGGACCGATGATACCGTCAAGCTCCGCACCGGCGCGGCCATCGGAGTGCTGGGCTAAAATCGAAACATCCGGACAAGGAGCGCACATGCAACATCTGACCCCGAAAGAAACCGCCCAGTTCCTCCACGACAATCCCAAGGCGCTGTTCATCGACTGTCGCAGCGAGATGGAATTCCTTTTCGTCGGCCATCCGGCCGGGGTGCTGCACGTTTCCTGGAACGACGGTCCCGACTGGGACGTCAATCCCCACTTTGTCGGCGAAGTGAAAAAGTACGCGGGCCACGCCCACGACCGCCCCGTGGTGCTGATCTGTCGCAGCGGCAATCGCTCGGTCGATGCCGGCAAGGCGCTCGAAGAAGCCGGCTTCACCGCCGTCTACAACGTACTTCATGGTTTTGAAGGCGAACTCGACGACAGCCACCATCGCGGCTCGATGAATGGCTGGCGTTTCGAAGGCCTGCCCTGGGAACAGTGCTGACGCCGCGCCGCGCACAATGTGCCGCGGCACACTCGCTAGCTGCCGCGCGAGTCCATTGACTGCGGTTCGGGTTCCGGTTCCGTCGCCATTGTCGCTGCCGTCAGAACTGCGGCTCGGGACCGGGTCAAGGCATGGAACTCGACCAGCGATTCGTTCAGGCTGACCAGCTCCTCGCAGAGGAAAGCCATCTGGTCGCGCACCATCCTTGCGATTACCGCGAAAGCCTGCTCCGGCGAATCCGAGCGACGAATCTCGAAATCAATCTCGCGCTGCAGGCTCCGGCCCAGGCCGCGTTGCTCGACGGACGAGCCCGCCAGAAAAGCCTCGATGGCCTCCTTGCGGCGAGCTTCGAAGGCTTCGGGAGAAACCCGCGCCAGTTGCGCCCAATCCTGAAAATCGAAGTTGGTATCCATTTGCAGGCCTCCTTTCCGGAATTCTTGCATGCCGGCGTTGCTGCGCGATTCCGTCGGTGTGTAACAGATCACGGCGCATCGCAAACAGAATATCAATTAATAGTGGATTAAACCAGTCAAGCTTCAACTACTTTGTGGCGCCTGTCGTTTTCGGGGGAAAGCGCCACGGGAAAGTGCGGGAAGGCGGTGCGGCGAAAAGAGGTTGGGTCCGTTACTATTGGACGATGAATTTCTCCTCCAAGATTCAAACCCTGCTCCCGACAAAGCGCTGGCAACGCTGGCTGCTCGAAGCCGCACTGATTCTCGCCGTGATACTCGGCGCCCAGTATTGGCAGACGCGCGGCCTGCCGGAAGGCGCCGCGCCGCCGCTTGCCGGTGTGCAGACGGACGGTACGAGCGTAAAAGTCGGCGCTGGTGACACGGTGACTTTGGTTGCCTTCTGGGCGACGTGGTGCCCGGTGTGCACGGCGGAAGAGGACAACATCGTTTCGGTGGCGAAGGATCATCGCGTGATCTCGGTGGCCATGCAATCCGGCGACGCGGCGACGGTGACGAAGCACCTGAAGGAACGCGGCATCGACCTGCCGGCCCTGGTCGATGCCGACGGCCGCCATGCGCAGAACTGGCGCGTGCGCGGGGTGCCGACGCATTTCGTGGTCGATGGCGCCGGCAACATCCGCTTTCGCGTCGTCGGCTATGCCACAACATGGGGCCTCAAGGCGCGGTTGTGGTGGGCGGGGAACGTCGCCGCGTGAATAGCCCGTCATCTGCGTCCGCGAATGCGGGCCTGGTCGAATCGCCCTCGTTCCCGGAACCGGGGCCGGGGGGAGCGCCCCCCTTTCCGGCGGCCACGCTGGCATGGTCCGTCTGGGGCCTGGGCGCGCTGCTCTACCTGATCGGCTTCTACCAGCGCGTGGCGCCGGCCGTGATCACCGACCAGTTGATGACGGAATTCATGATCGGCGGCGCGGCGCTGGGCAACATGTCGGCGTTCTATTTCTACTCCTACGTGGCGATGCAGATTCCCACCGGCATGATCGCCGACCGCTGGGGTCCGCGACGCCTGCTCACGGTCGGCGCCGGCGTGGCGGCGTTGGGCACGGCGCTGTTCGCCATCGCGCCCAACATTTTCTGGGCCAACATGGGGCGGCTGCTGATCGGCGCCTCGGTGGCGGTGGCCTTCGTTTCGATGCTGAAGCTGGCCAGCCACTGGTTCGCGCCCAAGCAGTACGCGCTGGCCTCGGGCATGGCGCTGCTGATGGGCGTGGTCGGCGGCGTGGTGGCGGGGGTGCCGCTGCGCTTCCTGGTCGAGTCCTTCGGCTGGCGGCCGGTGATGGGCGTCTCGGCGGCGGTGACCGCCGTGCTGTGCGTCGCGACCTGGCTGCGCGTGCGCGACGACCCGGTCGAGCGCGGCTATGCCAGCCACTTCCAGGGCGTCCATGGCGGACACGCGGGGACCTCGCTCTGGCGCGGCCTGATGGAGGTGCTGTCCTACCGCAACGTGTGGATCCTTACGGCCGTGCCGATCGGTTTTTCCGGCGCGGTGCTGACCTTCGCCGGGCTCTGGGGCGTGCCCTTCCTGCGCCAGGTGCATGGGCTGGACCCGAAGGCCGCCGCCGCGATCACCTCGACCCTGCTGGTGGCCTGGGCGCTGGGCGGGCCGACCCTGGGCAGCTGGTCGGAACGCATGCAAATGAGGAAACCCCTGTATCTGATCGCTTCCGGCGTGGCGCTGTTCGGCTGGTCGGCGATCATCTTCCTGCCGCTGCCGTTGTGGCTGCTTGTGTTGCTGCTGGTGCCGACCGGCTTCGCCTCGGGCAACATCATCATCGGCTTCGCCTGGGCCAAGGAATCGGTGCCGTTGCGCCTCGTCGGTACCGCGTCGGGATTCTGCAACATGGGGCCGCTCCTGGGCGGCATGCTGCTGCAGCCGGCGATGGGCTGGATCCTCGACCAGCGCTGGAACGGTGCGCTCGTCGCCGGTGCGCGCGTGTACGACGCGGGCGCTTACCGTGCCGGCTTCACGCTGTTGTTCGTCACCATGGTGCTGGCGGCCTTCATCCTGATACTGGCGAAGGACAGCCACTGCAAACAGATGCACGACTGAAATGAACCCCGACATCCTCTGCGAGCGCGACGGCGTCATTGCCACCGTCACCCTGTTCAATCCGGACAAGCTCAACGCGCTGAACGCGCTGATGTGGCGCCGCCTGCGTGAAATTATGGCGACTCTGGCGGCCGACGAATCCCTGCGCTGCGTGATCCTGCGCGGCGAGGGGCCGGCCTTCGCCGCCGGCGGCGACCTCGAGGAATTCAGGACCGCGCGCGCCGACGTCGACAGCGCGCTGGCCTATCACGAGGCGGTGGGCGCGGCGCTGGCCGCCATCGAATCCTGCCCGCATCCGACCGTGGCGGCGATCCTCGGCCCCTGCGTTGGCGGCGGGCTGGAAATCGCCTGCGCCTGCGACCTGCGCATCGCGGGCGAGGGCGCCAAGTTCGGCGCGCCGATCATGAAGCTGGGCTTCTCGATGTATCCCGGCGAACTGGCGGGCTTTCTCAAACTGGCCGGCCCGGCCGTGGCCAAGGAAATCCTGCTCGAAGGCCGCCTGCTCTCGGCTGCCGAGGCCTATGCCAAGGGCCTGCTGACGCGCGTGGTGGCGGATGACGCGGTGGCGGACGAAGCACGCGCTACCGCTGCCCGCATCGCCACCGGAGCGCCGCTGGTGGCGCGCTGGCACAAGCAGTGGATCGCGCGTCTGATGGACGGCGGGCCGCTGACGCAGGACGAAAAGCGCGCCAGCTTTGCCTTCCTCGATACGCAGGACTATGCCGAGGGCCTCGCCGCCTTCCTCGAAAAGCGGCCGCCGCGTTTCGGCGGGCGCTAGTCAATACGGGCTGGGTCCTTCGAAGTCGGCGCTGGCGACACGGTGCCGGGCGTAGATGTCGCGCACCCACTGCGCCCCTGGATGTTCGCGGAAGGGCGCGATCAGCGCCGCGAACAGTGGATCGACCGGTTGCGGGCTTTGCATCGGCGAGTTGTCGGGTCGAACCACGGTGGCCAGCGTGGTCGCGGCGGTGATGTCGGCGATGCCGAAACGGCCGCCGACCAGGTAGCCGCTGGCCTTGGCCTGTGCCGCGACGAAATCCAGCGCCTCGTGCGCGGCGGCAATGCCGTCGGCCACGGCAGCAGCGCCGGTTATTCCGTTGCCTTTTCTGACCACCGGCGCCGCCAGCGGCACGATGAATGAATACAGGCGTTGCTTCAGCGGCGATTCGGCTTCGGCGAACACGGCAGCGAAATAGCGCGGGCGACGCAACAGGGCATCGAGCACGGTACGCCGGATGCGTGGCGTGATGTCGTCGTCGAAGCGCTGCTGGATGGCCAGCGCCTGCTCGCGATCGGCGGGCGCGTCCGGCAGCAGGCGCGGTTCGGGATGCTGCCGTTCGAGCCACTCGACGATGCGGGCCGAACCGGCGACGACGGAGCCGTCCTCCAGCACCAGCACCGGCGTCTGGGTGCGGCCGGTGAGCTTCTTCACCACGCCCATGTGCGGCCCCGGCAGCAGGCTGCGGCGCCGGTGCGGCACGCGCTTCAGGTCCAGCGCCCAGCGGATCTTTTCGTTGTAGGGCGAATGCCGGAACTGAAGCAGTTCGATCATGGCCGGGCCTGCGCTTTGGTTCAGGATTCCCTGCGCTTCGGCGGCGTGGCCGGCGTCGGCGCGGGGACGGGCGCCACTACGGCGGGAGCCGGCGCCGGCACCACGGGGACGGGCGTCGGCATTGCCGCTGCCCTCGCCGCCGCCTCCGCTGCGGCCTTCTTCGCCGCCAGCTCGCTCGCGACCAGCGTCTTCAGAGGATCCTGGCCGAAGCTCGGCAGCGGCTTGCCATTGACGAAGAAATCCGGCGTCTTGCTGACGCGGAAGGCTTGCGCGTCGACCAGGTCGAGGTTGATCACGTTGGCGATCGCGGGGTCGGCCATGTCTGCCTGCAGGCGCGCGACATCGAGGCCGGCCTTTTTCAGGTGCGGCCAGATCCGCTCAAGGTGGGCTTCGTGGTTCGCCGCCCAGTCGGACTGGGTTTTCAGCAGCGCTTCCAGCGCCTGCCAGTACTTGTCCTGCTTGCGCGCCGCTTCCAGTGCCGCGACGACCTTGGCCGAGCCCTTGTGGAAGGGTGCGTAGCGCATCACGACCGCAATGTTGTCGGGATTGCCGGCGCGGATCTGCTTGACGATCGGGTAAAAGGCGGCGCAGGTTTCGCAGGCGGGGTCGAAGAACTCGACGATCACCACCGGCGCGTCGGCGCTGCCCAGCAGCGGCGAATGAGGGCGCACCATCATCGGTCCGGCATCCGCGGGTTTCGGCGCGGGCGCGGGCGCGGCGGCGGGCGGCGGCGCCTTGGCTTCGGTGCGTGCCGCCGCGATCGGGCTCGGCGCTTCTTCGCGTTCGACGTTGCGCAACAGCGCGGCGATGATGAAGGCGACCAGCAGTCCGATCGCGGCGATGATGAAAATGTTCTTTTGCTTCATGTGCTACTCCTTCGGTGCGCCGTGACCAGCAGCGCGATGATGGTCGAGAAAGCCACGGCGGAAAGCAGTGGGATGGTGAGGAAGCCGAACCACTGGATCACGGTTTCCGAGCAGGGTATGCCCTGCTCGCAGGGCCTGAGCGGTTTGGGAATCACGCCGCTGGCCAGCAACAGGTGGTAGCCCGCCACCAGTGCGCCGGGCACGGCCAGCGCCAGCGCGGAGCGAATGATACGGCGGTCCGGCGGAAACAGGCCGAAAGGCAGGATCAGTGCCAGCGGGAACATGAAGATGCGCTGGTACCAGCACAGCACGCAGATCGGCAGTTCCACGACCTCGCCGAAGTACAGCGCGCCCAGCGTCGATGTGGCGGCGACCAGCCAGGCGGCGAAGAGCGGCGCCCATGCTGGCGCGTTCCCGGCGGTGGGGTGGACGGAGGCGTCGCCCAATCGCTTTCCCGTGCCGGTCAGATGCCGGACAGGACCGGCGCCGGACGGAACTCGCGCACGGTTTTGCCGGGCGGCAGCACCGGCTCGAAAGTCGGCGCCGGCAGCACGGCGGGAAACTCGACGCTTTCCAGCGTCGTGCTGCCGATGTACTGGCCCATCGCGAAATGGCGTTCGAGCATGGCCACCATGCGGCCGTCGACCCGCCGGTAATTTTCGTAGATGGTGCCGAACTCCATCGAGGCATGGTCGATGGTCAGGATGCCGCGCGAACGCTGCACCAGCATCGAGTCGGGATCGATCTCGACGATCAGCTGGATGCCTTCCCGCACCTGCCACTGCAGCGTGCGCAAGGGCTTGCGGAATCCGGTGGGCGGTTCGCCGAGGTCGACCACCTGCCGCGCGTTGTCGCGCAGCCGCCACGGCAACGCCATGCGCGCGGCCTGCAGTACCAGCGCGCCGTGCATCGCGGCGACCGCCGGCCGGCCCTGCTGCCAGGCTTCGGCGCCGCGCAGCAGGCGCATCTCCGGCGTGCCCGGATAGGCGATGTCGATGCGGAAGCGGTCGGGCGCCTGCCACCAGCGTTCCACCGGGCCCTTGCCGCGCCGCGTCGATTCGGTCGTGCCGCGTTCGTGGATCGCCGTCGGCGCAGCGCCGCCGCCATACTCGGCGACGACCTCGTCGAGGAAGTCGACGGCTTCCGCCCGCGCGGCCGGCGCCGGCAGCGCCAGCAACAGCGCCGACAGCGCGGCGATCGTTCTGAGGGTAATCGCGGTCATATGCACTCCCTGGCGTTATCGGCGTCGCGCATGCGGCGCTTCAGGAATCGAGGCGGCCCTTTTGCTCGGGCTGCGGCGCGCGTGGCGGCGTTGCCTTGGGCGTGATATTCACCTTCGCGCCGCCCAGGCTCTGCGTGATCTCGACCACGCCGGAAAAGATCCGTTGCTCGGGGTTCTTCTGGCAGTAAGCGTCGAGCAGGGGAATCAGCACCGCGACGCTGGCGACCACGGGGCTGGTCGTCGTGCTGCCGCTGCGGGCGTAGATGTTGTGGCCGGCGATGAAGCCCTGTGCCCACTCCAGCACCATCGCGCGTGATTCGGTGTTCCGCGCATCCTTCCACTGCTGCCATTCGGTGCATTTGCGGATGCCCATCCCGGCCAGCTTGACGTCGCGCGACGGGCTCTGCGCACTGCCGTCGGTCGCGGCAAGCAGCAGCGCCAGCGTCAGGGCGGGAAACAGCAGGGAAGCGCGCGGCATGGACATCGTGGGGCAGGGAGGGGCTGCGGGGAAGCGATATCCTAGCAGCTTGGCATCGGCGCGGCGATGCGAGACGGGTTTGCGTGCTGGTTTGCCTTCAGCCGTCAAGGCGTTGCGCGACATGCTCGGCGAGCGCGAGGCTGGCGGTGAGGCCAGGCGATTCGATGCCGTAGAGGCAGACCAGCCCGCCGCAGCCGTGGTCGGCGGGGCCGGAAACCAGGAAATCGCAGGGCGCCGCGCCCGGCGCATGCGGCTTGGGCCGTATCCCGGCATAGGCCGGCAGCAGCGCGCCGTCGGGCAGTTGCGGCCAGTAGCGGCGAACCTCGGCGTAGAAGGCGTCGGCGCGCCTGGGGTCCACCGTGTAGTCGATGTCATCGATCCATTCCACGTCGGGGCCGAAGCGCGCCTGCCCGCCGAGGTCCAGCGTCAGGTGCACGCCGAGCCCGGCGGCTTCCGGCACCGGGTAGACCAGGCGCGAGAAGGGTGCGCGGCCGGCCAGTGAGTAGTAGTTGCCTTTGGCATAATGCAGCGGCGGCACGGCGTCTGCGGGCAGGCCGCGCAGGCGGCGGGCGACGCCCTGGGCGCCGAGGCCGGCGCAGTTCACCACCGTGCTTGCGTGCAACTGCATGGCGTCTTCCGCGTCGCCGCCGACCTCCAGCACGATGCCGCTGCTGACCATGGCGCCGCCGCGCACCGGGCTGTTCACCGCGAGCACCGCGCCGTCGCGTTCGGCATCGCCCAGCAGCGAGAGCATCAGGGCGTGGCTGTCGATGATGCCGGTCGACGGCGAAAGCAGCGCCGCCGTGCATTCCAGCGCGGGTTCCAGCGCGCGGGCAGCGTCGCGCGACAGCGCCTGCAGGTCGTCCACGCCATTGGCTGCCGCCGCGGCGGCGATGCGGCCGAGTTGTTGTCCCTGCGCGTCACTGGTGGCGACGATCAGCTTGCCGCAGCGGCGGTGGGCGATGCCGCGTTCCGCGCAGTAGGCGTAAAGCCGCTGGCGCCCGGCGACGCACAGCCGCGCCTTGAGCGAACCGGCCGCATAGTAGATGCCGGCATGGATCACCTCGCTGTTGCGCGCGCTGATGCCGGTGCCGAAGGCGGCTTCCGCTTCGAGGATCAGCACTTCGCGCCCGCGCGCGGCAAGTTCGCGCGCCACGGCGAGGCCGACGACACCGGCGCCGATGATGGCGCAATCGATTTTTTCCATGATTTTTTTGTGGCAGAGTAATACGCTCCAAGGATAACCGAAGGCCCCTTGCGGGCAAGGAGCGGCAGCATGCACAGACGATCGATCGCCACCATTGGCTTGCTGGCCCTGCTGCTCGCGGCGCCTGCGGTGGCACCTGCCGTGGCGCTCGCCGCCGACGCTCCGGCGAAGGCCTCCGGCAAGGCGGCGGCGAAGCCGCGCGTGGTGTTCCAGATCAACGAGGACGATTCGCGCAAGTGGCACACGGTACTGGCCAACATCAACAACGTGCAGGAAGAACTGGGCGGCAAGGTCGAGGTGGCCGTGGTCCTGATCGGACCGGGGCTGGGCATGATCAAGGCCGAAGCGCTGACCGCCAACGGGGTGCAGGATGCGATGGCCACCGGCGTGCGTTTCATCGCCTGCGGCAATTCGATGCAATCGCTGCACCTCACGAAGGACGACCTGGTCGAAGGCGTCGCCCAGGTCCGCGCCGGTTACGTCGAACTGATGCGCCTGCAAAAGCTCGGCTATGCCTACTTGCGGCCTTGAGCCGGGCATGGCTCCGACGCTCGACTGGTCCGCGATCGACACCGTCCTGCTCGACATGGACGGCACGCTGCTCGACCTGAATTTCGACAACCATTTCTGGCAGGTGCACCTGCCGCAGCGCTATGCCGAGGCGCGCGGCATGTCGCCGGCGGCCGGACGCGAGGAACTGATGGCGCGCTACCACGGCCGCGCCGGAACCCTGGAGTGGTACTCGGTGGACTTCTGGGAAACCGCGCTGGAACTCGACATCATGCGCTTCAAGGAGGAAGTGGCGCACCTGATCGACATCCATCCGCACGTGCCGGCCTTCCTCGATGCGCTGCGCGCCAGCGGCCGCCGCGTGGTGCTGGCGACCAACGCGCACCACAAGAGCGTGACGCTGAAGATGGCGAAGACCGGGCTCACGCCGCGCTTCGATGCCATCGTCAGTTCGCACGCGCTGGGCGCGGCGAAGGAAGAGCAGGAGTTCTGGCAGCGGCTGCGCGAAATCGAGCCCTTCGACCCGGCGCGCACCCTGCTGGTCGACGACAGCCTGCCGGTGCTCGACAGCGCACGGCGGTACGGCATCGCGCACCTGGTGACGATCAGGAAGCCGGATACCGCCAAGCCGGAAAAGGACACCGGCGACTATCCGGCGATCGACGATTTCTCGCAGCTGATGCCTGGCGCGTGATTCAATCGCGGGTGACATACCCCGGCGGCGCTCACTGCCGCCGGTAGCGCTTGCCAGTGCCGGACATAATCCCCCCCCCCCCCCCCCCCCCCCCCCCCCCCCCCCCCCCCCCCCCCCCCCCCCCCCCCCCCCCCCCCCCCCCCCCCCCCCCCCCCCCCCCCCCCCCCCCCCCCCCCCCCCCCCCCCCCCCCCCCCCCCCCCCCCCCCCCCCCGCCCCCCCCCCCCCCCCCGCCCCCCCCCCCCCCCCCCCCCCCCCCCCCCCCCCCCCCCCCGCCGCCCCCCCCGCCCCCCCCCCCCCCCCCCCCCCCCCCCCCCCCCCCCCCCCCCCCCCCCCCCCCCCCCCCCCCCCCCCCCCCCCGGCCCGCGCCACTGACGACGTCCAGCGCCCTGTAAGTTGTATACAAAATATCGTATGCAATAACAAAACCACGTGAAATCAAAGGTCAATCGTTCTTCCCTGTCCGAACAGGCGGTGGGTTTGTTGCGCGAGCGCATCTACAACCACGCGCTGCTGCCGGGCCAGCGCCTGGACGAGGCGCTGCTGGCGGAGCAGATGGGGATCAGCCGCACGCCGCTGCGCGAGGCGCTCAAGGTGCTCTCCGCGGAAGGGCTGGTCGACCTGCAGCCGCACAAGGGCTGCTTCGTCGCCGAACTGGGCCTGCGCGACCTGGAGGAAATCTTTCCCATCATGGCCACCCTGGAGGGCCGCGTCGCCCATGAGGTCGCGCAAAAGCGCACGCCGGCCCAGCTCAAGGCGCTCGACGCGCTGCACGAAAAGCTGGAGAAGCACGCTGCGGCCGGCGACGTGGATCGCTATTACGAGACCAACTATGTCTTCCACGACCAGATGCAGAGTTGCGCCGGCAACCGCTGGCTGCAGATCGTGATCGGCGACCTGAGGAAACTGCTGAAGCTCTCGCGCCACCATTCGCTGCGCCTCGAAGGCCGGCTGGCAGCCTCGTTGGCCGAACATCGCGCGCTGATGCAGGCGCTGCACCGGCAGGATGCCGACGCCGCCGAAGGCGTGATGCGCCAGCACCTGCTGGCGCAACTGGCCGCGCTGCGCGAGATGTCGCTGGCAACGGAGGCGCTCGATGGTTGAGGGCCTGGTCGATCGCCTGCGCTCGATAGTCGGCGCCCGCCACACGGCGGGCCCCCGGCCGCGCCAGCTCGACGACTGGCGCCGGCTGCTGGCGGAATGCGCCGAGGCCAAGGGCGGCGAGGTGTCGACGCGCACCCGCGCGGCGGCGCTGGCGCAGACCTACCTCGGGCTCGACGACGAAGGCCGCCACGCTTTCCTGCGCCTGATTTCGCTTGAATTCGGTCCCGATCCGGCGCGTGTGGCGGACGCCCACCAGGCCTACCAGGCGGCGGTGGGAACGGCCGCGCAGTGGGATGCCGAGGCCGACCTGCGCGCCGCGTTGCGCTCGGCGCGCATCCGCATACTCACGCAGTTCAACGCCATCCCGCAGGGCGTCAAGTTCCTCGTCGACCTGCGTGCCGATTTGCTGCGCTACCTGGAGGACGACGCCGAGCTGGCGCCGCTCGACCGCGAGCTGGAATCGCGCCTCGCGGCGTGGTTCGACGTCGGCTTCCTCGAACTTTCGCGCATCACCTGGAATGCGCCGGCCGCGCTGCTGGAAAAGCTGATCGAGTACGAAGCCGTGCACGAGATCCGTTCCTGGACCGACCTCAAGAACCGCCTCGATTCCGACCGCCGCCTGTACGCCTTCTTCCATCCGCGCATGCCGATGGAGCCGCTGATCTTCGTCGAGGTGGCCCTCACCGACCGCCTCGCCGACAACGTGCAGGCGCTGCTCGATGAGCAGGCGCCGGTGTTCGACGCGCGCCGCGCCGATACCGCGATCTTCTATTCGATATCGAACACGCAGGCCGGCCTGCGCGGCGTGTCCTTCGGCAATTTTCTGCTGAAGCGCGTGATCGACGACCTGCAGCGGGATTTTCCGAAGCTGCGCCACTTCGCCACGCTGTCACCGCTGCCGGGATTTGCATCCTGGCTGCGCAGGAATCCGCAGGAACTGGCGGCCGACCTGCCCGATGCCGAACTCGGCGCGCTGGTGTCCGGCGAATGGACCCGCGATCTCGCGACGGCGCGCCGGACCAACGAGGGCCTCGCGCAACTGGCGGCGCGTTACCTGACGCTGGCCAAGGCCAGCCGCGGCGACGGTCGCCTGCCGCTCGATCCCGTGGCGCGCTTCCATCTCGGCAACGGCGCCCGCATCGAGCGCATCAATCCGCTCGGCGACGCCTCGGCCAAGGGGCTGAAGCAGTCCATCGGCGTCATGGTGAATTACCTGTACGACCTCGACGAGCTGGAACACAACGTCGAGAACTTTGCCCGCGAGGGCGCCATCGCCAACTCGGCCGCCGTCCGGCGGCTGGCGCGGCCAAAGTAGCCCGCGCGGCGACGTCGCGGATGTAGCAAGTGCCACGGAGTTCCTGTCCATGACAGGTGGCAACCATTTCGGATCCATAACCAGAGTGAGGAGAATCATATGAAGCCAAAGCAGCTTGACTCGAAAGCGAGCGCACCCGTCGTCAACGCAGCACGCCGGATGCGCCTCGTTCCGGCCCTTGGCGTGCTTCTGGCCGCCGCCATCGCGGCGCCGGCCGCCGCCGCCGACATCACGCTCAAGGCCTCGCACCAGTTCCCCGGCGGCAAGGGCGACGTGCGCGACGAAATGGTGCAGATGATCGCCAGGGATGTCGCCGCGGCCAAGGTCGGGCTCGAAATCAAGGTGTTCCCCGGCTCCAGTTTGGTCAAGGCGCAGGAGCAGTGGAAAGCCATGCAGACCGGCCAGATCGACATGACCTCCTTTCCGCTCGATTATGCGTCGGGCTTCCATCCGCAGTTCGGCGCCACCCTGATGCCGGGCCTGGTGAAGGGCCATGCCCACGCGCGGCGCATCAACGATTCGGCCTTCATGAAGGACATCAAGGCCATCATCGAGCAGGGCGGTGTCAAGGTGCTGGCCGACGCCTGGCTTGCCGGCGCATTCGGCGGCAAGGACAAATGCATCAAGAAGCCGGAGGATGCTGCAGGCATGAAGGTGCGCTCGGCGGGCGCCACCTTCGCCCAGATGTGGGCCGGCGCCGGCGCGTCGATCGTTTCGATCCCGTCCAACGAGGTTTACAACGCGCTGCAGCAGGGCGTGGCCCAGGGCACCGACACGTCGACCGGCAGCTTCGTTTCCTTCCGCCTCTACGAGCAGCTCAAGTGCGTCACCGCTCCCGGCGACAACGCCTTGTGGTTCATGTACGAGCCGGTGCTGATTTCCAAGAAGGCCTGGAACGGCCTCAACGAGGCCCAGCAGAAAGCGCTGATGGCCGCATCGCAGAAGGCCGAAGACTACTTCGAGCGGGAATCGAAGAAGCTCGACGACAAGATGGTGGAAACCTTCAAGGCCAACAAGGTCGAGGTGGTCACCCTCACCGACGCCGAGGCCGAGGCCTGGCGCGGCGTGGCGCAGAAGACCTCCTACAAGCAGTTTGCCGACAAGGTACCGGGCGGCAAGGAGCTGATCGAGAAGGCGCTGAGTGTCAAGTAATCCAACCATGCCGCTACCCGCCTGGGTAGCGGCGGTCAACGCCGTGTCGCGCGCCTTCGGCGTGTTCTCGGCCGGGCTGATCGTGGTCTCGATCATCGTGGTCTGCCACATGGTGTTCGTGCGTGCGGTGCTCGGCCAGTCATCGATCTGGCAGACGGAGTTCGTCACCTTCTCGCTGGTGGCGGCCACCTTCCTCGGTGCGCCCTACATCCTCCTGTCGCGCGGCCATGTCTGCGTCGATGTGGTGCCGCTGATGCTGGCCACTTCGGCGCGCCGGCGCCTGCATTTCATCGGCAGCCTGGTGGCGCTGGCCTTCTGCGCCATGTTCCTCTACGGCGCGATTCCGTGGTGGTGGGAGGCCTGGACCAGCGGCCAGACCACGCCTTCGATCTGGAAGGCGCGCATGTGGATTCCCATGTTGTCGGTGCCGCTGGGCCTGGGCCTGCTCTGCCTGCAGTTTCTGAGCGAGATATGGCTGGTGCTGACGCAGCGCACGCCACCCTTCGGACTGACCGCGGAGGACAAGCTGTGAGCCCGCTCATCATCGGCCTGCTGATCGTCGTCGCCACCTTGCTGGTGCTGGCCACCGGCCTGCCGATCGCCTTCGGCCTCGGCGCCGTGGCGCTTGGCTTCATGCTGGCGTTCGACGGCTGGCGCAGCGTGCATTTCGTGCCGGAAACGGTGTTTGCGGGGCTGAACGATTTCACGCTGGTATCGCTGCCGATGTTCATCATCATGGGGGCGGCCGTGGCCTCGTCGCGCGCCGGCTCCGATCTCTACGAGGCGCTGGCGCGCTGGCTGCACCGCGTGCCCGGCTCGCTGGTGATCTCCAACATCGGCGCCTGCGCGCTGTTCTCCGCACTGACCGGATCATCGCCGGCCACCTGCGCCGCGATCGGCAAGATGGGCATCCCGGAAATGCGCAAACGCGGCTACGACGACGACCTCGCCACCGGGGCCATCGCCGCCGGCGGCACGCTGGGCATCCTGATCCCGCCCAGCATCACCATGATCCTCTACGGCATTGCCTCCGAAACCTCGATCGGCCGCCTGTTCATCGCCGGCATCATTCCGGGGCTGCTGCTCACCGTCCTGTTCATGGTCTGGGCGCTGTTCATCAGCTGGAAGCGCGGCACCCGGCTGGTCGACAGCGACCGCATCTATTCGATGAAGGAAAAGCTCGAACTGCTGCCGCGCCTGCTGCCCTTCATCGCCGTCATCGTCGGCGTGGTGTATTCGCTGTATGGCGGCATTGCGACGCCTTCGGAGGCGGCCGGGGTGGGCGCCATGCTGTGCCTGGTGATGGTGATGGTGATCTATCGCGTCTGGCGGCCGATGGAGCTGTGGGTGATCCTGCGCGCCGGCCTGTGCGAATCCGGCATGCTGCTGATGATCATCGGCACCTCGATCCTGTTCGGCTACATGATGTCGTCCCTCCAGGTCACGCAGTCGGTGGCCGAATCCATCGCCGAGCTGCAGGTTAACAAGTGGGTGGTGCTGGCCGCGATCAACGCCCTCCTGCTGGGGGCCGGGATGTTCCTGCCGCCGGCGGCGATCATCCTGATGACCACGCCGATACTGATGCCGGTGATACTCGCCGCCGGCTTCGATCCGATCTGGTTCGGCGTGGTCCTGACCATCAACATGGAACTGGGCCTGATCACCCCGCCGGTGGGGCTCAACCTGTTCGTCATCAACGGCATCACCCCCGACATCAAGCTGCAGACGATCCTCAGGGGCGCGCTGCCCTTCATGGGCTGCATGGTGGTGGCGATCCTGCTCCTGTGCATCTTTCCCGGGCTGGCCACATGGCTGCCGGCGACGGTGATGGGTTGAGCGCGCGCATGGACCATGGCAGCTCCGCCCTGGGATGTTTCGGGTGTGTGCGGTCGCAAGCCGAATGCGCCCAGGCAAAACGAACCACGGAAACCAAGGACTCATGAACAAGAACCTCTATCGCCTGCTCGCCGCGCATTTTCCGGATGACAAGGCTGCCGCCTGCATGATCCTGCCCGATGGCCGGGTGTGGACCTACGGTGATGTCGAGCGTGCCAGCGCGCGCATCGCCCGCCTGATCGTCGCGCTCGGGCTCAAGCCCGGCGACCGCGTCGCCGCGCAGGTGGAAAAATCGCCGGAGGCGCTGGTGCTCTACCTCGCCGCCTTGCGCGCCGGCATGGTCTTCCTGCCGCTGAACCCGGCCTACCAGCGCCACGAACTGGAGTACTTCCTGCTGGATGCGAAACCCGGGCTGTTCGTCTGCCGGCCGCAGTCACGCGCGCTGGCCGCCGACATCGCGGCACTCGCCGGCGTGGCGCATGTACTGGAACTCGATGACACCGGGCGCGGTTCGCTGATCGACGCGGCGGCCCCGCATGCGGACCGCTTCGACACGGTGGAGCGAAGCGCCGCCGACCTCGCCGCGATCCTCTATACCTCGGGCACCACCGGGCGCTCCAAGGGTGCCATGCTGTCCCACGGCAACCTCGCGCACAACGCGAGGACGCTGCACAAGTACTGGCATTTCCGGCCCGACGACGTGCTGCTGCACATGTTGCCGATATTCCATGTGCATGGCCTGTTCATCGCCTGCCACTGCGCGCTGCTGAACGGCTCGGCGATGTTCTTCGAGCCCAGGTTCGATGCCGCGCGCGCCATGAGCCTGCTGCCGCAATCCACGGTGATGATGGGCGTGCCGACCTTCTACGTGCGCCTGCTGCAGGAGCCATCCTTCGGGCGCGAGGCCTGCCGCAGCATGCGCCTGTTCATCTCCGGTTCGGCGCCGCTGCTGAAGGAAACCTTCGACGAATTCAAGTCGCGCACCGGCCACACCATCCTCGAACGCTACGGCATGACCGAAGGCGGCATGTTCACCTCGAACCCCTACGAGGGCGAGCGGCGCGGCGGCACCGTCGGCTTCCCGCTGCCGGGCACCGCACTGCGAATAGTCGGCGCCGGCAACACGGCGATCCGGCGCGGCAGCGTCGGCAGCATCCAGGTCAAGGGCGACAACGTCTTCCTCGGCTACTGGGGCATGCCGGAAAAGACCAAGGAGGAATTCACCGCCGACGGTTTCTTCAAGACCGGTGATGTGGGCAGCTGGGATGCCGACGGCTACGTGGTGATCAGCGGCCGCTCCAAGGACCTGGTGATCACCGGCGGACTCAACGTGTATCCGAAGGAAATCGAGGAGCTGATCGACGCCATGCCCGGCGTGGTCGAGTCGGCCGTGATCGGCCTGCCGCATCCCGATTTCGGCGAGGCGGTGACCGCCGTCGTGGTGCGGCAGAAGACTGCCGAAGGCCGCGCCCTGACCGAGTCCGGCATAATCGCGGCGATCAAGGATCAACTGGCGAACTTCAAGGTGCCCAAGTGGGTATATCTGGTCGACGAACTGCCGCGCAATGCCATGGGCAAGGTGCAGAAGAACATCCTGCGCCAGGAGTACTCGCCGCAAAAGCCGCGTTGAGCGGGCGACGCTTTCTGGCCTCTTGCATTTCGGGCTGGACAGCGCCCGCCCAAGTTCTTACAATACTGCGAATAATTCGTGGAATTGTAAGGACATGATCCCGCGCGCGACAGCTGCATTACTCGACGACATTCGCTTCGGCTATCCGGTGATTACCCTCACCGGACCGCGCCAGTCCGGCAAAACCACGTTGGCCCGCGCGGCCTTTCCCGACAAGCCCTACGTCTCGCTGGAAACGCCGGACGAACGCGAATTCGCCGCCAGCGATCCGCGCGGCTTCCTGGCGCGCTGGAAGTCGGGCGCGATCATCGACGAGGTGCAGCATGTGCCGGCCCTGTTGTCATGGATACAATCGGACGTCGATGCCGCAGGTACGATGGGGCGTTTCGTGCTCACCGGTTCGCAGAATTTTGCACTGATGGCGCATATCACCCAGAGCCTCGCCGGGCGTTCCGCGCTGGTGCAATTGCTGCCACTGTCCATCGCCGAATTGAATGCGGCCGGTCAGCTGCCCAGCGACCTGGACACCATGCTGCTGCGCGGCGGCTATCCGGCGCTTTATGCACGGCCGCTCAATCCGGCGCGCTGGCTGGCGGACTACACCATGTCCTACCTCGAACGCGATGTCCGGCAGATCACGCAGGTGCATGACCTGTCCGCGTTCCAGCGCTTCCTGCGGCTGTGCGCCGGGCGCACCGGGCAATTGCTCAACCTGGCCAGCCTGGCGCAAGATACCGGTGTCGCGCAAAGCACGGCTCGCGCCTGGCTGTCCGTGCTTGAAGCCAGCTACATCGTCCATCTTCTGCAACCGCACCATCGCAACCTGGGCAAGCGCGTGGTCAAAATGCCCAAGCTCTACTTCATCGATGTTGCCCTGGCGGTATCGCTGATGGGAATCCAAACCACGGGGCAGCTTGCCATTCACCCCTTGCGCGGCGCCTTGTTCGAGACCTTGATCGTCGCGGAGTTTCTCAAGGCACGATTCAATTCCGGCTTTCCGTCGAACCTCTTTTTCTGGCGCGACAACGTCGGCCTCGAAGTCGATCTGCTGATCGACGAGCCGGAAGGCCTGCACCCCATCGAAATAAAGTCGTCGGCCACGGTTACCGACGACCTGCTCAAGGGCTTGCGCAAGTGGCTGGCGGTGGCGGACGGCGCAGCCAGCCATCCGCGGCTGATATGCGCCGGGCCAGACAGCTACACGCGCAGCGGCATCGAGGTGCGCCGCTGGCAGGAAGCCGCGGCATGAAGAAAGGCAGTCCGACATGCTGAGTTTCCTGCCGGCGCCGCTGGTCGGCGCCATCGCCTTCCTGCTGCTGGCGCTCAACGTGTTCTTCTGGGTGCCGATCCTTCTGGCGTTCGCCATCGTCCGGCTGGTGCTGCCGTTCAAGGCTGTCCGCCTGCTCATCGACCCGCTGCTGGTGGCCATCGCCGAAGCCTGGATCGCCGGCAACAGCGGCTGGATGACGCTGACCCAGCGTACCGGGTGGGATGTCGAAGGCATCGCCGGGCTCGATCCCCACAACTGGTACCTGGTCAACAGCAACCATCAGTCCTGGGCCGACATCTTCGTCCTGCAGCACCTGTTCAACCGGCGCATCCCGCTGCTCAAGTTCTTCATCAAGGACCAGTTGAAGTGGGTGCCGGTGATGGGCCTGGCCTGGTGGGCGCTGGACTTCCCCTTCATGCGCCGCCACAGCGAGGAGTACCTCAAGCTGCATCCCGAAATGCGCGGCAAGGACCAGGCCGCCACCCGTCGCGCCTGCGAAAAATTCGCCCTGATCCCGACCAGCGTGATGAACTTCCTCGAAGGCACGCGCTTCACCCCGGCCAAGCACGCCAGACAGCAATCGCCCTACCGCCACCTGCTCAAGCCCAAGGCCGGCGGCATCGCGCTGGCGCTCAACGCGATGGGCGACAAGTTCCGCGCCATCCTCGATGTCACCATCGTCTACCCCCGATGGCGCGCCGAATTTCTGGGATTTCCTCTGCGGCCGCCTGCGCCGCGTCATCGTCCGCGTGCAAAGCCTGCCGGTGCCCGAGCACCTGATGCAGGGCGACTACGCCGCCGACCCGGCGACGCGCGAAGCCTTCGCGGTCTGGGTCAGGCAGTTGTGGCAGGACAAGGACGCGCAGATTTCGCGGCTGCTGGAGAAGCCCGGGCGCTGAGACGCGAGGGGGATCGGGTGCGGTGCAGCAGCTTCGTGCCCTGAACTGAAGTACCGGATTTCAGCCACAACGGCAGAAATGCAGCGGTTGGAGCCATTAGGCCAGCGGCGCCAGGGCATGCCATTTGAAAGCGGCGGTCGAGGTTACGGAGTTCACCTGCTGATCCAGCCAGTCAAGTTTGACTCAGGCGGCAGATAGAACCCTGTAGCCTCAGCGCAAGTTGGCGGCGTCGCGAAAATGCCCTAGACTGAGCCGTTAGGCAAACGTAACCATACACTAGGGCCTGGCCACCGCCCACCGTTAGGATTCTGGCGATAAATAACTTTTGAGTCTATTGACTATGCACCAAAACGACACTACTGTCTCGGTCACGCAAGGAACTCCCACCTTCGCTTTTTGCTGACCATCCGGCTTACGACGACCTCGAACGTCAGCCGACAGAGGAGGAGTTCGCAGTCTTGCAAGAGCCCCCTCCACCTCGACCGCCCGCTCAATCCCCCGGCGACCCGCGTGATCCTGCACCACGGCGTCGGCACCAACGGGCCGTCTGTTTCGCGTCGATGATCGTCGGCGCCCCCTCGCCCGCCTCGATTAAGTCGTGGCCATCGACATGCCGCTCTATGGCGTGTCGCAGAACAACGAGGACAGCATCCGCTATGAGACTGGATCGACGTTTTCGCGCAAGCTAATCGCCGCCGAACAGGCGCGCGACGGCAAAACCCTGTCGTGCTCTACGGCCTTAGCGCCGGCGGCATGCTCTGCTACCAGGTCGCCTGCTTGGAGCCGGCCGTCAAAGGCGTGGTCGGCATGTGCTTCCTCGATCTGCTCGACATCCGCGTCAACGCCCTGATCTCCCGCTTCCCCATCCCAGCCCTAGTCGAGCGGCTCAACGCCTTCGCCGTGCCGCTCCTAGCCCGCACCCCGCTACGCGCAATAAAACTGCCGATGGCCCTGGTCTCCAAAATGTCGGCCCTGGTGAATTCGCCCGAGGCGCTGACGGTGCTCTTGGCCGACCGCAAGTCCGCCGGCTCCCGCGTTCCCATCGAATTCCCGCCCGCTAATCACCTATCAAGCCGCCACGGCACCGGAAGACTTCAAGTCCTGCC